>JAYWII010000064.1:0-121791 GCA_043788995.1 Chitinophagaceae bacterium | reverse complement strand
ATGGATTACGAAAGAACTAAAGAGTCTGCTATTAGTTTTGTTTATATAGCAATGCTTAACTTAATGGGTAAAAAATTTAATTAACTCAAACAGCTTCTCAGTTTACTACAATAAAATCGCTGCCAGTTTACAATGCCCTTTTATTAATGCCTCATCTGCATTATTATATTTTACATCGCCATTTGCTGATAATGTTTTTAAAGCCAACAAATAGGGAGCTGCTAATTCCCTGTTGCAAACCAATTGAATTTTTTCATTCCAGGTTGCAACATCTTTTAATTCTGCACCAATCACTAATCCACTGAGGTAATGATAATTTTCTTCTGCTGATAATTTTTTGAATAATTGATTTGACCTTACATGAAAGACATTGTTCAATACATTGCCTGCCGCAGCTTGCTTTACAGCCGTTTCAAAAATACTGATGTATTGATCACTGGTATTTTTTACAACTGATTTTGATAAGATACTTTTATTAGCCAACAGGTCAAATATCTCACCGGTCATGTACGTTTTAAAATCAACACAACATTTATTTTTTATGGTTACATGTTTTGAATGTGTTCCCGGAAAAATAAAGAATGCTTCATCATTATTCATTTCACAACCAAGCAACATTGTTTCTTCCCCACGCATTACATCATCACTTGTTTTTATACCGGATACAAGCAGAATATCATGCTGAAAATTTTCATCAGCATCAATCTTCATTACCTGCAAATTTTCTGCCTTAATTTCTAAAGGAACATCGCTGTAAGGAAGTTCTGTAATCCCAATTGTTGCAGATGCCATTCCTGAAATGATCAATGGTACTCCCGTCAATTGGCTTTCTGTAAATTTATTAATCTCTTTTTGTAAAATGCTTTTATAAAAACTTATCCGTTCATTTTCCGGTAAGCCACTTTGTAACCAATTATCATAAACAGCTGCGATTCCTTTTCCGTCATTGACTGCTGATAATACTTTTCCATCGGCCACGTTTACCAACCGCAGGCGGAAAGAGGTGGTACCCCAATCACAACTTAAAATTTGTTTTACCATTTTGAATCAATCAATTGTTATCCTTTCCACTTTTCCCACTAAAAAAATATAACTCATTGCCCCGATAAATGCAAGGCAGCCAACAAATATCAATGCCGGAGAAAAATCTCCGCCCTTTACCAGGTAGCCAATTACAATGGGTACTACGATCGCTGCCAGCCCGCCGATAAAGTTAAAAGTACCTCCTGTAAGTCCCAGTAAATTTTTGGGTGCCAGCAATGATACAAACACCCAAGTGATAGATGCCAGCCCGTTTCCAAAAAAAGCCAGCGACATAAAAAATATCACCCACGCCGGATCGGTAACATAGTTGGCCCCGATGATGGAAACAGACAGGAGCAAACCAATTACGACCGGTGCTTTTCTTGCAATGCCAGGTGACACTTTTCTTTTCACTAAATAATCTGATAAAAAACCTGAGAACAGCACCCCCGCAAATGCACATAAGAAAGGTACGGAAGCATACAATCCTGATTTAATAAAATCCATCTTCCTGTATTCAACCAGGTATTTAGGGAACCAGGTTAGAAAAAATAACAACGTTCCGCCAAGGCAAAACTGCCCCAGGTATATTCCCCACAATTTTTGTTTGGAAAGAACAATAACGAGATGTTTCCATTCAAATTTTTTGTAGTCGTTGTTATTGTCATTTTTCCTGTTCAGCAATCCGCCGCCCTTTTCTATATGATCCAGCTCTGCTTCATTCACTGTTGCATGTTCTGTGGGAGAACGATAAAAAAAATACCAGGCGATTCCCCATAAAACACCAATAATACCTGTGATAAAAAACAATCCACGCCAGCCTGCATACACCTGTATAAAAGTAAGCACCGGTGTTAAAAAAGCAAGCCCGATAAATTGCCCGGATGTGTACATCGCAATGGCAGAAGCTCTTTCATTATCAGGAAACCAACTGGTAACAATGCGGTTGTTCATCGGGTAAGAGGGCGCTTCAAAAGCTCCAATCAAAACACGTAATATTATTAATGCTAAAAAACCGGTAACAAAGCCCAAGCCTATTGTTGCCAATGACCAAATAATTAAAGTGATGGCGTACAACAATCTTATTCCATAACGGTCTGCCAGTATACCGCCGGGAATTTGCAGTGTTGCATAAGTCCAGCCGAATGCCGAAAACACATAGCCCATCTTTACGGAATCAAGATTCAATTCTTTGCTGATCATGGAACCTGCAACAGAAATATTACTGCGGTCCATATAATTGATCACCACATTTACAAATACTGCCGCCAGTATGGAATACCTTACCCTTGTAGCAGCAATATTATTATTCATAAGCAAGCGTTGTTTATAAATCGTTTAGAAGTTTAGTGGTTAGAAAGTTTAGATTAAAGTATCAATGTCATTTAATAATATCGAACAAGGAACAAGGAATAAAGAATGAAGAATTTTCAACACTCTCAACGTTCGAAATTCCTTGTTCCTTGTTCATTATTTAATTAATCAAGTTAACTAAATGACATTGAATAAGTATCACCATTCCGCCACACTACCATCTTCATGAAACCATAAAGGGTTTCTCCAGTTATGTCCTTCTTTTGCCATTTCTCTTACATGGCTTTCATTTATTTTTATTCCAAGCCCAGGCCCGGAAGGAATATTTACAAAACCATTCTCGTAATTAAAAACAGAAGCGTCTTCAAGGTAATCCAGTAAATCGTTTCCTTTATTATAATGGATACCCAAACTCTGCTCCTGAATAAATGCGTTGTGACAGGTTGCATCCACCTGTAAGCAGGCCGCCAGTGCAATAGGTCCCAGTGGGCAATGCGGTGCAGCCGCCACATCATACGCTTCTGCCATGGAGATAATCTTTTTACATTCCGTAATACCACCTGCATGAGAAAGATCAGGCTGAATAATATCTACATAACCATCCTGCAATAAATTTTTAAACTGCCAGCGGCTGAACATTCTTTCTCCGGTTGCAATAGGTATGGAAGTATGCTGTGCAATTTCTTTTAGTGCTTCATTATTTTCTGGAAGCACCGGCTCTTCAATAAACATGGGATGATACTGTTCCAGTTCCTTTGCCAATACTTTCGCCATGGGTTTATGTAAACGTCCGTGAAAATCAATCCCCACTTCCACCGACATTCCCACGGCTTCTCTTAAAGCCGCCACTCTTTGCAATACCCTGTCAATTTTTTGATAAGAATCTATGTACTGCATTTCATCAGTAGCATTCATTTTCACAGCAGTAAAACCATTTTCTTTCACCTGCTTTGCTGCAGTACCAATATCTGAGGGCCGGTCCCCTCCTATCCATGAATACACTTTCATTTTATCCCTTGCCTTACCGCCAATCAACTGGTAAACGGGTGCATTAAAAAACTTGCCCTTAATATCCCACAATGCCTGGTCAATTCCCGAGATAGCACTCATCAACACAGGTCCGCCACGATAAAAATTTCCCCGGTACATACTGTTCCAGTGATGTTCAATATCCATCGGGTCTTTATCCAATAAATTTTCCATCAACTCCTGCACCGCTGCTTTAACTGTTGCAGCTTTTCCTTCCACAACAGGTTCCCCCCATCCTGCAATACCTTCATCTGTTTCTATTTTTAAGAACAACCAGCGGGGTGGTATCTGGAACAATTCGTAGCTTTTTATTTTCATGATGATCGTTGTTAATTATTTTACGGCCGCCAGTGCAGCAGCTACATTGTTTTTTATGGCTGTATAATTCTTAGCCGCCATCAGTTCTTTTGTCAGCATCCAGCTTCCACCCACTGCTATTACATTTTTTAGTTTCACATACGCTTTTATGTTTTCCATATTCACCCCACCCATCGGGATAAACTTTATTTTCAACTGATCATAAGGCCCCTGCAGCGCTTTTAAAAAAGATACCCCACCCAGTTGCTCTGCAGGAAATAATTTTTGAATATCATACCCCTGCTCACTGGCCAACTCTATTTCAGATGGCGTCATCACACCAGGTATAAATGGGAAGCCAATAAACTTCACTTCATCGCAAACCGTTTGATTGAAACCGGGACTTAAGCCAAACTGTGCACCTGCATCAATTGCTTTATGTAATTGGGCAATATTCAATATGGTTCCTGCGCCAACATTCATTTCAGGAAATTCTTTTCTTATCAGCGAAACAGCCTTCTCTGCAACCATTGTCCTGAAGGGAATTTCCATCACCTGTAAACCTCCTTTTAACAATGCCTCTGCAACGGGCAATACATTTTCAACAGCATCAAACGTAATGGCTGGCAATATTTTTTGTTTTAACGCTGCTGTTAATAAAAATCCTTTCATATTTTTTATTTTGGTGGCGGCAATATCAAGACTCAGTCATCAAAACCCAGGTGATCCCCAATAAGGAAATAATTTATTCACTGTTCAACTGATTTTTTATAGAAGCCGACAGATACCATTGGCTCTACCGGCATCTTATTTTTTAGTGCTCTTTATTGGTAAAACAACCGCTAATTTTTCATCCGCCGAATGACTCCCCAGCACCAGTTTATATTCCCCGGGATACAATTTCCATTGATGTTTTTCCTCATCCCATTTTTGCAGTTCTGCTAAAGGAATGCTGAAGGCTGCAATTCCTGCTTCATTCTTTTTTACATGTACTCTTTTAAAACTCTTTAATTCCTTTGCAGGCATATCAGCTAAGCCGGGAAACTGAACATACAACTGTACCACTTCATCCCCGTCAAATTTTCCTGTATTATTTATCCTTACAGCAAATGAAATACTGTCTTTTGAAACAACAGGTTGCTTTTCCCATGTGTAATTAAAACTGGTATAGCTCATACCAAAGCCGAAAGGATATTGTGTTTTACCATTGAAGTAGCGATAAGTTCTTCCCTTCATGGAATAATCACTGTAACCCGGAAGATCATTAAACGACTGGTAAAATGTAACCGGTAAATGCCCTGATGGGGAAATATTTCCGAAAAGAATATCCGCAAAAGCATTACCACCCTGCTGCCCGGGATACCATGCAAAAATGATCGCATCTGCATATGCTTCGATGGAAGTAATGTCCACCGCACTACCGGCAGTGATCACTGCAACAATGGGAGTTTTGGTTCCTTTGCGTAAAGCTTTCATGTAAGCAGTATGTGCAGCAGGCAGGCTCAGATTTTTTCTGTCGGCACCACCGTCTGCTAAAAAAGCATCGCCGTCCTCTCCTTCATAAACAGCAGTAAGGCCAATAACTGCAATCGTTATTGCTGCATTGCTTGCTGCCCAGATTCCACCAAACCTGGTGGTATCTTTATAATCACAGCCCATATCATATTCCACTCTTGTACCTGCACCAACAGCGTTCACAATACCTTCCACAAAATTTACCGCCTTACCACTTACGCCATGATAATTACCAAACAAGGCATCAGCAGAAACTGCATTAGGACCAACCACCATTAAAGCACTGTATTTGCTTTTATCCAATGGTAAAATATTGTTCTGATTTTTTAACAACACCATACTTTGCTGCGCCATCTTTCTTGCCAGCATGGTATGATATTGATTGGCTACACTGTCTTCTCCATAAGTAATATAGGGTGAGTTAGTTTTATCATCAAAAAATCCCAGCTTAAATTGTGTAGTTAAAATAGCAGCCAGCGCATTGTCCACCTCCTGCTGTGTCAGTAAATTTTGCTGCACCGCTTTCATCACATCATCCTGTAATAAATTACTGCAATCCAGGTTCACTCCTGCTTTGATGGCTGCCGCTGCCACCTCCACACTGTTAGGTAATGTTTTGTGGCTGGTATAAATATCCTGCAATGCCCAGCAGTCTGTTACCACATGTCCTTTAAAATTCCATTCTTTACGCAGGATGGTTTGCAGCAAGGTATTACCGGTACAGCAGGGTTCATTGTTCACCCGGTTGTAGGCACACATCACAGACTCCACACCGGCATCCACTAATTTTTTAAACGCATATAAATAAGTTTCTCTCAGATCCTTTTCATTGATGACTGCATTAAAAGAATGCCGTTCACTTTCAGGGCCGCTGTGTACGGCAAAGTGTTTGGCACAGGCGGCAGCTTTTAAATGCAATGGATCATTTCCCTGAAGTCCTTTTACAAAAGCAGTTCCCATAGCAGCAGTCAAAAAAGGATCTTCTCCATAAGTCTCCTGTCCACGGCCCCAGCGTGGGTCACGAAAAATATTGATATTGGGCGACCAGAAGGTAAGCCCCATGTATTGCAAACGCCTGTCTTGTTTGATTGCCAAATTATATTTCGCTCTTGCCTCAGTAGAAATGGCATTGGCACATTCTAATAACAATGCATCATTAAAACTTGCAGCCATACCAATTGCCTGTGGAAACACAGTGGCATTACCTGCTCTTGCTACACCATGCAATGCCTCGTTCCACCAATTGTATGCAGGTATGCCCAACCGTGGCACGGCCTTACTATTATACCCAAGCAATGAAATTTTTTCCGCTAATGTCAATTGTTTTAAAAGGTCAGCAGTCCGCTCATTCACGGGGAACGATGTATTCCTGAACAATGATTTTTCCTGGGCCGCCGGATACAGATTACAAACTACCAGCAACACTGCAATAAAAAAGAACCGTCTCATATTTTTATCCGATTTTTTTAATCAATGCTTAAATATAGAAATTATCTTTCGGGGCAGCAATTTCTATCTGCTGTTCAAATTATGTATTCTCATTTACCAGGATTAATTATTTAGTTCGCAAATTGAACAGCAACTTTAGGACAGGGTTTGCAATTTTCGGTTCTAGTTTCCACCAGTAACCGGGTTAGCCGCCTCTTTTGCTTCGGTGACGCCGAAGGCGGGATTGAAAAAAATGCGAAGCATATTTTTTTCAAAGAAGCAAAAGTAGCGGCGTTCCGGTTACGCATTCCGATAGTTATCGGAACGGCTGAGGAGGCGAAACCAATTAATTTATCAACGTTAACGCAATACGAAAAAGCGATTGCGAATTAAATGACTGTTCCTAATTATTTATTTGAATAAAACACCCTCTACACCTATAAACAAAAAAATAACGGGGGCTGCCAAAAACATTTTATTAAAGTTATCTTGCGTTTCAATTGATCACTCACTAAATTATTGCTGCAATGAAAACAATCATACCACTGATATTATTTTTTTTCTTCACCAGCGTGCAGGCGCAGGACAAAAGAAAATGGGAGCAACTGTTCAACGGTAAAAATTTAGATGGCTGGATACCCAAGATCAGGGGCCAGGAACCAAACCAGGACAAGCAACACACTTTTATTGTTGAAGACGGAGTGATGAAGGTGAACTACAAAAATTATGACGCCTTTAACGAAACGTTTGGTCACATTTTTTACAAAAAGCCCTACTCCCATTATTTAATTGCGGTTGAATACCGTTTTGTTGACAAGCAGGTAAAAGGCGGACCAGGATGGGCCTACAAGAACAGTGGTATTATGATACACTGTCAGCCACCACAAAGCATGCTGAAGGACCAGGATTTTCCTATCTCTATAGAAGTGCAGTTACTGGGCGGTGATTCAACCGGCGAAAGATCTACCTGCAACGTATGTACGCCCGGTACCGAGATTGAGATGGGTGACAGCATGGTTAAACCGCATTGCTTAAATTCTACTTCAAAAACTTTTCGTGGAGAAGAATGGGTACGGGCAGAAGTGCTGGTACTGGGAGATTCCGTGATCAAACACATAGTAAACGGTGATACTGTAATGACGTACTATAAACCACAGATAGGTGGTGGCGTGGTCAGCAATTATGACCCTGCATTTAAAAAAGATGGACAGTTACTTTCCGGTGGCTATATCTCCCTGCAAAGTGAAAGCCATCCGATAGAATTCAGGAAGGTAGAGATCATCAACCTGGAAAAATTATACCAGCGCAAACAAAAACACTAACCTGTAAAGACATCACTGCAACAAAGCATTGGCTGAATGCTGAGCCTGCTATTGCTTTACCTTCACCAAAACTGACACCAATTGAGTGTTACCTTTGATTATATAACGGACGTATTAATTGCAGGTGCCGGCCCCGGCGGTGCAAGCACTTCTGTTTTTTTAGCGAAAGAAAAAATAAAACACCTCATCATTGATAAAGCAATATTCCCCCGGGATAAAGTTTGCGGCGATGCCATGAGTGGGAAAACGGTGGGCATGCTGAAAAGAATGACGGACACCTGGCAGCAGCAATTTTTAGCTAATAAAAACAAGGCGGTTGTTTGTTCGGGCATACAGTTCATTGCGCCTGACAATACCTGCCTGGATATTCCCTTTCAGCAGAACAATAATACCGCAGGTGACCCCACTGGTTTTGTAAGCAGGCGGATTGATTTTGATAATACGCTTGCCGGATTAATTGATACCAACTTTGCCACTTTTCTTACCGGCACCCTGCTGGAAGATATTGAATATACCAATGACGGACTGATCGTAAAAATAAAAGAGCAGGGACAACAGAAAACGATTTTCACTAAAATGATCATTGGTGCAGAGGGCCGCAGCAGTGTGGTTGCAAAGAAACTGGCACATCATACGATGGAGCCTGCTCATTACAGCGCAGGCATCCGGGCCTACTATCAAAATGTAGGCGGACTGCATGCCAGCAATTATATTGAACTGCATTTTTTAAAAGAAGTGCAACCGGGTTATTTATGGATATTTCCTTTGGCAAACGGTGCAGCTAATGTAGGTGTAGGCATGCTGAGCAAATCAGTATCAGCAAAAAAAGTAAACCTTAAACAATTGATGCAGGATGCCATCGACACACATCCCAATATTAAAGAGCGGTTTGCCAATGCAACTATGGAAGGCGATGTAGAGGGCTGGGGATTACCATTGGGTTCTAAAAAAAGAACACTCAGTGGCAACCGGTTTTTATTAACCGGTGATGCAGGTTCACTGATAGATCCCTTTACCGGTGAAGGTATTGGCAATGCAATGGTTTCCGGTTTGGTAGCATCCAGGGTCATAACGAAAGCTTTAGCAGCCAATAATTTTTCTGCTGATTTTTTACAGCAGTATGACCATGACCTGTATAAAAAATTATGGACCGAACTTAAACTGAGCCATTACCTGCAGGTGCTCAGCAGCAAGCCCCGGCTGTTTAATTTTGTAGTAGGCAAAGCCAGCCGCAGTAAAGAGTTGAGAGAAACTATCAGTTGTATGTTTGAGAATGTAGACATCCGGAAGAAGTTTATGAACCCGTTATTTTATTTGAGGATATTGTTTAACCGGTAGAAGCAATCGTTGAATATTTTTTTGTACGCAGACTTTTTATCTTCAATTATCTGCTGTCCTGCTATCCGTTACTGCTCCGGCGCAAAGCTATCTCACAAACCTTCACCGGGGCATCCACTGCTATCAGGCGTAGGTTCTCAACAGTTGGAATTTAAATGAACAGAAAACAGACAGCTTTATAAAGGACGATACTTTTTCATAGCACGGCGGGTCGGCAAAGACCAGACCCGCTTAGGAATTTTTTGATGGGAGACTTGCTCCGGAAGGATGTTCAAATTTTCTTCTGCAAATCCATTAAAAATAACAGGTAACTATAGTCAGTTTTAAATTTTATGCTTTTTCTGATACCATTTACCGAGTCAAATATTCCAATCGGATTAGGAAATGGTAGTGGAATGTTTGTACCAATGCCCATGAACACTTCCGATGCAATATTTTTATTTGCTGATCGAGCAATATCCCATAGATCATCAATGATGTGTTCTGCAAGTTCTTTTTCTGAGTTTAAATTATTCTTTGAAATTACATTCCTGAAGTTAATTATTTGTTTTTCCTTCCTTAAATCATGAATATCTCTCCAACTTAAAGAGCCGAAGTTTGGAATCAGGCTTTTATATTCACTGAAGTTTAAGTCGAGCTCAGAGCTTTTTTTTAGAAGTCCCTTAGCGGGGATTAATTCGTGATCTTGGAAAGCTATAAATTTACATTCAGTTGTGTTAACTATATTTCCCCATATTAATGCATTGCTAATTGACTCAGAAAATATAGCTCCAATATCTTTTAAATGTTGAGCCTTATTAGGTAGCTTGTATCTAGAGAGGTTGTAATTTTCTCGGTTTGTTGCATACACCTTGCTTTGAAATGATTTCAATTCATTCTTGGTAAGTGTTGTTGTTAATGAATCAAGGGAGTCCTGGCCTATATCTTTATCAACAGAGATAAAAATGTTGTCGAACTCTTTTTGGGATATATTTAGGACAAATGAAATTTCTCTTTTCCAACTATTTATGGTAGCGTCATATGGTATATAAATTTTATCACAGAATATTAAAGCCGATTTAAGTCTACTTTCAAATTTATAAAATACTGGCCTGAATTTCTTTTCGTTTCTGTTTTCTTGGAAATGCTTTTCTACAGAGCTAAGCTCTGTATTTGCAATATCATCAGTTGTTACACTCCATTTATTCTGAGTAGATGCAATATGTTCAACTAAAAGAGAATGTAATTCAGAGCCTAGAGTAAATAGAGGCCATGTTCCTATAAATCCATTACTATTCATAATAGCATTTCAGTTTACAGTGCTGCTAATGCAATATTGGCACCAGTTATTTTCTTATGCCCTCATATAAATTTCCTACTACTTCAAAGTCATTTGTGTCAGGATTAATAACTAATGGAAATTCTTTGTCCTTATTTATTAGCCAGGGCCACAGCAGCAGTTTTTCTTTGTTAGGTCAAAAATCTATCTATTGATACTTTTAAATAATCTAGTTCTCTAAAACTACAATTTTTCATAAGTCTATATGTGAACGTTTCTATACTTGTTTGAGAAAACTGAAATATCTTCTTTAAGGTAATTTTTAGAAAGTTAATAAAGTATTTTCCTGGTGCATTTGCCAGACACTTTTCAATGGTATTAAAATACTTCGAGTGCTGCTTTATTTGAGATGTATATTTCATCTTTGGCTTTTTCAAGTTTAATGCTGTCTCGACTTGATTGAAATAAGGATTAATGACTGTATTCTTGATACAACAACTTGGAATACTGAAGTCGCAATCTCGATGAGGCTCGATGTTTAAATAATCTAAGCCTAGTTGATATTTTTTTATTAATAAGAAGTTACACGAAAGTTTATGAAACAGATTAAAACAGTCATTTTGAAAATTAGAAAAACTAAATTTAGACTTTATTGTAGCATCAGAGATTTTGGGATTTTCTTCTTTAATTAATTCGAAAATGCCCTCCTTTTCCAGTAAATAATTTTCAATACTATATTTCTTTAGGTAGAATATATTACCGTTGTGTACTTTTGTTCCTACAATCTCATCAAAATCTAAATCTAACAAAAAGACTTTTTTCTTACTTCTACTTTTCCTCGCCTCCTTAATTACATTCGGCTTTCCACCCAATGGGAATATTCGATTGATCTTGAGTGTAGGAAAAAGCTTTTTTAAAACATTTAAATAGAAGTTTTGTTGATCAATATCTTCAACATAAAAATTTACGTCATTAAATTGCGTCCAAAGAATATCTTGTGCTAAAAGAGAACGGCCACTTCTAGTGGGGAAACTGTCTTCGATTGAAATCATATATTACTGATTATAAGGTAGTAAAACTGTACAAAAGTCTTTATTGGCGCCTATTATCTCTGGTGAATGAGTCGCAATAATCAATTGTGAACCTTTAGGCATTAGTTTTTCAACCGCACTTAAAAACTCTTCCTGCCACTTGGGATGAAGCGATAATTCAGGTTCATCTATGATGAATACATTAAGAGACTTATTGTATTTGATATATGTCAGGAGAATTAATACTTGTTTTTCTCCAGAAGATAAATTTCTGATTTCTCTTTCCCCATCAATTTTCTCACCTTTTTTATTCAATACATTAAATTTAATTTCAGATGTATCCTTGTCGAAGAACAACTGTTTAGCCGAGTCTTGGAAAAATTGATTAACAATATCCAAAAATTCCTTTAGCTGACTATACAAGTGTTTTGTTTCATCTTCAAATTGACTAAATTCAATTATTAACTCATTGATTTTTTTAAATTGACTTATGTTTATCAAATACAAAAGATCTAACTCCTTGCTATTTGTTGCTTGATTAAGAATGTTCTTTAGAGTAGTGAAGTAAGTATTTACCTTTTTAACCGAAGCATCAATTTCTCGTTTCCTGTTTTGTAAAGTTTGGATTGTTTGATTTTCTTTAAGAAAGTTTACAACCTGTTCATTTAAGACATTTACGACATCTACAGATGGTTTAGGTTCGTTCAGTAACTCTGCAATATTTTTATTTGTAAATATTTTGTCAAAAGAAGATAGCATTATCTTCTCATTTAAAGAACTGTAAAGCTGTAGAATTTTATTTCTGTAAACATTATGCTCTTTACTTAAAAGTGCTTTTACTTTCTCAAGTGGAGTGAAATTACTTTTCTTTTCTCTTCGGGTTAATCTTTGCTTTTCTGATAAAACAAAATCAGTTTGAAATCTTAATTCGTCACCTTCTTCTGTATATAAGTGTCTGTCTAATCCAATAACGATTGGTTTTGGAAGTTCATTGAAAAGAAATGCCCAAGCTTCTTTTTCATGCTCTTCCGGCCCCAAACCATCATAAACTCCAATAAGTGAGTCTCTTAACTGACCATTTTTTGTAAGCTCTTTTGGATGGGTTTTAAAAGTTGCCTGGATTCGGGGGTATTTGATTTTCTTCGTGAGATTTTCTATTTCTATTGCTATTTCAACTTCATTTTGTTTGGCTGTAAGTAAGTATTTGTCTTCCTTGTAAATAAATGATAAAGTAATACTCTCAAATTCCACTAGGCATAACTCGCTGAAGTTTGGCTTTAGTAGCCAATTGATAAGATTAAGAACGCTTGTCTTTCCTGACCCGTTAATTCCAACCAATATTGATATAGAATTTTCAAATTTTATGTCTTTATTTAAAAAGCCATACAGCTTTCTTATTTTTATTTCTCGAATGTTCATGTATGAATGATTTAAATTCTGACTAATTTTTTTTGAATATTCCGAAAATTGATGGTTTATATTTAAACTTCCAAAGCATTGTTGACATTTTTGTCTTCCATGACCTAAGAATTTAATTCTGCTTCTCGAAATAGAAGGAATTGCTGCTAACGTTTTTATTTACGCTAATATACATTACCGTAATACAGTAAACAATATTTTCTATCCATTCATTTTGAATACGTTAATACAAAAAGCGCCACGGTATGCCAATAGCGCAAATACAACTCAGACTAAGTCTAAGTCATCCTGTCGGTAGAAATGCTTTACAATCGCCTTTGCCCTTCTACCCCATGAACATCCATGGAAAAGATATACTAGCATGAAATCCTTCAAAGCATCAATTAAAGCCTTCGGCTGCGAAATGATGGCCTTCGAAGTAACAATAATTGCCTTCGAAGCAACAATGAAGGCCTTTGTAGTAACAATGATCGCCTTCGACGTAACAATGATCGCCTTCGTAGGAACAATAATGGCCTTCGACGTAACAATGATCGCCTTCAACGTAACAATGATTGCCTTCGACGTAACAATGATCGCCTTCGACGTAACAATGATCGCCTTCGTTGAAACAATGATCGCCTTCGAAGTAACAATGAAGGCCGTCGAAGGACAAATGATCGCCATCATTTCCGCTGTTATGGGGGTGTCACACCGAAGTGCAGGTGTTAGCTCATCTTTCCTAATTCAAAAATATCTCATCCACAAACACCCAGCCCTTATCTCCTTTACCCGGGTGCCATGCAGGCAGTTTAGCAACCGGCACCGCTACTACTTTAAAATATTTTTCCTGGATGGGCTCAAAGTTCAGTTCATATCCTTTCATGTAAGAAGGCCCCACCATGGAAGGTTGCGGCGGGTTGATCTTTTTTACCAGGCGAAGATGGGCTGGATCATTACCGGCCCACACTTCCAGCTGTTGTGGGGGCATGATGTAGCCGCCAATATCTACCAGGTTACTAACGGTAACACTGCTGATGCTTTTTACCGTATCAAAATAAAGCACCGCCTGCAGGGAAGCGCCTCTAAAGCCAAGCCATTTACCACTCCGGAAATCGGTCTCCCCTTTTTTTGTATCAGCCAGCACTTTTACGCTGATGGTTTTGTATGGTTCATCCGGCGCAGGTTGCAATAAACGGATAGAATCGATCCGGTGGCCTGCGCTGTAAAAAGTTCTTTCTATCACATCACTGCTGATCCACCCGGGTTTGAATGCCTTTGCTTTTACCGTCATATTTTTATTCACCATAAAATCACCTTTAAAAACCGGCGACACTACACTATCCGGCTCAGTGCCGTCTGTGGTAAAATGGATGATGGCGCCCTTTACAAAATGTTTGAGCTTTAATGGCACCGGCTGAATCACTATTTGTTCTTCATTTTCCACCAGCGGCGGATTCAGCTTGATGGTAATGGTATCACCCTTAAAGCCTGTCTGCAGTTGGGTATTTTTAAATTGCTTTTGCAATGCAGTAAGATTTTCAGACTGTGCAGGTGTGTTCCAAATATATAATTCTGTGAGCCTGGGTAATGAAGATAATGTACCAAGACTGGCCACCGTTACGCCAGTACCGGACAGGGATAGTTGCTTTAATTCTTTTAACTGGTTAATTGGAGCAAGGTTGGTTCCCTTAATATTGGTAAAAGATAAATTCAGCTTTCGCAGGTTGATAAATTGAGCAATGGTAGCAAGATCATTATCGTTTACCGGCATCTTATTCAGGTTGAGTGATACGATCTGTTCTTTTACCGGCAGCAGTTCCTTTAACTGTTCTGGTTTAAACTGGGCCGCACTAAAAAATGTTACACCCAATGCTGGTGAACCTTCTGCCAGCGGGGTTACCAGCCGGTAATTATTTCGCAACGCTTTTATTTTACTTTCGTCGGCTGGTTTAAAAGTATAGTCATCTGTTTCAATGGTATTAAAAATAGCTGCGGCTATTATACGCAGGCTGTCCGTTTCCGGTAGTGCCGTTACTTTTGCAGTAGCATTGGCACCGCTTTTTATCCAGTAATATAAAATTTCTTCTTCCTGTTCTGTAAGCTGTGGTTTGCCGGAAGGCGGCATGTGTTTTTTATTCTCTATTGGTAAGTGGATCCTGCTGAGCAGTAAACCAAGACCAGGTTTGGCCGGATCCCACAAAGCGCCATTCTTACCACCTTTCAGCAGGGAAGCAAAGTCTTCCATGATCAGCTCACCCTTTGCCTTTCTTTCATTGTGGCAGCTGATGCATTTGGATTTTAAAATGGGCTGTACCATATTGGTATAAACAACAGCATCTTCAAACAATACTTTGGGTGCTGCTGCATCTTTTGAAACCGGAGCCAGTAAAAAATTATCACCATGCGTAATATCTGCACCCAGGTGACCGGTAAACAGCACCATGACCAGGGCGGAAAAAGACACACTTATCAATACTGTTTTTATGTTTCTTACCTGCTCCCTGTATGCGTACCATGCTAAGGATATCAACGCAATCAATACCCCACCCCATTTATGCCATGCCACCACATCTTGTGTATAGCCATCTTCTTTTGATAATAACAAACCCATCAATGCACTGATCACAGATGTAAGCGATGTTAACAGCAATAAGCCATCACCAATATTGTTGTATTCCGGTGAATCCATTTTTTTTATGCCGGCAAACAATTCCCAGCCAATAGCCAGCAGCAGCAGCACAATGGGAAAATGCAACAGCAGCGGATGCATGCGCCCCACGGTTTGCACCCATGCAGGTAACGATAACCTGCTCTCGAAGATCAGCAGGAACAGCAGCATGCAGTTGAATGCAAAACTTATATTATACAAAATGTTCTTCCAGCGCTGCATACTTTTAATACAATTTTATTTCATCAATAAATAGCCAACCAGGTGTGCCTTTGCCAGGGTGAGACTCCGGGATAGCATGAACACCTTTTAAAACGATCCTGATCTTTTATGTTATGATATTTTTTGGCAACGCAACAATTATTGGCTGGCAGGTAGCTCCGGGAATGACCGCTTCCTGAACAGGGCTGTACAGCCCGGCAAATCCTGTAAATTGCTGTGTTCGTTCATCAAAAATAGCTACGTCTATTTGTTCTGGTAAAAATATCCAGCTACCCTGGTCCTGCAGGCAATGAATTAATAAAGATGATATTTTTTGTTTGTGGGCAAGTTGCAGTTCTACTTGAACTGAGTCCTGCTGGTAGCCCATCCATGTTTTTGAATTGAGATCGGTGATGCCTCCTTCATTATCGATCAAAGTATTTGCTCCGCTACCCGGGAATCTTTTATCAGGTACACTTTGTTGTATTGAATTTACTTTCAGGCCCTTCTTAATAAATGTTACAGCTACAGGCGCTGATGGCAAAAACCCATCACCGGTGGTAATTGCTTTTAAAGTGGTAATTGAATTTTTAATAAGAATTGGTTTAGTATAAACTTTATCCCTTTCTGTTGGTTGCTCATCATTTAGTGTGTAATGAATCGTTGTGCCTTGCTGGGCAAACAGCAAGGCCACTTTTGTTTTATCTTTAAAAAAAACAGACTGGTATTTCAGCAACGGCGGCGCCAGTTGAACAGGCTGTCCATAACCGGTAGCAGTAATAATAAACAGTAAAAATGAGGCAGCAGTTTTATTCATTAAACAACCGGTGATAATTTATAAGGATATACTTTTCCTGAATTCCATTGGGCAATGTACAAGTTCTCTTCATCATCCACACATACATCATGCGGATAGTCGAAGTATTTAATGGTCTGGTACATCTCCTGCAGTTTACCATCTGTATAAGTTGGTTGGGAGCCGCCCAGGTTAGATACTACTTTATATTGCTGATCCAAAATAGTTACAAAGCCGGATTGCTTCCAGAGATTTGAGTTGCTCTGCAATACTGCCGCATACAAATAATCTCCTTTGATAACCGGGCGGCATACCCATGCTCCGGGCAAAGCAATCGTATCAATGTACTCCCCACTGAAAGTATATCTTTTAAAAGCATTCTGCTGACGGGAGGCAACTAAAAGGCATGGCCTGTTTTTATCACGGTTGTCAACACAAACTCCATGAGCATTCAGTAAATGTTTTGCTTCATTACCACGGCCACCAAAGTGACGGATGTATTTTCCGGCTGCATCGTAATGAATAATAAAATCTTTTCCATACCCATCGGCTACATAAATATCTCCATTGGGTGCGATGGCTGTTTCAGTTGGAACATATTCATCCGCCTTGGTATATTCACCCGTTTCTTTTGGATAATCCAGCACCATTAATACTTTTCCATCCAGCGTAGTTTTAATTACCTGGTGGCGGTTATTATCACAAATAAATAATACATCGGTTCCATTTTCATTGAACAGGGTTAATCCATGTGCACCGGGATATTCTGTGCCCCAGGTGGTTAATAATTTTCCGCTTTTATCATAAATGATGACATTGTTTTTTGTTTCATTTGTAAGCAAAATAATTCTGCCCTTGCTGTCCTGCACCATCTCATGGCAATCATTCACCGGGTTTGTTGCAACATCTGCCTGGCTCCAGTGTGTGTTAAGTTTGTAACGTTTGTTATTGTGGCCCAGCAATGGTTCTTCTTTAAATAAAAAGGAAGGCTGATAAATTAATCCTGCGGCTCCTATGGAAGAATTTTTTATAAAGTTTCTGCGGTGCATGTAAATAAATTAATTATTGTGCTCTAAAAATTAACTAAATATGTTTTACCTCTTTCGGTAGATTTTATAATGCGTTGCTTTTGCCTCCACAGCCGGCGGGCTGCGTAACT
This sequence comes from Chitinophagaceae bacterium, assembly GCA_043788995.1. Lineage (GTDB taxonomy): Bacteria > Bacteroidota > Bacteroidia > Chitinophagales > Chitinophagaceae > Ferruginibacter. Next base: position 104,011 of record JAYWII010000064.1, on the reverse strand, counting down.
GGAACGCCGCTGCTTTTTCTACTTTGAAAAAATATGCTTCGCATTTTTTCAATCTTGCCTTCGGCAAGACCCCAGAAAAAGAGGCGGCTTATCCAGTTACTGGTAGAAATTAAAACCGATAGCGCAAGCCTTATTTAAGTTTTATAACTTTTTTTTATGCAACAATCCCCTTTACCACATTCCCAGCTACATCTGTCAACCGGTACCTTCTTCCAAGATGCTTGAATGTAAGCTTCTCATGGTTAACACCCATCAGGTGCAAAACGGTTGCATGAAAATCATTTACATGTACCGGGTCTTTAATAATATTATAACCAAACTCATCCGTTTCTCCATACACACCTGGCTTTACACCGCCACCGGCCATCCATATCGTAAAGCATCTTGGGTGATGATCCCGGCCATAATTATCTTTCAACAATTTGCCCTGGCAATAATTGGTTCTTCCAAATTCTCCACCCCAGATCACCAGTGTTTCATCCAGCAAACCTCTTTGTTTTAAGTCAGTGATCAATGCAGCAGATGACTGGTCTGTATCCATACATTGTCCACGGATCTCTCCGGGCAGGTTGCCATGTCCATCCCAACCCTGGTGATACAACTGTACAAAGCGTACACCGCTTTCCGATAGCTTGCGTGCCAGCAGGCAATTAGCTGCATAAGTACCGGGCACCAAACAATCAGGTCCATATAATTTTACAATGTCTTCAGGCTCTTTGCTGGTATCGGTAATTTCAGGCACGGCCGTTTGCATCCGGTAGGCCATTTCGTATTGCTGCACTTTTGCATTGATTTCAGGGTCGCCGGATTCCTTAAATGTTTCTGCATTTAATTCCTCCAGTTTATCCAGCATTTTTCTGCGGTCAGTTTTATTAATGCTTTCAGGATTATTCAAATACAAAACCGGATTATCACCACTGCTGAATTGTACACCCTGGTGAACAGAATCTAAAAATCCATTGCTCCATAATTTTGAATATACGCCCTGTCCATTACCTTTTCCTTTGGATAACAACACACAAAATGCAGGGAGATTCTTATTCTCACTACCCAAACCATAACTGAGCCAGGAGCCCATGCTGGGGCGGTTGCCCACCTGTGCACCGGTTTGAAAAAACGTCAACGCCGGATCATGATTGATGGCTTCTGTATACATCGTTTTTACAAAACAAAGATCATCCACCACTTTGGAGGTGTGCGGAAGCAATTCGCTCAGCCATGCTTTGGATTGTCCATACTGATCAAACTTAAAAGCTGAACCTGCCAATGGAAATTTTTTCTGATCAGCCGTCATACCCGTGAGGCGCTGGCCCATGCGGATGGACTCCGGAAGATCCTGCCCAAACATTTCAATCAGCTTTGGTTTGTAGTCAAACAAATCCAACTGAGAAGGTGCACCGTTCTGAAAAAGATAGATGATTCTTTTTGCTTTGGGTGCAAATTGTGGCAAGCCGCTCAGCAACATTTCCTCTTCGCTCTTGCTGCCAAATAAATCGGGAATCAACAAAGAGCCCAATGCCACACTTCCAATGCCCAAACTTAATTTGGAGAGAAACTTTCTGCGGTTGATACCCAGGCTGTGTTCTAATAGTTGTTTATTCATAATCAGGTTTTTATTATGGCCTCTTCCATATTATAAATCATGTTGATCACTTTCATTAATGCTGCTGTTGCGTTGGCATCCAGTTTTTTGTTTGATGGAAATTCTCCAACATTTAATGTTGAATTGGCGTCCAGTTGTTTTTGTTTGAACTGCTGCAATTGCTCATCATAGTAAGATTTCAAAATAGTATTTTCTTTAGCGCTTGCTATTCTTGAAATGATCCTGTGAAATGCTTTTTTTATTTTTTCTTCGGCAGTAGTATTTTCTTCCATCAGCTTTTGCGCCAGCACTCTTGATGCTTCTAACACAGTGGGATCATTCATCATCATCAACGCCTGTAAAGGCGTGCTGGTTTGTGTACGCTTTACTTCACACTGGTCCCTGTTGCTGGCATCAAACAAGATCATACTGGGTGGTGGTACCGTTAATTTTATAAAGGTGTACATCCCTCTTCTGTACAAGGCATCACCATTGTCCTGCTTGTAAGTTGCTAACACTCCCCTGCCGGAACTTGCCATTTCCCACAGGCCTTTTGGCTGGTAAGGTTTTACACTTGGGCCGCCAATGGCATTTACTAATAAGCCACTGCTGGATAAAATAATATCCCTTACAAATTCTGCTTTTACTTTCTGCCGTGGGGCACGGGAGAGATAAATATTCTCCGGATCTTTTTTATAATTTTCTTCTTTTACTTTGGATGACTGGCGGTAAGTTGCTGACATCACTATTTGTTTTACCAATCTTTTTATATCCCATCCATGTTCCATGAAATCCACTGCCAGCCAGTCCAGTAATTCAGGATGCGTTGGCAATTCCCCCTGCATGCCAAAATCGCCGGATGTTTTTACAATACCCCTTCCAAAAATTTCCTGCCACAATTGATTCACAAACACACGGGCGGTTAATGGATTGTTTTTATTTACGGTCCAAGCCGCCAAACCTAACCGGTTACGATTGTTCGTCGTATCAAAGGGCATCACTGATTTTATTGCAGCAGGATAAACCTGGTAGCCTGGCTGATCATACACACCACGGTTAAGCAGGAACGTTTTTCTTGCAGTATCCATTTCACCCATTACAGAAACATACAATTTACCCGTATCTTTTTTATTGATGAACGACAGAACACTTTTTGCTTCCTCTTCTGTAATGGTCAATACTGGATTTTTTGCAGGCTTTGATTGTGTTACATCTCCTTCATAACCTATTTCTTTGGTGGTATTAAAAAAAGCAAACAGTTGATAATAATCTTTTTGAGAAATAGGATCGTATTTGTGATCGTGGCATTGGGCGCATTCGGCTGTTAATGCTAAAATGCCTTTGCTGAATGTTTTGGTTTTGTCAATGATATATTCAATGCGATATTCTTCTGGTATCACGCCACCTTCTTCCGTGTACTTATGATTTCTAAAAAAAGCAGTGGCCAATATTTGTTCCTTGGTAGCATTCGGTAACATATCGCCTGCAATTTGCCAGGTAAGAAAAGTGTTATATGGAATATTGGTATTGAATGCATGAATCACCCAATCCCGCCATGCCCATTGTGTTCTTATATTATCATCCTGGTAGCCGTAGCTGTCGGAATACCTTGCAACATCCAACCAATGCACCGCCATTTTTTCTCCAAAGGCTGTATTATTCAACAGTCCGTCCACAGCCGTTTCATAAGCATTGGGATTGGTAGTGGCCATAATCTCTTCCATCATTTTTTCTGTAGGTGGCAAACCTGTAAGATCAAGAGAGAGTCTTCTTAGCAAACGTTCCTTATCTGCTGCTTTATTAAAAGTTAATCCCGCCTGTTCCTGTTTATTAATAATAAAATAATCGATCTCGTTTTTTGCCAGTTCTTTATTTTTTATTCCTGGCAACGGTGCTTTCACAGGTTTTACAAATGCCCAGTGCGGTTCATATTTGGCTCCCTGTTTTATCCATTTTTTGAAGAGTTCAATTTCATAAGCAGACAATACGCCCAGGTGTGAGGATGGTGTGGGCATCTGGTAACTGGTATCGGTGGAAGATATGCGCCGGTACACTTCTGATGCTTCCGGTTTAAATGGCACGAATGCAAATGCACCTTTTGTTTCTTTTAAAGGTGCAAAAGCAGAATCAGGGATATCTAATCTTAAACCAGCTTCCCGTTTATTCACATCGGGTCCGTGGCACTTAAAACATTTATCAGATAAAATGGGGCGGATATGAAAATTGTAGCTCACTTTATCCGGTATGGTATGGGCGGCATTATTATCGCTCATGCAGGAAACCCAGGCAAGCATCACAACAAACAATAAAACAAATACAATTAATAACTTTGATTTCATATAACCAGCTTTTTGTAGTGTATTTTATTACTGCATTTTCAATATAAATCTATTCAATCTAAAATATTTATTTTTCCCAGTTACCGTTCTGTCGAACAAACTTTCCGGTTTTTAATTTAACGGATATTTTTATTAAAATGTTCACTTATTAAATATCTGATTTTCCTGGAAAAATCCAATGAATATATATTGACAATATTTGTCCACTTATAAGTTTAGCCCTAAAATCTGATAATATTAAGTAATCCCTCAGCTTAAAAATCACAAGCTTAACTTATACCATTGAAAAGATAGGTAAAATCCTGCTACGCCTGATTAAAAATCATTTCTTTATGGCTACAATTCTGCCAGGATTAACAAGGTTGTTGTGAAAGTGGAGCTAATCGTCTTTTTACCTGGTCAAGTAGTTAAACCAGGCGATTTCTTACGGTGAAAGGCGTTTCTTTCAAACAAGTAAATGCGCTCATTCAATCACACAGATTTTATGAAACTACAATGCCTCATCCACCAAATACAAAATGGAATCATAGTTTTTCTTCAGGGCCTCTGACATCGCCATTTCACAAGTTTTGGTGGAGGAATAGTATCCGTCATATTTACTTTCATTCACTTCCTGTGCCTCATGGTTTGTTGCGGAAGCTGTCAGCTCCGGAAACAGGAAACCACGGTCACCAGCCATACCGCAACAGCCTGTATATTTTGGAACCGTAACCTCATTAGCAAAATATTTTGCCACACGGATAAATTTACTTCCAGTTTTCATTTTTTCTAATGAACAAACCGGGTGCAGTACAATGTTATTTTTCTTCTGCTTTACTACAACAGCAGGCAGTACCATATCATGTAAAAAATCAACACTGTCTAGAATGGTTAACTGATCAAACTTCTTTTTATTTTCATCTGTAAGCGAAGGCCGGATATGATGCAGTGTATATGCACAGGAACTTACATCAGTTACAACTGGAACAATTCCTTCTTTAGTACTATTCCAAAGCTGGTTCACTATATCATTGGCAGTAAAACGCTGTGCAGCTGCAAAACCTTTGGAAGAAAATATCTGGCTGCAGCAACTACCCTTTATGTTATCAGGAATCACCACATCAATACCTGACTTACTGCAAATACTGATAAAGGTTTCCATGATATTTTTTTCTTTGCCTTCATAGGTGCCCAACATCCTGGATATGCAACTGGGGAAATAGATCACAGAAGTTTTAGATGCACTGGTTAAGTGTTTTGTTGATCTTAAAACAGCCAGTTTGGGAGGAGCTCCAATTTGCGCTGACCACAATGGCATAGCCGGAATAATTTTCTTTATTCCGCCTGTGAGGTTGGTCATTGCTTTTTTACCCAATACTTTATTAAGGGCATAGCCCATTTTTAAAGCAGCACGTGCCGCCCATTCTACCTTACTGAAATTTTTTGCTATGATCAGCGCCACTTTATTTGCTGAAGCTGAATGATTTTCTCTTCTTAAGCGCTTTACTAAATCTCCTGTATTAATATCAACGGGACATGCAGTAGCACACAAGCCATCCACTGCACAGGTATCCAATACATCATATTGATATTGATCAAGCAACAATTTGTAATTGGAATCATCCCCTGCATTTTGCAATTGTTTTAACGCCCTGCGTATCACAATTCTTCGTCTTGGTGTTGCCGTAATATCACGGCTGGGGCATTTGTGTTCGCAGTAACCGCACTCAATACATTTATCTACTTCTTCTTCTACAGCTGGAAGTTCTTTGAGGTTTTTGATGTGAACATTTTTATCCTCATTGATGATCACGCCGGGATTCATGAGTAAGTGAGGATCAACAGCCAGCTTAATCTTTTTCATTATCTCATAAGCATCTCCACCCCATTCTGTTTCTACAAACGGAGCCATATTGCGGCCCGTTCCATGCTCCGCTTTTAAAGTACCATTGTATTTTTCCACCACCAGTGTAACCACTTCCTTTAGAAACAGATCATACCGTGAAATATCTCCAGGTGTACTGAAGGCTTGAGTAACTACAAAATGAATATTGCCATCTTTTGCATGCCCGAAAATAATGGCATTCACATAATCATACTTCCTGAAAAGATCCTGCAAGTCTAAAATAGCATCTCCCAATTTTTCAACCGGAAAAGCAACATCTTCTAATATCACCGTGGTTCCGCTGGCACGTACCGCACCTACTGCAGGAAAAAGTCCTTTACGAACCTTCCATAAAAAATCCTGCTCTGCAGGGTCGTTGGTAAATACCGGGGCATTGAATAAGGAAAGCTGCGATGCTGATTGTAAAAATGTATTAATCCTCTCTTCCAGTTCACCGATTGAATTTTCCTGGAACTCTATTAACAAAGCAGCAGCAGTTTCAGGCAATGTTTTTACAATAGGCGGCATGCCTGGCAAATCTTCCACTGCGTATAATGAAGCCCTGTCCATTAGCTCCACCATTGCAGCGCTGGCAGTGGTTAGCGGAACAATGGCCTGGCAGGCAGCATAAATATCCGGAAAGTATAAAAGCGCTGTGGATTTATGAGCATAGTCAGGTACGGTTTGCAACACTGCTTCAGCTATAAAAGCAAGCGTACCTTCTCCTCCAATTAATAAATGCGCCAGGATATCCAAAGGATGCTGATGATCGATAAAAGCATTTAATGAATAACCAACAGTGTTCTTGGTTTGATATTTTTCCCTGATCTTTTTATACAATACCTGGTTTAAACTAATTGTATTTTTTATATCATTCAACACATGATATAACTCACCACATTCCTTTTCAAAGCGGATATAATCTGTTGCATTTTCTGTACTGAATATTTTTCCGTTGGGCAAAATAAAACGGATATACTTAGTAGTATGATAAGAATTTAATTTCACACCACAGCACATACCACTTGCATTGTTCGACAGAATACCCCCCATCATGGCAGCACTGATACTGGATGGATCTGGCCCAATTTTTTTGTTATACTTTTTAAGATAAGCATTCACCATTGCACCGGTAATACCTGGTTGTACACGGACAGCATCGCCGGATTCTTCAATTTTAATTTTATTCCAGTGCTGACTCAAATCAACCAAAATGCCATCTGTAATAGATTGCCCGGAAAGGCTTGTTCCTCCTGTGCGGAATACCAAAGGAATATTATACTGCTGAGAAAAACGGAATAATAAAATTACTTCTTCTTCATTTACCGGCTGCACCACAGCTTTTGGAATCAAATGATAAAAACCTGCATCCGATGCAAAAGATATCAGATCAATGTACCTGGTTTTTATGCGCTTCTCTGGTAAGATTTTTTTTAACCTTTCTAACATTATTAATTATTATTCAATTTTACTGCCTAAAAAGTGATGCCGCATCCTGATAATTCCAAAGATAAGTCATCAATTGTATTCTATTTTTTTACACCTTAATTATAATATTAATACCCGGTTATTGTTATCGTTAACTATGCGATTTCTACATACATTTTTAATTTATTCTTACCGCTTTCAAAAAGGTTTTGTAATTGTATTTATACAAACATTAAAGTTAACTTGATACTTTTAGTCGCTGATTGAAATAACTTTGTGCAACAGTCAGTCAGAATATATAAAGGGAATGGAACCGGAACAGCACAGGCTGACTGTATAAGGAAAGTTACAGGATCAATTAGAATACGCAGCGTTGTTTTAACAGCCCCGGTATAAACCTATCGATAACATTCCTGCAATTTTTTTTATAATTTAAATTAAACCCCATGGAAAGAGATTAATATTGATCATATTTAATATTTACTATAAAAAACAGCATATGAAATTCAGAAAGTTTCTTTTAATCTTTTTTCTTGTTCAATCCTGCTGGTGCTTAAAAAGCATTGCACAGCAAAAACAATTCAAAGCATTGTTAGTAACCACTACCAGGGGTTGGCATCATGAATCCCTGCATTCAGGAGTATTAGCCATTCAGCAACTGGGTGTAAAAAACTTTTTTGATGTAGTGTTATGGGAAGACCCTAACGGCTTTACAGATAAATACATGGAACAATTCCAAGTGGTAATATTTTTAAATACCACCGGCGATATTTTTGATTCTGCACAACAAAAAGTAATGGAACGTTTTATCCAGTCTGGAAAAGGATTTGTTGGTATTCACAGTGCCTCTGATACTGAATATGACTGGCCCTGGTATAATAAACTGGTGGGCAGAATGTTTCATATTCATCCTGTGATCCAAACTGCAAAGATCAATATTATTGATCCGGCGTTCCCTGGCTTACAAGGTTTTTCCGGCAACAAATTATGGACCGATGAATGGTATGAATTCGGACCTGAAAAAATTTCAGATCTCAACTATGTACTGGCTGTAGATGAAGCATCATACAATGCCAAAGTACAGTGGGGCCCAAAGAAAGGTGAAGGTATGGGTAAGCTGCACCCGGTTTCGTGGTATCACAATTATGACGGCGGCCGTTCCTTCTATACAGCACTGGGGCATTTACCCACCATCTTTAGTGATCCTGTATATTTAAATCATTTATATGCTGGCATATTTTGGGCAGCAACAGGTAAAAAATAATATTTATAATCCCTGGTAACACTATCTTAAATCTTCACTAAATAATAAAACAAAATAAATGATACCCGTAAAAGCATTTGCTGCACAAAGTCCCACATCTCCGTTAGAACCATTTCAATTTGAAAGAAGGGAACTAAGAGAACAGGATGTATTGATCGATATTTTATTTTCCGGTGTATGCCATTCCGATCTGCACCAGGCAAGAGATGAATGGGGAGGCTCTATTTACCCAATGGTACCAGGGCATGAAATTGTGGGGAAAGTGATTAAAGTGGGAAGCGGAGTAACAAAATTTAAGTTAGGCGACACAGCCGGTGTAGGTGTAATGGTAGACAGTTGCCGTGTATGCAAGCCCTGTCAAAAACACATGGAGCAGTATTGTGCAGAAGGGATGACCGGAACATACAATGGCTATGAAAGAGACAAGACAACTATTGCACAGGGAGGCTACAGCACACAAATTGTTTGCGATGAAAGGTGGGTATACCATGTTGCCGACAGTCTTGACCCGGCTGGTGTGGCGCCTTTGTTATGTGCAGGCATTACCACTTACTCTCCATTAAAATATGCAAACGTAAAACCCGGCGATAAAGTAGCCGTGGCTGGCCTTGGCGGTTTGGGACATATGGGTGTAAAATTTGCCGTGGCCATGGGTGCAGAAGTAACCATGCTGAGCACATCTGCATCAAAAGAAGCTGATGCAAAGAAACTGGGTGCTCATCATTTTGTATTGAGTACAGATGAAGCAGCAATGAAAAAAATTGAAAGTCATTTTGATGTGGTGCTGGATGCGGTGAGTGGCAATCATGATTATGCAAAGTTTTTAAAACTACTGGATGTAAATGGCAGGCTGCTGGTAGTTGGGCTACCAAAAGAAGAACCTAAAGTGAATCCATTTGAACTGGTTAAAAACCGCCGCTGCATCATCGGCTCCATGATAGGAGGAACAGTGGAAACACAGGAGATGCTTGATTTTTGTGCAGAGAAGAATATTGTTGCAGACGTGGAAGTAATTTCCATGCAATATATTAATGAAGCTTACGAACGTATGTTGAAGAATGATGTGAAATATCGTTTTGTAATTGATATGGCAAGTTTAAAATAGTACTGGCTAAACCATTGTAAAAAGATCATTGAACATTGTTTCAATGATCTTTTTTATTTAAAGAAAGTTAGAAAAAATTTTTAAGCACTTTAGTTTCATTACTGCCTTTTCATTTTGGGAAAAGCCATATAATAGTTGAAGGATTTTTATAAACTTACACTAAATATACAACCAAACTCCTGGCTCCATGGGCACCTATCACCAGGCTCTGTTCAATATCAGCAGTTTTAGACGGACCGGCAATAAAAACACCAAAGCCTTCATCAGCAATGTTTATTTTATCATAGGCATGATGCAGGGTGGCAACAATACTTTGCTTTTCAATTACCAATACAAGATGTTCACAGATGAAGGGCAACAACCGGTTTATCATTTGGCTTTCATATAACCAGATTGCGCCGTTTTCTGCAACAGCGACACTACCTTTTACATAAGCCTTATCAACCAAAGCAAGATCAGTTGCCTGTAAAGTTGAAAGCGCATGATAAATTGTTCCTAATTCAGCAATCGCATTGATAATAAATTTTCCTGATTGCTTTTCTTCTTCAATGATCGTTTTCAATTGTTCAATACCATCTAATTCAACTGGCCTTCCACCAATACTTTCTAATGTTGATTTGAATTGAGCAACCACATCATCATAATGAATCACTTCATCCATTAAGATAACAGGTAAATCCACCAGTGATGGTTTGTTGCTGTTGATATTACTTAATATTTTTTCTCTTGAACTCATTTGTTGTTCTTTAAATACCAATCCCTGAAACTCTGCTTTGGCGGTGCAGGCATTTCTCTCTGCTTATACCAGGGATTCATTTTATTATTCAGCAAAAAAGGAAACAGTCTCATTACCCACCTGCCTGCTTTTCCTGCAAAGCGATACAGGCCGGGTTTGGCTAATACAAATGCCATTCCTTTCATGCTTATTTTTTTTCCTGTTGCTGCGTATCCTTCTTCAACAATTACCTGCCGCCATTTCCATAACTGCTCATGAATATTTATTTTAACCGGACAAACATTGGTACAACTGCCACACAATGTTGAAGCGAATGGCAGATCAGCATTTGCCTTCATATCAATATTAGGGTTGAGGATAGAACCAATGGGCCCTGCGGTGGAAGTATGATAACTATGCCCTCCACTTCTTCTGTAAACCGGGCAGGTATTAAAGCAGGCGGCACAACGAATGCACTTTAAGGAGTTTCTAAAATCAGCCCTGCCCAGTTGCTTGCTTCTTCCATTGTCAACAATCACAATGTGCATTTGCTGACCCTGTTTTGGTTTTTGAAAATGGCTGGAATAAGTGGTGATGGGCTGACCTGTTGCACTTCTTGCAAGCAAGCGAAGGAAAACGCCGAGGTGTTCAGCCTTCGGAATTATTTTTTCAAACCCCATACAGGCAATGTGTATGCTGGCCGCATGTGATCCCATATCTGCATTGCCTTCATTGGTACACACTACAAAGCCACCTGTTTCTGCAACCGCAAAGTTTACCCCGGTAATTGCTAACTCTGATTCAATAAATTTATTTCTGAGATGTTGCCTTGCAGCTTCTGTTAAGTACTGCGGATCATTATTTCCTTTTTCTGTATGCAGGTGTTCATGAAAGGTTTCACTTACATCCTGCTTTTTTAAATGGATGGCTGGTAACACAATATGGCTGGGTGGCTCTTTTCTGAATTGCACAATGCGTTCACCCAAGTCTGTGTCAACTACTTCAATTCCCTTGTGCTGTAAATATTCATTCAGATGACATTCTTCTGTGAGCATGCTTTTGCTCTTCACTATTTTTTGAATACTGTTTTTCCTGATGATGTCATGAATGATTTGATTATGCTCTGCTCCATCAGCTGCCCAATGAACAGTTATACCATTTGCTTTTGCATGCGCTTCAAACTGCAGCAGGTAATTATCAAGATTAGAAAGTGTATGATCTTTTATTTGTGATGCCCATTCTCTTAATTGCTCCCATTCCGGCAATCCATGTGCAGCCTTATCTCTTTTCTGACGGACAAACCAAAGCGTTTCATCATGCCAGTCAGTCCTGGGTTCATCAGCAATAAATGCTGCAGCTGCTGTGGCATGTTCTATTCTTTTCATGAGTGGTTGCCGTTTAAAATTTCAGCAATATGAATGGTCTTTACCTTGCTGCCGTTGCGTTTTAAAATTCCTTCCATATGCATCAGGCAACTGGTATCTGCACCGGTGATATATTCTACTTCATTGGCAGCATGTTCTTTAATTCTGTCCTTGCCCATCTTTACACTCACGGCTTCTTCAAACACACAAAAGGTGCCACCAAAACCACAGCACTCATCCACTCTTGCTGGCTTACTTAATTGTAATCCTTTTACCAAACTCAATAATTTTTCCGGTTTGGAAAATACCGGAGCAACTAATTCACTCATGGAAGATAAATGTAACCCTCGCTGACCATGACAACTATTGTGTAATCCAACTTTGTAAGGAAAAGATGCATCAAGCTGTTCCACTTTTAAAACATCCGTTAAAAATTCTGTCAGCTCATAAATCGTATTCCTGATAGTAGCTGCTTCTCCCGGATGCTGCTCATCTTTTAAATGTTCTTTGATATGTAACACACAACTACCTGATGGTGCAACGATGTAATCATAACCTTTAAAGTTGGCTACAAAATTTTTATCGCAGCCTTTTGATAATGCAGCAAAACCACTGTTTGCCATCGGTTGACCACAGCAGGTTTGGTTTAAAGGAAAGGAAACATCGCAACCCATTTTTTCTAACAGCTGCAACGTAGCAATACCCACCTGTGGATAGAACTGGTCAATATAACAGGGAATGAATAATCCAACTTTCATCATGAAACCGCTTGAGTAGTTGAATACAATTTTATGGCAATAATATCAGATGGCAAGGATTTACTGTTCCAGTGCTGATGGATAGCCAGTGCCGCACCTAACGCAGAAGCCTGTGGAACAGAAGCTGCATATACTTCTATGCCAGGAAACGCTTCGGATAGTAAGTGCATATAAATTGGATTATTACCAAAGCCGCCATCCACAAAAATCCTCTTAACTGCTGTTCCTTTTAACACCAGGTTGGTACTGTGCAACTGTTGTGTAATAATATCTGCTATCAATTGATGATACGCTTCTTCATAGTTTGTAAACTGATTTAGATTCCTTTCCCCAAAAGCAGATTGCTGCACCATCACATCTTCTCCTCTCTTTTTTAAAATAACTTCTGCAGGTTTTATTTTTCGCATGATGTTCAAATCATATTCCACCGTTTTATAATGATCCAATGGTTGATTAAAATATGCTGCTATTTTTTTTGTTTGCTGTTCATGTTCATAACCTGCAAACAGCCTGGATGCTTTAACAGGTTTTCCTTGGTAAGACAGGTAGCATAAACAATCCTGGTGCAATTCGTAATCACTCAGCCGACTGTGATTAAAAGGATTTAATGTAATACACCAGGTACCTGTTGATAGGAGAATGAATGGTTCATTAAAAGAAGTAAGGTATGGAATCAAAGCAGCAGAGCTATCATGCATTCCAATACCGACAGGGATATTATCATTAACGTATCCTACAATTTCATCACAGTTTTTTACGGGGGGCAACTTAGCTTCCACTCCCTCTTTTTTTACCCAGCTGTGATATCTATTGCTTTGAAAATTCCACAGGTTGGTATGACAACCAATGCTGGTGATATCCGTATTTAATTTACCGGTAAGAATAAAACTTAAATACTGAGGAAGGTGCAACGCATATTTTATTAAACCAAATTTTTCAGGCTGCTCATATTTCAGCCGGTACAACTGCATACCTGAATTCAAATTACCCAATACAGGAGAAGCTGTTCGTTTTGCAACGGCGCTTTCGCCTCCATAAGTGCTGTAAAATTTTTCTTTTAATTGCGGTGAGTATGGTTTTAGATAATTATACAATGGCCATGATATTTTCAATTGCTCATCTAAATAAACAAAGCTTGCTCCATAAGCAGAAAAGTTGACTCCTTTCACATCGTACCTTTCATCTTTTGTTATTGCATCAAAAGAATCTTTTATCCAATCTGTCAAAGCATTCACATCTTCACAAGGAAAATCATCTTCATCTTTTATTTCCAGGAATGGTTGGCTTTTTTCGTCTACCAGCTTATACTGCTCATCAAACAGCAGTAGCTTCTTATTGGTTTTACCAACATCAAATATCGCTATGACGGATACTCTCATCATTACAATCCTGTTGATATCGTTTTACTGCCCCGTTCTTTTATCAGCAGTTCTCTCACTTTTGACTGCCTGTAAAAATGCAATGGATTCAATGCACCACCGCTTCTTAATCTTGCTTCTGCTGCTATGCTTCTTACATCCGTACGGAAAGTATTTTGTAAAATTTCCTGGGCTGCCACCACATCATTTGCATCCTGTGCTGCATTCAATTTATTTCTGTCAACCAATAATGAATGGGTATATGCCAACATGATAGCATCCACCGATTGCAACAGATCTTCTAAAGGATCTTTTACATTATGACTGGCATCGATCATCCATCCCAAATCAGTTACATGATTCATGCCCCTTGCATCCATCCCTTCCACCAGTTCATTAAAAATTAAAAATAGCTGGTAAGGTTTGATGCTGCCTACAGTCAGATCATCATCGCCATATTTACTGTCGTTAAAATGGAAGCCAGCCAATTTTTCTTCCATTAATAACAAGGAAACAATTTGTTCAATATTAGCATTCGGTAAATGATGACCAAGGTCAACCAATGTATATGCTTTGGGACCAAGTTTATTGGCGTATAATAATGATTGCCCCCAGTCACCCACTGTCATGGAATAAAAGTTGGGTTCGTAGGCTTTGTACTCAACAAATACTTTCCAGTCAGCCGGCAATGCTGCATAGATCTCCTGTAAACTTTCTAAAGTGTTTTGAAATGCCTTACGGAAATTTAACTGGCCGGGAAAGCAACTGCCATCACTCAGCCAAACCGTTAGTGCTTTGGAACCTAATTCAACACCATGTTTAATTACTTCAATATTATGTTCAACAGCTTGCTTGCGTACTGCTTTATTTACATGCTGTAAGGATCCAAACTTATAACTTAATTCCTGGTCTTTCTGGTCTTGGAAAGTATTAGAATTCACCGCATCAAATTGCAATCCTAATTGTGCAGCATGTGACTTGATGGCTGAATAATTTTCCGGAATGTCCCATGGAATATGCAAAGAGATAGCACCGCTTGATTGGTTCAATGCATGCAGCAATCCCACATCTTCCATTTTCTCTTCTAATGAACGGGGTTCACCGCTGCCTGAAAATCTTCCAAACCTGGTACCGCCTGTACCCAGCGCCCAGCTTGGAATAGCCACCTGGAATGCGATCAGCTTTTGTAAAATTTCTTCCACATTATTTATTTCTGATGCGGCAAAATCAAACTTTCTTTTATGTTCTGCTGAATGCAACCCGTTGAATTCAGCAATCGTATTTTTTTCTATCAGCATACAATCAGTTTATAGCAAGTAAATAAATTTTTAAAAAGAGGGTCAATAGAGAACTATCAACCCGTTTACCAAAAACTAAAATGAGAACTTATTATGATACTATCTTACAAAAGCAGTGGCAACACCGCCATCTACATTCAATACATTACCTGTTGACTTTTTTAACAGTCCACCTGTAAAAGCAAAACAGGCATTGGCAATATCTTCAGGCAAAATAATTTCATTCAGCAACGTACGGCCTGCGTAATAAGCAGGCAACTCTTCTACTTTTATACCATACGCTTTTGCTCTGCCTTCTGCCCAGCCGCCACTCCAGATATTACTGCCTGAAATGACTGCATCCGGGTTTACCACATTCACACGTATTTTATCTTTACCCAACTCTGCTGCATTCAAACGACTCAAATGTAATTGTGCCGCCTTTGCAGAACCATAACCTGCATTGTTAGGTCCGCTCATGAGGGCATTCTTACTTACAATATTCAATATATCTCCTCCTAAAGCCTGCTTACGCATTATCTCTACAGATTGTTGAGTTACTAAAAATTGCCCTTTCACCAGTACATCATACAGCAGATCCCAGTCTCCCTCTGTATGCCCTTCTATTGTTTTTGAAATAGAAAGCCCGGCATTGTTTACCACAATATCAACACCACCAAAAGCCAATGCAGCCGTTTGTAATGTTTGCTGTATGGTAGCTGCACTGGTAACATCCAGCACATCAGCGGCTGCAGTATCTCTGCCAAATAGATTTACAAATTCTTCTTTCGCTTCCTGCAATCTTTCAGCATTATTATCCGAAAGAATTACGCAGGCACCTTCCGCTGCAAACTTTTTTGCAATTGCTTTTCCAATACCACCGCCACTGCCGGTAATTAATGCAATGCGGCCACTCAATGATTTTGGCTTGGGCATGCGCTGCAGTTTAGCTTCTTCCAGCAACCAGTATTCAATATTGAATGCTTCCTGACGTGGAAGTGATGTGTATTCACTCACAGCTTCGGCCCCACGCATTACATTGATGGCATTGATATAAAATTCTGCCGCTACCCTGGCAGTTTGTTTATCCTTTGCAAATGTGAACATCCCTACACCGGGATATAAAATCACCACCGGGTTTGCATCCCGTATAGCTGGGCTGTTTGGATGTTTGCAGGTGTTGTAATAGTCTGCATACATTTTCCGGTATGCTTCAAAATCCGGAGCCAGTTTTTCTTTTATTTTATTTACATCACTTAAATCTTCATCAGCAGATAATTCCAATACCAGCGGAGAAATTTTTGTGCGTAAGAAGTGATCCGGGCAGGATGTACCCAATGGAGCCAATCTGTCAAGGTCATTTGAATTGATAAATTGAAGTACCCTGTCATCATCTGTAAAATGACCGATCATACCCCCAACCCCTAAAGGGGAGTTAGAACCACCTCTGCTGCATAGCCCTCTTAATACTGGTGCCAGCGATGCTGCTTTATTTAGCCTTTCTTCCTTTGGCAATGATTGTATTTTCTGTCCGCCAAAGATGGCTCCTTTTTTCCCGTAATTATCTTCGAGGTATTGAGCACATCTTTCAATTACTTCCAGTGTATTCATATAACTTTCATAAGCCGTATCACCCCAGGTAAACAACCCATGTGAGCCCAGCATGATGCCACGGATACCTGGGTTTTCATCCAGGCATTGCTTTAGCATCAGCCCCAGTTCAAAGCCAGGCTTCTGCCATTTTACCCAGCCAATGGTGCCGCCAAATAATTCTTTGGTGATTTTTTCACCGTCCTTTGCAGCAGCTATTGCAATGGCTGCATCAGGATGCAAATGATCGATGTGTTTGAATGGAAGAAATCCATGCAATGGTGTATCAATTGAAGGAGCTTTTGAAGCCAGGTCATAAATGCAATGATTGAACAACTCCACCATTTCATCTTCGAACTCAAGACCACGATAAATATTTTTTAAACTGCGTAACCTGTCCACATACAAAGCAGCCAAACCATTACGTTTCATTGTTCCTAAATCGCCGCCACTTCCTTTCACCCACATTACTTCTGTTTCATTTCCTGTCAACGGACCTTTTGCCATTGCCTTGCAGGAAGTATTTCCACCACCATAATTGGTCAATCTTAAATCTGCTCCTAACAAATTAGAGCGGTATACCAATAAGGCTACTTCATCCCCGGCCAGTGATGCGGCTTTGCTTTCTTCCCAGAGATAACTCACATGTTTAAATTCAGTTGTTGCGATACTCATAAAATTATTGTTACTAGTTCATAAAATTCTAACTGTCAAATATTCTCCATTTATCGTCCCTTATTTCAAAGAATTACCATAGCCTACCAGCAATACAGAAACGACAATGGTAATAATTCCGATAATAATAGTGGTAGCTGTTTTTTTATTCACGCCTTTCCATTCTTTTAAAACCAAACCCCACATATTTGCCACCAGTATAATGAATGCCATGTGCAGTATCCACGAACTTGGTCCATTACCCAATTTACTTTCGCCCATTCCATAAAAAAAGAATTGAAGAAACCAGGTGGTTCCTGCCAGGGCAGAAAAAATATAGTTTTTTAAAAGCGGTGTTTGTTTATTGGCATAATCACCAAATGTTTTGTTACGGGCATTCAGTATCATGCACCAGATAAAATTGGTGGTCAATCCTCCCCATAACACCACCACATAGGTTACATTATTCTGGTATAAAAAATTGCCCTCCCCCGGGTTGGCTGCCTTCCAGATATTATTGGCCAGATCGGCCATTGGCTTGCCAGCTTCCAAACCAAAATTGAAACAGGCGCTTAATACACCCGATACAATTGATACAAACATTCCAAGTGCAAACTGATATTCTGTTTTTACCTGTACACCATGGGGATCGGTAGCAACAGCACTTAATTGTCTTTCTTTCATTACGCCGGCCTTACCACAAATGATAATACCAACCACACACAAGGCTAGCCCTGCCAACACCGTTAAACCCCAACTGGAGCCTACCAGCATCGCAAATGTGTCCTTACCTTCTTTTGGAAAAAAATTATAGTAGATGGAAGGTATCAATGCCCCAAACACCATGCACAAACCCAATATGATGCTGCTGCCCAATGAAACACCCAGATAACGAACACCCAAACCATACGTTAAACCGCCAATGCCCCACAGCACGCCAAACAGGTAAGTAATACCCAATGTGGAAGCACCTGCATTTTTTATTATTTCTGCAAAGCCGGGAATGGTGAGGTATGCAGCCAGCGGCGGAACAATGAACCAGGAAAAAATACCACCCACTATCCAAAAGCTTTCCCAGTGCCAGCCCTTCACTTTTTTATAGGGCATGTAAAAACTTCCAGAGGCAAAGCCCCCGATAAAATGAAAGATAACTCCTAATATAACCTGCATTCGTTTATAGTTTTAAGGCAAAATCGTTTGGTAAAATTACCTGACTGTCAAAAACCAGCTGTCATGTACTGTCTGCTAATTTCTATTTATTATTTGGATACAGAAACTATTTTTATAGATCCCCATTAACCAGGGGGAAACAAACAGAACCTGTATTACAAAAAAGAACAGAAATGTACATCATTTTCATTTTTTTACTACGGGAAGCTACCGGCATCAAGTGCAAATTAATTTTCGAAATATACTAACTATCCTGCGCCTTTCTCATCTGTACTGTGCTGTCCTGCTTTCCGGGTATTAATAAAAAAAGAATCTACATTTGCGTTTTGCTTGCACATGGCTTCAGAAAATATATACCGCATTATTAAAATAGATGAACAGTCTATTACGCCAAAATATATTCAGCTTACCAACTCCGTATTACATGCCATTGAACAGGGTAAACTAGAGAAAGATTACCTGCTTCCCTCCATTAATGAATTAAGTTACGAGTTAGATATAGCACGTGATACAGCAGAAAAAGCATACCGGCACTTAAAGCAATTAGGCGTGATAGGCTCTGTACCGGGCAAAGGGTACTTCATTGCAAAAACAGATTTTAAACAACCTATCAAAGTTTTCCTGATTTTTAACAAACTGAGTGCACACAAAAAAATTTTGTACGATTCTTTTGCAAGCACATTAGGTGAGCAGGCTGCTATTGATTTTTATATTTACAATAATGATTTCAGCCTGTTTAAAAAATTACTACAAAACAAAAAAGAGGAATATACCCATTATGTAATCATTCCGCATTTTTTAGAGGGTGGCGAAAATACCGCTGATGTGATCAATGAAAAAGTAAATGGCAAATTGATACTGCTTGATAAACTGATACCGGGTATAAAAAAAGAATACGGAGCAGTATATGAAAATTTTGAAAAAGATATTTATAATGCACTAAAAGAAGCCCTGCCACAATTGGGGAAATATCAAACATTAAAAATTGTATTCCCATCCTACACTTATTTCCCCAATGAAATTCTAAAGGGATTTCAGTCTTTTTGCCAGGAATATGCATTCAATTATAAGGTGGTACATAAAATTGCTGATGAAGCTATTCAGGAAGGTGAAGTATATATTAACCTGATGGAAGATGACCTGGTGGTATTGCTGGGAAAAATCAAGTCCTCTAAACTGGTAGTTGGTAAAAACATTGGCATTATCTCTTATAACGAAACACCCTGGAAACAATTTATACTGGATGGTATTACCACCATCTCCACTGATTTTAAAAAAATGGGTGAGCTGGCTGCACAAATGGTTTTAAATGATGGCAAACAACAGATAGAAGTTTCATTTGCTTTAACACTGAGAAATTCTTTATAGCCTAAATTAATAGTTGCCCTTCTGCAAATATTTGTTCCCTTTTAAAATAGCAACGATATTCAATACAACAGCAATCAAATTCCATTTAATGATTGCAATGACCATCACAACTGCATTACTAATTATGAACGCAAAGCAATACAGCAACTCAACACTTTCTCTTTTTGAAAACAATCAGTAAAAAGACCAATAGCCATCATAAAAAAACAATCCTGGCAATTAATAAATCCCATCTTTTGATTGAAGGATATGAATTAATGATAACAATAGTATATTACCATTAACAGAAATCCAAGCCTGTACTGGGAACATTCCCCATTTACCTACACTATTTTTTCTAATAATAAAATGAATGCTAAATGATTGGGTCTCATACAGTAATTTTTAATGGGGCTTTTAATTGAAATTGGCAGGGCTTAAAAATGAATTATTTATTCTGAAACTATAAACTGCATGGGTTACAGGCATAAAAAAAAGGGTTCCAAATTTTACTTTGAAACCCTTTTCAGTCGTCCTTCCAATACAATTTTCGAACTTTTTTATAGAGGACTTGAAGCGGTTGGCAAACTTGGTAGCTTGATAACCAATAATTTAGGGTTTTGCCATCATGATATTTTGAGATTAAGGATAAGCAAAAAAAATTCCTCAAAGAAAGCATTCCACATTTCTACAATCCAGTTCGGCATTATAGTTTACAGGGAAGCAGCAAAAACAGATGGCCGCACTATGACTCACAATATGGTAATTGGGTAACTTTATACGGATGATGATTACCTGGGCAAAGACGAGCCTATTTCTGGGCAGGCGTTCATAATTAGCTTAATTGCCTTACAGACTGTTGCATAATTACTTCTAAAACCTCCACCGAATTTGACGCTAATTTATGCAGTCTTGGTTGCTGATTAATCAAAGGATGATCGGTAGTAAAAGTTTGTATTGGGTCAAAACCTTCACCAAAGTCTGGGTAACGCACTTTTGAAACCAATGGATACAAGATGAAGCCAAGTATGTACATTTTGTGAAAAGCAGGAATAAATTTTCTTAAATATTCTACGAAGTCAAGCATTGTGTGGGCAAGTGCATCCTTATTATTAGAATCGTTAAAGAAAGTATCAATTTCATCAATGTCAATTTGCGGATATTTTTCTTTAAGCTTATGAAATAATGGCAATATAAATTCTTGAACTTTTTCTTTTAGTTGTTTAACTAAATCATCCTTTGTGTCTTTTGAAGAATTCGCAGGTTCTTCAATTTCAAAATCTATTTCTTCAATTAATTCGGCTAACTCTACAGCATCTATCTCAACTACCTTAAATTTTTGCCACTCATTTTTTATATCCCTTGAGTTTTCCAAAGATTTAATATAGCCCTTATGATCAATATTCGTGTGACTTAAAATTGTATCTAAAAACTCTTTCGTTTCAATACTATTATTATTCAATATTTTTAAATTTTCCAACTGGAAGTTTATTCCCCTTTTATGAAGCTCAATATGGTCGTGACCTATGTGTTTAATTTCATCAGCCTTTATAAAATCATTAAAGATTGCAAAGGCTTTATTCCCCTTTTCAACTCCTTGTTGTAAATAAAAGGTTGATTGCAAATAGAACCCATTAGTAAAAAGTAATTTACTGGCCGCTAAATCAGACTTAGCAATTTGTATTAGGCTGGTTAAAAAATCTTTAGTAGTCATTGTAAAGGTTTAACTACTGTATGAGTAACAAAAAATATTTCATAGATAGAAAAAATTATGAATGCAAAAAGTAAAGAAACTAAAACTACTTTTAAAATACCAATCAGGCTATTAATCATGCCCAGCTTTGTATTTATTCTTGTGAAATCGTTTTCAAATTCTTTAAAAACAACTTCATAGCCCTTTTTTAGTTTATCAGATTCACTATCAACATCTGCTTTAATTCCCTCAGTGTTGTAAGAAGCAATACTCAAAACCTTATATGCCACAACAGTGTAAACAAAATAAGCTCCGACAATCAGCAATAAAATAGCTGGCTTATCCTTAACCTGAAAGCCTGCAAATGCTGAAGCTGCAAATGTTAAAGGGAAAGAGGTAACTTGTTTATTTACACTTTCAATATTTTTCTCAATGCTTTCCATATATTTATTTCTCTCCTCTTTAAATTTTGATTTTATCTTTTCAAAATTGAAGTTCCTGATATAAACATAGTGGTCTCGTTCGGCCACACTCAAAATAACCCTCAAAGAATTAATCAGATGATAAAATCGCTCCTTAACTGGATACTCATGTACAGTTTGAATAATAGCCGACTTAAGATACTGTACAAAATCTATTTTCTGAAGTTGGTTAACTAAAGAGCTATAAACCAAACTAAGGTCTTCAAGATTTTTTACTCTTGGCTCATGCAAATCATAGCCAATGTAAAAGGGACCTGTTTCAGATGAAAAGATTACAAACTGCCTGTCAGGTTTTGAGTGAACTGACATGAACTGCTCTTGATTTTCAAGCAATTGAAGTATTTGGTGATAGTTGTAAAAATTGAAAAAAATCGCCTTTTCTACAGTAAATAGATCACCGACAAATTTATTTAGTGGCTTGCCTTCATGAAAAAGAATAATTAACCTATTGGCATTAAATTCTTCAAGGTGATGAAGACCCCGTTTAAAAAAATCACCATCATCATAAAAAAATAAAAGCTGTTCATTATTGTATGGTAAGTCAATCCTTATTTCGCACTGATTATTCAGATGAAACTCATAATTAATTTGAAGTTGCTTCAAATTAATTTCCAAATCATCTTTTTGCAAAGGAGGATACGAATATCTTACTGAACGCCCATTAAATATGGGATCTGCGTTAGAAGCACATATAATTTTAGTTATAAAATCAATATGTTCGTTACTGTTCATTTCTTTGTTGATTAATCTGGTCAACTATCGCCTGCGAACGTATAATTACAATATTATCCTGAACATCTACTTCGTTTGCATTTAATTTATCATAATCAACGTTAAGCTCTATGCCTTTTGTTCTGGCTTTGATTGTAATTAGTTTCTTGAAAACAGGAGATGATCGTTTGAATTCAGTATCAATCGTAATTGAATTTTGTTGAGCATATTCAGATATATATTGCTCTTGGGCTTCTCCATAAAAGTATTGGGAAAGCTGCATAAGATTAACTGATTTACCGGGGCTTTGTTCAACTACATCATAAAAAGCCTTTTTCATTTCTTCTCTCGAGGGATATTTTGAAATACCATTTTCATCTGCTGGAATATCAATACTGTTAATAATTTTTACAAGTGCTGAAGTATTTTTATCATTTGAAATTATACCTGCAGCCTGAACCCATTTCCTGAAATATCCCGAAAGCTTATCCTGTTGAGTGGTTATCAGTGCAACGTAATTTTTATCGGGGTCATCTGAAATAAATATTCCATAATTTAATCTAAACCCCATTGCAATTTTCTCTATATTAAGAGTTTCACCTTCTACCGGTCTGAATACATTATTTACTTTTTGAAAATTTATTCCAGATTTTTTTCTCAACAGGATTGCAGAAATATACCTCCTTGCATCAAAATGATAATCCGCAAAAAGATAATAGCCCCCGGTTGCAAACTGCTCATTTTCTATTCTTTCTTTCAGGTCATTTAGTGAACTGATAGTATAAGAGTAAAAATCTTCGTCTGTTTCTAAATCCAAATAACTTGTTAATCCAGTGTTAAACGGGGTTGAATGACCATCTTCAAATTTTGTATTCTTTAAAGATGTTGACATTCCAAAAGATTTATGGGTTTCATCAATAAGTTTTTTGGCAAAATCGTCAATAACAGGAACTTGAAGTGATGGTTCAACTGTTGCGCCTATAACCTTAAACTCTTTATGCACTTCGTGGATAATGTAACGAGAGACAGCAAGCATAGGCAGAAGTTGGGTTTAATGGTTGATTAGAAGTCTTTTAAAGTAGTTTTTAATTCTTTAAAAATAACACATAATCTTGAATTATATACACCAGGTTTTAACATTGAAGACATAAGTATGATCACTTACCCTCAAACAACTTCCTTACCCTGTCCTGCAATAACTTCTTATCCGGCAGCTTAGTCTGATACTCTGCCACCAGCGCCGGTGACAGATAACGGTTCATAGCATACTCCACTACCGCATCATCTTTAGACCTGCAGAGTAATATACCAATGCTGGGGTTTTCATCAGCTTTCTTTACATCTCTGTCCAGTGCTTCCAAGTAAAAGTTTAGTTGCCCCAAATGTTCCGGTTTAAATTTGTCAGCCTTCAATTCAAACGCAGCCATACAACGCAAGGATCTGTGATAAAATAAAAGGTCAATATAAAAATCGCTGTTGCCGACTTGTAAGCGATATTCTTCTCCGATGAATAAAAAGTCTTTACCCAATTCGAGTATGAAGGATTTAAGCTGAGTAACCAAAGCCTTTTGTAAATCGTCTTCACTATGTTCTTCCGGTAGGTTTAAAAACTCAAACACGTAGTTATCCTTGAACGTGTTTACCATGTTCTGGTGTAATTCATTTTTGCTGGGCGGTAAGCTTTGTTTGCCAATAACCACCCTTTCAAATAAACCGCTGCTAATTTGCCGTTCCAATTCTCTTTTACCATACCGTTCCTTTATACACAGATTTATATAAAACTCCCGTTCGGCCTCGGTTTTGGTGCCGGATAAAATAACGAGGTGGTGTGTCCAGCTGATCTGGCAAAGCATGGATCGCCGGATATCAGAAGACAATTGTGTCACCACTGGTGATACAATTTTGGATTGGGGTGTTTTTGCCTTTTCCGTTTGTATCACCGCTGGTGATACAAATGGGGAACTGGTATAAGTTTCATAAAACCGCTTCATTCTATATAATCCAATGCGATTATAGCCTTTTAAATCAGGATACTCGTTCTGGATATAGTCTGCTAACTGTTGCACAGTTTTATCGCCCCAGTTGGCTTTAGAAACCCTGCTGCTGATATATTCACCCACCTGCCAATAGCAGTTTACCAATTCGATATTTACAGCGGTGTAAGCATTTAACCTTGCCTGCTCAATTATTTTAATAATTGTAGCAAATTCTTTCTTCATAGTCATAACGCACAATTTTTTGTTTAACAATTACTTCTTTATCACCAGGTGCTGCAACCCCGGTTCACCCAGCACCCTCTCGATTTCTGACTGAACCAGGTCTTGCACCTCCTGCTTTATTTGTAAATAGTTTCGCTGTATGATACTGTTGTCTAATTTCCTTACCACTGGTATTTCTTTGTAAACATCCTGCTCTGCTTTCAATGCAGCATGGTCGTTTATGATAGAACAATGAAAAGTCTTTAGTTCAATCTTTTGGTCGGGGTCATCGGCAACCATGCCCACAAATTCGCCGGAACTTAGGGCTGAAATATTTGATGGAGGAATGGCGGTCTCCAATTGCTTAGAATGACTAACGGATGTATCTGTTCGATTGATAGAATAACTGGCTCTGTCTTGCATAATTTTTCCGAAACGTTCTGATAATTGTTTAGCGGTATCGCCTGTTACTTGTCCGCTAATGATATTGCCAGATATATTCATAATTACATCTGCCTGCTCTTTTCCATAGTCTTTTCTTAACTGGCTAAAGTCCTGAACGGCTAATGTGGTGGCCACTTTATTACTTCTTGCAGTGGCAATCAGGCTGTCCATATTATTCAGGTAGATAGTTGGAAACTCATCAAAAATTAAACTGCTTTTTTGTTTTCCTTTTTTGTTTACAATTTTTACCAAACGGCTGATGTAAAGAGAAAGTACAGCACCATAGATTTGGATTTTCTGCGGATTGTTTCCCATACAAATAATCTTTGGCTCTTTCGGGTTATTAATGTCCAGGGTAAAATCATTGCCTGATAAAACGTAATACAATTGTGGTGAGGAAAGCCTTGCCATTGCAATTTTTGCAGAGGCAATTTGTCCTTCCAATTGTTCCATTGCATCGTTGAGGTAAGCTGTAATAAATGGGTTGATTAAAACTTCAACTTCCTTCTCTGTTCTAAGCACTGTAAAGAGATTATCATAGTCGGTTTGCATAAGTTCTATCACATGCGGCAGTGTGCAAAATTCGCCATCCCTGAATTTTCGTAAGAACCAAATAATAGCAGTTAAAAAATTAATTGGCGACTCTACAAAAAAATCACCTTGCCGCTTTATCCATTCCCTGTTTAAGCCCATTAAAATAGTACGGGCTGCTTCTGCTGCATCCGTAATATCTGTCATAGTAGTATGGTCAAGCGGATTGCAGCGGTGGCTGCAACTTAAGTCTTCAAAATTGATGACATAGAACTTTGGAACTACAGGGTAATTATGTTTGTATTTAAGCCAGGTATTGTACACAATTCTTGATAAATCATCGTACTTAAAATCATATACAAACATGGCAAAGCCTTTACTGATATGTTGGGTGATAACATGCCTTATTACAAAGTACGATTTACCAGAACCCGGCGAACCCAGCACCAATAATGCCCTGAATGGATTGATAATATTTATCCAGCTTTTTCTTATCTTATTTTTCAGGTGATACTTTGCCGGCAGGTTAATGGAAAATTCATTTTGCAATAACCTTTCTTCCTGCGGAAAGCTTTCATTTTCTTTATTGAAAATATCTTTATTGTTAAACTTTGTTTGAATAACCCTTGATAGTAAAGTACCGCCGGTTAATACAAGAATATAACCTATTGAACACAACACTATGTAACTGATAGCAATCGTTTCGATAGCAAATTTTGAGTGTAAAATGAGGAAGCTGCAAAAGAAAATAGCCAGGCCAGTTACGATGTAGGCAAAGGCAGTTTTATGATTCAGTTTTTCATCTTTCTTACCTCTTGCACCAAACAAGGAAATAATTAAAAATCCCAGGCTGATTAATTTTGAAACATTAAAATTGTTGAACAACCCTGTGTTACGGATATTAGTCAGAAGCCTGTCTGAAATAGTTGCTGTCAGTTGCCATTTTACAAATGCCCCATAACAGTAATAATAAAAATGCAGTGCTAATAACACAATGCTTATCAGCCTCGTCATGTCAATAATTTTTCTCAATCCTTGTTCATTCTCTCCTGTGTTCATAACGCCTCATTTTAGATGTAAAAAATATTATCTCGAAATTCCTTTTCGCTTTTTTCGTTTTGATTTCTTCAATTGCCACGGAACATAATCAAAGCCTTCTTTGGGGTTCATTAAAGTTTCCAACAGGCTGTTTTCATTAATTGATTTTTCTTTTTCCAAGGGCTGAAATATGATTTGTTTTTCTGATAGCTTTCTTTCTTCACCAGCCGCTTTTAAATCTTTTAATTCTTCCACTGGTGAAGCCATTGCGCTGCAACGTTCCTGAATGCCATTGGCACTGTAAGGCTTGCCTAAAGAACTTCCGTTGAAAACAGATTTAGTCCGGTGGTCTATGTAAGTAATACCATATATAATGCCTTCCTTATTCTGCCGCAATACTATTTGAATACTTTCCTTTTCCAAATCCTTTATTAATCCATCTAAGCCGATACCAGGTTGTTTTATCAGTAATAAATCAATGGCATTTTTTACCCTGACTTTATGTGGTTGTCTTTCTTTCTCACTCACCACAAATCTTTCTTCAAGAAATTTTAATGTAGGTTTATTATAAAAATCGCTTGCTTTTATTGGCACCCCAACTTTGTTTCCTTTTACATCCAGCAATCTGTAAGTAAGTCCGTTTTTTTTATAGATTCTTGAATTTTCACTGCCTCTGTCAGCCATTACATTAAATTGTTTCAGTATTACATTCAGTTCAGGAATAGAAGCATATTTGTAGCTGTGCAAAACTTCATTCAGCACATTTAAAATGGCTCTTTTAGTTTCTGATTTTCCGTACTGAATTTTCTCTGCATTGAGTGGTTTGAGTTGGTATTGTTTTAAACGTTTACTGTCTTCTGCCTTAACCAAATCAAATTCCTTTTCAATTTCTTTACGGGCTTTTTCTGATTGATTTTTTCCGATGTTTTGGGTATCAATCCTGCTGCCATCTTCCCTCACTTTAATGCTTACAATGTGTATATGCGGATGCCCTGCATCATGGTGCTGATAAACAAGGTAGGGTTGATTGCCGAAGCCTATTCTTTCCATGTAAGTATTGGCAATGGCTTCTAATTTTTCTTTTGTGTGATTTTCAGACGGTTCAAAGTTTAAAGAAACATGCACACTGTTGCGGCTTACATTGGTGTTTAAAGCTGCCTGATACAGCAGCCGGTTCAGCTTATTTTTGAACGATAATTTATCCGCATCCATTGGATAATTGGCTGCCGAAATACATTTCGCAATTCCTTCCTTCACTTTATTTTCATTGTAGTTTACAATGCGGTGAATAGAATGCCCGGTCTTAATTACTGCAACCATTGCTCACCAATTTTACCTGTTACATTTTTTATTTGCTCCACTTTATCCAACAGGAGATTTTTCTCTTTTTCATATCCTTCCAACCACTGCCTGAACTCAGGAATCTGATGCAGTGTATGCAACTTTTTTACCGCCTGGTTAAAGTTGTTTCCAATGCCGTTTAAATCTTTTTTTAGCTGAATCAGTTCTGTCATTAAGTCATCTAAAGACTTGTTACGATAAGTGGCAACGATAGGTTTATTGAAGATAATTTTCCGTACATATTCGCTTAGTTTTCTACAGGTAGAAGCCTTCCATTTCTTTTCTATTTGCTCATACTCATTTGTAGTAAATCTTATACCTACAAAACGTTTCCTGTTTTCCGTTTTCATCACATTTCATTTACACGTTTCTTAAACAATACAACCTTACTGACTCACCCGCCCACGACTCCGGAGTAAGGGCGGCCAGATTCGGTTGTTTAACAACCGGACATCTGGCCGATTGCTGCAAGGCGGGCAATCTCCCAGACTTTTCAAATTCATTAACACATCCAAGTTTCATAATTATAGTTTTTAGGCATTATCAATAAATCCATAAAGGCATTTTTGAAAAAGAGTAGTACCTCAGACTTTTTTGCCCATTTTTTTCTGTTGTTTTAAATCATGATTGACCAACCAATCATTCAGGTCTTTGTAATTTTTATACAAGCTGCTTTCATCTTTATATTTATTGCTTAGCGACAACGCAAGGCGGCTGCAATTTTGTCCGGCTTTATCATTGTCTAAATACAATTTTACCTTGTTATAATTTTCCATTACAGGCCTTGACTTTTCAAAAAATGAGAGGGAATTTAAAACGATATAATCAGTATTTGATAAAGAATTTTTTTGCTCTAAAACTTTATAGGAAAGAAAATCAAAGAAGCCTTCAAACACCGAAATTTCATCACAGCCATTTTTAAAACTGGTGATACTTTTGGGGGAACTGGCAGATTTTATAAACGGATTCCTTATTTCAAAACTCCCACTATCAGTTTTAAAACCGATACCATAATACACTTTGTCGTTCATCTGATAGCGGACTTCCCTGCAATATTTATCAGCAATGTCATAAGGTATTTTTCTTTTAGTCAGATAATTAATGAGGTGAGCAGAACTAAGAATGAAGTCGCCAAGGACAGTAAGTTTAGGGGCAGCAATTTCTTTGGATGAATTTGTTTTAACAGGCTGGTGAAGGAAAAAATTGCCATTCAATTTATTCAGAAAAACTGCTGCACTGCAATTAAAATATAGCATTCCAAAATCAACAAGATTGCCACCTTTGCCTATTCCATGATCGTACCAGCAATTTATTTTTCTATCTACTTTAAAAGAAGCTGTCTTTTCATCCCGGAGTGGAGAAAGATACCAGTAATTGTTGCCTCTTATTTTTGCAGGCTTAAAATTAAGTGTGGACAGATACTCCACCAGGTCAATTTGTTTTGCTTCTTTATAGGAAGAAATATTTTGTTCAGCTTTCATACTATCACTATTCTTTTTCACTTACTGTTTCTGTTACAAAGTTAAACAACTGCTATGCCTTAAAACTATCCTCCTTGAATTTGAAGGGGGATAATTTGCTCAATAGAAAATAATTTTACAGCAGAAAAAATTAAAATTTCTTGTATGAATACAAATGAAGTTGCCAAAGTGTATGATACTGTATTAAGTATCCCCGGCATGAATGAAACAGTGAAGCTGAATATTCAAATCAGCAGAAAAAATGTGTTGCTGCTTAACCGTATTATTGAACGTGGGCTTACCATTAAAGACAATGATAAATCCGGCAGTCTGATGGATATTTTCTCCAAAGAATCTTTACAGGAATTAGGAGCGTTTTCTGATGAGTGTTTGAAGAAAGCAGGGCTGGTGGATTTGAATGAGAAGTTGAAGGAGTTGGACGGGAAATGAAGAAATTTTCATTTTTTTTATTTTATGTAAGAACAGCGTTACTTTATCTGATGAAGTAATAAAATCTTTTGATAAACATCAGCTTTTAAGATGATTAAAAGCGAATATAATTTGTATTTTCCCTACTACAACTTAACTGCACTTTTTTCTAAAAATATTAAAAAGTGGTCGGTAACAAAATTGTTTTTAGTACGAAGTGGCGTATTTTAGCTTAGATATAAGTGTTTATTTTAACTGCCCGGTAGAGTGCTATGACAACAACTTACAATTGAATATTAAATTCTCGATATGAAAAAGGCAAGCGTCATAATTATTTTTTCTTTCGTTCTCACTGGACTTGCATATGGACAAGAGAAAATAAAATATGGTTCTAATAATGGGAAATACCTATCAATTTTTAATACCAAGATTTATTACGAGGAATATGGAAAAGGTTGCCCTTTGATATTACTGGAAGGCGGTATGGGCAGTATCGAAAATTTCTCATTGTGTATTCCTGGCCTTTCGAAAAAATTCCGTGTTATTGCACCTGATATGCCTGGGCAAGGAAGGTCGCAATTAGCAGACAGTATGAGTTATCAGCTTTTGGCTGATTACATTTCTAAGCTGATTGATTTATTGAAATTAGATAGTGCATATGTTATTGGCTGGAGCGATGGTGGAAATGCAGCATTAATTCTGGCAAATAATAGACCTGATAAAATAAAAAAAGTATTGGTTAGCGGAGCGAATTATAAACTGAGTGGCATCCCTACAATGCTCAACGATACCACTGATTTTGTGAGGGTGATTAATAGCCCTGACTTTGAAGAAAGAGATAAAGAAGAATTGGATAATTATCGCAGTCTTTATCCTGGACGTGATTGGAAAAAGTTTTTTATAGACATAAACAAAATGTGGAACCAGAAAATATATTTTCCAGCAACCGTTTTAGAGGGTATTAAAACCCCTGTGATGATTGTTCTTGGTGACCGGGACATAATAACACTTGAGCATGGCATAGAAATGCACAACTTAATTAAAGGAAGTCAGTTTTGTGTTTTGCCTAATACTTCTCACCGTGTTTTTTATGAAAGACCAGCACTAATAAGTGAGATTGCGGTTGACTTCTTTAAAAATTGACGCTTCTAAAAGCATACACACAACATGGATTTAATAGTATTTCATTTTTGTTTTACAAGGGTAGGAACGCTTATTAATCTCCTGGTTTACCGTCATACAACTCCGAAGTAAGTACCCCAATTTCTTTTATGATATAATTTGTCATGAATGGTAATAATTGACTTTGTTGAAAACTTTCACGGTTGTGAAAAAAATAAAAATAATTCTGAAGTAAAGATTTATCTATCCAAACACCTCTTGCTTCTTCATCCAAATCTCCTTATACCCCTTCTTCATTTTTTTATCTAAAAAACTACGGTCAATCAAATCCATCACTTCCTCATTTTTACTGCTGAAAAGTTTAAAACTATTGTAATAGACCTTTTCATTAATCCGCAGGTTTTCAGCCAGTGCTTTAAAGTCGGTTAATTTTATTTTCGCTTTTTTGCCATTCAATGTAAGCGCCAATTCTTCTTCATCTTTGGGGTTCAGCAGGTTTACATTTAGTAAGTCATACGCCGGGCTTAATACAATGCCTTCAGGCTGGTGCATCAAGGAAAAATTCTTTAAGTGCATATCATTATTGCCGCACAAATAACTGAACAACACCAATTCAAAATAACTCAATAGGTCAAGCCCTTTGTGGCAATATTGCGCTACCAGCTTACCAGCTTTTTCATAACTGCTTTTGTATTTGTTCTCGGTTAAAAATTCTGACAACTGACACAGGTCTTCTATGTGTATTTTCCTGCCTTCCACCCGGTCGAAGCGCCGAGCAATATATACCATGCTTCCATTGCTGGCCTGCAGCAATGTATGGTCACACACGGGTATTTTAAACAGTTCGGCCAGGTGCATGGTAAGGTCTTCGGTTTCCGGCATCATTGAGTAGCCATGATGCTGTGGCTTTAAAATAAATTCCCCCCAAAGCCCAACAATGGTTAAGCGGCTGTGGCCTTTTTCTTTTTGCAGCGTAAGTGATAATTTAGGCTGTACCCCTGTTACGGCTATCCGCTGGTTAACGGTCTGTTTGGCCAGCGATTCCATCAGTGCATCATCTAATTGAAGTGTTGGTACTTCCTGCGTACCAAAAAACTTTTTAGCACAGGCCGGATGGTATTGAGCATCCCCGGCATCTTTATAACAAAACCAGCAGTTATTCATTCTTTCTTTATTCAGGTTCAACCGTTACAGCCCCAATGGTGTCCCGGCAGGTGGTTAATAATAATTCAAAACGGTCGTTAGCTTTTACTTTCCAGTAATCGACAGCAATATCCAGCAACCAGCCCTCTGGTATCAGTCCGTCGAAAAACGGGAACAGTACTTTACTGGTGTACGATTCCTTTTTCTTTGGCAGTGTAAGACTGATTGGCTTACTTTCTGGTTGTTGCAGGTACTGTTCGTCATACTGCAATAGATAGCCGTCATCCGTTTCCGAAAGCCGGGCTGCCAATTCCCCATCGTACAACACTTTTGCGGTTTTAGCCATGTTTCTGTGCTTTTGGGTTAACAATTAGTTCAGCACCAAACAGCGCCAGTATCTGGTTCACTTTGTCCATACGCATGGTTGTTTTGCCCTGCTCAATTTCCCTTACCAGACGAAGCCCTACGCCTGTTTTTGCAGCCAGTTCTTCCTGCGTAAGATTGCTCTGTTTTCGTTGTTGCTTTAAAAATGCGGAGGGATTCATTTTATACCTTTTAAGGTATAAAGGTAAGGGATTTATTTTAATTATACCTAATAAGGTATAATTAGTTATCTATTGAAGCTGCTATACCTTTTACGGTATAATCAGCCTCAATAGAAAAAAGGGCTTTACAGCAGCCCCTCATTTGCAAAGCTATAATAGCCTTCGCTGGTAATGATAATGTGGTCAATCACTTTAATGTCATGGTAACTTGCAGCCACTTTTATCTTTTGTGTTAATTCCTCATCTGCCCTGCTGGGTTTAAGGTTTCCGGAAGGATGATTATGTGAAAGTATTATTGATACAGCCAGCGATTTAATAGCGGCCGCTAATATCAGTCTTGGGTCTGCAACAGTTCCTGTTAGGCCACCTGCAGACGCTTCATAAACACCAATCACTTTGTTGCCTCTATTTAATAGCATCACTTTAAATTCTTCCTGCATGTCAATAGTATTTTCATTCCATAATTCTTTCAGCAGTTTATAAGAATCTATAACACTTGAAATCTTTGGCCTTTCAGAAGGCTTCACTGTAGTTTTATAAACCAGCTCTACTTCTGCTACTCTTGTCCATTCCGGAAAACTCATTGCTAACTGTTCCATAACTTTTCATTTTAAAGATTTAAAAATTAATTATGGAACCTCTACCGCCTTTTGGCGACCAAGGCAATGAAGCAACGGAATAAATAGCGCAGCGGTTTATGCCGGAATTTCATTGCCGCCACGGAGACAAAGGGCGAACTTTGTGGGGGAATTAATGAGGAAAAAATACTTTGTAAAAGTTGAAAAAAGTAAAATAAAAAAAGGGCTAAGATAGAAATCCTGCCCCGTTTTAAATCCAATATCCTATGAAAAACCAATGTAAAGGTAATCACAGATTATACAGCAATCATTACATCATTAAGGTAATATGTTGTATAATTCACAGCTTACTTTTTAACTAATTGCAGGCTTAAAGGGAAGTTTTATAATTTTAAAAAAAAGCTATATCATTAACCCAAAACGAGCCAAGCCCTCAAGCTTGGCTCGTTTCCAGGCTTTAAAAGTTTTAATAAAAAAGGGGCAACCATTTTTGCTTGCCCCTTAAAAACCTTAATTGTAAAATTCCATTACCTCAGCTTTTGCAAAACTCTCACAAAGTTGAAATGCCTTTTGTGTCCTCAATTGTCCAGTACCACCAAACATTAAAGATTTCAGTTTTGCTTCTTCATTTTTGTAAGTCCTCACATTTTGAAAATATCCGGTAACGGCATTGTAAGCACCAAACAAACTGCCTTTGGTGGTTTCCAATTGCTGGGTTTCATTAGTCATAGTATATTCAAAAGCTGCGTCGGTCATGTTTTTAAAACAGGTGGACAGTTCATCATCCTTACCAGCCTGTATATTTTGCAACACTTCTTTGTTAGGAACCAATGCCATTTGAATCAGCTTTTTTACTTCGGGGTCTGTAATACGAATCTTTGCCCATTGGTTAAAAACGCCTTCTAATTGAATACTCAAATTGTTTGTAATGCCCATTAGTTTATGAGCTTCTTCTAATCGTTCCTTTGCATTGGCTGTATGCCTTATTTTAAAAGCATTGCTATGGTTGCGAAGGGCTGCATTTAAAGTATTATTGCATACAATCCGCACAGGTGTAAAGGCTGCGGTAATACTGCCGCCACCATCGTGGGAAGTAGTTAAAAATAAATACTGCTCTATCAAATCATCATTACCCACTTTAATATAATTGGGCAATTTAGCAGTAATGAAAATTCTTTCTCCTTTACCCAATGCCCCTGCGGTTTCGTATTGTATGCCATCGCCGCCAACAATAGCATCAAAGAAACTAAACGCATCAATATTTTGTACCACTTCATAATCTTTGCCTACTACACCTAAAACAGTTTCATTATCTGTACGGATAGTTGCAAAATAATTGGGTATTTCTACTTCAGGAATTTTGATTTCTATGTCTTCATTGGCTGCTTCGTTTTCATTATTAAACGTAAACAGTTTTCTTTTTGCTACCGTGTAATCAAGTCCTGCAAATTTTAGTGCTTCTGCACTGGTAGGATAGTCTTGTACTATTTGCCCTAACCCATGCCAGGCTTTTTCTTTTACTGAAAAGAAACTGTGCTTGCCTGTTAGTTCATTGAAATTTAAATTGTGTGCCATGATTGTTGATTTTTAAATTTTGAAAATAATTTTAAAAAAAGGGCATCAGCATTTACCAACGCCCTTTTGCTTTTGTTCTAAAATGGCAAATCGTCTGCTGATACTGCAACTGCTTCGGCGTTCGTTTTAACAGAGGTTTCATTTTTTACACCTGCACTGCCATGCAGTTTGATGGTGTTAACATGAAAAGTTATTGTGGCTTTTGCTTCGCCATCTTTACCAGTGTAGGCGTTTACACCAATTCTGCCCTGTAACTCAACTAAAGTTCCTTTGGTGAGGTACTGTGCAATACCGGGATTAACCCAATAATCACACTGTGCATAGGTCACCACTTTTGTTACTTCGTTGCTACCTTTTGCTTTGTAGCTGTCATTAATAGCTACGCTAAAGTTTACTACCTGTCTGTCGTTTTTCAGGGTGCTGATTTTTGCATCGCCTGTTAATCTTGCTGTCATTTCCATGATTGTAAATTTTAAATGTTTAAAATGTTTTAACTCGGCATGAGCCTCGTTCGTTCTAATCGTAGCAACCCGGCCTTGAAACAGGGTTTGGCAAAAGCAAGGTTTTTGTGAAAAATATTTCGTTGGCTGTGGAATAAAAAGCGAAGCGGTTTATGCCGCAAAAGCAACGAAAGCGCAGCGGATATTTTATGCAAAACCCGTGGCCAACCGCAATGCAATGCAGGTGCAGACCTTGCTTTTGGCAAAGCCTGTCAAGAAATTTGCGACAGATAAGGATGAATGAGTTTTTTTTTAAAGCAGAATTTATAGTAATCAGCTTTGAAGCAATTTTTTACTATTTGAAGCAGGTGGAATTGTGTTTGGTGAGGAACGAGCCAATCTCAATGTCCAATAATCCTTATCCGGCACAGTTCTCCCGGCTTATTTGCCACAGGCGTAAAAAAAATAAGACGGGTGTACTGTGCCGGTCTTCGCAATAGTTTTTCTAAGTCTATTTTTTTAGCAATCATTCAGTCATCTTTATAATTTCATTAATCTGGAATTGTGTTTGGTGAGTGTACGAGCCAATCTCAATGACCAATATATTTTTCTGGTGCAGTTCTCCCGGCTTATTTGCCGCAGGCGTAAAAGAAATAAGACGGGTGTACTGTGCCAGGTATTATGCGATATTGTTTTAGTTGTTTTAAGAATAACCCGTTAAGGATTGGAGTGTAAATCCTCCGAAGGAGATTGTAACGGAAAGCCTGACCCTGAAAGGGAAACGGCAAGCTTATTTATAAACGATTGTAGTTATTTATAAAATTAACACAAGTATCCTTGCTATTATCAGCAATACACCAATAGCAGCTTTTATGGATTGATGAAGCAAAAAAACGAACCAATGAAGCCAGAGGCAAATTGATATACGGCTATAACATGGGTATAGGCCCGGCAGCATACAACAGCTTTACCCTGTTGGCTTATACGGGTAATGGCTGTATATTTATCCCAAAAAGAATTTAATAATTGTACGATTTGGTAATGGAGGTATAAAGTAGAATACAAATTACTGGAAAGCAATAATGCTGCAGTTAGTTGACCGGTTATAAATAATTTATTTTCTCGCCGTGTTGTTTATAGTGTTTAAGCTTTTTGCTAAACGTCTATTAAATTATGATAAGCCTGATTTTTTTTACGCAGTTTTTTTATTACCCAAAATGCCAATAATATGCATACTATACCAAGGCAAAAAGCGGCAATAACATCCGTGGCAAAATGTACGTTTAATATAATCCTGCTAAGGCCAATGGTTACAGAACTTAAAAACAACGAAACTATGGCAACATATTTCCAAACCAGTTTAGCGGATGATGTCCATATTAAATACGCCAGAATACTGCAAAAAATGAAAGAAGAAAATGTATGGCCGCTAGGGAAACTATAACCATCTGTAGTTTCAAAAACAGGTAAAAGTGGCCGGTGCCTTTTAAACAATTGTTTTAATAAATACATTATAGCCGTGCTGCTTATTGCAACAATGGCAATATCTACTGCGTAAGCTTTATTTTTTTTTATTATAAAAAATAGTACGAGCAAAATATAAATCGGAAGTAAAAATTGCGAAGAACCAAAAAAAGTAATTATGAGCATTATCTGTTTGAGTAAAGCAGTAGTATGAGCAGCAACAAAAGCCATTACTCTTGTATCAAATGCAATTTCTTTTTCCAGCACGTTTTCATCTGCTATATAAATAAAAATAAACAAGCTTGTTAAAAAAAGCAGGATTGCCAAAAATGTTCTTTTAGAAATGCTCATTTTCTTTTTGCTTTTCCTTGCTGCTTGAGTAAAAAATAATTAACGCCAATAAACCGGCGGCAATCAATGTTGCAGTACCCCTGCCAAAATTTAAACCCCCTTTATCTAATGGCTTTGTAAGCAAATCTCCAAACGTGGCACCAAAAGGACGGGTAAATATAAATGCTATCCAAAAAAGCAATATCTGGTTTATTTTAGTATAATAATGAAGCAGTATAACTATCAGAATAATTATTCCTGTTACAATAGCACCTGTTAAATAACTTAATCCCATATTATCGCTCAGGTAATCGCCAAAAGCGGTACCAAGGCTGTTTGAGAATAAAATAGCAATCCAGTAAAATATTTCTATTCTTCGTTCTGTTATGGGATAAACCTTTATTCCATTTTCGATTTTATGCCATAAGTACAAAGTGATCATTAAACAGGAGAAAAGAATAAGTGACCCCCAGGCATAACCCAGCCCCAAAGTCCTGTCCATCAGGTCAGAAATTTCTGTGCCAACGGTTGTAGTACCAACTATAGCCAACCAAAAAACTACAGCATTAAATTTTGAAACTTTTAATTGAATTATCAATACTACTAAAAGAAATGCTACTGTAATTGCAAGGCTTATAACATATCCAAGATTTAATGTCATTGAAAAAAAGTCTCCCGCCATTTCACCCAGGGTGGTAGCTATTACTTTCATTATCCAGAAATACAAAGTAATGTTCGCAACTTTATTTAAGTGTTTCATAATTTCATTTTATGTGGGTATAGACTTTAATCTTTAATTACGATTGGTTTAACTGCAAAATTTTTATTCTTATACGCCACATGCATTAAACTCGGCAGTACAATCAACAGCAATGGTAGTGCTACTATAAACCCGCCAATTACTGCTATAGCCAAGGGCTGGTGTAATTGTGCTCCTGTGCCAATACCCAGTGCAATGGGCATTAAAGCAATGATAGCACCCAAAGCTGTCATTAGTTTAGGACGCAATCTTGTTGATATAGAATAGATGATGGACTGGTCAACATTATTACTCTGTTGCAACGATTCTCTAAATTGCAGAAAGGTGAAAATGGCATTCTCACCAATGATACCTACAATCATAATAAGGCCTGTATAGCTTCCCACATTTAATGGAGTTTTGGTAAAATACAAACCAAGATAACTGCCACTGATACCAAGCACTGCTATTAATAATATCATCAGTGCTACTCTAAAATCCCGGAATAGAAATAATATAACACAAAAAACCAACAGACTACTGGTTACTAAAATCATCAGCAGTTCGCTAAAAGATTTTTGCTGGTCGGCGTAGGCGCCACCATACACAATATGATAACCCTTTGGTAATACCACTTTAGTTGCCACTCCTTTTTGAATGTCTTTCATCACACTTCCCAAATCACGGTTATCCAATCTGCCTGTAACCACACCCATAGATTGCAGATCCTCCCTTTCTATTTCAGCATCACCAGTATTCAATTTAATATCAGCCAAATCTGTAATGGGCTTTAGTTTCCCATTCGGTAAAAAAATCTGCATCCTTTTAACATCTTCCACACTTAATTTTCTGTTGCCGGGATATACAACCCTTAATGATGATAGTTGTTGCTTATCGAATACAGTACCTACAATATTTCCTTCCAATGCTGTTTGCAATTGATATTGCAGGCTGGCAGGTGTAATGCCATATTGGGCAAGTGTAACCGCATCGGGTACAATGGAGATGGATGGCCCGGCAATGACGATTCCATCAAACACATCGGCGGTACCTTTTACATTGGTAACAACTGTCGCTACCTGCTTAGATAACTCCTGTAATTTCTTCTGGTCAGCTCCAAATATTTTTACTTCAATGGGTTGTACGGATGTCATTAAATCTCCCAGCATATCGCCAATTACCTGCCCAAAGTCTATCCGCAAAGCAGGCTGACTGGCTTCTACTTTTGCCCTTATCTCATCAATTACCTGGT
Organism: Chitinophagaceae bacterium; assembly: GCA_043788995.1. Classification (GTDB taxonomy): domain Bacteria; phylum Bacteroidota; class Bacteroidia; order Chitinophagales; family Chitinophagaceae; genus Ferruginibacter. The sequence goes on along the minus strand of JAYWII010000064.1, from coordinate 64,681 downwards.
TAGATGTACGCTTTCGTTTTTTCTTTAATTGAATAAGATAATCTCCACGGTTGGGTTCTGTAATAAAAAAGCCCATCTGTGTACCTGTTCGTCTTGAGTAAGTTTCTACTTCAGGTATTTTGGTAATTATTTTTTCTGCTTCTCTCAGCATCCGGTCTGTTTCTTCTAACGAAGTGCCTGGTGGTGAGCTGTAATCCAGTACTATACTTCCTTCATCCATCTCCGGTAAAAAACCTGTTTGTAATTTAGGGAGTACATAATATATGCTTGCCGCAAGTAACAGCATAAACAATACACTTATGTATGGTTTTTTTATAAAGAAGCCCACCCATTTTTGATTGTGTACTGCATGTGCTGGTTGCTTACTTTCTTTTAAACGCTTTAAACGTTGTTTTGCATTAAGCAGTTTGGGTTTATTTCTGCTCAGCAATAAATAAATAACCGGCAATCCAATCCAGCTTACAAAAAAAGAGCATACCAATGTAATGATCATGGTATCGGTCATTACTTTAAAATAAGCGCCTGCCACACCTGTCATTAAAATAAAAGGAATAAATATTACAATGGTACTGAGCGATGAACCCACCATGGCAGGTAATAAATATTTTATAGCTTTTTGTAAAAGATTAGTGGTCGGTTCTTCAGGATGTTCTTCATGTGTACGGTGTATTTGTTCCACCACTACAATAGCATCGTCAATAATTAATCCGATGGCTGCAGCAATAGCGCCAAGGGTCATAATATTAAATGTTTGCCCTGTGGCATACAATACAATTAAAGTAAGCAGCAGTGTTACAGGTATGGTAATTAAAATAACTGCACTTGCTTTTAATGAGCGAAGAAAAATAATGGCCACAATAATGGCAAGGGCTAAACCAACCCATAAACTATCAGTAACACTTTTTATAGATTCTTTTACAAAATCGGACTGTACATAAAATGGCTGTATGGTTACTCCCTTGGGTAATACCTTACGAAGCTCTTCTACTTTCTTCTGCATCTTATCCGACAAATCTACCAGGTTGGCATTGGGTTGTTTTACTACGGCTAGTAAAATAGCAGAATGACCATTGGCATTTATTTTTACATATTCTTTTGCTTCCTGTATATCTATAGCCGCAATATCCTGCAGGGTAACAATGCGTTTACTGTTATTGCTGATCACTAATTTTTCCAACTCATCTTTTGTATCTACCACAGCATCGGTAACGGTTAAATACATTTGCCTGTAATCGGATAAGTAGCCATTTGATTTGATAAAATTGGTTGCATTGAGAGCTGCTATTATCGCATCAGGGGTTACCCCAAGCGTACTCATTTTACCTGTGTTGAGCGTAAGCCAGTATTCTTTTGTTTTTCCACCTATTACCCTTATTTCACTTACACCTTCCACCTGCGAAAGAAATGGTTTGATGGTGTACATAGCCAACAACTTTTCAGCAATTGGTGTCATACCTGGTGCTTCCAGTGTATAACCAATAACGGGCAGTATGGAAGGGTTCATTCTTTCCACCGTTATCTGTACATCAGGTGGCAGTAGATTCCTAATCTGGCTAATTTTAGATTCAATACGTTGCTGGCTCACATCAATATTCGCTTTCCAATCCATGTAGGCACTAATTTCGCAACTGCCCCGGCTGGTAGTACTCCGAATCATTTTTAAATCAGGCACCTGCTTAACCGCATTTTCAAGTTCACGGGTTACCGTTATCATCATTTTGTTTACAGGCTGTTGCCCTGCATCTGCAATAATTTTTATTTTTGGAAAAGTTATTTCTGGAAATAAAGCTGTTTGCATTTTGCTGTATGCAAACAAGCCGCCTAATAAAATAATGGCCAGAACAACAGTGACAGGATTTTTATGTGATACAAAGAAATTTTTCATGTTGTTATTGTTGAAGTACGGTCACTTTTGTTGTATCAGTTAATCCATAATTACCGGTGAGTATTATTTTATCATTAACAGAAAACACAGGTGAAAGAATCTCCACACTACTGCCATTCTCCAATCCTTTTTTTACATGAACTTTTACAGCGGTAACACTGTCAATTAATTTCATTACCCAAAATTCTCCCTGTACTTCATCTGTTAGCACCGCTTCTTTTGGCAATGATATGGCATTGCTTTTCGATTTTTTTACCAACAGCACTTTTGCTATTAAGCCTTCGGGGATTTGCTGGCTGCCATTTACTTTTATTACAATACCTTGTGTTTGAGAAACAGCATCAACAGTAGGCATTAAAGATGCTATATAACCATTGAGCTGTGTGCCATCCGGTAGTTTTAATAAAACATTTTTATTGCCTGCTAAAAAAGGTTTCAATTCATAAGGCAGGTCGAGTAAGAAAGCAAAACTGTTCTTATCACTGATGATGGCCAACTGCTCACCATCCTGTACATAATCCCCCATTTGATAATTAAGTGTAGTAACATAACCACTGCCGGGAGATTTAATATGCACCATCCCTGTAAAACGAAATGAAGAATCCAATACATTAATTGTATTACCCAATGCTTCTGCTTCTTTTGTTTTTATAGCAAATACAGTCTGCCCTTTATTGATGTATTTACCTATCTGAGCATTTACCGATTTCAAGTAGCCAGTTGCATTGGCTTTAATAAATGTTTTTAATTGAAACACCGAAGTTGCATTCAGTTCTATACTTTCATCAAGCGGTCCAACAGAAATATTAGTAACAGTTACAGGTATTCCTGTTTCCGGGATTGGTTCGGTGTTTGTAGCAGAGTCGGCACCACAACTGAATAAAGCAGTAATGGAGACCAAACACAAAAAGTAAGTTGAAAATTTTATCATAATGGTTTACAGCTTTCGGTTCCAGTAATTAATCTGATTGATAATTTGGAATTTATTAATGGTATTTTGTGTAACAATATTTTTTGCATTCAGGTAATTGCCGATAGCAATTATATAATCTGCAATACGGACATCTCCGGTAATTAATTGCTGCCGTTGGGCTTTAATCAATCCTTCTGCATATTTTATTTGAGTATCTGTTTGCTCTACCAATTGCTGAGTGAGTAACAACTGTTGATTTAACTGAGCAATCTGCTGGCTATATTGTGTACTAAAAAAATCCTGATAAGTGCTGCGGTTCTGTTCTGCAATTGCATTTTTTTGATGCTGCATTTTCCTTTGCTTGCCATCATAAATAGGTACTGTAAGTGCTACCCCTGCACTTAATCCAAAGTTTTTATAAGGTGTAATTGCAAAGGAAGAGTTATAACCGCCATCTGCAAAAACACTCACCCTTGGTTTGTAGCTATAGTCAATTTGTTTATCGTTTGTTTTAATTTTTAAGCTGTCAATTTTAAACTGGTTGTAAAAAATTGTTTCCTGCAATAGCGGCAATACAGGCACTGACACTCCTGGTAATTCAAGTATTGTGTAGGCTGTATCGTTTATACCGGCAATGTAATTGAGTGTTGCAAAATCATTTTGATATTGTATGTGCAGTTGTTTAATAAGTAGCTCTTGCTGTTGAATATTTACCAAAAAGGATAAAAAATCTGTTTGTTTATAAACTCCTTTTTCTGCTAACTTTTTTAAAATAGTTTCTTCGTTCTTTAGCAGGGCAATAATTTCCTGATTAAAATTAATTTGTAATAAATCGCCGTAAGCAGTAATATATTGTTGTGTAATACTTCTCCTTAAATCCTGTTCCGAAATTTTTCCCTGGTTTTGCAAACCAAGGTTTAGCAGTTGAATAGAAAGGTATTGATTGTTTATATTCGCTTTGGAGACTATTGTTCTTGATGCACCAATCAGTGCATTGTAAGTATGCAGGTTTGAAATTGCACCATCATATCCCCATCCTCTTACAACCGGTGAATACGAACCTGTGGAATTGCCATTTACAAGAGGCCCATAACTTGCCCTTACTCTTTGGCTGTCAATTTTATTATTTTGTATTTGAAACTGATAATCTTTCAGCAGTGGGCTGTTTTGTAAACCCTGGTTTATAAAATAGTTAAGATTTTTTTGTTGTGCATTTAATGATAAAAAAGAAAATGCAATAAAAAGTATATAAAGAATGTATTTCATCCGCTATTATAAAAATTCAGTTTAAAAAATTAAAAAAAGCAGTTGACAGTAAATTCATCAGTAATGAACTGCCAACTGCCCGAAGTCATTTATACTACATAGCTGCTTATTTTTCACATACTACATTGCCATCCACAGTAAATATAACCTCTTTAGTTACAGTACCCTTAGTCAAATCTACCAGGTATTCAACCGATTTATCTGCAAGTATTACCTTTTCTATTTGAGTGCCTGTAGCATAATCAGCATACTTAGCTTTTAATGCATCTTTTATTTTTGAAGTGGCTGTTGTTAAAGGCACGTCTTCTTCCTGCTGAACATAAGTACCATCGGGCTTAAAAATAAGCGACAAATTTGGTGCTCCTTTTTTTGCAATGGCTACATCAATGGCGTCGCCGCCCTGGCAAAGTGGGTCTGATGCAGCCTTAACCATTTTATAACCGGTATAATTTTTAGCTACAAATTCTTTTACACCGGCAGGTAATCTATCCAGTGTTATTTCACCGGCAGGCAAAGCTGTTGTAACAGTTGCGGTGGTAATAGCTTTTTCCGCTTCTGTTTTTTCCTGCTGTTTTGTTTCTGTAGCTTCATCCTTTTCGTCTTTTTCATTTTTCTCACTGTCGCAACTAACGATTGTAATTGTAAGCGCCAAAGCCATCAGCGGTAATGTGATGTTTTTAAAATTCATGATAGTATTTTTTTAAAGTGATTAAATTAATTTTTAAAGAGTAAAGGTGGAATGAGATACTGTAGAGAATCTGAATTTTATATAAAAGAAAATGATTTCAACATCAGCTAATATTGCTGCTTAATTTATGTAGTAACAGTGTTATGAATGTGGCATTAATTTTTTATAGAACCATTTTTTTGCCATCTCAGCAGTAACAATGTAACAGCTAACTATTAAAGCCATCCATGCATAAAATGCAACCGGCAACTTAATAAATCCAAATAATGCAGCAATAGGTGTAAATGGCATAACTAAAACAAAAAGTACTACCAATAAAGTTGCTATAGTTAAATATTTACCCGGCAGACTTTTAAAAAATGACATCCTTGTTCTTACAACTAAAACAATTAATGTAGCAGAAATAACCGATTCTAAAAACCAGCCTGTTTGAAATAATTTTTCATCTGCTTTTAAATAATAAATTAATACCCCAAAAGTAAGATAGTCGAAAACGGAACTTATAAGGCCAAATACAATCATGAACCGTTTAATAAAACGGATATCCCATTTATGTGGCGTTGCTATACTTATATCATCTACCTGGTCGCTGGCAATTGCCATTTCAGGAAAATCGGTTAACAGGTTAGTAAGTAAAATTTGCTTAGGCAATAAGGGTAAAAAAGGTAAGAATAAAGAGGCCCCTGCCATGCTGAACATATTACCAAAATTGGCGCTTGTAGCCATAAATACATACTTCATAGTATTAGCAAAAGTTTTTCTTCCTTCTAATATACCTTGCTGTAAAACACTTAAATCCTGGTTTAGCAAAACGATGTCTGCTGCTTCTTTGGCAACATCCACTGCGGTATCAACAGAAATGCCCACATCGGCAGCATGCAATGCAGGCGCATCATTTATACCATCTCCCATAAAGCCTACTACATTGCCTGCCTTTTGCAATGCAAGTATTATTCTTTCCTTTTGATTAGGTTCTACCTCAGCAAAAATATGCGCTGCCTGAGCCTGCTGCCTGAATGCAGCTTCACTCATTTTCCTTATTTGCCCACCGGTAATAATTATTGCATCGTTTATGCCTATTTGTTTTGCAATGCTATTGGCAACAAGGGCATTGTCGCCGGTGATTATTTTTAAAGACACCCCGGCTTTTTTTAAATTATCAATAGTTTGTTGCACTTCTTTTTTAGGAGGGTCAAACAAAGAAATAAAACCTAAAAAAACCATATCAGCTTCATCCTGCCGGGTAAAATCTTTATTGTCTGTATTTTTATAAGCAACGCCTAAAGTACGGTATCCGTTTGCGCTTAATAATTCATACTGTTTTATAATCTCATTTTTCTTTGATGCCAGTGGAATTATTTCGCCTTTACCACTTTCTGCAAAACTGCAAACTTCCAGTATATTGTTTAAAGCACCTTTTGTAACAGCAATCATTTTGTTATCAATCATCAATTGAATGGTAAGCCGTTTGCGGATAAAATCGTAAGGAATTTCTGTCTGCACTTTTCCTTCAATTGCTGTTCCTTTATAACTATTACAAATAGACTCATCTATCGGGTTGCGAAAACCTCTTTGCATAGAAGCATTCAGCCATGCATAATACATTGTTTTGTTGGAAACCTTTCCTTCCATATCCAGGGCCTCCTTAACATTTACTTTGCCTTGCGTAATAGTACCCGTTTTATCGGAACATAAAATATTCATGCTTCCTAAATTTTCAATGGAAGACAATCGTTTTACAATCACTTTTAACTTTGCCATATTGCCGGCACCTTTAGAAAGGTTAATGGTGATGATGGCAGGCAACAGTTGTGGCGTTAACCCTACTGCCAACGCCAGCGAAAACAAGAATGAATCCAGCACCGGTTTATGCAGGAATACATTTACGCCAAAAATAATTACTACAAGAATCAATGTTAACTCCATCAGCATATACCCAAAGCGGCGTATGCCTTTTTCAAAATCCGTTTCGGGCTGCTTCAGGAGGAGGCGGTCGGATATTTTACCAAACTCTGTTTGCTTGCCGGTGTAAACCACCATCATTTTTGCAGTGCCGCTTATTACATGCGAACCCATAAAAACTGTATTGCTTCTTTGCGCCAGTGTAGCATCTGCATTAACGATACCGGTATTTTTTTCTACCGGAAAAGTTTCACCTGTAAAAGCTGCTTCATCAGCATATAATTCCTGCGATTGAATAATTAAACCATCTCCGGGAATAATATCGCCTGCATTTAATACTATTATATCGCCTGGTACCACCTGCTCCAAAGGCAATTCTTTTTCTTCTCCACTACGTAAAATGCTGCATCTAATTTGAACCATTTTTAGTAATTGAGCAACAGCATTAGCCGCTCCTTTCTCCTGCCAAAAACCCAATGCACTGCTTACTATAATGATTGCAAATATTATAACGGCATCTGTAGTATCGCCTAAAGCCATTGATAATATGGCTGCCAATAAAAGCAATATGGTGAGTGGGCTTTTAAACTGCCTCAAAAACAACAACAATCCTGTAACCCGGGAAGATGATTGTAAAGTATTTGGGCCATAAAATTTTAAACGTTCTGCTGCATCTTTATTTGTTAATCCATTTTCGTTTGACTGAAGTGATAATAATGCATTCTGGATGGAAAGATTCCAAAAAGATTTATTGGTATTATCAAGGTTACTATTCATTTTTACTTCATTAAAAATTTAATAAAAAAGCAGCCCGGCATTTAATAATAAACTCAAGCTCTCATTCCCTGATTCATTTCATTATTGTCAATCAATATTTTCACAAAATCATTTACCAGCAAATTTGCAACAATAAAAAAACCAAGTGTGGCAGCAATAACTGCAACTGGCAATTTGGTAAATCCTGTAAAACCAAATGCAAGCAAAAAACAAACTACTAAAACATCTGCCAGTAAAACATACACCAGGGTTTTACTGATGGGCTCTTTATAAAAACGTTTATCTGTTCTTATAACAGGTATGGATGCAATGCCGGAGAAAAACAAACAGGCGAACCCTAAAGTATGATACATGTTTGGATCCTGTATCTTAAAAATTGATTTAGCCAAAAAGAACCAGGTAATACATTCTGTAAAAAGTAATAACCCTATCAATACACCTTTTTTAACCAGTGGCTTTATATTCCAGTTAGCGGGTTGCCTGCTCCAGCTTACTTTATCAACGGCCAATGCCAGTACAACAAAGTCTATCAAAAATAACAGCAGCACCATATCAATTGTAGCCACTACAAATTGTTTGGAGATAATAAACGATACGCATACAAACAAAATAGTTTGAATAGTTTTAGCAATCTTGTTTACAGTATAATTGGCTATCCTTACATGTATGCTGCGGCCAACACGGATAAGTTCTAAAATTTGCTGTAAGCCTTCCTTTAATAAAATAATACTTGCCGCCTGCTTGGCAACATCGGTAGCGTTCATCATGGCTATACCTACTTCTGCCTGTTTCAATGCTGGCGCATCATTTACGCCATCACCTGTCATGCCTACTATCTGCTTTGCTTGCTGCAGGCTTTTTACAATATTGAATTTATCTTCGGGTAACACTTCTGCAAAACCATTACAGGAGTTTATCATTTTAATACGCTCTTCAGCAACTGTCATTTGTTGCCTTACATCAGCCATTGATACAATATTATTTCCTATACCCACCTGTATGGCAATTTCTTTACCAATTGGCAAAGCATCTCCGGTTAGCATTTTTATATCAACCCCTAACGTTTTGATGGAAGCAAGCATTGCGGATGCATCTTCCCGTGGAGGGTCAAACAATGCGGCTATACCCACCAATTGAAAATCTCTATCGCTTTTTGCTACAGCTACCGCAATTGTTTTAAAACCTTTGTATGCCCAATCATCTACCGTTTTATCCAATTCGTTAGCAGTAATATTGCAGATATTTTTTATGGCTACAAAAGCACCTTTCGCAACAATAAAGCGGTTACCATTAAAAAATACAGTAGCCTCAGTATGTTTTATGTTTGCATTAAAAGGGATAAATATTTCCTGCATGAAATCTTGCGGAAGTATTTTTTGTTTTTCTGCTGCTTCTATAAAAGCAAGGTCAATAACATCATTATCTGCCTTAACAGAAGCCATTGTACCAAATATTATTACATCACTTTCAGAAAAATTATTACTTGCAACAGTTTGTTTTAACGATAAATCGTTTTTAGTGATGGTGCCGGTTTTATCAATGCAAAGTGTGGTAAGGGTTGCCGCATCTTCTGTAGCACTCAACCTGCTTACCAGCAACCCATTTTCTGCCAGTTCTTTTGAACCCCTTGCCATACTGATAGTAAACATTGCAGGCATGCCCACTGGTACCGCAGATACCAGCAATATTAATATGAGGGGTAACACAGTAAGTAAACCCTGGCCGCTTATTAAACCAATAACTGCTGTGATAGTTAATACCGAAATAACTGAAATAAAGAGCAGCCTTACCACTTTAGCTACCACTTCTTCCATGTGCATTTTATGGCTTGCCGTCATTACTAATTTTGCTGTTCTACCAAAAAAACTTTGGGCGCCTGTAGCAGTTACCATCGCAGTACCCTCACCAGCCTTTGTTACAGAACCTGCAAAAACGGTATCCCTTTTTTTTACCTCAATTAAGGCAGATTCGCCGGTAAGGGCCGATTTATCAGCCTTTATTTCTCCACCGAGTAATTGCATATCTGCGGTTATAAAATCACCCGTTCTAATCCGCACAATATCGCCAGGCACTAATTCTTTTGATGGAATTTGAAACCAGTTACTGTTGCGTAACACCCTTACCATCACCTGTAATTGTTGTTGCAAAGCGGCTACTGTTTTAGCTGCTTTTTGCTCATTATAAAATCCAATCAAGGCATTAAAAATAAGCAGTGCCAGTATAACCCAGGCATCAAAAGTTTTGTGAAGTATAAAGGAGATTATTACCGTTGCTTCCAGCATCCATGCCGTAAGCCCCCAAAAGTGCCGGGCCAGTAACCCTATTGCCGGCTTGTGTTTTTCTGTTACTTCATTATAACCATACTTCTGCCTCAATTGAATAACCGTACCATCTGTAAGCCCGTTTTTTAGGTCGGTAACAGGTAAAGGCCCATCCTTATTTTTTATTATTATATTTTCTTTTTCTTCCATAATAAGTTAATAACACAGCATGGAATAAATTTAATTTTCATCTTTTAGCTCAATGGCAGCTTTAGCTAATAATTGTATTTTATCATTGGTTAATGCTGGGAAAGACAAATCCATATCTTCCATAATTTTTACAAGGATGCGGCTGATAGCAACCCGGCTAAACCATTTTTCATCTGCAGGTATTGCATACCAATGTGCATCGTGGGTAGATGTGTTGCTCAACATATTTTCATAAGCTTTTTTGTATTGATGCCAGTATGCCCTTTCACTTAAATCACCATACTCAAATTTCCAGTTTTTATCCTTATCCGAAATGCGTTGCAACAGCCTGTTCTTCTGCTCTTCTTTAGATATATGTAAAAAGAATTTTAAGATAACAGTACCAGATGCTGCCAGTTGTTTTTCAAATGCATTGATTGTTTCAAACCTGTTTTTCCAAAAGTGATTAGTAATATCAGTTGTCATTTTTATTCCGGTCAAATTTTCTTTCAGTAATAACTCAGGATGTATTCTTGTGATTAAAACATTTTCGTAGTAAGAACGGTTAAAGATGCTGATAAATCCTTTTGAAGGCAGTGCGGCATTATGCCGCCACATAAAATCATGCGATAACTCAAGTGGAGTGGGTTGTTTAAAACTGGTTACTGTACAACCTTGTGGATTTACACCAGAGAATATATGACGGATGCAACTGTCTTTACCGGCAGTATCCATGCCCTGAAAAATTATAAGTATCGTTTTTTTACCGGATGCATAGAATTTTTGCTGAAGCTGCTCCATTTTTTTCACATCTTCTGTTACTATTTTTTTTGCTTCATCTTCGCTTGCAAAAAAATGTTGCGATCCTGTTGTTTCTATATTATTCAGACTTACCTGTTCACCAGCTTTTATTTTAAATTTATCATGCATAACTACTTAAAGATTATTGTACAGCTATTAAATATGAGAGATAAGGAATGAAATCTTGTTTATTGTATTTATTTATGCTCAGCCGTTATTACTAAAACAGGTATTTTACTATGTCTGATAACATGCTCTGCAACGCTACCCATTAATAAGTGAGAAAGCCCGGTTCTGCCATGTGTTCCTGCAACAATATAATCCGCTTTCCATTCATTGGCTGTTTCTACAATTTTTGCAGCAGGCTTACCATCTTCAATAAAAGTCCAGGTTTGCTGAATGCCAAATTCAGACTTTAGTTTGGCAAACAGTTTCTGTGCTTCTTTATGTGAATCCTGTATATAGTTTTGGATAGTATAGCCACCTTCACCCATAAAACCGGTAGCATCTACTACATATACCAAACCAATTTCTGCCTTTATTAAATTAGCCAGGGTTATGCCATGTTGTACAACCATTTCTGTTAATGGCCCACCTTCAACTGCTATTAATACTTTTTTCATTTTACTTTTTTTAATTTATAAAACTAACTACCATTTTTTTTGTTTACAAATGAACTACGCAGATGTGTAATATTGGCAATTATGAGAATTGTAAAGAAGAAGGCAATCATCAATTCAGTAGAAACAAAAATTTGTGCACTGGTACTGTTAGGTTTTATATCTCCAAAACCGGCAGTGGTAAAAACTGAAATACTATAATAAAAGAAACTAATAAACTCAGTTAAAATATTCTGCTTTGCAATTACCCCTGCAAATGAATGTGCATCTATTCTAAAAAGGCAGTAATAATCTATTGCAAAAGAAAATATCACTAATAAAATACTAACCACTACAAAGCCCATGAATTCATGAAAATCAAATTCCTTATGTGCAGTTTCTTTAATTGTTCTGAATACAAAAAAAATAAAGTACCCGGCTTTTAAAAGGCTGAGTACTGATAAAACAATTTCGTTAGAGAGGGTATTTATTAATTCATAATAATCAAGGAGAAAAATCGCCAGGCCAATGGCGATTACAATTAAATATTTATATGTGCTTTTTACATGATGCATTGTTAGTAAGTTACCATTTAATGCCGGGGTAGTAATTGATTAAAAATTATGTACCATCCCCACACCAAAGGATCCATTTTGATAAGTTGGCATTACCACGGTATTGGGCAATTTGTCCTTAAACAATTTGTGTTGTATTTTAGGATATAACCAATAAGCCAGTTTTGTAGATGCAATACCTACACCTGCACCCGCTACAACATCGCTTAACCAATGTTTATTATTATACATTCTTAAATAGCCTGTGGTAGCCGCCATTGCATAACCTGCTATACCGTACCAGGGTGAAACATCTTTATATTCCATTCGCATAAATTCTGCAGAAGCAAATGCCTCTGCCGTATGCCCGGAAGGAAAGGAAGTATAAGCAGAGCCATCGGGCCGTTGAACTGCAGTAATTTTTTTCAATGAATAAACAGTACCCGTTAAAATGATATTCGACATAACATAAATCATGCTCCTGTCCCGGAAATTATGCTTGCCTTTTATACCTATTGCATTTAAACCGTAAACCGCTGCCGCTGGCGCAAACTGTAAATAATTATCTATCGGATTTTTTTTATGTGGACTTTCTGCATAAACCTCATCCTTTAATTCAGCATTAAAGTTTTTTAAACCATCATTCTCCAAAGCCGTGAAACCATACGCCATCATCATTGCCGGAATAACCAATGATTTTGCAGGAAACCTGTTCTTTATTTTTGCCGCCTGCCAGTTATACTTTAGGTTGCCGGAATCAATTTTAGAAGTTGAGATTTTAATGGTATCTGTATATTGGGCCTGCACTGATAATGATGTAATAAGAATAATTGAAGTAATTGTTACCAACTTAAATGAAGACATGGTATTAGTTTTAAAGTGTAAACATATTGTTGAATACTGAATGAAAGCTGAATTTCATATTCGTATAAAAAGGGGATGTAGCTATATACACCCCCTTGCCATTAACCATTAACCTGTAGCCTATGAAAAAAAACTAACCTTTTACTTCTTTCAAAAATTTACCATTTGCATCAAATATCAGGTCTTTGCCTTTTACCTCAGCTTCATAATTAATTTCGCCATTTGCCTTTGTATTTTTAGCGGCTTCTTTTACAGTTGCTCCTTTGTGATGCATGGTTACATACTGCATTACCGATGCTGGTAATTCGCTTACTTTAATTTCCATTTCGGATTCTGTCATGGTGCCGTTTGCTTCAAACATGGCACTCATTTCATGGCCGTTGTGGTCAAAGCCAGCTTCATACAAACCATTCTCTTTTTCCCATTTAACTTTTGTGCCGGGATACTGTTTTGCAAAAGAGGTTTTTACTGCTGCAGGTACTTTAGCTGCATTTAATTTTTGGGCACTGGCGGCAAATACAATTGCCGTGATAGCCATAACTGACATTACTAACTTTTTCATTTTTTGTTTTTTTTAATTTTTAAAATTATAATTGTAAATCTGTGATTCAATCCTGAAGAAAGCCTGAAGAATTTAAACTGAAATAACTATTTAACATTAATGTACAAAACAACTACCTGCCTTCTTTTATAAACTCTCCGTCTTTAGTAAAGAAAATATCTTTACCCTTTAATTCCACTTCATATTGCAGCTCACCGGAAGCCTTTGTAATTTTTGCTGCGCCAATTAGTTTTATACTTTTGTAATTTGCCTGCATATAAGTTCTTACTTTTAATGGCAAGGCTGTAATAGGAATGGCAGTTTCTCTTTCTGTCCATTTACCCTTTTCATCAAACAAAACCGAGCCTTTATAACTTCCATCTACAAAACTTGCCTCATACAAATTACTTTCCATATTCCATTGTGCCGTTTTAATCCCCGGATACATTTTTACAAAGGCATTCTTAATTACAACAGGCACATCTGCCTCATTTAGCTTTTGAGCATTTACCGATATGATGCTTGAGCATACCAAACAAATTGCAAATATCTTTTTCATAAATGTGTGATTTAATTTGATAGAATAAAACTATAACTGCATACTGTATAAATGCTGAATTTTAAAAGCATTGTTGTTAAATAAAACAGAAAGCATTTGAATAATTATTTTTATAACTGGTCCACCAGTTGAATCATAATTTCCTTCCAGTAATTGGGATTGTAATTAATATCTGCATTACCAAAGCGTACTATAATAAGATTCTTTTTGGGATAGATGTACAGCAACTGGCCATACAAACCAATTGGATAAAAACTATTATAGGCAGCCGGACCAAGTCCAAGATTATAACCATAAGAAATTTTACCGCCATTTGCTGTTGTGCTGATAATGCTTTCCTCAATCCAATGCCGTGGTATTATTTGCTTTCCATTCCAGTTTCCTTTATTGAGTAACAGCCTTGCAAATTTTGCAAAATCAATTGTACGGGCATTCAAACAACAAAATGCTTTTTCAATAGCGGCACTATCTTTTCTGTCTGTACTCCACAACGCAGGTGCTTCTGTACCAATTTGCGACCATATTTTCCTTTGCAGATAATTACTAACTGTATTTTCTGTAGTTCGTTCAATTATCAATGCAAGCAGCGATGGGTTCTCACTCTGGTAATCGAAATGTTGCCCTGGTGGTTCTTTAATAGTTGATGCCAGTATGTTTTTTCTAAGTGTTGTGCCATAATAAAACTGAAGCTGGTCTGATTCAGGATTAAACATATTCTCTGTAAACTTTAAACCAGAAGTATGGCGCAGCAAATCTTTAATGGTAATTAAATTATAACCCGGTTTATATTTCCACTCAGTTATATAATTAGTTATGGGGTCACTCACACTTTTTATATAACCTTCATCAATGGCAATTCCAATTAGCATAGTGATGTAAGATTTGGCAATAGAAAAACTACTTACATTTCTGGTTGCAGAATAATTGTCAGCATAATATTCATACAGCAAACTGTCGTTTCTAATGATGGCAAAAGAAATTGTTTTATGCAGTTTTACAAATTGATTTAATGAAACCCCGGTGGAGTTCATAGATTTATTTTCTACTCTTATCCGGTTAACTTCATCAGGTATTTCCGTGCTTTTCTTAAAATAAAAAATTGCTGAATCAGGGGATGGCATAACCCTTCGGAATGGAAAACGAGTGGCATCTTTTTCATCAGGCAGATTATAATAAATAGGTGTAATTATTTTGCAGGAACATGAAATTGCAGTTACAAACAGAATTAGCGATATTGAAAAGAATAGTTTCATTTTACAGTATTACAACTTTGGTAAATTGCTTATTTTTAGACTTATGTCTCCAGGTAGTAATTTTACCCGATAAATAGCCAACGGCAATTGCCAGTGGATAATCACCCGCCCAGTGAACTTCAGTATTCATCATTGCCCAGCCGGATAAAAACATTAAAGTATAACCAACCGGTTTAATCCATTTCTTTTCAGGATAGTTGGAAGAAAGTACCGTTACAGTTGCCATTAAAGTAGCCAGATGCCCGGAGGGAAAAGCATCATAGGCACTGGTGTTCTTCTGGTAGGCTGCAAATGCCGGAAATACTGTCCATCTGCCACCTTCGGTAGTGGCCATAAAAGGACTTTCCCTGCCGGTAACCCTTTTTAGTATCTGTGTAGTAAGGCCCATAGTAACAAATGTTTCGGCAAGGTCATTTGCAGTATTAATAGCTCTCCAGTCTTTATTTATTTTGCCATATATCCATAAGCCTCCGGCCAGCATCATACTGGTGCCGCCTTCACCCAATTGGTATAAAGTGGTGTTTACATTTTGAGGGATTTTTAAAATTTTAGTATCGCCAACTTTGAGCACAATTTTATAATTTGTCTCAGGATTTAAATTTATACCATCACTTGATTTTCGTACCCATTTAATAATATCCTGGTCTTTTAAAACCAATATGGTGGTAGTGGCTGCAACGATAGATAATCCAATCCAGTTCTTTTTTTGAAATGGTGATTTTGCTATCTGCCACATGTTTGATGGTACATAGCTTATATTGCGTAGTATGTTTGGTTTGCCAAAGTAAAGCGTATCATTTTTATAAATATAAGTACGGCCTGTTGCAATATTTTCTACCTTAACTATAGTAGTATCCTGTGCCATCAGGTTAAAGGCAGAAAACATTAAAATTATAAAACCAAGTACCCATTTCATGAATCTTAAATTTTAAGATTTATCTTTTTAAGTAATTATTCAGGATAAATAAATCTTACAGAATCGGAAACAGCATAAGCACCAAACACACCAATAGCATCTTTAAACTGTCCTGGTGGAATAAATACTGGTTCTACAAAAGGATTATATTGGGCTAATTTTTGCCTGTCAAGATTATCGTAAAAATTGTAAATATTCTTATCAACAGTTTCCAATCTTATATAGGCAGTATCGTTTAGTTTATGTGAGAAATTGGGTTCAAAAGTGAAAGTCAAGGCCAACCCTTCAACATTTTTATCAGGGTAAATTGTTCTGCCAACTTCTTTTACATAATATTTTTGCCCGAAAGTGCAACTGCTTTTTACCGCATCTACGCTCTTAACACTACTATCAATCATTCGTCCCATTTCGTAACGGTAATAATTTTCTTCACCAGGCTTATCAGTATAACCTACAATTACTCCTTCATGCTCACCATATAAATCTTTAAATATCTGTACATAATTTGTTGATGTAATGGGTACTTTTGATTGATTGGTGGTTGCCTGTGCAGAATAAGTGGTTCCATTAAAAACAATATTCAATGTATATGTTTTATTAGCCTGAATATTTTGTGGATTGCTGTAAAAATAATCGTAGCGGCAATAATGGTAGTTGTACAAAGAATCGAAACGCAAAGTATAATTTGTTGCGCCATCATTTAATGTTACGGTTGCGTTATCTACAGTAAGCTCTCTTGTATTTACTTTTGGGTCAAAATAAGGTACAGTTCTGTTGATGTAAATTTTAGGTATCTGGTTTGGAGTAATTAAACCCTGTATAGATAATTTACTTTGATAGGGCTGCTGTTTTATAGTTATTGTTTTTTCGCAGGAAATAAAAACAACCAGGCAGACTGCAACAATAAGTATTGATATATTTTTCATCTACTAAAATTTAAAATTGTAACTGATACTTGGAATAACAGGCAATAAAGAAACTTCTTTTGCTGAAATTGCTTTAGTTAATGGATCCTTGGTTAAGTAAATAAAATAAGGATTGTGACGGTTGTAAACATTGTA
This sequence comes from Chitinophagaceae bacterium, assembly GCA_043788995.1. Taxonomy (GTDB): domain Bacteria; phylum Bacteroidota; class Bacteroidia; order Chitinophagales; family Chitinophagaceae; genus Ferruginibacter. Next base: position 47,652 of record JAYWII010000064.1, on the reverse strand, counting down.
CACACTTATAACCAATTCCGACTCATACTTTTTTCCAAATATTTTTGGATTACCATGCCTGATTGCACTTAAATCCAGCCTGTGGTAAGAACGGTAGCGATAATTATTTCTACCAGTATAATCATAATAAGTGCCATCATACAATGAGCCATCACCATATACACCTGTACGGCCAGTGGGCAGTGTAAATGCACCGCCAGAGGTAAACACAAACGCAGCAGATAATGTCCAGCGTTTACTCAAATCATAAGTACCAACAATGGAAAGATTGTGGCGTTTATCGTAAGTGAAAGGAAACTGTTTGCCAAAATTCAATGAATCAAATTTTTGGTTTGTCCAGGATAAAGTGTAAGACAACCACCCTGTAAACCGGCCTGCATTTTTCTTTACAAATAATTCAGCTCCATAGCTATTGCCTTTGCCAAAAGTAAGTTTAGTGTCTATATCGGCACTCTGCAGTGATTGAGCCCCTTCTTTAAACAGTACCTGGTTATTCATCGTTTTGTAGTAGCCTTCGATGCTTGCTTCAAAATTATTATCCTTAAAATTCTTAAATAGGCCAAGAGCAATTTGCTGGCTGGTTTGCGGCTTTACAATTTTACTGCTGCTTATCCAAATATCTGTTGGTAAAGATGCTGTACTGCTGGGCACCAAATGCTGAAACTGGTTCATTATAGTGTACGCTGCTTTTATTGAAGTGGCATCATCCAATTGGTACTTAACCGTTGCCCGTGGTTCGTAACGCAGGTATTGCACATCCGATTTTATAAACACCGGAACTCTTAAGCCTACACTTGCACTAAGCTTTTCTGAAATAGTAATATCATCATTTACATAAAACGAAACCAGCGAAGAATATTTTCTTTGTATGCTGTCTATATTAGGTTTATTGATATTACCGCTTCTCGGAACTTTTGCAGATGTTGTTGAAGGAAATAATGTACTGTAAGCGTAATTAACCCCTGCTTTTATGGAGTGATTTGCTGAAGGAAAATAACTAAAATCTGTTTTTAAGTTTACATCTTTAATGCCGGTATATAGCTGTGCATAATACTGGTCTTGTGTAGTAGTAAGGCTTAAATGATAATCATTATAAATAAACGAAGTATTGCTGAATAATTTCTTATTAAACAAATGATTCCATCTTACTGTACCTGTTGTATTGCCAAAGTTAATTCCATAATTCAGGCTGCTGGCTCCGGCATACTTTGCATTATCCAAACCTTTAAAAAAGCTCAGGTATAATTTATCTTTTTTACCCAACTCAAAATTTGCCTTAGCATTTACATCATAAAAATAATAGTTGGTATTATTTTTATTTTTAGGAATAACTGCTTTAGCAATTAAATCTAAAAAAGTTCTTCTTGCAGAAATAATAAAAGATGATTTGTTTTTTGTAATTGGGCCTTGCAGTGTGAGGTTTGACGAAACTAATCCGATACCGCCTTCGCCACTGAATTTTTTCTTGTTACCTTCCTTCATAGTAATATCCAAAATAGAACTTAACCTTCCACCGTATTGCGCCGGATAACCTCCTTTAATTAAGGTAACGCTGTTAATAGCGTTGGTATTAAATGTGCTGAACAAGCCAAACAAGTGGTTAGGATTATAAACAGTTGCTTCATCTAATTGAACCAAATTCTGATCCGTATTCCCACCTCTTACATAAAAACCTGTAGTGCCTTCCTGACCGGATTGCACACCGGGCAGCAACTGTACAATTTTTAATATATCTCGTTCCCCGGCAATGGCAGGTAAAGTTTTTATCTGCTTCATGGGTATGTTTATCACACTCATTCTTGCCTTAGTAACATTATTATTATTCTTTGATGAACTAACTACAACTTCGGAAAGGCTATTCGTCTTCTCCTGCAGGTTGTAGTCAAATACCTGATCAGTTTTTCCGCTGATGGTAAATAGTTGCGGCTGATAACCCTGGTAAGAAATAACCATCCCAACAGAATCTGCCTGCTTTACCGAAATAGAATAAAAGCCATAAGCGTTGGTGGTAGTTCCTCTCTTTTCATTAGTTACATAAACACTTGCACTAATGAGTGCTTCGCCGGTTTTAGTATCTTTTACATAACCACTAATGGTGATTCTTTTTTGCGCCATTGATAACAGTGGTAGCAGCGTAATTATGAAAAGCGTAATTTTATATTTCATTACAAGGGTTTAAGAAAGTATGATGTAATTATTCCTATTGTACCAAAAATTTTAAAAGTAGCCCCTCACAATGAAGAAGGAGGGGCTACAAACCAATACCCTCTTGGTTTTTACATAACAGAATTATTAGTCACCTTTTTTCTCTGTATCACACTCACAGCCGCCAACTTTACCGCCGGTACCAGTACTGTCTTCATGCTGCCCCTCTTGGTGGGTTTCAATTTCTTCTTTAATGAAGCTGCCATTGTTGGCAAACTGTGCTAACTTATCTACATTGGCCGATGTAATAAAGTAGGCGCAAAAAGCTACACTGTCTTTATTAAACCATGTAGTAACAGTTGTTGCAGGATAACGCACCGCAAAGGAATCTTTAACAACCTGCGGTACTAAACTGGCAGCTACTACCGGACAATGATTCTCTGCTTTTTCATTACCATCTTTTTTGCAGGCAAAAAATAATAGGGTGGCTGATACTGTAACCAGGAGAAATACTTTTTTCATACACTAATTTTTATTTGATTAAGAAATGTTACTGGATATTACCATTGGCTATCAGCCTGCTTATTTGTGCAGCACTGTAATGAACATTAAAATAACCGGCGTAGGTAATGATGTTATCGTAGGTGAGATTAACAGTAGCTCCGGTGGCTGATAAGCCTGTTTTAATATTGAGTGTTGTACCGGTTGCCTGCCCACCCGTACCTGTTATACTGGTTAACGGAATAGCAATGTTACCCGGTGCTGCAATCGTCCCATTATGAATGTGCATCACTTCTACGGTATCCTTTACCGTATTCTGCAATGTAATATTCACATTAAATGAATGGTCTGCATTTTCAGCAATAATAGCTTTGCCTGTAACAGTACTGCCTCCGGCTGAGGTTAGTGCAATTTCCTTTGTTCTTAATGTGGCTGTAGTGGTGGCCACATCTTTCTTTTCGCAGGAAGAAAATGAAACAGCAAAAATAAATGCTAATAAAATTGCCAGTGCTGCAAAGCCAATTGTGTTAAACGTTTTTAAACTGATTGTTTTCATAATTATAATTTTAATTGTTTACCTGTTGATCCAAAGAATACCGATGAACCTGTGTAGAATTTTATTGCATTAACTTATTTATTAGATAGTAGCAGGTAGTTAGTTGTTTGGTTGGGTGTAGCTGAAAATATTTTTAAACTCTTCTGAAAACATAAAATCATTGAGTTGTTGCACCCTAAGTTGATGGTACTTTTTACAATTGCAGGAAACAACAACGGGAAGCAATAGAACAATAGCAATTTTCTCTGTTACTAAAAGCGGTAAAGCCTTTTTTAACAAAGGCCCGTATAGTTGTTTAGAAATAAGCAGGTAGTAATTTCCCTGCAATGGAGTTCTCTTTTTAATAAATCTCCTGAAGTGAGAAAGATAAATGGGTTTGTAGTTTTTATTCCGGAGCTGTGATATTGTGAAATGCAGGGCAGATTTATCAATTAAGTTTACCCTAACCTTTGCTACTTCAATTTTGTAATACATCCAATTGGAGGTACTCAAATTATCGCTTTGGCAAAAGCTGAACAGTTAATGAAAGTAATATAGCCACTACTACCATTACTAAAAAAAATACTATTACCATAGAATTAAATTTACAAGTCTATTTTTAGCCCAGCCACAAAACCAAATGACATTGGGTATGATTTTACTGTTGCATCTTTATTGATAGAATTTAAAGCAATCCTAACAGTAGGTGCAAATACTACCGATGTTTTATTGGTGAGTTTGTAATTGACTCCAACACCGGCCAAACCACTGAAATACATTTTTCTTAATCCCTGCAAATTGTCCACCTTTTCCATAGAATTATTAAACCCTTTTTCCAGAGTGGTTTCCAGCTTTGCTTTGGTTAAAATATTTGCAGACAGTCCGGCAAGAGCATTAAACGAAAACTTTCCTTTGGTAACGTTGTAAGTAACCGCCATAGGTATGCCAATGTATTGTAAAGAATGAGTTGAGGTAAAAGCATATAAACTATCTCCAACTACAGGGTTACTGCTGAATGATGGTAACACATAGCCATAGCCAGACGAAGTATTGATGCGGTATTTAACGCCGCCTGTATTATCCTGCTGTGCATAAATTGTTTTAGGTTCTACAGTAATATTTGTGTTAGATAAAGTAATACCAGACTGTAATCCCCAATGCTTATTAATCCTGTAGTTCACCAATGCTCCGTATGTAGATGAAAACTCATGCTTTTCTTCTTTTTCAAGTTCGGTGGCATTGTCTTGCTGGTTACCTACTTTATCATCATGCAAACGGTACCAGGCTATATCCGGCGAGAAAAATGCTGTAATAGAAAATCTGGAGGGCTTTGCATCTTTTTTGTTTTTATTTTTTGCCACTGAATTATTTGCTGTGTCAATAATATTTACTTTAGATGCAGCTATAAGTTTGATTAATTGTTTTGTTTCAATTGAAACATGCGGCAGCAATGGCACCCGTTCAATTGAAATAATTTTCAGTTTTCTTAATGTTGGAATCTCTCTGTACTGCTGCTCATCATCATTTTTTGCCAAAACAATTTCATCTTCAACTGCCATTGCACTTTTAATTTTTACTTTATAGGCAGACTTTGTAGTACGTTTTTTATTTTGGTTTAAAATAATGACTGTTTGGTTTTCCGAATCTTCTTCACCTGAATTTATTGTTTCAGCAATATTTTGTTTTTGTAAAATTGTTTTTTTGTTTGGCTGTATTTCTTTTTTATTAACCGGGCTTAAATTTTTTGCTGCTATATTTTCTGTAACTGCATTTTCATTTTGCTGAATCGCTGTATTGCTTGTATTTGATGAATTAGCATCCGAAGTGTTATCATCAGGTTTCGCTTCCGGTATAGCACTTAATCTATTTTGACTACCGGAATCAGTTGCTTCATTATTTTTTACAAAGCCCTTACTGCTGCGGCCGCCGCCTATCTTATAAACATCATACAATACGTAACTTGCCAGTAAAAAAAGCAGCATAATTGCAATGCGTTTTAAATTAGTATATTTTCTTTTTATACTAACTACTTTATCTTTATCAAGGCGCTTATCTACAGCTTGCCATACATTACCCGATGGGTTCTCCTCATTGTCATCAAGAGCAGAGCGGAAAAGGTCTTCAATATTGTGTAAATTTTCATCCATACGCTAATAATTTTTTGCCACTTTTAAACTGTTGGTCACTGCTTTTTGCAATAATAATTTTGCATCAAAAAAATTGGATTTAGATGTACCTTCGGATATACCCAATTGCTCAGCAATTTCCCGGTGTTTCATTCCCTCAAAAACGTACAGGTTAAAAATCAGCCTGTAAGCCGGTGGCAATGCCTGCACCATTTTTAATAATTCTTTTTTGTGCAATCTTGCCAGAATATCTTCATTGCCCACTTCTTCCGCCTGCGAATTTTCTATACACACCACAGGATGCATTTTTGGTTTAGACCGGTAATGCTGTATGGCACAAAACACCATTATCTTTCTTATCCAGCCTTCAAAAGAACCGGCATATTTAAAACTATGCAGCGATTTAAAAACCTGTACAAAGCCCTCCTGCATAATTTCTTCCGCTTCCTCCCTGTTCTTTGCATACCGCATACAAACCCCAAACATTTTTGGCGCAAACTGCTCGTACAAACTGCTTTGCGAATATCTATCCCCATCAATACAGGCTTGTATCAATTTTGAAGGCTGTTCCAATAAATCAGTTTGGTTTATATGTATAGTGGTATAAGCCATTAAAAATGGTTGGGTTGGTGCAAAATATTTTTTTTGTAAAGGGGAAAAATAGAATCAATACACAAAAATTGTAACTGAAACTGTAGAAATACTGTAGAATGAAAAAGATGTGCAGAAATAATTATTATTTAAAACTGGCAGCAAACGATTTACTGATTTAACGATTTTTCACCCAACCATTTTTAGTATTCCTACTACTCTTTGTTTAAACAGCAGGCATTCTCATTTTTATTTCGATGATGACTTGCTGTTAGGAATAAAAATATTTTATGGGTAAATTAATTGTAACCATTTTGTTGACTTTAGTGTCTTTTTTTTGTGTAAATAACGTAGAGGCCCAAGATGGATTTATTATTTCCGGCAAAGTTACAGAGCAAGGCGGCGGCAAACCAATTGCAAATGCTACTGTACATATTAAAGGGGGCAACAGCAGTACCATGTCAAAAATTGACGGCTCATTCAGGCTTCATGTAACTGACTGGAGCGATAGTGTAGAAATTACCTGCGTAGGTTTTGAAACTTTTACAATCGCTTTGCAAAAAGGGCATACAGCCAACCTGGCTATTAACATAAAAAGTAAATCAAATGCTTTGCAGGAAGTGGTGATTGCCACAACAAAAAAGCCCGGTAAATCTTTCATGCAAAAAGTAATTGAGCATAAAGCAAACAATAACCCATCCCGCTTCCGCAGTTACAGTTACCAGCGCTACACCCGTACCGAACTGGATATAGACAATATAGATTTTGAAAAAGCTAAAGGCAGCGGCTTAAAGAGTTTAATGCTGCAAACTTACAGCAGCTTTGATACCACAGCCAAAAAAGATAAAGAGCTGCCAGTATATTTTTCTGAAAGGCTGGCCAACAGTTATCATTCTGTATCGCCAAATATTGACAGGGAAAATATTATTGCCAAAAAAAACCTTGGGCTTAAAACAGATGACTTATTGAGTAAGCTGGATAAATTTTATTTCAACTTTAATGTGTATGATGACTGGGTACCAATTTTTGACCAGACCTATGTTAGTCCGCTTAACAGCAATGCATTCAGCTACTATAATTTTTTTGAGGGCAACACAATGACTGAAGATGGAGATACCCTGCAGCAAATCCGCTTTGCGCCACAACGCAGTTACGAAAAAGCCTTTAGTGGAAACCTGTGGATTAATACCAGAACCCTTGCTGTAACAACCGTAAACATGCACCTGAACAAAACTGCCAATCTCAATTTTGTAAATGATATAAGTTACTACCAGGATTACAAATTGGTATATGACAGTGCCGCAGACAAAACGGAATACATGCCGTATAAATATTCATCAGAAGTTAAGTTTGAGAGCGGTCTTGCCCTTTTAGGATTGCCTGTACCAGAAACTAAAAGCAGCATGAAGTTTATTATTAAAAATACCACTGTTGCCGATAAAATTAAATTAAACACCGGCGACCCTAACGCCGTAATGGCTAACCTCATTAAAAAAGAGCAAACAACCAATTGGGAAAAATCAGAAACATTCTGGCAGCAAAACCGCTTAGATTCTCTCACCAAACATGAAAAGAATATCTATAAAATGGTGGATTCTTTAAAACAAAATAACCGTTTTCAAAGAGATATAAAATTAGTAGCGTTTGCGGGCACCGGTTATTGGGACTTTGGTAAATATGTAAGAGTTGGGCCTTACTCCTCTTTCATAAGCAGCAATAAAATAGAAGGCTGGCGTATAAGGCTTGGCTTTTGGACAATGCCCGGCATAAATAAAAAAGTAAACCTGTTTGGTTATGGCGCTTATGGTACTAAAGACCAAAAATTGAAAGGAATGCTTGGCCTTAAATATATTTGGAACGAAGCCCGCTGGACCAAAACCACCATCAGCTATGGCAGCGACTATGATTTTATTATAGACCAGGATGATGAACTGGATAAGGATAATCTCATCAATTCCCTGCTTAGAAAAAATATCCCTTTTACAAGAACTTACACCAAACAGGCCATGATAAAACATGAGCAATATCTTTCTCCGGATTTTAGTGCAAAGGCTTCAATTATGTACAAAGAACTAAATCCTGTATTTGATTTTAAATACCGGCCAATTAATCCGGCATTAGACAAACCTTACGATAGTGTGTTTGAAAAAAAATTACCTGTTGCAGAGGCATCAATAGGTATCCGTTATGCTCATAATGAACGTACTAAAATACTTAACTACGATAACCTTAAACTGGGTACTTTTTCCCCGGTACTTACTGCCAACTACACTTATGGTTTTGAACAGGGCAAAGCGCAATTTAATTACCATAAAGTAAATGTGAGTATTGAACAGCGGTTACGTTTACCACCAAAAATGATGTTGTATTATAAACTGGAAGCAGGAAAAGTATTTAGCACTATACCTTACCTGCTTTTAAATATACCTGCAGGCAATGAATATTATTTTGCCAGTAAATACCAGTTTAATACAATGGCACCTTATGAGTTTGCTGCTGACAAATATGTAAGTCTTCACACCAGGTTTTATCTCGGTGGTGCCTTGTTTGATAAAATTCCGTTACTGCAAAAATGGGGATGGAGGGAACGTTTCTCCTTTAATTCTTATTGGGGCAGTATGAGTAAAGCAAATGTTGATTACAACAAAAGTTCAAATTTTAATACAGTAAATAAAGTACCGTTTATGGAAGCCAGTGTGGGTATTGAAAATATATTTCATGTACTGTCTATTGAATATTACAGAAGGCTGAATTACCTCAATAATCCTTATGCAAAAAAAGATGGTATTTATCTTGGTTTAACACTTGCTTTTTAACAGCTAAATATTTTACAAATGAAAAATATCTTGTTGATTTTATTACTGATCCCCATTTGTTCATTTAAGAACGCACCCATTATTAACTCAGACAAAATAGTAGGCGAATGGATGAGTACAGAAGACAATAACCTGAAAGTAGAAGTATATAAAACCGGCAATGAGTACAGGGCAAAAATTGTTTGGTTTGATGACAGTGATGATAAAAGCAGGCCAATGGCAGAAAGGTGCGATACAAAGAACCCCGATAAAACTTTACGCACCCGTAAAATTATCGGGCTGCAGGTAATGCAGGGCCTGGTGTACAATGCTGATGACGATGAATGGCAGGGCGGACAAATTTATGATGCCAGCTCCGGCAAACAATGGAATGCCAAAGCATGGCTTACAGCCGATGGTTGCTTAAAAGTAAGGGGCTACTGGCATTTAGAATTTATGGGACAAAATATGTGCTTTAAAAAAGTACAATAAATCAATAATAAAAAATGAACACAGTACAACAGTTTTTATCAGGTTACGGGCACCAGGTGCAGTTATGGCTGTTTATTGGCCTGTTTATTATTAGCTGGAATATTGAAAATATTGCAGGCATATTGTTCAACTATAAAAAATGGAAACATGCTTTTATAAATGCCCCTTTTATACTTACCAGTATTCCGGGGCAGTTGCTGCTGGGTTTGGCATTTGCAAAAATAATTGAATGGACAACCCAGCATGAATTTGGTTTTTTATTTCATCTGCCTTTTATCAAAAGCTCCCTGTTATTATTTTTAGTAAGCTTTATTTTTCTCGACTTTGGCGAATATGTTTATCATATCATCATGCACAAAGTTAAAAGGTTGTGGATGTTTCACATTGTACACCATAGCGACCAGGCGGTTGATGTTTCCACCACACTAAGGGAACATGCGGGTGAAAATATTATACGCCTTTCTTTTACGCTGTTGTGGGTATTCATCAGCGGCACAGCATTTTGGATATTGATGCTGCGGCAAATTATACAGGCATTTACAACATTGTTTGCCCACATGAATTACCGCCTGCCTGAAAAAGCCGATAAAATAATTGGTTTACTTTTTATTACTCCCAACCTGCACCAGGTACACCATCATTACAAGCAGCCTTATACCGATTGCAATTATGGTGATGTACTCAGCATTTGGGACAGGCTGTTTGGTACATTTAAAAAATTGCCTGCTGATAAATTGGTGTTTGGTGTAGATACTTACATGGGTAAAGAAGATACAGCCAATTTTATTGTGCTTGCAAAATTACCGTTTGGTAGATACAGAAAATCCGGGGATGATAACAAACAACATAAATCTTACACTATGAATGAAGGCCACGCAAATAAACTATAAATATGAAATTAGATGCCACCATCATGCCGCTGTTATGCCTTGACATTCTTGATTACATTAAAGGAAGAGAAGAAGTATGTAAGATAGTATTATCAGTTTGTCAGCATCAGGTAATTAATACAGTTACAACAATTACCCTTCATTCAAATCTTTTTACAAAACTTGGTTTTACCAACAGCGATATTGTTTACATTATTCAAAAAGCCGGTCTGCATTTATCCGTTCGTTTTTCTTACAGCCTGTTGATACAGGTAGATAATAATTGCACAGTGGAAGAACTTGCAACCTTACTCTGGAAGTTTATGTGCCGTGTGGTAAAATGTAATTGACTTTTCTGCAAGCATATTTAGCAAACAGCAGCATAAAACACAAATACAATTGACGATACAACCATTGATAAAAATATTTAGCTGGGGATTGCTGATAAGTTTTTTAGGTTCGCTGCCTTTGGGGCCTTTAAATCTTATCACCACTTATATATCAGTTTCAAAAGGTACAGGAGCAGGCTTTGCATTTGCAGCAGGTTGTATTTTATCCGAATTGATTTTTGTTCGCCTGGCCGTAATATCTATGGAGTGGATCAGTAAACGGCAGCAATTGTTTAAGGCACTCGAATGGATTACAATCGTTATCATCCTTACCCTTGCTGTATTTAGCTTTATAGCTGCCAGCAGGCAAACGGGTTTTACATCGGCTATGCCTGCAAATATTAAATTCCCCTTTTGGTATGGCGTTGCCATCAGTGCCTTAGATCCTATGAAAATCCCTTTCTGGTTTTTATGGAGTACGTTTCTGCTTAGCAAAGCAATATTGATTCCTGAAAGTAACTTTTACAATTATTATACAGCAGGAATAGGTACGGGTTCGCTATTGGGCTTTATGGTTTTTATTTATGGAGGCAGCTATTTTATCGGCTCCATAAAATCTAATCAGTATATCATTAATTGGATAATTGGAGCTGTGCTTATGGTAACGGCAATCATACAAGTGTATAGGTTATTTAACCGAAGGGTGATTGAATCGTAATTAAAAAAAATAAACTGAATTGAAAAATACAAATACGTGCAAATAAAATAATTCGTATAAATTTATACTCTAAGTTTCTTAGAAAATAGTTCTCAAGCATGGGTTTATTATAAAGGCCGGATTAATTTCCCGCTTTTTGTTTTGTACAAGATATTATAATCATAAAGGTTGTTATCTATCCGCATGTATTGAAAGTGAGATAATATTATGGTAGCAAAGCGTTGTGCTGAAATAGTTTTTTAAACAGTTCATCTTGGTTGCTGGCATTTTGTTCGTCTTGGTTCTACTATTGCAAGAATAATGCTACTTGTCTTCGCTTAATATCCATTGCAACGATGCTATTGGTAACAGCTATTCATATATAGTACCTTCCATTGCCATAATTGACGAACCACTAATCCAAATGCCTTCAGTCTTAACTTCAAATTTGATAGTAGATGGTTGATTCATTTTTACACCCTGTAATATTTGATAAACCGTGTCTTGCTGGATACATTTATTTTGGAACAAAAATCCCGCCAATGGACCTGCTGCACTACCTGTTGCCGGGTCTTCATCAATTCCAATTCCAGGGTTAAAAAAACGAGTCTGAGCAAAATATTGTTCGTTTTGATTTAAAACAGCAAAGCAATAAACTCCTTCAAAGTTGTATTCCTTAGCTAATTTAATTAACAGTGATTTGTTTGAAATGGATTTATTTAATATTTCCAAATTTTTTACAGGTACCATTAAATGAGTAACTTCAGTTTTAACTACGGCCGGAGCTAAATCTTCGGCCAATATTTCATCCGGGCTTAGGGACAGTGCTTCTGCAATCAATTTTGAGTCAACCAAAGCTTCAATAATAGCTGATTTTTGCAACATGCCAACAAATGGTAAATTATTTTTGCTGTGCTTAACAAAAAGTTTGATTGCTTCGTCTTTCATTATCACATATTGCTTTCCTTCTTGTTCGTGAAAAATTTTCATGTCTGTTAAAAGAGCCCCACATATAGCACCCAACAAATTGTGCCCTGCACCATGTATCTCAAAACCTGTTGGTGTAAATGAACGCACCCTTAGTGCTTTATCTGCCTTTGAATAATAGATGAAAGATGTTTCAGAATACCCGAATTCTTTGGATATGTTTTTGTAGATGGATATTGCTAAATCGGAAGTGGTAAACACTACTGCCAATGGATTTCCTTTAAATCTTTCATTGGTAAAAACATCTAATACACAATATTTATAACTGTTCATTTTTGTAAGATTATTTATATAATTGCTATCAACAAAAGGTTTGTTGTTGCTTCTAATCTATTACAATTTATTTGTTTAAAAAGTATATCAAAATTTAGACAGTGTCCTTGAACTACATAGAATTCGCTGGCATATTTTTAGGATAAATTCTTTATTTGTTTTCTCTGGATAAAAGTTATTTATAAAAAAATGAAGTAATTTCTTTCACCCATAATGCTGGTTCTTCCAATGCGGCAAAGTGTCCACCTTTTGGCATTTTATTAAATTGCTGAACGTTTACTGACCGCTCAGCCCATTCCTTTGGAAATTGTGCCTCCGAAGGAAAAAGGGCAATTCCTGTTGGGGTTTCTATTCGTTGAATTGGTTTTGGTTTTCCTTCTTTCGTGTAAGAAGCCCTTGCTGTTTCAAGATACATTCTGATAGAAGAATTGATGGTTTGCGAAACCCAATAAATCATAATGTTCGTAATTAATTCATCTTTTGTAAAACTGTTTTCAATATTCCCTTTATTATCGCTCCATGAATTAAATTTTTCAATTATCCACGATGCCAAACCAACTGGCGAATTATTTAAACCATATCCCAATGTTTGCGGCTTGGTAGATTGTATCATATTATAAGCTCCTTCCTGTGGCCACCAACCTTGTATAAATTTTCCAAATTTCTGCTCTGCTTCGGTCATTTTACTAAAATCTTCTGTGCCATTTGGATAATCTATATCGGTTATATGAATAGCTTTTACCAAATCAGGATATTGCTGTGCAAGTGATTTTGTAACACCGCTTCCAATATCACCACCTGCTGCATAAAAAGATTTATAACCCAAAACATCCTTCATGAGTTTTGCCCAAAGCACTGCTACTTTATCAGGGCTCAATGCAACTTGGTCTGAAAAACCAAAACCTGGGATGGAAGGAACAATCACATCAAATGACTGGTCAGTATTGCCACCATAAGTTGAAGGGTCAGTTAACATAGGTATTACTTTGTAAAAGCGGTAAAAGCAATCGGGCCAACCATGCGTAAGAATGAGTGGCTTTGGGGTTTTACCTTTCCCTTTTATATAAAGAAAATGAATTTTTATACCGTCAATTTCGGTAGTGAACTGAGGAAATTTATTTAACATTGCTTCCTGTTTACGCCAATCGTATTTTGTTTGCCAATAGTCAACCAATTCATGCAGGTATGCCGGATTGGTACCATAGTTCCACCCTGCATCTTTGGGTTCATCTGTCCAACGGGTTTGTTTTAACCTTGCTTTCAGGTCTGTTAAAACTGTTTGTGCTACTTCTATTTTGAATGGTGTTAACTGTTTCATGTCTTTAATAATTTTATTGGTTGATTGCGAAAACGAATTTGCTATTAAACAAATTAATAACGCAGTAAGCATTAAATTTTTGAGATGTGTCATAATGCTATTTTTTAAGTACGGTACAATTACCGCTCCGTAAAGGTTAAGCCTTAAATTTTAAGAAGCGTTACACAATTTGGGGAAAGAGTTGCATGATTCACACATTGCGTTCATGGAGTGTCGCCCTACATTGTCTTACAAAAGTTTTGATAGCAATACAATTTGTCCCAAATGATAGGCATCGTGTTGAATTATGCCCTGTATATGCTCATAATAAGTCATACTGTTTACTGGATATTCTTTTTCAAAGTCTTCAGTTTTTACAAGTTTCAAAAAATCAAGCCAACGATTTTGAGTAGTTTCTAATTGAGTTAATGTGTCCGTCCAAGCTTGATTTGACTTAACTTCTATTTCTTCAAAATAATTATTTGAAGGTGTTTTTATAGTTTTACCCTCCATTCTTTGAAGTACATTTAATCTCCAATAAATTATATGGTTTGTTATTTCCCATATTGAGTTACAATTTGGGAAAACTCTTTTTGATGCTTGGTCGGAAGTGATATTGTTTAAAGTGGAAAAAATATTCACATCAATCCAAGGCTCGCCATTGTATAGCTTTTCAAATAAACTTCTTAAACGCTCTTTTTCTGTCATTACTTTTTATGTGTTGAATAATTGTAGGGTGTCGTTTACAATGACCGCTAACTATTGTACTGCCGCAACTACCTTGCGGCAATACGCTAAAATAAGCTGTATTAGCGAAAATTCCTGACCACAAACAAGTAGTTAATATATACAAGTTAGATATTACAGTATTTTAAAACTTACAATAAAACAGTGAAGTTCATTCCGAAACTGGTAAGTAATATCATAATGATTTATACTACAAACCTTTTTAACCATCTCCAGCCCCAGGCCAATGCTGTTACCATCAGTACTTTCTTTTTGAAAACGTTCAAATATTTTTGTTTCGTCTAAAGGGGTTTGCCTGCCCGTATTTTCAATGATTAATTTACCTGAGATTAATTGGATCTTAATACTGCCGCCCACATTATTATGCCGGATGGCATTGCCCAGCAGGTTGCTGATTAATACTTCAATCAATGCTGTGTTAGCATTTAATATTTCATCTGTAGTTATTTTATTTTCAACAGAAATTTGTTTTTCATTAATCTGTGGCTGGTAAAGCAGTATAAATTTTTCAATGTAAGTTTTCAGGGATATATTTTCCTTATCTGCAAACTGGCTGTTCTCAATTTTTGTAAGCAATACAAGGCTTTTATTAAGCCGTGCCATGCGCTGGCCTGCATCTGCAAGGTCACTCATTAACTCTGCCTGCTCCTCACTAAGTGGTGTGGTTTGCATCAATAATTCCAGCTTGCTTTGAAAAACAGCCAACGGGGTTTGCATTTCATGCGAAGCATTCTCTGTAAATTCTTTCTGGCTGATAAAGCTTTGATGAGTTCGGTTAGTTAAATCTTCCAGGGATGTATTTAAGTCGTCAAATTCATTAATGGATGATTTGGGAAGTGACAATGATTGGTGTTGTTCTACTTTATAATTACGCAATTTATCGAGGGTAGTATAAAAAGGTCTCCATATCCTTTTTGAAAGGTTTCGGTTAATAATAAATAAACCTGCTAAAAGAAGCAGTAACAATATGGCTTGTACTTTTACAATGCTTTGAATCAGGTCGTCATTATCTACCAGCGAAGTTTTTACCTGCAGCATACAGGGCTTCCCATTAATAGTAAAGTATGAGGTTAACACCCTGTGTGGTACCAACTCCTTTGTAACGGTATCAAATATTTCAATGGTAGCTAGTGTATCAAACTCTTTTGAAGTAGTGGATACGGATACCGTAACATCATGGTCCAGGAATTGTAACTGGCCAATGGTATTATTTAGTAACGCATCAGCTATTTTTGGTCTCAGTATTTCTTTTGTATTCATTAAATCTTCATCCACATCTTCCCTAACAATACCTTGTATAACAAAATAAAATACCGGTATGGCCACCAGTAAAATAATCACTGAATAAACAAAATAACTGCGGATTGTTTTTTGTAAAAGCTTCATCAGATAGTAAACTTATAACCCATACCGTAGATTGATTTAATGTAATCTTCACAACCAGCGGCTGTCAATTTCTTTTTTAAATTTTTCATGTGGGCATATATAAAATCAAAGTTGTCGTATAAATCTGCCCCTTCACCAGATATACTTTCTGCAATGGCAATTTTAGAAATCACCCGGTTTTTGTTGGAAACAAGGTACAGCAATAAGTCGTATTCCTTACGGGTTAAATCAAGCCCAACATTTTGTATGGCTACTACTTTTGCAACAGTATCAATGGCTATTTCATTTAATACAATTATTTTATTGCCTTCAAAGCGGCGGCGGCGTATAACAGCCGAAATTCTGGCGCTTAATTCAGACAAATGAAATGGCTTGGATAGATAATCATCTGCACCCAGATTTAATCCGGCTATCCGGTCATCAATAGAATTTTTAGCAGAAATGATAATAACACCATCTGTTTTTTTGTTAGCTTTTAACTCTTTCAGCACAGTAAGGCCATTGCCATCCGGCAGGGAAATATCCAGCAAAATACAATCGTAGTCAAAAGATTCAGTTTTGTCCATGGCTGTTTTAAAATCAGGGGCTATTTCACACAGGTAATTCTCTTGCTTTAAGTAGGCTACTATGCTTTTGCTCAACTCTTTTTCATCCTCTATAATCAATATCTTCATTTACTTTCTTTTTGTAAATGTGGCAGGCAATTCTGAATTTATTCTGAATTTAAAATTTCATACGCTGAATTCTTACAGCATTTAAAATAGCCAATAAAGCTACGCCAACATCGGCAAATACTGCCTCCCACATGGTAGCTAAACCACCTGCGCCCAATACTAACACAATAGCTTTTACTACGAATGCAAGAGTTATATTTTGCCACACTATCTTTTTGGTTTGCTTGCCTATATTTATTGCCATGGCAATTTTACTCGGCATGTCATCCTGAATAACCACATCAGCAGTTTCAATAGTAGCATCACTACCCAAGCCACCCATTGCAATACCAACATTGCTTAATGCAACTACTGGTGCATCGTTTACTCCATCGCCTACAAAAGCCACGGTTTCGTTCCGGGCAATAATATCTTTTACCTTGTTTACTTTATCTTCTGGCAATAAATCGTCAAAAGCATTGTCTATTCCTAATTTATCTGCGACAAATTTTACCACAGAACCTTTATCGCCGCTAAGCATAGTGGTTTTCACTTTCATGCTGTGCAGTTTATTTACTGCTTCCTGTGCATCTTCTTTTATGTTGTCGGTAATGGTGAGGTAGCCTGCAAATTTTTTGTCGTAAGCAATGGCAATTAAAGTGTAAACAATTGTGTTTGGGTCAATGTCATATTTGATGGAAAACTTATCCATCAACTTAAAATTACCCACTAATAATTCTTTACCATTTACTTCGGCTTTTAAACCATGCCCTGCAATTTCTTCTACATCGTTTAATTTAATTCCACTATTAATGTCTCCCACATGCTGATGAATGGCGGTTGCAACTGGATGTGTGCTATGACTTTCCAAAACATTTACCATTTGCAGTATTTCGTCTTTTTTAAATTCGGGTTTTATAACAACTTCCTGCACTTTAAAAACGCCCTCGGTCATAGTACCGGTTTTATCCATCACTACATTTCGGATATTGGCAATGATGTCTAAAAAGTTGCTGCCTTTAAATAGTATTCCATTTTTACTTGCAGCACCAATGCCACCAAAATAGCCTAACGGAATAGAAATAACCAAAGCACAGGGGCAAGAGATAACTAAGAAAACCAATGCCCTGTACAACCACTGACTAAATACATAATTATCCACAAAAAAAAACGGCACTGCACAAATAAGAATTGCCAACAGCACAACAATTGGTGTATATATTTTTGCAAATTTTCTTATAAACAATTCGGTTGGTGCTTTTTGAGCTGTGGCGTTTTGTACCATCTCTAAAATCTTGCTCAGCTTGCTATCGGTGTAAGCTGTAGTAACTTTTACCTGTGCAACGGTATTCAGGTTTATCATTCCTGCCAATACAGTTTCTCCCTTAGCTTTTGTATCGGGCTTGCTTTCGCCGGTGAGTGCTGCGGTATTGAAGGATGCCGTATCTGAAACTAATTCACCATCCAAACCTAATTTCTCTCCTGATTTCAATTGAATGATATCACCAATTTTTGCAGCTTCAGATTTGATTACTCGTGGCTGGTTGTTTTCTAAAATTGTTACTTCATCGGGCCGCTGGTCGAGCAATGATTTAATATTTGCTTTTGCTCTTTTTACTGCTAATGTTTGAAACACTTCGCCTACGGCATAAAACAACATTACTGCCACGCCTTCAGGAAATTCTCCAATGGAAAATGCTCCAATGGTGGCAATCGCCATCAATAAAAACTCTGAAAATATTTCTCCTTTGCGGATGCTTTCAAAGGCTTCTTTTATAACAGGGAAACCTACAGGAATATAAGCTACAACGTACCATGCAATGCGTATCCAGTCTTTGAACCATTCAGGTTTAAAGTAATTATCTAATGCAATAGCAACAAGCAATAAAACCAAACTGATAACAGAAGGCAAAAACATTTGCAGGGTAGTTTGATTGCTGCCCCCGTGGTCGTGTCCATCATCATCGCTGTGTTCATCGAGGCTATTTCCGTCGTGGTCTAATTCGTTTTTAAACCTAATGCCGTGATAATGACCATCGTTTTGAAAATGGCGTTCTTGTATTAACTCTTTAGCACCGGCATTGGTATAAATTTTTTCCTGCTGGGTACAACAAAGTTGCTTGCCGTTTTTGTCATATCTATGTTGATGTGCCATATTTATCTTTTAAAAACTGTACATAAAAAAAGTTGCAGCTATTTCTAACTGCAACCTTTTACATTAATTGTGTATTTACTGATGTTATGCGTTGAAAGCACTTACCATTCCTAAAGCGGATGCAAGCATTACTACGCATTTCCAGCAATTGAGTCTGTTCATTTTTATTTTTTTGATAGATGTAAAAGTACATGCTATTTAATTTTTGCTTTGTTAATAATTAATGCCATATCATCCTGTATTTCCATTAATTGCAATGTGGCACATTTGCGCCATCCGTATTATCTATTTAATTTTTATCCGCAGCAATTTTATTGAATTAATAAAGACCAATGTATCTGGAAGCAAGTGTATTGCTGCGGCCTGCACCGGGCCAATTATCCTTAATAAAACCAGCGTAATACCAATTACGTGTACAACTCCAACACCTACAATAATATTTTCTTTAATCGTACGGAAAGCTCTTTTGCTAATTGCACGGGCCCTGGCAATCTTTTCTAAATTGTCCTGCATCAAAACAATATCTGCGGCTTCCATTGCAGCTTCTGTACCCATTGCACCCATGGCAATACCAACATTTGCCTGTACCAATGCTGGTGCATCATTAATGCCATCACCTACCATTGCAACTTTTTCACCTTTGCCCTGGAGCTCTTTTACAATTTTAATTTTATCCTCCGGCAATAAATTCGCTCTGAAGTCGGTAATGCCAACTTGTTCTGAAACATGTTTTGCAGTCTCTGGATTATCGCCTGTAAGCATAACAATATTTTTAACCCCGCTTTTTCTAAGACCATCAATCATTTCTTTAGCACCATTCCGTATAGCGTCGGATATATAAAAAATGCCCACCAATTTATTGTCAACCGAAAGATAGATAGCTGTATCAGTTAGGTTTTCTGAATTGGTGAGAACAGGTACTTTTCGCTCTGCCATAAATGATTTATTACCAAATAAAACAGGCCTACTTTCTACCATTGCTGAAACACCACGACCTTTAATAACTTCAAAGTTTTCTGGCTCGCCGTAAGCAAGTTTTAATTTATCTGCATACATTAAAATTGCTTTTGCCAAAGGATGGCTGGAACGCCTGTCCACCGCAGCAGCAAATTGTACTAAATTATTTTCAGTAAAGTTTGTATCAATTATTTCCACCCGGTTTACCGTAGGGCTACCCACAGTTAAAGTCCCTGTTTTATCAAAAACAATTGTGTTAACCCTGGCAAGTTCTTCTAAAAATTTTCCGCCTTTTACAAGAATACCTTCTCTTGCTGCACGGGCAATGGCTGCGATAGTAACCAAGGGTGTTGCTAAACCTAATTCTGCCGGAGAGGTAAAAATCAATAATGCAATTACAAGTTTAACATCACGGGTATAAAAATATACAACACCCACAAAAATGAAGACAATCGGGATAAGCCAGGATGCTACTTTGTCTGTAAACTTTTCAATAGGGGCCTGTTCACTCTCCGCTTCTTCTACCAAAGTTATAATGCGGGAAAAAACTGTATCCTTTCCTGCCTTTGTCATTTGAATATCCAGTGCGCCTAATTCAACTATAGTTCCGGCAAATGCATCACTGCCTACTACTTTTTCTTGTGGCACACTTTCTCCGGTTATCGGTGCCTGATTAACAGAGCCTGCACCTCCTGTTACTTTTCCATCAACAGGAATTTTTTCCCCGGCTTTTACTAAAACAATATCTCCAATTTTTAAATCATCGATTTGTACCGTTTCTTCTCTGCCATCCTTTTTTACGATGGCTATTTTTGGTACAGAGCCAATCAGTTCTTTTATTGAAGCTCTTGCCCTTTCACCACTTGCACTGGCTATATATTCGGCAATAAGGATAATCATTAATACTACCGCCCCGGCAAGATACTCCTTACCGAGAACAGAAATAATCACTGCTATGGTAATGAAAATTTCAGTACCTATCTTTCGTTCTTTTATTAAATCCGTTGCGGCAACTTTTACTAATGAGTAAAGCCCGAATGCCATTGCGGCAAGCAGTAAGGGCAAAGGAATAACTTCTAAAAAATATAACAAGCTTGCTGTTCCTACAGTAAGAATACGTACAATTTCCCAGAGAAACTGTCGGGAAAAAAATGTTTGAGTAAAGTTCATAGTAATTTATTTTGATTTTATTCATCTGTTGTGTTCTTCATTTGCATTAAAAGATTAAAAGCCCCTTTCAATACAAAAACTTTATTAGCCAATTTTTTATCTCTACTTATTTAGCAACTTCATTTTCTGAATTACCTCTTTTTACTTTTTATTTCGATTTGTCGTTCCTTATTTCTTTGTGCATAATTTCACCACCTAAATTTCCTGCTCTTGCCATTAATACAAATACTGCAATAGATGCTACCAATATGAGGTAGGGAATAAACTTAGTTTCACGAATGCGTTTAAAAATGAGGGTAATTAAAGCTAATAAACCCAATACAATCATTCCATAATTAGCAATATCAGCAGCAGCTACATGACGTTCTAAATATATTTCATCAATTGCTTTCAGATTTTTCAAATATGCTTCAGCACTTTCACCTGTTTGGCTCGCAATTAGGCTAAATACAGCACAGGCTACAAAAAGCATCAGGCTTAGATTTACAATGGGTTCATTTTTGCGAATTATGCCCCATAATAAAATGAGGATACCAAACATTCCCCCAACGATGGGCAGGTGGTTTACAAGAAGATGCCAGTGTGCAGCGTTTGTGTTCATACTTTTTATTTTACGATGAAAGATTTTTATTACTCTACTTTATTTTATATACAACAAATCAGTGTATCGGAAAGGTTATTACACTTTATTAACCACCAACTGACACTCCAATTAATTTGCCAATTCCAAATGTAATAGCTGCGGCAATCAAGCCAAACAACACCTGCCTGAAACCAGAGAACCAAATACTTTTACCGGTAAATAATGTAATGGCTGCGCCAATAAGGAATAAGCCTGCCGCACTTACGGCAATACTTATATAAATAGCTGTAGCGCCCTGGGTAAATAAAAATGGGGCAACAGGTATGATGGCACCAATAGCAAATAAAAAGAAAGAATATAAGGCCGCTTCAATTGCGGAACCTTTTAGTTCCTCCGGATTAATACCCAATTCTTCTTTAATTAATATTTCATGTGCAAGTGTTTTATCCATCATTATTTCTGCTGCCATTTGGTGAGCCTGATCATCAGGAATTCCTTTTGCCATATAAATTAAAGCCAGCTCTTTTTGCTCACCCTCAGGATTAGTCTCTAATTCTTCCATTTCAAGTTGCATTTGATTTTCATGCAACTCCTGTGAACTTTTTACGGAGATCCATTCGCCCAATGCCATTGATAAAGCCCCAGCCAATAATCCGGCAAGCCCGGCTAACAAAACACCCTGTCCACCGTTTGTTGCACCTGCCACCCCCATTACTAAACTAAAGGTAGAAACTAATCCATCATTGCCACCAAGCACACCTGCCCTCAAAGCATTACCACCAACTGAACGATGCCGCTTTTCAAATCTTGCCAGGGAACTGCCAGAAACCTTTGATTGATTTTCCACGAGTGAACGAAGTATGGTAACATGATTGGTATCACTGGCAGATGGGGAAATACTATGTTTTTTTTTGTAGCTATTACCGCAGTTGCTATACTTTTTTCAGTATCCATCAGCACCCCCAACACATATTCATAGCCAAATAATTTTCCAATCCAATTTAGTATTTTAGCCCTCCGGGATGGCGGGGGTAATTGTTTTGCATCCGGATTTATTTTATGAATAAAAGCCAATGCATGGCCTTTTTCGATATTGCTCATTTGAGTAAAAACCTTTGCAATATTTACATCCGTTTCGTTGACTGCTAATTTATCGTAGAGATAGGCAGCATCAATTTCTGTTTGAATATTTTTATTTGTCATTCTATAACCTATTTTAATTAACAATTTTTAATTATTCAGCAATATTTTTAGTCATCATTAATAATGAATAAGCTCCTTTAGTTACCAATATCTTATCAGTTATATTTTGGATACCGCTGAAAACAACTTCTGTGAAGCCGTTTTCTGTATTCCCGGTTTTTATTTCTGTCATCTCGTATTGCTGTTTAACTTTTTCAATAAATATAAAATGCTTATTTTCATAACTCACTATTGCATCAACAGGCAACACTAAAGCTTCATTACTTTTTACTTCTATTTCTGCATTCATAAACATACCCGGAATAAGTGTTTTGTCATAGTTGGCAAAATGACAATGCACTTCTACACTTTTATCATCGGAAAAATCTTTTCCAATCAAAATGATTTCAGCGGGGTATTTTTTTTCCGGATTACTATTACTGTGAACAAAAAGCTTTTGCCCTATAAAAAGCTTATTGACATCTTTTTCAAATACGGATAACACTAAATGTATGTCGGCTGGGTTTACAATTTCAAACAGTACATCAGCAGGGGTTACATATTTGCCAATATTCACATTAACTTTAGAAACAAAACCGCTAATTGGCGAACCGATACTAATGCTTTTTGAAATATTATTTACATTCCTATTAGTGGGGTTAATACCAATCAGTTTTAATTTTTCGGAAAGAGATTTAATCAAAATTTCCAGCGTAGTGTAATCAGCCAATGATTGCTGGTAAACTTTATCACTGCTCGCTTTGCTTTGGTTCAGCTCTTTCTGCCTTTCAAATTCCTGCTTTGCAAAAAGCAATTTCGCTTTTGCTGTCAGATAATCCTGCTGTAACTGTATATACTGCTGGTCTTCCATTATGGCAATACTTTCGCCTTTCTTCACATACATTCCGGGCAATAGTTTGGTGTACTTCAAATACCCGCCCAGCGGAACACTTATTGAAACCATATTTTGGGGTGGTACATCTATCTTTCCGTTCACTTTTAAAATAGACGAAATGGATTTTTGCTCTACTTTACCTGTTTGCACGCCTGCATTTTTAAATTGTGCATCGGTAAGTGTAACAATGTTTTCTGCTGTTTTAATTTCAGTTTTTTGTTCTTCTTTTTTACTGCCACCACATGCTGTAAGCAGTAAAGAAATATTCAGGAGGATGATTAATTGTTTCATTATTGTAAACTTATTTAGTGATAAGAGAATTGATTTCTACAGCACTTTCATTGCTGTTTTTAACTGCATCGATATAATCGCTTTGTATGGTAACCGCCTGATTAATCAAGAGTACCCATTCCAGGTAATTTATATCTCCATTGATAAATTGTTTATTAGCTGTGCTGGTAATGAGGTCAGCATTCTTTAAAGCCGTTGTTTCAAAATATGCTATCGCTTCTGAATACTTTTGATACCGTACAAGGGCGGCTTTATATGCTGTTTCATAGCTCCTTAAATTAACCTCGTATTCATTGGCTACAATTTTTTCATAGGTTTTGGCTGCGGTAATTTTTGCTTTTTGCCCACTGGTAAATATGGGAATGCCCAAGCCTATTTGAACTGATTGAAACTGCGGTACGTTATTGTATGTTTTATTATTTGCCCCTGTGCCCTTTATGCTCGACAGATTATATCCAAATGTGAGATCAGGCAATAGTTTTGATTTTTCAACCTTTGTAGCTGCTACTGCTATTTGCTGTTGCTGTTTCAAATATTGCATAGTAGGATGTGCCTGTAGCAATGATGTATCAGCATTAGCAATACCATTCATTTTAAATTCCTTTTCATCAGGAACAAAAATGGAATTTGTATTTAGCAATAATTGAAATTGAATTTGCAGTAATTCCATATCCCGTTGTAATTGCAAAAGTTGCAGCCCAATTTGTCCACGTTGGTTTTCGGCAGTGGTTTTTTCTAAAATATTACTTTCGCCTTTGTTAAACCGTAGAGTGGCCTTATTTAAAAATTCGCCAAACAGGCTGTCAATTTTCTGCAATAGTTTTTTCTTTTCCTGTAAATACAAAAGGCTGTAATAAATCTGTGCCACTTGTTTTTTTAATATTGCTTTTTTAACTCCTGCATTTAATAAACTGCTTTTCCATTCTTCTGTAAGTAATGATTTTTGACTGCCATATACTTTCGGAAAGCTCATTGTTTGAGCAATACCAAATTTTGTATCTACATAAAAACTATTGATTTGCCCAAACTCACCAAATACATTCGTGGGTGGTAAAATCTTTGATGTTTTTATTAACTGCTGCTGATATGCTGCTCTTAGGTTTTCGTTTTTTACAGATAAGTTATTTTTTAATGCCGTATCAGTAGCTGCGCTTAAACTGATTGCTGTTTGAGCATTCATATTTTGAAATGAAAATAACATCACTAATAAAACTACCGATGTTACAATTGGCTTTTTATTTTTCAATGAGAACCCTTTTTCAAACATGATATATAAAATTGGTAAAACAAATAGGGTTAAAAATGTTGCAATGAGCAAGCCCCCAATTACCACGGTGGCAAGGGGTCTTTGCACTTCTGCTCCTTCACCAGTGCTCAGTGCCATTGGCAAAAATCCAAGGGATGCTACAAAGGCTGTCATCAATACCGGACGTAAACGAATTTTTGTTCCCTGTATAACTATTCGTCTTAAATCGTCCATCCCTTCCTTTTTAAGCCTGTTAAATTCTGCCACCAATACTATACCGTTTAAAACTGCTACCCCAAACAAGGCGATAAAACCCACACCTGCGGAAATGCTGAATGGCATTCCTCTGAGCGATAATGCTATAATGCCTCCAATTGCTGAAAGGGGAATGGCAGTGTAAATAAGTAAACCATGTTTTACAGAGCGAAAAGCAAAATACAACATGAGAAAAATCAATAACAAAGAAACGGGCACGGCAATGCCTAATCTCTTTTTAGCTGCTTCTAAGTTTTCAAATGCACCTCCGTAAGTAATGTAGTAGCCCGGTGGCAATTTTATTTGTTGTTCCACTTTCTGTTGCAGCTCTTTTACCATGCTTTGCACATCCCTGCCCCGAACATTGAAGCCAACAATAATTCTTCTCTGTGCATCTTCCCGTTGAATTTGATTAGGGCCTTCAATCACTTCGACCTTCGCCACATTATTTAATGGAATTTGCGTTCCCAGTGCAGTGGGGATTAAAAGGTTCTGTACATCCTGCAAATCCTTTCGCTGCTCACCGCTTAAACGCACAATTAAATCAAACCGTTTTTCACCTTCGTAAACCGTTCCGCTGCTTTGGCCTGCAAATGCAGTATTCACTACTTTATTGATGTCGCTAATATTTAAACCATACTGTGCAATGGCGGCACGATTATATTGAATTACAATTTGCGGCATACCGGTAACAGCTTCTACATACAAACCGCTTGAACCTTTTACCGTGTTTACAACGCTTCCTACTTTATTTGCATACAAAGCCAACGTATCTAAATCTTCGCCGAATATTTTGCAAACAACATCCTGCCTGGCACCTGACATTAATTCATTAAAACGCATCTGTACCGGGTATTGAAAACCGAATGTAACTCCTGGCACATCTTGCAGGGCTTTACTCATTTTGGCTTCAAGTTCAGGATATGTTGTTGCTGATGTCCATTCGCTTTTATCTTTTAAAATAACCATCATATCGCTGGCATCAATTGGCATGGGGTCAGTAGGAATTTCGCTGCTTCCTGTTTTGCCTACCACTTCTATTACTTCAGGAAATTTCTCTCTCAAAATTCTTGCACCTGTTGAAACTGCATTCATGGAGGTATTAAGGTTGCTGCCGGGCAATACCCTTGTCTCCACAGCAAAATCACCTTCGGGTAGAGATGGTATAAATTCACCGCCCAATTGTGTAAGTATGATTACGGCAATAGCAAAGAGAGACAATACTAAAGCAATTACTGTTTTTGGAAAATGTAAAACCTTATTAAGTGTATGCTGATAGATACGTTCAAGACGTCCCATCATCCTGTCAGAAAAATTCCTTTTATGAGAGATTCTTTTACTTAGAAATAAGGCACTCATCATTGGGATGTAGGTGAGTGAAAGTATGAATGCCCCTAACAATGCAAAAGCAACGGTTTGTGCCATCGGCTTGAACATTTTTCCTTCAATACCTTCTAATGAGAAAATAGGGAGGTAAACAATTAGGATGATTATTTGTCCAAACACGGCACTGTTCATCATGCGACCGGCAGATTGTTTTACTTCTCCATCCATATCTGCCTGGCTTAGCCGGTTTACTTTATTGAATTGTTTACTATGGGTGAGCCGGTGCATAACCGCTTCAACAATTATCACTGCACCATCCACAATCAAACCAAAATCCAAAGCTCCCAGGCTCATAAGGTTTCCACTTACGCCAAACAAATTCATCATGATCACGGCAAATAACATTGCCAAAGGAATAACCGAAGCAACCAAAAATCCTGCACGGAAATTTCCAAGAAATAAAACCAGCACAAATACTACAATCAATGCACCTTCCAATAAATTTCTTGAAACCGTGCTGATGGAATTGTTTACCATTTTTGTGCGGTCAAGGAAAGGGTCAATCACCACACCTTCAGGTAAAGTTTTTTGAATTTTTGCAATGCGTTCTTTAATGTTTTTTATTACTTCATTACTGTTGGCGCCTTTTAACATCATCACCACAGCACCTGAAACTTCCTGAACGCCATTGTATGTCATAGCCCCATACCTGGTGGCACTACCCAACCCTACATCAGCTACGTCACGGATTAAAAGTGGTGTACCATTGGCAAGATTTTTAACTACTATGTTTTGGATGTCATCAATTGTGCCTATAAGACCTTCACTACGGATAAACAATACGGTGGGGCCCTTTTCAATGTATGCACCGCCCGTATTTTGATTGTTATTTTGAAGAGCATCGAAAACATCATTGATAGTGATATTGTTTGCCTTCAATTTGGCAGGTACAACGGAAATTTCGTATTGCTTTAAATAGCCGCCAAAGCTGCTAACGTCTGCAACCCCACTAACACCCAATAACTGCCTTCGAACAATCCAGTCCTGGATGGTTCGTAAATCCATTGCGGAATATTTGCTTTCAAATCCTTTTTTGGGCCTAACGGAGTATTGATATATTTCTCCCAAGCCTGTAGTAACGGGGGCCAACTTAGGTGTGCCAAAACCTTTTGGAATTTGTTCCTGCACCTGCTGCAACCGTTCTGTTACCTGCTGCCTTGCCCAATACACATCTGTGGCATCATTAAATACTATCGTTACAACTGATAAGCCGAAACGGGAAAAACTTCTTATTTCCTTTAAGCCGGGTATATTAGCATTCGATTGTTCAATAGGAAAAGTAATGAGGCGTTCTACTTCCGGAGCACCCAATGCCGGTGCAATGGTTATAACTTGTACTTGATTATCGGTGATGTCGGGCACAGCATCAATTGGTAGTTTTTTAATTTGGTAACTACCGTAACCAATGAGGGCAATAATAAATAACCCAATGATGAGTTTATTCCTTACGGAAAACTCAATTATTTTATTTAGCATAAAAATATCTTGTAATAATTAGTATTCATGTTGTGCAGTATAGCACAGCTTATTCCATGCAAAAGCACAGATTCAAATAATAAATCAATAACTAATTAGCAATATTTGGGAGGCTGCCAGATGCTGGACAGAAAAGAAGAGAGGGAAAATTGACTTGTAGGAAAACTATTTTTCTTTTCAGATAATTCTACTGGTTTATCAATGGAAATTTCCGGCATTGATGGAACAAAAGCCGGTGAGATTGAAGAAACACAATCATTGGAAGTTTTAAACGGCAATTGCATATCCCTTTCGTAGTCTTTATCTTTTGGGCTGCCATGCAAGTAATGACAAGCTAAAAATTGCAGAAAAGAAATTGTTTTATCCTCTTTAGAATGTTCAGCAAAGTGTTGAAATACTATGGGTAATTTCAACAACTGACTTGCTTCTGTTGTAGAAAAAAGATAGATTGATAAGAAAAATATGGAGATTAATTTCTTCAATGTTGCAAATGTAACTCAAATTTTTGTGATGGAAAAAGCTGTTTTTTAGTAATTTAATGCCTGGTTTCTAAACTTTCCGTCTTTCTCAGGTCCTTTCATTTTACAAAACCATTATTAAGTTACTGTTGCGAAATTGAAAGCCAATTCTGAATTTATTCTGAATTTAAAACTTTATTCGCTGTATTCTCACCGCATTTAGAATGGCCAATAAAGCTACGCCAACATCGGCAAACACTGCTTCCTAAAGTGCAACTATATCCAGCTTCCAATTCCACTCCAATATTTCCGGCATGTCTTCACCATGAGTTTCAATATAAATTTTATGCTCTACTAATTTATCTCTAAGGTATTGTTTAGTATAAGCACCCCGGGAACCTAAATCAGGCAAACGGTCTATTACATCAGTCACCAAATGAAACCTGTCCAAATCATTCATCACCACCATATCAAAGGGTGTGGTGGTTGTGCCTTCTCCTTTATAGCCCCGTACATGCAGGTTTACATGATTTGTTCTGCGATAGGCAAGGCGGTGAATCAGCAAAGGAAAACCGTGAAAAGCAAAAATGATGGGCTTGTCTTTTGTAAAGAGGCTATCAAAATCTGTATCGTTTAATCCATGTGGATGCTCACTCTGTGGTTGCAACGTCATCAGGTCAACCACATTAATTACCCTCACTTTTATTTCTGGTAAATGTTCCCTTAATATTTGAACCGCAGCAATTGTTTCCAGCGTTGGCACATCGCCTGCACATGCCATCACCACATCTGGTTCACTGCCTTCGTCATTGCTTGCCCATTCCCAAATGCCCAGTCCGGCGGTGCAATGTTTAACCGCTGCGTCCATATCCAGCCATTGCATTTCCTGTTGTTTACCTGCAACAATTACATTAATGTAATTACGGCTTCGCAAACAATGGTCTGTTACAGACAGTAATGTATTGGCATCTGGTGGAAGATAAATGCGGATGATGTCTGCAGTTTTATTGGCAACAACATCCAGAAACCCCGGGTCCTGATGGCTGTTTCCATTATGATCTTGCCGCCATACATGTGAGGTGAGCAAATAATTGAGCGAAGCAACCGGCCTGCGCCAGGGTATTTTATTGCAAACCTGCAACCACTTGGCGTGTTGATTAAACATAGAGTCAACAATATGGATAAATGCTTCATAACAGGAAAAGAGGCCATGCCTTCCCGTTAGTAAATATCCTTCCAGCCAGCCCTGGCAAAGATGTTCACTCAATACTTCCATCACCCTGCCATCGGCAGAAATATGGTCATCACTTTTATAAATTTCGGCAGTGGAAGTACGTTCTGTTAGATCAAATAAATTACTGAGGCGGTTAGAAGCTGTTTCATCAGGGCCAAAAATCCTGAAATTTCTTTTATCCCAATTCATCTTCATGGTATCTCTTAAAAAAGCACCCATTATTTTTGTAGCTTCTGCTTTTGTTGCGCCAGGTTTCAACACTTCAATTGCATTTTTTCTAAAATCCGGCATCTCTAAATCATGCAAAACAAGGCCACCATTTGCATGAGGATTAGCACCCATGCGCTTTGTACCTTCTGGTGCAAGTGCTGCCAACTCCGCAATTAATTTTCCCTGTTCATCAAAGAGTTCTTCTGGCTTGTAACTTTTCATCCATTGCTCCAGCAGTTGCACATGCGGTGGTTTTTCAGCCAATTCTGAAAGGGGCACCTGGTGCGAACGCCATGTTCCTTCTATTTTAATACCATCCACTTCTTTTGGCCCCGTCCATCCTTTTGGTGTAGTAAAAATAATCATCGGCCATTGCGGCCGTTTTGTAAAACCTTTGGCACGGGCTTCATTTTGAATTTGTTTTATTTCTTCAACAATTATATCAAGCGTTGTTGCCAATAATTCATGTACTTCTTCCGGCACATCTCCTTCTACAAAATAAGGCTTGTAACCATAGCCTTTAAAAAGTTGTTCCAGTTCTTCTTTCGGTATTCTTGCAAGTACAGTAGGGTTAGCTATTTTATAACCATTCAAATGCAAGATGGGCAATACCGCACCATCATGTACAGGGTTTAAAAATTTGTTTGAATGCCAGCTTGCAGCCAACGCACCCGTCTCAGCTTCGCCATCACCAACCACACAGGCAGCAATCAAATTAGGATTATCAAAAGCTGCGCCGTAAGCATGTACCAAGGAATAACCGAGTTCGCCACCTTCATTAATGGAGCCTGGTGTTTCCGGTGCTACATGGCTGGGTATGCCTCCGGGAAAAGAAAACTGTTTGAATAATTTTTGCAAACCTTCTTTATCCTGCGTAATGTTTGGATAAAACTCCGAGTAAGTTCCTTCTAAATATGTATTGGCTACCATGCCCGGCCCGCCATGCCCTGGGCCTGCAACATAAATTACATTCAGGTCGTATTTTTTTATGATGCGATTGAGATGTACATAAATAAAATTTAAACCCGGCGTAGTGCCCCAATGCCCCAACAGGCGTGGCTTTATATGCTCCAGTGTTAATGATTTTTTAAGCAGTGGATTATCGTACAAATAAATTTGACCAACAGATAAATAATTAGCTGCACGCCACCAGGCATTCAGTTTTTGCAATAATTCGGGAGACAATGTTTTTGTTTTTGGGATAATATTTTGTGCTTGCATCATTTAATTTTTTATGGGATAATTTAATTCATCGCAAACCAGTCTTGCAATCATTAATTGTTCGTTAGTTCGCATCACCCGAACAGTTACTTTACTTTTATCCGTAGAAATAATTGGCTCATTATTCCTATTTTTTATTTTGTCTAATTCAATTCCTAAAAACTCAAGTCCGTCACATATCTGTCTGCGTACTTCAGGTGAATGTTCACCAATGCCAGCAGAAAAAACCAACGTATCCAACCCTTCAAGTGCTGCGGAGTATGCGCCAATATATTTTTTGGCTTGATAACAAAATAAATTAAAAGCATCGGCAGTACGGGGGTCTGTATTTTTATTTTTAATTAATTCCCTCATATCGGAGCTTGTTTCTGATATGCCCAATAAACCAGACTCATGATTTATTAAATGATTAAACTGTTGCGGTGTTAATTTTTCAACCTGCATTAAATACCAGGCAACACCAGGGTCAAGGTCGCCGGTACGTGTGCCCATTACCAACCCGGATGCCGGGGTAAAGCCCATGCTTGTGTCAATACATTTACCTTCTTTTACTGCTGCAAGGCTTGCACCATTACCAAGGTGTGCCAATATTATTTTGCCTTGCGCTGCTTCACTCCCTGCTATGGTTTTAAGTTCTTCCATAAGATAAGAATATGAAAGCCCATGAAAGCCATATCGCTGAATGCCCATTGCAAAATATTTTCGTGGTATGGGTAATAGTTTTGCAACAAGTGGCATAGTGCTGTGAAATGAAGTGTCAAAACAGGCAACCTGTACCAATGCCGGATAACGCTTTGCAAATATTTCTATCAATTTAATTTCGCCGGGTAAATGCTCCGGGTCGAAAGGGCAAATTTGTTTTAACTCATCTAATAATGTTGCAGTAATTTTTTCAGGCGCTGTATGTTGCATACCGTGTACAATCCGGTGCCCTATGGCTTTTACCGAAGTAAACCCACCCTGTAATTCAAGCCAGTCAATGAGATGGTTTACTGATTCATCATAATCAACCGTATTAATATTTATAGTATTTTTATTGTTGTTAATTGCATCAATAAAATGTAGTGCTGCTTTTTTTGTACTGATATTTTCTATCTCACCATAACATAATTGTTTCAGGAATGCTTCCATTTCATACAAAGCAAACTTAATGCTGGATGAACCACCATTAATGGTAAGTAAAGTGTTTATATTTGATTTCATAATTGTATCCTAATTATTTTGTCCAACATTTTTTAAACGTTTAGAGCTCAAAAAATAAATCAGTAAAGGCAATATCATAAATTGTAATACCGGTGCTATACCCACATTAACAACAGGAATAAGCGGCATCGAATTATCATAAGCCCAGCTCCCCAATGACAGATGCCACATTTCAGATAAAACAGCACCGGCTCCACCAATTAAAACCAAAACAACAACCCGGTATAATTTTAAGGGCTGTATCCAAAAAGGATTTTTAAAAATTAACGCAAGGCCAAAGTAAAGGAGCAGCACCATTAAAACATCTGCAAGGGAGGCTAATGCACAAAATGCAATGTGCTTAAAATTGTAAGCAGGATTTTTATATAAGGGAATTTGAATTAACTCCCATGCATAATTCAAGAGGAAAGCAAGAACAATCATTATAAAAATAAAGTTTTTATAAGCTTTCGTGTCCGTTGTTTTTTTTAACAGATAAAAATATATTGCGGTTATCAAAATCAAAACAATAACCGGAACCAGAAAGATTATAGGTTTTATTTCATTCATTTTTTATTTGCTATTTCATTTTTCTACAATGTTCAAATGGTTTATACTATTGCGATATCCTGGCTGTTTACGCATCTTTAGGTTTCTGCTCAACTTTGGTTTCGTCTTCCGAAATTTCCTTTTGTGCTGCTTCCCATTCCTGCACTGCCTTAACTTCTTCACGGCCTAACTCCTCATATAATTTGTGTACCCTTGTGACTATCTCAGGAGTCAAAGAAGAAGGCATTTCAGCGGCGGCTTCAAGTTTAAACTCCTCTTTTGTTTCAGTTTCTATTTCCTCTTTTGATTCGGTTTTTGGCTCCGCTTTTATTTCAGGTTTTGCCTCAACATTTAATTCATGTTCGGGTTCTACTTTATCTTTAGTTTCAGACGCAGGCATTTCTTTTGTTTCAGATTTTGCTACAGCATTTACTTCATGTTTGGGTTCGGTTTTATCTTTAGATTCATCTTTAAGTTCAGCCTTAGATTTATCTACTATTTCAGAAGCTGGCTCCTCTTTTGCTTCAGGCTTTGCCTCAGCATTTACTTCATGTTCGTGTTCTACTTTATTTTTAGTTTCTTCTTTAACTTCTGATTGAGGTTTATTTACCGTTTCAGTTTTAGGCTCCTCCTTTGTTTCAGTTTTTGCATCACTAATCACTTCAGGCTTTTGCTCGTCATTGGATTTTTCACCAGGCCCATTCTTCACTTTTAACAGACTTGCATTAATGGCAACTACAATTGTACTCACCGTCATTAAAACTGCACCCATTGCAGGGCTCAACAAAAGTCCCTGCTTATATAACACACCTGCTGCAAGGGGTAGTGCTACTACATTGTAGCCCGTAGCCCATATTAAATTCTGTATCATTTTACGGTAAGTAGCTTTGCCAAATAAAATGAGGCTGACAATATCTTTTGGGTTGCTGTTTACCAAAATAATACCGGCTGTTTCTGCTGCTATATCACTGCCGCTACCCACAGCTATGCCAATATCTGCCTGTGCCAGTGCAGGTGCATCGTTTACACCATCACCCGTCATGGCAACAAATTCTCCCTTGGTTTGCAGCTCCTTTATTTTTTCTAATTTCTGGTCGGGTAATACTTCTGCAAAAAAACTATCCAGCCCTAAAGTTTCGCTTACAGCTTTTGCAACTTTATTATTATCGCCGGTAAGTAATATTGATTTGATTTTGTTTTCTTTTAAAGTTTTTATTGCTTCGGCAGATTCGGGCCGTATTTCATCAGACAATGCGATGTAGCCAGCCAATTTATCATTCACCATTACAAACACAACTGTCTCTGTATCGTTGGCTGCAAAACCTTCGGGTATGGCAATACTTTTTTCTTTTAAATAACCAGGACTTACTACCAATATTTTTTTACCTTCTACAGTAGCTTCCACTCCTTTACCTGTGATGGCATTAAAGTTTTCTGTGGCAGGGATGGTTATTTTTAAATCTTTTACTTTTTGTAAAATACCGGTTGCAATCGGATGTTCAGATTGTTGTTCCAATGCAGATGCCAGGCGGATGATTTCATTTTCATTTAATTCTTTTTGCAGCGACACAATCTTCGATACTTCAAATTTCCCCACCGTTAATGTTCCTGTTTTATCAAATACAATAGTGGTGATTTTCCTGGAGTTTTCAAATGCTGTTCTGTTTTTAATTAGCAAACCATTTTTTGCAGATAGAGCCGTTGATTTTGCAACAACTAAAGGCACTGCCAATCCTAAAGCATGAGGACAACAAATGACAATTACGGTTACCATTCTTTCCATAGCAAATGCAAGAGACTGCCCCGTTAAATACCAATATAAAAAAGTGGCAATACCAGCAACAATAGCAATAATGGTTAACCATCTTGCAGCCTTATCTGCCAGTAACTGAGTTTTAGATTTTGATTTTTGTGCATCATCCACCAGCTTTATAACCTGCGACAGGTAAGAATCTTTTGCTGCATGCGATACCGTTACTTTTATAGAGCCATTGCCGTTAA
Source organism: Chitinophagaceae bacterium (assembly GCA_043788995.1). Taxonomy (GTDB): domain Bacteria; phylum Bacteroidota; class Bacteroidia; order Chitinophagales; family Chitinophagaceae; genus Ferruginibacter. The sequence continues at coordinate 12,778 of JAYWII010000064.1, read as the reverse complement.
TAGCACCAGCAATAACTTTTTCTCCCACCCCTTTTTTTACAGGTTTGCTTTCGCCGGTAAGCATACTTTCGTTCAGGTAACTTTCTCCTTCTAATATTATTCCATCGGCTGCAACTTTTTCGCCAGGCTTCACTAAAATAATATCTTTCTCTTTTAGTGTTTCGGTCTTTACATCATGCACCATATCGGGCATTACCATGTGTGCATCTGCAGGCATTAACTGCACCAGTAATTCCAGTTCTTTTGATGCACCTGCTATAGATTTCATTTCTATCCAGTGCCCCAAAAGCATGATAAGTATTAGTGTGGAGAGCTCCCAGAAAAAATCCATACCGGCCAAACCAAAAACGATAGCTACACTGTATGCGTAAGCTACGGTAATGGCAAAGCCAATTAAAAACATCATGCCGGGATTCTTTGCTTTTACCTCACCTAACCAACCTTTTAAAAACGGCCAGCCGCCATAAAAAAATACAATGCTTGAAAGACCAAACAAAATATATTGTGAACCTGGAAATTGCCAATTTACTCCCAGGAACTTTTGTATCATCATAGATAAAAGCATTATGGGAACAGTAAGTATCAGTACTACAAAAAACCGTTTTTTAAAATCGGCAATCATCATATTGTGGTCATGCCCTTCCATACCCATTTTTGGGTTGCTGCCATGTTGCATTTTACTGTGGTCCATTTTGCTATGGTCCATTTTTGCATCATCTTTTTGTTCAGCTTTTTTTGTTGAATTATTTTTTGATGAATCATCCGCTTTATCCATTTTCATTTCTTGTTCCATAATTTTATTATTTAGTATATTTTAATTATAAAGATTGAAGTGGCAGTTTTTCAGTTTTTTCATTTAAAGTTATTTTGCCTGATATTATTCTGTTGGGTTTGTTGAGTTGGTAAAGGAATGTTCTTCAATCCAGCTTATCATATTTGCAGCCGCCAGCCCAAGATTGCCAATCTGGCAATGTGATTGAGCCTGCTCCTGCACAGTGAAGATTCGGCCTGTAACAGACCGGGCGGCACTCAATAATTTTAATTGTTCAAAAAATTGCCCTAATGGCACGAAATGATCTTCGGCTCCAGCCATGATCAGGACATCTGCTGTAACTGCACCTGAAATTGAGTAGCCGTTGTATTCCTTCAGTTTCAAAAAGAATTCATAAGGCGTTTTACACCCCATAACACGCATACCCTGGGTAATACCCCACTGTGAGTACATGTCCTTTTTCATCATTAGTTTTGCAAAAGCATTAAGAACAAAAGACAATCTAAGGCTTACAAGCCCTTTAACGAGATATGCTGCAACCTTACCTCTCCTTGATGTAACACAAGCAAAAAAGTCCAGCATTACATCGTATGCAATTACCCTCTTTATACGGGGTTCCAATGATGCGGCCCTCAAAGCAAGGTAGCCGCCAAGACTCATGCCAATCAACGTTACATTTTCGGCTTCAATATAATCCAGAACGGCTGCAACCGGCTTTTCCCATTCGTGTGTCATGGGTACTTTCTCAAACATCAGTGTTGAACCCTGGCCAGGCCCATCAAACATTATTATTTCGTAACCATATTCACACATAGCCGCACCAATTATATAAAATTCTTCACTATAAGAATCAAATCCGACATGTATGAGGATGATGCCCTTAGTGGGTATGGTTGGCATCAACCTAAAACCATGCAGATGATTATTCTCATAAGGCACCGACATCCGTTCAATATTTTTTCCTTCTTTCGATTGGTAGAAAAAATTCAAAAACTTTTCAAACGCTATCTTCCTATCGGGGTCAGAAGGGTCCATAAAAAATTCAGCAGCACGGTAAAGTCCCATTGCATAATCCGTATTGCCCTTTTTTTCAAAAGCCGCAGCTTTAGCACAAAACAGTTTCTTCCAATCATCAAAATTTTCAACTTGGCGTCCAATCTCAGCAAACATATCTTCCAAACCAGGTATAAGGAATCTGTTAAGCTGGAAATTAATGTTTGCATCCTTGTGAAAATGATGGAATCTGGTTATGGGGAAGAAAGCCTGTGCTCTTGCGGTTTTCGGGAGTTCGACATTTGCGGGCATTTCGGAATGATATTGATGTTCCATTTCTTTATTTTTTATTTATGAAGCCGGTAAAGTATTAATGCAATTATCCTGGGCAGTGTAAAAGTTAATAACACCCACCTGAAATCTGAACCAATCATAAAGTTTACAATCGTCATTGAACCTATTGAAGTAATTCCTGCCAGGGCAACGATAATAAATGTTCCGGGCAAACGTTTCCGAAAAGAGGTGAGTGCAATAAAAATAGTTAGTACTCCTGTTGTAAAAATATAACCTCCCATTACCCAAAAAACTTTTTGAAGCCAGGCAGATAAACCCGGTGCTGAATCATCAATAACTGGTAAAGTTGTTTTGATGTAGCGTAAATCTTCCGGCAATAATACTGGTCGAATAAAAATAAAATAAATACCCATTGCAGCAAGAAGAAATCCTCCGAGTGCAAGTATAGATGCTGAATATGGTTTAATCTTAAACATTTAATCAGTGATTTATTTTAAAGATTTGTTTTTATCTTCTTTGAGTATCCAGCGGAAATCACATATTTCCGCACCACTTGCAATGCTTCCGGTTCTTTCTAAGCTTGCATCCCACATTTCTGCCAATGGATAATCTAATGCACACCATGTTGCCACACAAAATTCCGAAAGTCCTTTTGATTGAAAGTATTCCGCTACAGGACATTTCACACAGTTAAAGCTTACCACATTACTTGTTGTCTCAACATCCTGCCAGCCATAAGAAGGACTATTAAATGGAAATTTTCTGAATAGCTTAGTAGCTTTCAACAAATGTTGATACCGGTTGCCATGCCCCGCCAGCCACCATGAGAGCTTTCCCATCTTTACATATACCTTCCAGGCAATATCGTAAAACAATTTAGTTGCGTCTTCTTTCGTTTGCCCTCTTACAATCAATTCCTGGTAAAAGGCTGTTGACATTGCAGCAAGATGTACCATCAGCGTTCCTCCCAATGTTGGTTGGGTTAAAATTTCCGGCTTTAGTTTTAAATACCTTTGCCAGTATTCATGTAATATATCCTTTACTTCTTCACTTTTGTAATGGTGAAGAAGCACCTTTTTAGCGGCCGTTGCCGCCTGGATTTTAAACCCGTATAGAATGAGTTTCGTTCCTTCTTTTTTAAACATCTTTTGTTGTTTTACTTCGTTGCTTATTTTAAAACATCTTCTTTAAATTAAATAATGCCCTTCCTTTTTCAAGATTTTTTTTGTTTGATTAAGCACATTATTTAAACAGCAACATTATTCAAATATCTTGATAGGTTTCAACAGCAGCACTATAACCAGCCGTTTGTAAAACCTGCCCGACGTAATCCTGTAACTAGATAAGGACATTGCTTCATTAGATTCCATAAAAAACCCGAACGATAGTTCTCAATCATCAAAATAATCGGCCCCTGGTTAAGCCCAAAATGATACGGCGAAACCCACCATCCATAAGGATTTCCGGAATTTCCAGGATGGGATGGATTGAAAGATGCCTTGAATCCATAGGAGTTAAACTGCGTCATCTTAGCTTGATGAATACAATGGTTAAGCGCAGGCAAAACTATTTCTGGCGCAAACGGCAGCGATGCCACCAATGCCCACGGAGCAAGGGTTCCATCGTCTGGCCCGTAAGGCACACCTCTGCTCAAATAATCAAAAAACCGCTGCTTTTTACCGTTTATTTTTACTATGCCAGGGCCTGGCCCTTCGCTTGCGGTAATGCCCCAGCAGTGGGAGCCATAGTCCTTGTGCCCAAGTGGATTGTTGATTGCATACTGTTGTTGCACATAAGTTGCACGTCGGCTGTTCTCAAAATAATCAATGCCTTTAGCTCGCATATAATCATCCTGAATTCCATGAAAGTCAATCCATACATGTGAGAGCTGGTGAATGAATAACGGCCCGGCATACAGATATTCAGATCCGTAATGCTGTTCCCATTTGTAAGTAGAAGTCCAGGCTGTGTAACTGCTTTGAGGCAAAGGATGAGTTGGCGAACCAAGCCCCAGCATATATAACAACAGCGCCTCATCATAACCTTCCCACCGGTATTTAAGAAATCCTCTTTTGGGTTTCCAGCCATGCGTTAGCGTTTCTCCCTTGTTTTGCGCCCATTGCCAATCGGCCCGGCGGTAGAGTGCATCGGCGAGGGTGCGTATTTCATTTTCATCAATTGTATCGGCATCAAAATATATTCCTGCAGTTAATGCTCCAGCCAGCAAAAAACCACTATCTACTGTTGACAATTCGCATTTCCAGGCACGGCGGCCAGTCTGCATATCAAGAAAATGATAATAAAATCCTTTGTAGCCTGTTGCGTCTGGCTCAGGGCCTTGCGGACTGTTCCAAAAAAAACGCAGTGTGGTAAGTGTTCGTTCTACGGCTGAAGCTCTTGTCATAAATCCCCTTTCCACAGCTACCGGATAACAGGCCAAAGCCAGTCCTGTTGCGGCTATGCTGGAAGGCCAACCTGGTGCTGTCTTGTCTATCACCAACCCGTTAGCGGGATTGGTTTCATGTAAAAAATAATCAAAAGTTTGGCTTTGGAGTTTATCCAGTGTTTCAATATCATGAGTGCTATGGATCATACCTGAACGCCTCCTTTCGATTGTGTAGATATTTTATTTTCGAGATTATTTTTTGTATCGTTGAGCATATTATTTAAACACCAATTGCAATAACAGTTTGCAAAAAAGAAAGAAAGAATTTTATAATACCATTGTTTTGGCGGTAAATACTGTATCGAACTTTTTGCGATAGTTCCGTTTTCAGCCGGAGCAATTTCAAACCACATACGATACCAAGACATGATAATTATTTTTGCTCCGCCAACTGTTTCCCATTCCTTGAGTTTGGGGGGTTGCCACTTTGTAACAGTTTCACTAAAATCCATTATCATTCCCATCATCTTTCCATACCAGCGGTATTTTGCGCCAACACCTGTTGAGTTTTGTGAAAGTTGCTCCAACTTTAATTTACTTCCCATCATCATCATGGAGCTTTCGCTCATGTGCATTCCTGTTTTAGAAAAATCATCCATCTGTGCAAATACTTTTTCAGGGGTAGAATGAATGAGGGTGCCTTTCGTTCTTGTCTTCATAACTATAGATTTTGTAAAATAAAATCCACCCGTTGTTTCGGCGGAAGCACAGGAACCTGAATGACAGGGAAACCTAAAGATTCGTAAACCTCAATAAGTAAAGCATGGATTTTTTTCTGAGCTGTCTCATCTTCTGTTCGGGCATAATCTTTCACCAATGGCAGGCAATCAAGAATGAACACTTTTTTGTAGGAAACAGTACGCAATGCCTCTGTCAACTTTTCATCTTCCGGAAGATTCAAAAAACGATAATAAGCAAGTGCATCAGGAATTGCCCGGTCAAGAAAGACAAGTACATCCGGCAAAATCTGATTCTCCTGCTCAATCTGCATATCTAAAACTCCCAATTGAAATTCTCGCTGCTGTTTCCTCACGTCTTCTATTGTTTTCCCTTTCAGGCGCTGAGTATCGAGGTAGTGCCGGGCATGTTCAAAGGTTGTTATGTATCCTCTTTCTTTAAGCAGGTTAACCGTTGTCGTTTTTCCTGAGCTTGGTCCACCTGTGATTACATACCAATTTGTTTGCCTTTGCATTGTTCCCTACTATTTTAAATTACTACATTATTTTTTCTCTATTAATTCCATTCCACACTTTGGGCATTTGCCCGGTTTATCTGAAATCACTTCAGGATGCATTGAACAGGTGTAGGTTTTCGTTGCTGACATGTTTTGATTTTTTGTTACTGTTTTTTGATTTGACAGGCTAACAGAATTCTGATTGCCCTGGTCGTTTGTAGTTTTTAGCATTTTATTTATTTTTTATTTGTGAAAAATTTTACTGTGTAAATATTTTTTGCTTTATCAATTACTTCACAGCGTTTCAGGAACTATTAATCAACAATCGTTTTTTAGACAATACTAAATAGGCAACCACTAAAAGAATGGCCGCAACAATCCAATAGGCAAGATGGTCAAACCATATCATGATTATTCCCCCAAGCACAACGCCTGCCACCTGTCCTAAACTGTTAATAGAACTAAAGATGCCGAGTGAGGCTCCATATTCTTTTCCCGAATCCTTTGTAATAAGTGAAGCCAGGCTTGGAGTAAGTATTGCCATCCCCATTGAAATAAAAGAAACGTAGATTAAAATCCATTTCATCTCCGTTGAAGTAGTAAGCATGAATATACCAATACTCAGAAATAAAAAACCGAAGGGTAATAAAACATATTCACCCTTCCTTTCTATTAACCATGCAACAGGCCCTAATTGCAGTAAGCCCATCAGCGACCCACAAACGATAAAGACAAGGCTCATTTGCTTTGGCCCAAATGAAAAAAGGCGCTGGGAATGTAACGCAAATGTACCTTCAAACATAGATAGCGCAAGCTGACTGATAAAAGATAATGAGAGTAACAGTATAAACGTTTTGCTTAGTAATTTCCAGTTTGGAAGCAGGCGGACTTTTGGTTTTCTTACCACATGTAATGTATTTTTTTCTTTGCTTTTAATTGATTCCTTCAAGAAGAAAATATAGAGGACGAAGACCATTAATGTAAGTGCTGCAGAGATTACAAAAGGAGCAGAAAACTTATCAAGAATAAACTGCCCGAAAGGAAGATTAAACTGCATATTAACTTTTGAAAAAAGATTACCAAGTAGGGGGCCCGCAACTGCACCCAATCCAGCTACGCTACTCAGCATAGCCATATACTTTCCTCTTTTTTCGTTTGACGTTTTATCCGCAATGCAGGCACCGGATGCAGTTACAAAACCTGCGGTAAATATTCCTGCCATCAAACGGGAGATGTAAAGCAATACGATACTTCCACCCAATGAAAAAATAAAAGTTGAAATTGAGAAACCTGCAATGCCTGCTAAAATGAGCGGCCTTCTTCCAATTTTATCAGATAATGAACCCAGGTATGATGAGAAGAAAAATTGTGTAAACGGAAAAGCGGCTGTTATTAATCCTACATGGAGCGAAACGGTTTTGGATGAAATACCTTCGGAAGCCAGCAGTTTCTCAATGTAAAACGGAAGCACTGGGAGTGTCATACCCAAGCCCGTCATCACGAGGAACACTCCACATAGAAGTATTGCTATTTCGCTGCCATATTTTTTTTCCTCAACCATTTTTTGTTATTTTTAATTCAATGCTTACTGCAATTTTAACGTAACATACTATCACACTTCAGGCTCTTTACAAATAAATCAGTGCATTTCTTTATGATATACTTTTGTTGCCTCCCGGAATAACTGTCAACTTATTTTGTCCCCAGCCACTATCCCGGAACCTGAGATGCAGGTAAACGAGCAGGCTCAGAATAGCCGCAAAAAAACACCAGATTGAAACCAATGCTACACTGTGCACTATCTGAGCACCAATTAAAGACAGCACCAGTAAAACACCCAATAACCTTATGAACCCATGACTTGAAAAGAAACAACTGATACAGGTTGCTGTAAAGTACAATATCATTGCCGGAACTGAATAGAAATGTGGCGAAACGTAAACGATGTGATGGCTGATGACTTCTGCATTTAATGGCCCTGCTGTAACCCAATAGAGCAGGAATATGCCTACGGTTACCCCAAGCACTAATAGCACAAGTAGTGCCCTTTTTCGCCACTTTACTACTTCCATTATACCAACTGCGAAAGGCACATAAATGGGCCACAGTAAGTGTGAGAACAAGGAATATATATAAGTCATTACCTGCCGGAGTACAGGTATGTTGTAGCTGAAAGATAGCCAGATAACGCCTTCAGTAAGCTGCTGGATTCCGAATAGCACCGGAAAGAGCGCAAAAGGTACTTCTGCAGGCACTTTGGTTTGTTTAAGCGTTGCAACGCCGATAACACATAACGCAGTACCAGCAATAAAACTGGCTGAAGCTGAAAAACACATTGATTACCTCCTTTTTTTAATATAAATTTTAATGTCGGTGATTTAATAAGCGGAAAAAGATAATATTATTGAATTCATCAGTTTTCATAACTTCATCTATACCACCGCAACAATTGTTCATCATAAAATAAATTTCTTAATCAACAGGCTACCAAAATAGTCTTATACAATAGCCTGCTGATTAAGAAATTCTTTAGGCGGCAACAGTTTTGCATTCTGCCTCACACTTTTTACATTCTTCTTCGCACTTTCTGCATGCTTCTGCACATTTTTTACAAGACTCAACGTCTGGATGCTTTTCACATTCTTCGGCACATGCACGGCAGGCTTCGGCACATACACGGCAGGCTTCAGCACATTGCTCGGCTGATTCTGCAGAATTACCATCCATACTTCTGCAAGCTGCTGCACATTTACTACATGCTTCAGCACAAGCCAGGCATAGTTTTACGCATAGTTCCATTCCTGGTTTTCCTTTGCAATCTGCAGCGCAGGTGTTGCATAGTTCTGCACATGCCTCACAGGCATCTATACATTTTTTGAAAGTTTGATTACTCATTTTTATAAAATTTAAAATATTTCTTCAGTTCCGCTGTTGCCCGGTTTTCAGTTTCGCTGTTACCCGATAATCTTAATTAGTTTTCAGGTTTTGTGTATGTGCCTTCCTTCATCATTTTTTGTTTTGCTAAAGTCATTGCGTATTTAGGGCATTTGCCTAGTTTGTCACTCATCACCTCATTGTGCATAGTGCAGGTATACATTTCTAATATCTGATTCATATTTTTGATTTTTTATTTTATTTTAGGCGGAATAAAATTTTATTAATAATATTCAGTTTATGTTATTGAGTTTTGTGATTCAATTTCCTTTATTTTATAATGACCTGCTTTGCTAAGATGACTTTGCAATTCATTTACATCAATGGATTTGCTCATAGTAATATTTGCAACGGGTGGCCGCAACTGTACTTCCACATCTTCAACATTTGGGATTTGCGACAATGCCCGCTTTACATTACTAACACAACCGCCACAACTCATTCCCTGCAATTCATATTTCTTGTTCATTTTTTTTGATTTTTGTTTTTAAAAATTAATTTTTTATGATGCTATGTTTTAGTAGCCTCCTAAGCAAAAGTTGTTGTAGAATCTGGAATTATACCGCAACAAACATCATTGCTTCCTGTGTTTATATTGTGTTTAATTATCGTCTTTTAATAAGTCATTGTTAAACCACCACCAAAGCCCATATCACTATCATAGTGGGTAGATAGGGCAACATATTTTGATAGAATATATCGGCCGCCAAGTGTGTATTCTTTATCAGTATTTAGAACAAAATTTAAACGAAGCCTATTGGTTAATGGAATATCTTCTCTGCCCAATTGAAAACGTAATTTTCCATCCGTATCAATCCTTGCATCCGCCAATAAAAACATGGGTAATGTATATGTAATGCCTATTACACCAGCTTTACGATTGTTTCTATTACTGTTTTGGCCTAGTGCATTTTTATCATCGTTGCCAAAAATATTTTTATTACCTGATGGGTCATTTTTTTTGTAATGATAATCAAACCCTATGTATGGCATTAACCATTGAATTTTGCCAATATACCTGCCTATCGTAGTTTCGCTTTCGTAGCCTTTCCTATCATTTAAACCTAAATGCCACATTGATTTTATTAACCACCTTGTATTACTGCGTTGTATAAAACCATCGCTGCCATTACTTTCTAAACCAATATTTGCCATTGTATAAAAAGTACTAATACCTTTTTTAAGCGTTTTTAAAGCTGCTGCAGGGTCGGGCAATTCAGGGTTTGGTGGTGAATTTTCATAACTAAATACGACTCCCATTCCTGATGCCATGTGATATAATATATGACAGTGAAAAAACCAATTGCCACTTTCATTTGCAGCAAATTCTAAGGTATCGGTTTCCATTGGCAGAATATCCAATGTATTTTTTAGCGGTGAATATTCTCCCTGCCCGTTGAGCACTCTAAAATAATGACCATGCAAATGCATAGGGTGACGCATCATAGTTGTATTATGTAAAATCATACGAACATTTTCCCCTTTCTTTATCGTTATTATATCAGCTTCCGAAACAGTTTTATAATTCATTGTCCATAAGTACCTATTCATGTTGCCTGTTAGTTCAAAATACATTTCTTTTACAGGTGCAGTTGGTAAAGTTGTTTTATTGGTAGCTTTTAGCATGGAATAATTCAATGTTGTTAGGTCAGATGTTTGAGTATGGTTCATATTTTCCATATTCATATTACCCATATTTTTTTCTGCTTTCTTTTTGCCTTCCATTTCCATTTCTTTCATACCACCTGTCTCCATTTCCGGATACATTACAGCATTCATATCCATTTGTTGCATACTCATTTTCATATCCATATTCTTCATCCTTCCTTTGCTACCCATCATTTTATTCATGGACCTCATGCCTTCAAAATATTTTAAGCCCTTCATTTCCGATACTTTCATTTCCATACCATCGCCCATAAATATTGATGCAAATTTTATACGGTCTTCGGGTGTTACTTTTAATTCGTAACTCATATTATCAGGGATGGTTAAAACAATATCGTAGGTTTCGCCGTTGCCAATAATTAATCTATCTACTTCAACCGGTTCTACATCTTTACCATCATTTGCTATTACATTTATTTTACCTCCAGCATATTGTAACCAGAAATATGATGATGCACCTGCATTGATAATTCGCATACGAACCTTATCGCCTTTTTTATATTGAGTTTGTTTTTGAGTAGTTTGTCCATTTATTAAATACCTGTCATAATAAATATCTGATACATCCATTGCTAACATTCGTTTCCATTCGCTTTTTAACTTTGTTTTGAAATATCCTTTTTTTATAGCTGAACCATAATCTTGTGTGCTGCCTTTTTTTATGGCGTACCAATCTGTAGCATTGTGTAAGCTGCGGTTTATCTGTACTGGGTTCTCATTTGTCCACTCACTTATTACTGCAACTAATGAAGGCAATTTATCTTCTGCCCTTGTAGTAATATCATTTTCTTTTTTGTGAACTACTATTGCGCCGTACAAACCAATCTGTTCCATTAAATCATGAGAGTGATACCATGTTGTACCATTTTGAATAATTGGAAACGTAAACAGATGTGTTGTATTTGGCAAAATTGGTGCAGTGGTTAAATAGGTAACACCATCGTATTGATTAGGCACAAGTAAGCCGTGCCAATGCATAGATGTAGGGCTTTTAAGGAGATTGTGTACATAAATTTCTGCTGTGTCACCTTCAGTAAATTCTAATACCGGTGCAGGTATTTGACCATTAATTGCCATGGCATGTGCATTTTTTCCAGTAATATTTACTGTGGTATCACTAACGTATAAATCATATCGCACCATTTTGGATGGTCTGTTATTTGCGTATTTGGTTTCACTATTTTTAGTAATGCCTTTCTCCATTTTATTTGCAGGTGGTGGAGTTGTTTTTTTATTCATATCCATACCTTTCATGTCTTGTGCCTGTACTATCCAAGAAATTGCAATGAAGCATATAGTAATTATATTTTTTTTCATTTTGTTTTTTTTTAATTAATTGAGTTTTATATTTTTTTATTGAAAGAAATATTGTAAATACCAGCAATGCAAGCACCAATCAACCAACAAAGAATAAATGTTTGTACAAGTCCTGTTAATACTTCAACAAACGGTATATCCATCCTGATTATTGAAGTAACATCCAGGCCATGAAGCAAGCTGTTGAAAAATTTTACTGTGCTGTCATGCCCCAATGTGAGCATAACAACTGCACAACCGAAATATAGCAATGCCCCCGTTATACCGAATGCCAATCCTAATTTTCTAATGCTGATGTGATTCATGATTATCTATTTTAGTGGTTTCAGAATGTTCTTTACTCTTATCATGTTCATGTCTCCCATGATGCGGCATCAATAAATGGCAGGCAAACATGGCAACTATAAAGATTAAAAATGTGTAGTTTCCGGTAATGCCAAATAATGGCAGCAGGAAAATCAGTAACAGGGGAACTGTGCAACCGATAATCATCCAAAATGTATGTTTGTTCATTGGTTTCTTAGTTGAATTTTTATTAAATAAGGATTTTGTATTTCTACCTTTTCCATTCCATATCCGGTTGAAAAATGTATTGCGATAAAAACTCTTTGTTATTAGTTAATGGATATTGATAGCCTATTCCGAGTATTAAAATTTTGGACAGCTTTATTTTGACACCGCCGAGCAGGTTAATGATGGCATTTTCATTTATCATCTTTTCAGCCAAAGTCTCGATTACAACAAACACTCCTTTACGCACCTTATAAACAAATGCCACACTGCCATCTACCATATCTTCCCGGGGATTATAATGTATAACCTGGTTGAAGGCAAAACGTGACCTGACAATAGCAGTGGAAAAACCAACCAAACTATTTATACGGCTTACGCCCTTTTTTGTTGGAATTTCAAATTCTATGATGGGAGAAAACCCACTCATGCCATCTTTACTTCTTATCACGGCAAACTGAAACATGATTTCTGTATGGGTGTTATCTAAAAAGCGATCGTTTCTTATATGTAGCCCAACAAATTTTGTAATACCGGTTTCCAAGTGAAAAGCAAAATCACCTTTTGATTTGCCATCCATTGGTTTTGTAAGCAATGCAGAAGTACGGAGGCTATATGTACCCACTGCTTCGGGCATACCCATGTGCGTAAAAAATGGATGGGCTATTTC
>JAYWII010000063.1:0-11838 GCA_043788995.1 Chitinophagaceae bacterium | reverse complement strand
TAGTAACATTAAAATCATTTACATCCTTGTACTGATGGGTGTATGAGATACCTGTGTGGGAAGAATCTGCCTGAGTAAAATATCCAGCAGGCGTAACGGGTTCAGCAAGCATTTGTGCGCTTGATGTGTAAGAAAAAGTATTTTCTTTATTGACGGTTATATTTTTAAAAATTTGCCGGGTACGGTTAGGCCATATTACTATTGCGGAATCAATCACTGAAGTAACTCCCAACCCAAAATGCAGTACATCACTTACGGAAGACTGGTAACCCCGTATGGGATAATTTTCCTGCAGTTGCGTTTTATTGGTATCATAAAATATTTTTAGGGTGGCGCCAATGGCCTGCCAATTGCCGGGCAGCCCTTTTAATTTAAAGGATACCCAATTGGCTGAAGGCTCTGTTGTTTTTTTGTCGTTAAGTGTATTCTTATAAAGTCCGGCCTCAGCGTCCATGTTATTAAAAACCATGTCTATGTCGCCATCATTATCCAAATCTCCGTAAGCACAACCGTTGGAATAAGTTTTTTCTTCCAGTCCCCATTCAATGGATTTGTCATCAAATGAAAGATCGCCTTTGTTTTTATAGATATAGTTGTGCAGTTTTATTTCGGGCAGTGTATATAGTTTTTTTACTTCTTCTTTATGCCGCAAAAGGCGATTTTCTTTGCTGTTGCCAAAGACCGGCACATCATTTAGATAAACTATAAAATCCAGGTTGGTAATGTCCCGCCTGTAGCCATTGGCAATAACGATATCCCTGTAAGAATCATTGTCAAAATCCATCATTAGGGGCGCCCAGGACCAATCGGTTTGATGCACACCGGCCAACTGTCCTATCTCACTAAAATGTGCAGCACTATCCTGAGATAATCCATTATTTAGCTGGAGTGTATTGCGTATGTATTGAGGTTCATAATCATACTTTAACGTTGACTGAAAAAAATCATAATTGTATTTCCACAACATCATTTTTTTTCTTTTATTATCTTCAGGAAGCATGTCTGCCACCATTACATCCTGCAAACCATCATTATTAATATCTGCAACATCAACTCCCATTCCATTATAGCTCTGGTGCTTCATGTATTGGTCAATCTTGTTGGTAAAAGTGCCATCCTGATTATTTATCCATAAAAGATCATTTGATAAATAGTCGTTGGAACAATAAACATCAGGCCAGCCATCCTGGTTAAAATCGGAAATGGCCAATCCTAACCCAGCTCCTTCTATAAGAATACCTGCTTCCTTTGAAACATCTTTATAAAAAGGATGCCCATTTTTAATATTGCCTTCATTACGGTATAAATGATCGGTGTTTATGTTTTCACCATTCACCAATTTTGGTCGGGCAATATTTCTGTTGTTATAGTCTATACTGTTTGTTAATAAATACATATCCAGATCGCCATCTGCATCGTAATCAAAAAAAGCGGCCTGGCAACTATAGTTTTTATCTGCCAGCCCATAATCATTGGCCATTTCCTTAAATACAGGAATGCCTCTTTCACCCGTATTGCCCTGGTTTACGAAGAGTTGATTTGCTGTGGGAAGTGATTTTAATCTTGGAACAACGGCATTGCATATATAAATATCCATTAAGCCATCCTGGTTAATATCTATCACCGATACTCCAAGTGTCCATCCGTTTGTAGTAACCCCAGAAGGTTTTGTTATATCCTCAAATTTGAAATCGCCTTTATTAAGATAAAGTTTAGCCGGAACCATATTTCCTGTAAAGAAAATATCTTTATTACCATCACCATTAAAGTCGGCAATAGCTACTCCTCCGCCATTATATATATAATCGTAATTAAGGGGGTTAAGGGTGTCGCTTTCTGTAATAGCATTGTTGAAAGAAATGCCAGAGTGGGAAGATGAAACTTTTGTAAATAAATGATGTGAAAGATTTTTACACGATGCAATCACTATAAGATATGCTACACTTATAAAACAACTTTTACGCATCAGATTGTTTTTAAATAAAGAAACGTTGCTTTAGATTAAGATGGGAACTTTCAGGATGGCAAAAAATTGTATTATTTAGATAGCTAAAAGAAAAAGAGGCCATCTCAAATATTGAGACAGCCTCTTATGTATTTAGTAATTAAGGTTTTGTTTTAGTATTCCCTTAGATAAATCAATTTGTGTTTGAGGTATTGGAAACAGTTCATGTTTGCCTGGTTCAAATGGTTTGCCTGCTGCAATTAATTTGGCGCCCACTATTCCCCATCTTCTCAAATCATATAATCTATGATATTCATTGGCTAATTCAACTCTTCTTTCGTGACGTACTGCAGCTATCATAGCAGCCTGTGTAGCAGCAGTGGTATTGGGAAGGCCTGCTCTTGAACGAACCTGGTTAAGGTAAAATGCAGCACCTCCGGCAGCATTGGCTATATTACCCTGCTCTGCTAATGCTTCAGCACATACAAGTAACAAATCTGAATAGCGATACAAACGCTGGTGATAAGGATCTTTTTCAGTTGCTTCTGTCCATCCACCTTCTGTAGCCCATAATTTATAACCTGAACCTTTATCGCCAATAACCCAACCATCTTCAACTACCTGGTTTGCTACCTGGGTAATGGTTTCTTTTTTACGTAAATCTGTTGCCTCAAATTCATTTTCCAAATCTGTAGATGGAGTTAAACCACCCCAGCCGCCTCTGCCCTCACCAGCACTATTAGTAACATTCCCTGGTCTTGCCCATAGGGGCACAATTGAGGCTACTGCTTCATCATTCCATCCTGTCTGTACTATATCTGAATTCTGAATTTCAAATATTGACTCGCTGTTATTATTGAACCTGTTGGAAAAATTCTCACGGTAGTTTGTCCTCAAAGTATATTCCCCTGAATTAATTACAACTAATGCAGCAGCCGACGCTTCTGCCCATTTTTGCTGGAATAAATAGGCCTTCGCTAATAAAGCCCCTGCAGCTCCTTTAGTAGCCCTGCCAGCATCTGCAGAGGAATACTCAGATTTTAGAGGTAGCACCGCAGACGCCTCCGTAAGGTCTTTTACAATTTGAGCATACACATCAGCTACAGGACTTTTAGGGAAATTAGCTTCTTTTACCGCTAATTCGTTTGTAAACAATGGAACCTCACCATATAGGTTTACCAAGTGAAAGTAGTATAAAGCTCTCAGGAATTTAGCTTCACCAACGAGGCGGTCTCTTTTAGCAACATTCATTTGAATTAAGGGAACTTTATCCGTAACGAGATTAGCCCTGGAAATTCCAGCGTACAAAGCACCCCAAGATGCAGCAAAAGGATTGTCAGTAGATTGAAATAAATAACTACCCGTACCGTTCCCTTCCCCGCCAACTCCACCACCTGTTGCATCGTCTGTGGTTACTTCCAGCAGGTTAACAAATTGACCGTCAAAAGCCATATCAGTTTGCAAAATGCTATATACGGCAGTCACAGCTTTTATTGCGTCATCCTCAGTTTTATAATAACTATCTACCGAGATAGATGCTAACGGAGTTTTGTCTAAAAAACCTTTTTTACAACCAGTACTTATTAGTACTGTTGCTAAAAGGAAGAGTTTAACAATATCGATTCTTTTCATAATTAATAGTTGAGAATATTTAATATAATTTTTAGATAAGCAAACAGATTTTAAAAGCCAAGGTTAAATCCAATTAAAAAAGTCTTTGGCTGTGGATAAGCGCCCCTGTCAAGACCAATCTGAAGATTTTTGGTTCCATTATCTACAGCTTGACTACCATCTCTACCTCCATTAGTGCCAATTTCAGGATCATAACCCTTATACTTAGTTATAGTAATAAGGTTTTGTGCACTTATATAAACATGTGCTTTAGTAAATCCTGCTTTTGTAAACAGAGGACTTAAGAAAGAATAGCCAATTTGTACATTGCGTAATCTTGCATAAGAGCCATTTTCCACAAAGCGAGTGGAAACTTTATTGTCATTTCCATTATTATCAGTACTAGAAACTCTGGGTGCTGAGTTACTTGTACCCGGGCCTGTCCAACGGTTCAAAATTTCTGCAGGATAGTTTGCATATTGATCTGTACGGGTATTTAGCGCATAAGCAAACAATCCATTGTAAATTTTATTTCCCGAAACTCCTTGCAGGAAAGCATTGAAATCAAAATTTCCATAATTTAAACTGAGGCTCATACCGTAAATAAACTTAGGCAAAGGGCTGCCTATATTAGCTCTGTCGTCAGGACTAATTTTCCCATCACCATTAACATCTCTGAATTTAATGTCACCAGGCACCGGTAAACTAGCTCCTGGAGTGTTTGGCAGATATTTTGTTATTTCGGCTGCATCCTGGTAGATGCCATCAGCAAAATATCCATAAAAAAAACTTATTGGCTGGCCTACCTGTGATCGGGTAACAACATCATTGTTTTGTACCTGTAGTTTATATTTATCAGTAGATGGTATAAGTAGATCGACATTTCCCAGGCTGGTTACTACATTTTTTAAAGTAGAGGCATTTGCACTTATTGAATAGCTAAGCTTACCAATCTTATTTTGATAAGTAGCTGCAAATTCCAATCCGCTGTTTTTCATACCTCCAATATTTTGCGAGGGGGGGAGTGCATTTCCAAGCACATCTGGTATTTTTGCCTTAATATTTAGTCCATCCGTTTTTCTTTCATAATAATCAAAAGTTAAGGTTAACTTATTATTGAAAAATGCAGCATCCACGCCTAAATCTTTTTGGGTAGTTTCTTCCCATTGTATTCCTGGATTTCCAAGGCTTCTGGGGGCTACACCTGCAACTAAACCACCACCAAAAACATATTGTGGACCAGGACCAAGCAGTGTAACAGTAGCATCAACTACACCTGGGTCACCGGTAATACCCCAACTTGCCCTTATTTTAAAATCACTTATTAATTTACTGTCTTTTAAAAATGCTTCGTTTGAAACTCTCCATGCAATTGCAGCAGAAGGGAAATTTCCATAACGGTTAGCAGGATTAAAAGTTGAACTACCATCCCTTCTAATTGTTCCTGTAATATAATATTTGTCATTATAAATATAATTCAACCTTGCAAATACAGGACTGTACAACACCATTCTTTGATCATAAGCACCAGCTGTAATTGCGGTTGGATCGCCAAGTCCAAAATATTGTGTTGACGGATTATCTACACTAAATTTAGCCTGTGAGAAAAAGTTTCCGGCATTGTTAGAAAACCTGATTGATGTTCCTGCTACAAAACTTATAGCATGTACATTGGCAAATACTTTATCGTAGCTAATTGTATTATCCCAGTTATACTGGTCTGAGGTATAATCAAATTGAGTTAGACCGTTTCCATCAAGTGCACCCTTTCTTGTTCCTTCTGCAGTAGCAGAAATAAATAATTTAGATAGACCAGTAAAACGACTATAGCTAAATTGAGAGCGAAATTTAAGCCCATTGATAATTTTAGCTTCTGCATAAACATTTCCAAATACGCCGTTTTGAATAAAGCGTTTGTTATACCTGTTTAAATAAGCTAACGGATGATAATTGAATCCCCATATTGCTGTAGGCCGCTGGTCAGCAGGTGACACGCCTTCTGCGCCATAAGTACCATCTTCATTGTAAACCGGTATAGTTGGTAATTTTTGCAGTGCATTTTGCAGCACACCATTAAAGTCATGGTTTAAATCGGAGCTGGTAGTGTTGGTAATAGTATAATTAAAACTACCGCCAATTTTTAAGAAGTCTGCAGCAGTATGGTCAATGTTGGCTCTTACATTATATCTTTTAAATCCGGTGGTTTTTATAATTCCTTCCTGATCTCTGTGACCAAAAGAGAAGGAATAATTGGTTTTATTTGAACCGCCTGATACGCCTAAGTTAACATCATAAAGGTTACCTTTTCTAAATATAGCGTCCTGCCAGTCTGTACCTTTTTCAGGAAGTGAAGCAGGATTCAAATAAGCAGGATTGTAATAAGAAGGATCAGTAGAGAAGGTAGAATTGTCCAGGCGCTCTTTATTTATCAATGCAAAATCCCGTGGCCCTAAAACTTTTATCAGTTTATGAGCGGAGGATACACCGGCGTACGCATCTAAAGTAACTTTTGCTTTGCCTTCCTTACCTCTCTTAGTGGTTATAATAACTACCCCATTTCTTCCATCCACACCATAAATTGCATTGGAAGATGCATCTTTTAAAATGTCAATACTTTCAATATCTCCAGGATTTAAAAATGAAATACCAGATTTTGTAGGCGCACCATCAACAATATATAATGGATCGTTATTTGCCAAAGAACTTATACCCCTTATTCTTACATCAATAGATCCGCCCGGAGAACCGTCAGAAGCAGTTACCTGAACACCTGCAGCTCTTCCCTGCAATGCCTGATCGATAGTAGGAACTGTAACTTTAGTTAAATCATCTCCCATTACTTTAGATACGGAACCTGTAAGGTCTTTCTTTCTGCGGGAGCCATATCCTATAACCACTACATCTTCGCCCCTGGCACCTTTTCTTGCTAACACCACAGCAAAATTTCCATTGGTGCTTTTTACAGCAACTTCTTTTGTTTCATAACCTACAAAAGATATTTCCAAAACGCCTCCTTTATCCGGCACCTGTATGGAAAACTTACCGCCTTCACCTGCGGCAACCATGCTGTTAGTCCCCTTTAATTTAATGGTGGCGCCCTGCATATTAGTGCCATCCTCACTACTTATCGTACCCTTAGCCTCAAAATCAACAACAGTTACCTGCAACTGTATTTCCTTATTTTTAACTTCAGTAGTATTTACTGGAGCTGCATATTTTATTACAACTTGCTTTTCGTCAATAACATACGAAAAAGGCTGACCCTGAAAGCATACATCAAGTACATTTTTTATAGAACCATTTTTAATATCAATTGAAATTTTGCGGGCATTTTTCAAAAGTTTTTCGTTATAAAAAAAACGATAATCACTTTGCTTTTCAATTTCCTGAAACACTTTTTCTATAGAAGATTTTTTTACTGAAATACTAATGTTTTGCGAATACCCTTCTGCATTTACCTGCAGCAGGGTCACCAGTAAAAAGAAAGCAGTAAGCTTCATAACCAATAGTTTTTGTTTTAACCCAGCCATTAGCTGGATAAAAAGCTCATTTTTTTGCATACATTTGATTTTTAGGTTTGTTTAAAAGCAGTCTCGAACGATTGTTAATTTAAATCACTTAAAATGTCACCGGAAGTGTCTTCAGCATTTCCGGTTTTTTTTATTAATTAATTTTATAGATAAAACAATTGCACTATGGCATTACAACAATTTTTTTCGCTTCTATTTTAAAATGAACATCACTCCACTCCATCCACTTTAAAAATCTTGAAAGGCTTACATTCATAGGAATTTTACCGGTAAAGCGGTTGTCATTTGTAAGTGCTCCCTTAAATTCCACTTCAATGTCATACCATCTTGCCACCTGGCGTAAAACAGTAGATAAGTCTGCGGTTTTAAATTGAAAATTGCCATTTTTCCATGCAACAGCTTCTTCTGTATCGGCATCTGATACAATATTCATTTCGCCTGCTTTGTTAAGCCGGGCCTGATTTCCAGGCTTTAGTAAATTGCTTTTAGTGCCATTGGAAATGCTGATAGATCCTTCCAGCAAGGTGGTGTTCATTTCCAGTTCATCAGCGTATGCATTTACATTAAAATGAGTACCCAGTACTTTTACTTCAGTACTGCTAATTTTTACTATAAAAGGCTGGCTGGTGTTTTTTGCAACTTCAAAATATGCTTCGCCTTTAATTTCAACCCGTCTTTCTTTGCCTGAAAAAACGGTAGGATAAGTAATAGAGGAAGCAGCATTTAACCACACCTTACTGCCATCGGGCAATGTTAATTGGTACTGTCCGCCAGCGGGTGTACTCATCGTATTATAAAGAATTTCAGCGGAAAATTTTTTGGTGGGAGAATAAACAATTTCGCCAGTAGAAAGTTTGGTAATGTTGGTATTACCCTGCTGGCCTACCAGGCCAACAGCGGCACTGTCTAATATTACTTGTGTTCCGTCAGATAATGTGAGAATTGCTTTTTGTCCGCCTGGCATTATATCACTTTTACTAACAGCAGCCACAGACTGGTTTGCCTTTGAAGCAGGCACCGAGGGTCTAAAAGTTAAATATCCCAGAGAAAAAATTAACACAATGGAAGCGGCCGCTGCTATTCTTTTTAACCACAGCACTTTAGGGTTTATCACAAAAACAGGTGCGACTGTTTTAGCAGGGCTTGCAGAAGGAACAGCACTTAAAATGGCTGTGATAATTTTATCTGATGCCATTGGAGGCATCACCATTTTGTTATCGGAGTATTTATCCCATAAATCCTGAAGTGCATATTTTAAATCCTCTTCAGAAGCCTGCGTTGTTACCAACTGATGAAGTTCCTTAAGCTCATCCTCACTGATAATATTATCAAAATAAAGAGCAATTAAATTCTTCAATCTTTCTGTAGGCATAAAGCAATCGTTTAGGTATAAACTCAATTTTCAGTTGCAGTGCAAAAGAAAATTTGAAAACACAATACTTGTGTAAGACAATTAAGAGACAATTAAGGACTAGTTCAATTTGATTTTTTTTTACAAAAAATAAAAATTGAATCTAAATAATAAGAGTGGAGCAAATATGGGCGAATGTTTATTCAGTAAAAGGTATAAATAATGCCGGTAAAAATAAGCAGGAAATTGCGGGCTTAAGTGAGCATAAAGACAAAGCCTACAGCCTTGTAAAAGTGATAAAATATTATCGTAGTGATTTTGTCAACGTTTGTGATAGATTTTCTTATAGTTTTTAAAGCCTGAACAATATGATTTTTTACTGTAAGCGGGGATATGTGAAGCTGATCTGCGATTTCTTCATATTTCAGGCCATACTCACGGCTCAAAGTATATACCAGTCGCTGTTGGGAGGGAAGGCTTTTTATAATACCATTCAAATTTTGTTCAAGACTTTTATATTCTAAATTTGTTTCAATATTATTATTGCTGTTGGAAAAATTTGAATCCGGCAATTTTTTAAGAATGTTTGATTCATTCATTAAACGTTTTAAAGCATTGATGGCTTTGTTATTGGCAGATTTAAAAATATACCCTCCCAGATTTTCAATTTCAGGCAGATTAGCCCTGTTTATCCAAAGCCCCATGTATATATCCTGTATTAAATCCAGCGTGAGTTCTTCAGACTTTGTTATGCCCAGTAAAAAACCATACAATTTATCTTTATGCAAATGATACAGTTCGGTAAATGCTGTTTCAGATCCTTGTGATGCAAGGATCAACAATTCTTTTTCTGTATGTATAGGAATATTTGGCAAAGCAGCTAAAGCAGTCACATAAGAAAGCTGCAACAATATTACGAAAAATATTTTCATTTTTTAAAAGGATAGTGAAATTAAGTGTAGAAAAGAGTATTATTTTGAATTTAGTAAAATCTTTTACAAGAAAAAGCATATCATCAAACTAACTGTTAACGGAGCAGGAAAACTTAAATCAATTTCTGGCATACCTCATATACTTCCCAAACTTTTTAGGTTACAAAAGTATTGCTGAGCGGAGCTGAGGCATACTGCCATTGCCGTCCAAGCATAAATAAATTAAATTATTGAAATCATTGATGCTAAAGGATTTCAGCCATCTGCAGGGTTGCAGCGATTTTAGCTTTCCTCATTATTTTCTTTTGAACAGTTTGGCATATTTACCTGGTAATGCATGCAGATATTTTTTTTATAAGGCCTGCCTGTACCAGTTTTTTTTCTGCATATTTAAAAACATAATCCCGTACTGCATTACAGGAGAAGCAAGTGCATAGAAAAAAGTTAGTTAGTAGAAATTAATAAAAATAATTTGTACAATAAATATTATTCTTCTTAACTGCAGTATTATTGATTTTCCAGCCCAATAGTTTGTCAAGCAATTCCTACTCCTCACCACACCATTGCCAAAGTGTGTACAGTTTTTTGTGCATAAAAAATAGTTCACACTTTGGATGTACACAATTTATCATTCTGCTAACGCCCGGCTGAAAGCGAAATAATTACTTTTATTCAGTAAAATTTTTTATGGCATGGCCGACCCTGCACTTAAATATATTTGCAAACAGCTTGGCATAAACAGCAGGCAGCTTGCTTCCCTCTTAATAATACCCGAAAGCACCATGTCAATGGCTTTGGGAGGTTACCGTCAAATCCCAAAGCAGGTGAAGCCCTGGTTAGAATTGCTGGAAAAAGTGGCTAACAATAATAATATCCTAGGTAAAAACAACGAAAAAAAAGCAAGTGCTATCCATATCCACTATATACAAAAACAGATCAGCAAACAGCACTTGCAAGCCGAAAAACTACTACTGCAATTAGAACGGGCTACACATAAACTGCAACAGGCAAAAAGATGCTTTGCCTGGCTCCCGGTACTCCTACAGTCGGAACTTTGCAAGGCAGATGCTGACAGGCGTTTGTCCGTAACCGTTATGTTGCGCCAATGGGATGAAGTAAGAAATAAAAAAATGCTGCAAATCTGCATGCTGGAAGCAAAGCTGGCTGCCACCGAAGCTGCTCTTGGTTATTGGAATCAGCAGAATTTATCTTTTCGCTAACAGTCACCTGTATGCTTTTATGAAAATATTTTCAACCATCATTTTTATTTTTATGGTGGCTGGATAAAACAACGGGCTATTAATATATGTACAATTTAAATTTAATCAGCATCCGGGATGAAGCCGAGCAGTTGCTGAGAATGGCACAGCGTGACAAGCGTACCATCAACGTAAGAAAGGAGACACTGGCACTCCGTAATGAAAATGCCTCTGAAAATGAAGCCGAACGTAGTGCAGACATTGCTGCAGCAGAAGCCGAATTAGATTCACTTACTAACCTTATCAGCAGCCTGCCTGAAGGGCCAAGAAAAGAAGCTGAAATTACTAAAAAACTATCGGTGGAGTTGCGCCTTCGCCGCCTTACACTCGGCAACAGCGACGACAGTCCGCTAACGATTGTGGAAAGAAGTTATGATACCGACCTAGCAGACAGGGAAGTAGCAGGTATTGATGCATTTATAACGGAAGTGGAAGCAAGAAAGCTGGAGATTGTTTAATGCTTTTTCTATGTAGTGTCCATTTCATTTGCCGCCTTGCAAGCGGCCTTTTTTCTGCAGGTATATCACGCTGTGTTTATTGGAATAATATAAAGATGATATACACCAAAATAGCTCATGGGTATGGCTGTATTACAAAGAAGCCCTCAGCGTAAGTTTAAAAGGAACTTCGCTGTGGGCTTTTGAGCCGGACAAAATTAATTCTGCTGCGGTGAGTGCTGACTGATAACTGCTCAGGAAGAAATGTACAGGTACCATAAAAATAAATTTAAAAAAAATATTTGCTGCCCGGTACTGCTGAAACACCAACTGCCACGCCTATATTTTTTTTACCCAAATTACAAATCCTCCATTGCCCGGTACTTTCACAGCAAGCGGCTGGCGTGTATTGTAGTTTATCACTGTTGTTTTTATTGCTGTATTTACTTCACCATCTTTCATTATCTGCAGCAGGTATTTTCCTTTTGGTAAAAAAGATAAATCTACCGCAATGTTTTTTTCTTTGGGTTCTCCATTGGCGGCTGCTACAAACCAGTCTTTGCCTTTTCTTCTTGCCATTACCATCAGCCTGCCAGGGTAGCCGTCCAAAAATTTTGTATCATCCCATGCTACAGGTACTATTTTTAAAAAATCTTTTATCTCTTTATCAAGAGTTAAATAAGCATCCGCCTTGTCTGCAAAGTGCAGCATACCTGATTCAAACAATACAGCAGTGGCCAGCTCATAAGCATTGCTGGTGCTGTGTTTGCAGC
>JAYWII010000062.1:0-123149 GCA_043788995.1 Chitinophagaceae bacterium | reverse complement strand
TTAAAAAATAAATTATAGAATAGAGGTTAACGATAAAAAAATTATTCAACCGATGCAGCGTATTCTCATCATTGAAGTGAGTGACACAACGATGATGACCAAAGAACTAATGCTTGTATCAAATAAAAATCTATCCTGCTCACAATAATAATGAACAGGATAGATAAAAATTTATGGATTCACCACTTCCACCCATTTACCATTTACGCCTGCCGTAATACTGTTATCATACATTGCTTCTGCAAAAGTGCCGGGTAAGAAATAACGGCCCAGGTAAGAAGCATTCAGTTGCACATAATAAGTGACTGTTTCATTTTCACGAATATTAAAATAAGTGTACACCCGGTCGTCCCTTACATCCTGGTAAGTACTGCCGGATGATTTAAAGGCCCCTTCACCACCGGTCATTCTTGCATTCAATATTTCCCAGCCGCTGGGGAATATTTGTGAGAGCGCCATCTCTGAATACATTCCCCTTCTGCCAGTATTTTTGATCACCACTTTGGCTACGAAGTCGCTGCCTTGCGTAAGCCTGGTAATATCCAGTGCTGAACTATCCTGCGATATATAGCTAACGGTCATGTTTAGCACAGCAGGATTATTATTTACTTTCAGGCTGTCGCCACTCAATGGCTGGCCTTGGGTGATCAGTCTTACATACAACGTGTTGCTGCCATTGTTGGTGATCACCACATTGCTGCTGCCTTTGGATACATTCACCGGCAACTGGCGGATATAACTGGCAGAATTGATATCAACAGCATTACCAGCAATGTTTGCTTTGGCAATAATTTTTGCACCAGATGGGTTCTTACCGCAATATTTTGCAATCGCAATTAAACTGTAAGCAGTGGTTTGTGTACTGTACCAACTGTCTTGCGATAATCTTGCAGCAACGGTTGATAGTAATTGCGCTGCCTGTGTTCGCCTGTTCAGCAGTGTGAGTGTCTCCAATACCATTGCTTCATCTCTCAAGTCAGAACCATAGGTAAAACCTGGATTGGTACGGGTTGAAAAACTAGTGGGTAATCCGCTGATCAGTTCCAGTGCAGTGCTTTCCAGTCCTGCCAATTTATAAGCTGCTGCCAGCCTCCATTTAGCTTCGGGTGATAAATATTTGAATTCTTTCAACCGGTTCATAGCACCCAGTTCCGGTGCTTTTGCCAATGCCAGTGTAAACAAACGGTAAGCCTGGTCAAGATCAGCACCATAAAAATTATTACTGTTCACTACCCAACTGTTTGCCCTGCCCCGTTGAAAGTTTTTCCATTGCTGTAATAAATAATCGCTTACAAAAAATCCATTGGCCTGCGCCTCCAGTAAAAAATGCCCGGCATAGTTACTGCCCCATTCATCACTCTCATTGGCACCGGGCCAGTAACCAAAGCCTCCATCTGGCCGTTGGAAATTTTGGATTCTTGCAATACCTGCTTTTACATTTTTATCTACTTGTGCTTTTTTATAATCATCCAGATCGGTAAGCTGGTTCAATACCAATTGTGGAAACACACCAGAAGTAGTTTGTTCAATACAACCATGCGGATATTGTATCAAATAGTTCAACCGCTTTTGCAAATTCATGGAAGGCACACTGGAAACTTCCACTACCGCAGTGCTGGTGGAAGCTGCACCAATTGGCGAGGCTGTTATCTTCCATTGCTGGCCGGCAGTTAACGTAATTTCATTTACACTGGTAACAGGTGGATTCGGATTTCTTATTTCGAGTTCCACTTCGTAGATAGATTTTTCACTGCCACTTGTTGCCTGCAATTTTATTTTTCCAATACCTGTGTTGGGTTTTACCCTTACATCAAAGTAAGCCATCTGCTCACCTGTTTGTGCAAAGGAAATGTTTTGAGCATTACTGCCCACCACTTCTAAATAAGGGTTGGATTGCAAAGAGAGATTTACATTCTTAATATTACTCTCCATCGCAAAAATGGTAACCGGCAGTTTGATGGTTTCACCCGGACCAAGTACACGTGGCATAGTTGCCAAAATCATTAACGGCTTTTTAACTGCGATGGCTTTCTCTGTAAAACCATAACTGCCCTGGTGAGCAGCCACCACCATTGCCCTCACCGAGCCAATATAAGAAGGCAGCGTAAAATGTTGCTTTTGTGTTTCCCCTTTGTTTAAATGAAATGGGCCCAGGTATTTTACCACCGGCTTAAAGCGGTTAGCAGTTTTTTGTTTTACCAGTCCACCATCTGCATCACCACCAATGGTTAAGATCCTTTCCAACCCGCCGCTCCATGCACCAATCACATAATCGAATAGGTCAAAACTTTTTACGCCCAATGCTTCTCTTGCATAAAAAGCACTGTGAGGATCAGGTGTTTTAAACCTTGTAAGATCCAGCAGTCCTTCATCCACAATGGCTATACTGTAAGTCATTTCTTTTCCCTGCTGCTCACTAACGGTAAAGTTCACTTGTTGTTCCGGACGGATGCTGCCGGCGATATTCAATACCGGTTGGAGGATGGTATTTTTATCTTCCACAAAAATGGGGATGGAACCATACATGCGTATCGGCAGGTCGTTGATGGTTTGTGAATGTGGTTGCAATAAACTTACTGTAGCATAAATATTCGGCGACATGCTGCCTTCTGCTTTAAACTTCACCACGGTTTGGCCCTGCTCTGTTGGCTGCCAGAATGTTTTGATCACTTTGCTGCCGCTCTCCAAACTCACCAGCACTTTACCTCCTTTGCTGCTCGGTATATTCAGCAGCACTTCATCATCCACATTGTATTTTTCTTTATTGCTGTTGAACTGCAGCATGGTGGCAGCAGTCTGGTCTTCATTGCCACTGCGACTTTGCCAGCCGGGTTCATCAATGTAAAATGCTTCACCGGTGGTATGTCCGCTCTTCAGATCTTTTACCAGGATCAGGTAACGGCCCCATTCATTTTCTGATGTACTGAACTGCCATTGCCCCTTGCCGTTAGCCAGGTGTACGGTTTCTTTTTTTATCAGCTTGTTGTATTCATTTTGTGTAAAGTTGCTCAGGTTGTCGCCGTTCTCATCCCACCACCAGCGCCATTGAATGCGGTAAAATTGCACTTCAAAGTCAGCGCTTCCTGTCAGCAAATTTCCACGGCCATCCACGTTAGCCAGCTGTGCAGTATGTGTTTTACCTGCCAGCAAATAATCAAATGGTTTTTCACCGTCAGGCAATTTAAGTCCGGCGTAGCTTGCATACGGACTGTAAGGAATCGTCATATTATCAATGCTGAAACTTCCACCGGGTTCAAAAACTTTTACCAGCAGGTTAGCATTCAACATTCCCGGTGCAGCTTCATCTGTTTCAAAACTTGGTTTTAATACTGCATTACCTTCTGCATCCAGTGTACCATCGTACATTGTTTTTGTCTGGGTGGAATAGTCTGTTGTTGGGTTATCAAAGCTGTAACCGGCAAATTTGCTGAACACTGTTTTCTTTGCATACAGGGATGCATCAATTTTTGCTTTCAGGTTTTTTCCCACTGCACCAAACAACCATTTAGCATTGATGTTACCGGTGGTGGTACCTCCATAACCGAGCAATGCATTGCTGCCAAAATCAACATTTATTTTTAAGCGGTTCGGCATTACCGTTTCCACCTTGATGCGTTTTTCAAAACTGGCACCACCGCATTTTACTTTTGCCACCCAGTTGCCTGTTGGTGAAGCAGCATCGGTGTTCGTTTTAAATAAATAAAATCCATCGGTTGCATCATTTTGTATGATGTGTTTATACAACTGCCCCTGCGGCGTGAATAAACTAAATTCCACCGGGTGATCCTTTGGCAACTTACCTTCCTTGTCTTCAATAATGCAGTTGATAAACATCGTATCTCCGGGACGCCACACCCCACGTTCACCAAAAATAAATCCTTTGATGCCGTTCTTCACTTCCTCGCCACTTACATCAAAACGGCTCAACGCTAACGAGTTCCCATCATCCAGTTTCAGGTAACCACGTTCATTCCCTTTTTTTGCCACCAACAGGTAAGGCTTCCGTTTGATCTCCATATCTGCAAAACCATCGCTGCCACTTTTAGCTTTGGTCACAATGGTTTGCTGGTAATCCATTACTTCCAGTTCCACGTCTCCTATTGGTTCGGTGGTAAGGATGTTACTAACAGCCACCAACAGCCGGTTATTATTGCCACGCTTTGCTGTTAACCCAATATTACTGGCCAGTATGTTCCTGGTAGCCCAACGGTCTTTGTTATAATAAGATTTACTGTTGGGGTCATCTCTTCTTTCCCAGTTGTACCCATAAGGATAATACGTGTCATATCTTCTCCAGAATTCTTCATCATCATCCACACCACTTTCTGATTCATCGCTGTAACCGTAGTATCCTTCGTCTTCATCATCGCCTTTCTTTTGTGCAGTATCCACTTTTGAATACAAACTGTACTCCGGCCTGAAGCCAATGGTAACACGGTAAATAGCCCCCTGTTCTGTTTTTAAAAATTTATCAATATCTAAAGAAAACCGCTGGTGTTTGTGCAGGTCCAGTGCTTTATCATCATCCAGTCGCAATGTTTTTTGCACCACAGGTTTGGCCGCTTTTCTTAAATAAGTATTTCCATCCAGTGTATTATCCTGCAAAAACCTGGGCACATTATTTTCATAAATTTTAATGATACTGATGTCCACTGCATTCAGATTAATGGCTTCAAAAGGCAACACCAGTCTGCCGCTGTTGGGCAGTATATTTCCTTTGCCAAAGATCTTTACAGAAGGGAGGGTATTTTCAAAATTGATGTTTGCAGTAAAGCCCTGGCCAAGTGTATCGCCCCAGGTATTTTTAATTCCTGCATTGATGTTAACAATGTAGCTGCCATCTAATTTTCCACTGGCAAAAACCTTTACCTCACTTCCGTTGATAGTGTAAGAAACATCCTGTTGATTGCTGATGGTTACCAGCCCGGTAAGATCCTGCCCTATCGCCAGCGGATCACTAAACTGTACCGATGCATATTGCTGTGCCTCATTAATGGCCATCACATTCATCACTTTAAATTCACCGGCTGCCGGTACTTCAAACTGCTTTTCCCCGCTTGCCTCCATGCCCATCGGCTTTCCATTCCATGCCAGGCTTATATTGCTGGCAGTGGCGCCACGTTCAATTCCCTCAATGGTATAGAGATGTGATTTTGCTGCATCATTGTGCTGCCATTTAATGGTGAGCAACTTTCCGTTTTGAGTTGCACTCAGTAATTTCTCCATTGGTTTTCCATCCTCCAGGTCTGCTGTTTCCAGTTCTCCACTGATGAACATATGATTTTTTGAAACCGTACTCCGCATACCGATATCTTTTACAACAAAAGAGGGCTTCACTGTTTTCATACTGAATTTAAATTCCCTGAATTTGCTGTCGGCAACAGAAGTTACTTTACCTAAATTGAATGTTACTTCATAGAGCTGGTCCGGTTTCAGCCATTCATCCGGCCTGAATTCCACGGTAGTGGCATCTATCCATACTGCTTTACCTTTTACAGCAGGTGATACTTCAAAGAGTTTTTCTTTCACTTCTTCACCCACGGTATGAATGGTGTTGGCAGTACTGGCCAGCTGAATACGGATGGCAGCAGTTTTAGAAACGATGCCGGTAGTGTAGGCATCAATGTACCTGCTAAAGGCTGGATCCACTTCGATCCATTTAGCGGCTTTGTTACACGAAAACAACAGGGTAACGGCTGTAATGAACAGCAGGGGTCTGAAAAAAGTTACACTGAACTTTTCAGAGCGTTTGGCAGCATCAGCTTCCATATATTTTTTGTTGATTTGATTTGTTCAGCAAAACCAGGACGGTTTTACTGTGCTTTGTTAGGCTACATAAATGTTGTATTATTTTTTGATATTGACAACAGGGTGGATAAATAAATTTTTGTTAAAGGAATTTTTTGGGCTATCCGGTGGGGTAACCGGATTGAACTTCGGACCGGTTGTCCATTGCAAATCAGGCTGCTTTTGAGGAAGTGTAATAATTACTAGTAGTCTTAAATGCCACTATTGAATAATAAAATAACATTGATACAATTGTATTTTTTATAAATCGGAGCTTTGTAACTAAATTCAAGTATAAAAGAAAAATGAAATGAAGGCAAACGAAACCAAGGTAGAAGATTTTTTATCGTCAAATAAGACCCAATTTGTTATCCCGGTTTATCAGAGAAATTATGACTGGACAACTGGGCAATGTAAGCAACTCTTAGACGACATTCTCGAAGTAGGTAGTAGTAAAAAAATGAATGCCCATTTTATCGGCAGCATTGTTTATGTCCACGATGATGTTTATACAGCTTCTAGAATTAAAGAACTAACAGTAATTGACGGACAGCAAAGACTAACAACACTTACACTTATTTATTTAGTACTTCACAACCTAGCAAAAGACCTAAAAAATGAGGGACTAGTCAGTGAAATTAATGAAACATACCTAATCAATAAATTTGCTCCCGAAGAAGAAAAATTAAAACTTCGGCCAACTGACAATAATGATAGAGCCTTAAAATACTTATTACGAGGTGACGAGAATGAAGAGTATTCAGACTTTTCAAAACTCATTGATAATTTTAATTATTACAAAGGAAGAATCACCGAAGACAATTATCAAACCGTTTTAAAAGGATTATCAAAATTGATGTTTGTAGAAGTTTCACTTGATCGAGAAAAAGATGACCCTCAAAGAATTTTTGAAAGCTTAAATTCAACAGGTTTAGAACTTGCTCAAGCAGATCTAATTCGCAATTATATTTTAATGGGGCTAAATCGTAGAGATCAGAATAAAATTTATCAAAACTATTGGGAAATAATCGAAAAATTAGCTAAGGATGAAACACTTAATATTAGCCGTGTTTCAGACTTTATTCGAGACTATTTGACTCTTGAAAATAAGAACATTCCCAATAAGGGAAAAGTTTATTTAGAGTTTAAAGCAAAATACCCAACATCAACTCTTGAAGAATTAGAAGATATTCTTTTAGGAATAAAATCTTTGGTAAAGCATTACAATAAGTTGATTAACCCAAAAAATGAAAATGATAAAGAAATCAGATTACAATTAGAATATATAAACAGGCTTGAAATAAATGTTGCATATCCGTTCCTAATGAAAGTCTATGACGACTTCTTTAATTCAAAAATAGATAAACCAACATTTATTAAGGTTCTAGATTTAGTCCAGTCATTTACCTGGAGAAGGTTTATACTTGGATTGCCAACTAATGCCTTGAATAAAATATTTATGAGCCTTTATGATAAAGTTGAGGCCGACAATTACCTATTCTCTATTCAAAAATCTTTATTGCAGCGTACCGGTGTTCAACGCTTCCCAAAAAATTCAGAAATTATTGATGCTTTGAAAGTAAAAGATGTTTATAATATCAAATCAAAAAATAGGACATATTTACTTGAAAGATTAGAAAACCTAGAAAATCGAGAGCCGGTTTTAATAGATGGTAACCAAGACATAACAATTGAACATATCTTCCCTCAAAATCCTGATCCCAAATGGAAAATTGAATTAGGGAATGATGAATTTAATTTCATAAAGGATAATTATTTAAATACAATTGGCAATCTAACACTTTCAGGAAATAATGGTAAACTTGGAAATAAATCATTCAAAGATAAAAGAGACTTGCAAGAAGCAGGTTATAAAGATAGCAGGCTGTGGTTAAATAAATATTTATCAACTCTTGATAAATGGGATAAAACTGAAATTGAAAAACGTTTTGACCTCATATCCGACAGAGTATTGAAAATTTGGGAAATTCCAAATATACAAATTGAAGAAAAACCTAACACAAATGAAATTAATATTTTTGATGCTGAAGACCCTAAATTTAAAAAACTAGAATACGCGGTTTTTTTCGATCAAAAAATTGAAGTGACGCAAGTAGCTAAATTATATGTTGAGGTTTTTAAACAGCTTTTTGAATTACAACCTGAGACATTTTTCACAACTGAACTTGGAACCAGAATTGGTTTAACAAAACAACCAAAGGAGGGCAATCCAAGACAACCAATAGCCATTAATGACACTTATTTTATAGAAGGGAATATTGATAATATTGGCAAGTTTGACAGAATAAAACAAGCACTAACTATTTTTGATTTTGAAGATGAACTAATGATTAAATATTCTGAGGAGTGAATAATTTAAGCTATAAAACTCTATTTCAAACTCAATTGAGCATAATAAGGATGTTCTGGATTCACCACCAGTTCCTGTCGTCTCGGATGTATCAAAACATCCATCTCTTCCATGGGTATTGCACCAAGTAAAGGTTCACTGTCTCCTTTGAGAACCATGGCACTGCATATTGCAGTACGATTAGCAAACTTTACATGGATCGGACCCACCACATCATATTCCTGCACACTTCCGTCTGCAAGTATCGCTTTGCGTTTTTCAATAAAGGAGAGGTCTAATTGTTCCTGTATCGTTTCATTAATAGCCATCATATATGCTCCACTATCCACCATCATTTTTATGGTCATCTTTTTTATTTCTTCTTCCCCGATAATATGGCGCTTTGCCATTTCAATATCTCCACTGTTTATCAATGTAATATTTCCATATATCGTCATACAAATTTTTTTATAAATTTAACTGATTCTCAAATGCCGGGTGATTCAATTTTTAAACTCCATTTTCCACTGCGTCATATTCCTAAACTGATGACTCTTTTGTACATTTGGCACAGGTTCACATTTAAAATAAATACCTGCTTTGGCTGATACAATTTTATTACTGCTACTGCTCTTTACACTTTGCTTATTTCTGCTGTATGCTTTTTATAAACGGATAAAACTCACCAATAAAAAGAATCTTTTATTCATCGGCATAAGCATTATTCTGATAGTGCTGCTTTTATTTTATACAGGAACTGGTAAAATTAGATCAGATATTGCTACCGCAATAAAAAGATCGGCACCCAAAAAGGCGGAGGAAGTATACAGGCTCCTCTTTAAAAATCCAACCGACAGTTGTATTACTGTTATTAATTTCAAAGACCAGGTGATTCCTAAAATTGACTGCTGTATATGGATGGAAGTAAGGGTATGTTCAACAGAATTAAACAGGATACGAAATTTGAAAAAATACAAGGAGACAAAATGGAATATCGCTGACGCTGTAATTTTTCTGAAGCCTTTTGAAGAAAGACCTGAATGGTGGGCTCCACAAACTCTTGGTGACAGCATGATAGAACTGCACATCAAATTTAACCAGGATAAGGAACAGACTTTATTTTTTGGAAGAGACAGTTCGCATGTTTTTATATGCGACCAGGCACTATAAAATGAAATCACACCAACCCCATTCGCATGTGCCTTATCTTTACTGTCCATTTTTGAATAAACAAACAAATTTGACAGCGGAACTCTTCATACCCCTTCTTCTTTTCTTCCTTGGTCGGTGTCCTCACCGAACATTCCTCCATCAAAATACATCCCGAAAATGAGTAAGCAATCCAAATTCATCAACACCTTATTCATAAAAAACAGCTGATGAAAATCGATAATCTGCAGGTTGAAAACATAAGGCCCAATGTGGTTGCAATGGATTTAGATGCATGTACTCTAATTTTTGTGCAGCCATTTCCCGGCTGAAAATTTTTATGGCTAATGGATCTCTCAACCAAATATTGTATTCTCTGTCTGTTGCCTTTACAGCATAATTTTTCAATACTCCATCATTTACTGTCTTCATTTTATTTACCAATGTTTTGGCAGTAAATTTTTCAAAACTGTTTTTTGGGAACTCCTTTCCATTCATGGCCAGTTGCTCCCATAGCAGGTGGATATGGTTGGGCATTATTACATAACCATATATTTTAACCAGTTCGTTTTGTACCAGCCATTGTAAACTGTTAATGACAATCATTTTATTTTCATCAGATTTTAATAAGTGTTGCCATTTATTAATGGTAATGGTCCAGAAATAAACTTCATTCAATTCTGTATAGGAATTCCGGTGGCCCTTGTATTGAAAACCTTTGACATCCATATTGGCTGGTTTATTTATAAAGTTACGGTGGGGGCATTATACTTCTATTACTTATATATTTTCGTTGGTTTTGATAATAAATACATACCAATTTCTCCTATAATGCCCGGTCGGTGAAGACACCGACCTCGGGTACGAGAAGTTACGGCGGGGGCATTATACTTCTGTTACTTACATATTTTTCGCTGGCACTAATAACAATTCAATACCAATTTCTCTATAATATTCCGGTCGGTGAAGACACCGACCTCGGGTATGAGATAAATGGAACAGTAATCATCCTGTCTCTCAAAATATAATTAAGTTTTAAAAAGTAACCTCCTGTCAATCTCCTATCCAAATATACCAGCACCATTTTCCTGTAACTTATCTTTGCTAAAACATTCAATCAATAAATGGCATTATCAGCTGAAATATTTATTCCTGTTTTTCTTTTGATCGTGGCATTCTTGTATTCCTCCGTAGGCCACGGAGGCGCCAGCGGATATATTGCGGTGCTGTCGTTATTTAATATTGCAATGCCCGTATATAAACCCGTGGTACTGGTATTGAATATCATCATTGCAGGTATCGCCTTTATACAATTTTACCGGGCCGGTTATTTTAAATGGAAATTAGCCTGGCCGTTTTTGATCACTTCCATCCCGGCGGCTTATTTAGGTTCTCATTTTACCACCAGCGAACAGTTATACAAACTCATTTTAGGAATTGCACTGGTCTTTCCAATTGTCCGTTTACTATCCAATGCTCCCAAAGAAAAAAAAGAACAGAAGGAACTGCAACTGGTACCTGCATTGATGTGGGGTGCCGTAATTGGTTTTGCTTCAGGCTTCCTGAATATTGGCGGCGGCATTTTTTTAAGCCCGGTAATAATTTTACTGGCATGGGGCAACACCAAAGATGCGGCGGCAGTTTCCAGTTTATTTATTGTTTGTAATTCACTGGCCGGGCTGGCCGCTGCCGGAATCAGCAGCAGCAGTTTCACCAGCACATCTTATATTTGGATAGGAGCAGCTGTTGTGGGTGGACTGGCAGGTGCTTATTTAGGCAGTCACCGTTTTAAATTAATTACTGTCCGTTACATACTCTCCACTGTGTTATGTATTGCGGCAGTTAAACTGATTTTTTCTTAATGCGATCAATAAAAGATAAATATAACCGGGAGTTTAAAACATTGAGGGTAAGCCTGCTGAGCCGTTGTAACCTAAGCTGTGTGTACTGTACCATGGGTGAAGATGAGGTGAAAGAAAACAACCAGCACCAGCACAATGCAACTGCCGAACAGTTGCTGCAAACCATCCGGCATTTACATACCGTATTGAATTTAGAAACCATCCGGCTTACAGGTGGTGAACCATTGCTGTATCATGAGCTGATCCCGTTGATTAAAGGAATTGATGCAATGGGCATCAAAAAAATAAAACTCACCACCAATGGTTTTTTACTGGAAAGACTGGCTGTTCCTATGAAGGAAGCAGGATTACAATCCATTAATGTTTCGTTGGATGCAGTAGATGAAGACATGTTCTTTTTAATGAGCAAGCGTAATGATGTACTAAGAATATTGAACGGCATTGACACCGCCACGGCGGCGGGCTTGAACGTAAAGATCAATGCAGTGATCATGAAAGGCATTAATGAAAACCAGGTGCTGCCATTATTAGATTTCGCATTTGAAAGAAATATTCCCATCCGCTTTTTAGAGATCATGGCGATGGGCTACCTGCATGATACTGCTGACAAGTATTTATTTACACAGCAGGAAATACTGAACCGCATTGCTGAAAAATATGATTTTGAAAAAATAGAACGGACCACCGCAGCCACTGCCAACTACTGGCAAACAACGGAAGGAAAAACCTTCGGTATCATTGCCAACGAAAGTGAACCTTTCTGCCACGACTGCAACCGCCTGCGGTTAGACAGCAACGGCAATATCTACGGCTGCCTCAGCAGCAATCATCCCATTGCTTTAGACAACCAGGAGGATGAAGCCACATTAATCAGTAAATTGCAGCAGGCAATGGATCAGAAACAATCGCTGAAATTTGTGGGCAGTGATTTGAGCATGTTGCATATTGGAGGATAGGAAGTTTTAAGTTGTAAGTAATAAGTTATAAGTTATAAGTCAGTAAGATTGGACAGCTATTCACCATTGACAAAAATGAAAATACAAGTTTACGCCATACTAAAAGATTACTTTGATAAGGACTTTACCGTTGATGAAACAGCCGGTAACATCGAAGCATTGAATAATATTTTGATTGAACGCAATCCTGCAGCAAAGAATATTTTAGCAGGTTGCCGCTATGCAATAAATGATTCTTTTGTTGACAATCAATTTCAACTACAACCCAATGACAGCATCCACATCATACCACCCAGCAGCGGAGGGTAACAGCATTCATTTATCATCCACCGCTATTGATATTCCTGCTTTGCTAGCTTCGGCTCATCATCCAAAAGCTGGTGCCATTGTTTTGTTCAGTGGAGAGACAAGGGACAACAGCCATGGAAAGGAAGTGGCTTATTTATCCTACGAGGCACATGAATCTATGGCCAATAAAATGATCGCTGATATTGTAGAGCAGGCTAAGCAAAGATGGAATTTGAATCTTGCACTGGCGGTACACCGCACTGGTAATGTAGTCGTTTCAGAAACCGCCGTGGTGGTGGTTACCGCATCTGCTCACCGCAGTGAAGCATACGCCGCCAACCGTTTTATCATTGATAAAATAAAGCATGAAGCGCCTATCTGGAAATGCGAATATTTTAAAGATGGCAGCAAAGAATGGGGCGGTAATTGTAATTGCAAGGACATTACTGGGGATGCTAATAAGCATGTGTATGAGTTTGAGGAGAAGTAGTGCTGAGAAATCTATTTCTCTATTTCCTGCAGCGATTTATCCAACCACAATTCATACCAGCTTAAAAAATCAATTCTCGCCTTATTACCAAAATGTTTATCAGGGTATATTCCACCATCATTGCAACGATCATCAACCCAAATATTTCCGTACTCCTTACCATTAACTACTAAATTTATTGACACTCCGCAACCATAGTTGCAAATTCTTAAAAGTCCGTTTACCCACCCATCATCAAAATATATTTCATCTTTTTGCTTGAAATACGTCTCCTCATCTGAATCATCAAATTCCAAATTCCATGCTTCGGTAAATTGAAATTCTTTGGACGGGTCAACTTGAAATGTTGAATTTTTATTATCAAGATCCAAATAAATCCCCGACTCTAATTTTTCAAGTCCATAGTAAGGGCCTGCACCTCCATTACCAATTTCCTTTAAAAAAAACCTGTATGGTTCTGGAAGGGTGATTTTATATTTAGTTTCAAAATCCTTTAGTTCTATTTCTGACTTAGTTCCTGATAGCTTATACTGATGTCCTGAAGAACCGAACACAGTTAGATTTTTATCTTTCTTTTTTAGTTCCTGAAATTTTTGTTTGATTCTTTCAATTTGCAAGTTCATTTTTCAATTATTATAAACATTGAAAAGGTACAATTAAAAACGTTTTAAAGTAATGCTATTATAAAGAAGTATTGAAAATTATGTAAAAACAAATGAGGCACCTTTCAGCGCCCCATCTTTCTATAACAAGAGAAAAATTACACATCCATTAACCGGTCTGACCTGCAGTACCGACCGGTGCGTTAATTCAATGTACCCATATAAAATTCCATTATCTTTTTCCTCAATAAATACTCATACTTCGCAATAATGATATTGGCATTCACCCGGTCTAAATTATTTTTTGCGATCAAGTATTCCGGTGAGTTGATCACACCATTTTCAAAACGAACAGATGCAATGCGGAATGATTCTGAGTAGGCATCTGCCTGTTCCTTCAATGCCTGGTAACGTTTGTACACTGCATTGATGTTTACATAGCCCCTGTCGATGCCCTGGCGCAATTGCAGTTTAATTCCTTCTGCTATCAACTTGTAATTTTTTTCATCATTCCTTGCCAGCTGTACGGCCGTCCTGGTTCTGAACTTACTAAAGATGGGTATCTGCATGCTCACCCCAAAGAAAGTGGAAATATTATTCTTCACCTGGCTGCCATAACTAATGGACTTACTGCTATAACTATCCTGTTTTGAGATCACCGGTTCGTTATTACCATTTACCACCACGTATTCTCCGTTAGGTAAAAAAGAAGAACCCAGCAGCGTATTCAATTGTGCAGCGCTGGAATAATTACTGCTGGCACCACCAAATAAAGATACACTGGGATAGTAAGCCCCTGACGCCGCTTTGATGGCAGCAGAACTGCTGTTGATACGTAACTCACTTGCTTTTACGGTGGCTAATTTTTGCAGTGCCAGTGTATAAATTTCTTCCGGCATGGTTTCAAATACTTTCACCTCTTCCATCATGCCAGACTTATCAAATTCCAGTTGATTATTGTAAGGAACATTCATTAACTGGGTAAGTGTAAGCACACTGCCGGCATAACTATTCTCTGCATTGGTCACTGCTAATTGTTCCCCTGCATATTGTCCTTTCAGATCGAAAAAATTACCCGGAGGTGCAGCGCCTTCCGCTGCAATTACCGCCAGCCTGTCTACCTGCTGTTTGGTAACGGTTGCCTGTTGATTGGCCAGTACAATCGCATCTGCATCATTCAGCACCTGCAGGTAAGCCAGTATCACCTGCAGTGTCAGTTCATCCTTGCGTTGCTGCCACTCCATAGTGGCGCCAGCAAACGACAATTCATTTTGCTTAATGGTATTTTTTAACTGGAAGCCATTGAACAGCGGCATACTGGCCTGTGCATCTAAATTGCTAAACTGCAATTGCTGGTTGATGTAACCGTTAGTATAAAGATCAATGCTTCTACCGTTGTTTACACCGTAATTGTAATTAGCATTCAGATTGGGCAGCCTGTTATATTTTGCCTGGTTATAATTGAGCTGTGCATTCTTCATCAGTATTTCACTTTGCCTTACACTAATGTTATTTTTCAATGCGGTATCAATACAATCTTTCAACGTCAATCTTGTCCCCTGGCCCTTTACTAAAATCGTTGCCGCCACCAGCAGGGCAAGCAATAAATATTTTCGTCTCATACTTTATAAAATTTCGTTTTGTTCTTAGCTATTTTTTTGACCCCAACTTAGCATTATTAATTGGGCTTGATTGGCGTCGCACTCTTTTACATTTTTTCTTTACTCATCTTGTCCACCTCATCTCTGGCCTCACCTCCCCGAACTATGTTCCTTACTTTCGCTTTGCTCAGTAACCTCTCCCATGGAGAGGAGGCGGTACTTTATACCATCTCCAATCATTTTATATTCCACATTAACATTTGTTTTTTATTCATCAATTACTCCTGCTCTTTAAATATCAGCAAACACTTCAAAATATTGAGCTGTTGCCTTTAAGCCCCTTTAGGGGTTTGGGGTGTTCTCTACCCTCCCATCCAATAAATTAATAACCCGCTTTCCATAAGTAGCATTCTTTTCAGAATGTGTCACCTGGATGATAGTAACGCCATCTTCTTTATTTAACTGCTGAAACAATTCCATGATCTCTTCGCCCTGTTTGGAATTCAAATTACCGGTTGGTTCATCCGCCAATATCAATTTTGGTTTTCCGATCAATGCCCTGGCAATACCCACCAACTGCTGCTGACCACCGCTGAGCTGTGTAGGGAAAAGGTCTTTTTTTCCAACAATATTAAAGCGGTCTAATATGTCAGCCACCATTGCTTTTCTTTCACTTGATTTTACATCTTTGTACAATAAGGGTGTTTCAATATTTTCATACACTGTCAGCTCATCAATTAAATGATAAGCCTGGAAAACAAAACCGATATACTCCTTGTACAACTGACTGCGTTGCTTTTCTTTTAATTTGTGTACACTCTCATGAAAGAAATTGTATTCGCCTTCATCAAATCCATCCAGCATACCAATCACATTCAGCAGCGTGGATTTGCCAGAACCAGACGGCCCCATGATGGATAAAAATTCTCCTTCTTTAATTTCAAGGTTCACATCTTTCAACAAAAAGGTTCTGTTGGAACCAGTATTAACCCATTTAAAAATATTCTTTAGTTCTATCATTGTTTCGTTTGTTTTTGTTTTGGGCCGAAAATTACAAAATGCTTCTATACTTTAAGTCCCCTGTGTAAATAACTGTATCATTCTTTTCAACCTCCATGCCATTTGCTAAAACCTTTGCTGGCAAGGGATTTGTAAATTCTATCAAACAAAAAGTGTCCGTTTTCGGACACTTTTTGTTTGATAGCGTACACCCGGGCAACGCTACTTTCTAAATCTTTTCAAAAAAGTAAGGCCCTTTACAACTCCAGCAATTTCCCCTGCAGTGGAAACACCAGCTTTAATTGCAGGTTATTATGCCTCCTCAGTTGCGCCTTTATGATGGATTCATTATTGCCGGCTGGTTTTATATGTGTGATGACAATAGCAACATTCCGGAGGTTCTCTGCCCCGGCAAAGGTGGCCAGTTGTTGCATTTCCTTCATTAGCAAATCAGGGGTAAGATGGCCAAATAATTTACTGGCTGGTTGCTCATTAGGAAAAGAAGTTTCAATAAAAATCCCCCGGAGTTGTTTTACTTTTATCAATGGTGCAATCGACTGCCACAGTTCTTTCAATCTTGTAGATTTTTCTATTTCATCTGCCCCTGTATCACCCAGGTAAAGCACATAAGCATTGCCGGTATTAATTAAAAATGCAGTGCTTTTATAAGGGCTTGAATGACTCAATTCAAAACTCCTTACAGACATTATTGTATTTGTCAACGCCGTTACTGAATCAGGATTCAAATAAACGTAATGGTATTTTTTTAGTTGAGGAGCTTCACCTTTATCGCCAAAGTTGGCCCAGCTTTTCCAGCTAAAATATTTATCCTGTATTACGTCTAAATAAAAAGACAGACCATAAATATTTTTTGAGCTATCGTCAGGAGAATTGATAATTAAGCCAGCCAAATGGTCAAGGTGCGGATGTGAGATTAAATATCCCTGGATATTTTTCTTCAACACATTTTCTGACGAAACAAAAACTTTTTGCTGCGTTGCTTTTACAATACCAGCATGTAAGGTGCCTGCATCCAGGCATACATATTTATCTGAGTTCGCCGGAGCTATCATGTAAGAAGAAAGATTGCTTTCATCTGTACCGCCATATATACCTAACGGGATAACTTTAAAAGCGGCGGCCGGTTTGTTTTGTGCAATAACAGCGTCAGTAAATAACTGGGCGAGTGAAAAGAGCAATATCAAAAATCTATACATAGTCGCAGTTACCATTTTGGTTAAAATAATTTTATTGATCTACTCGGTTCTTAAATTTTTAACCGGGTTGGCCATGGCAGCTTTAATGGCCTGCATACTTACAGAAAGCAATGCTACCAGCAATGCCAAAGATCCTGCAATAATAAATATCCAGGCACTGATATTAATACGGTAAGCAAAATCTTGCAGCCATTTATTCATGGCCCACCATGCCAGTGGCGATGCCAGCACAATGGCGATCAGCACCAGTTTGATAAAGTCTTTTGACAACAGTCCTGCAATTTGTGATACCGATGCACCAAGTACTTTCCGGATACCAATTTCTTTTGTCCGTTGCTCTGCAGTAAAAGCTGCCAGCGCAAATAAACCCAATGCCGCAATGATCACCGCAATGGCAGAAAAAATAAACACCAGCCGGGATGTTCTGATATCCGCTTTGTACAAATTATTAAAACTCTCATCCAGGAAGGTATATTGAAAGGGTTCGTCAGGGATATGCTTTGACCATACTCCCTGTGCAGCATTGATGGCTTTGGAAACATTTCCCGGCGCCATCTTAATAAAAAAATAAGAATCAGATCCATCATTGTTTGTCAACACCATCGGCCCTATTTTTTCATGCATACTTTTGTAATGAAAATCTTTTACAATACCTGCTACTTTCCCGGTATCGCCGCCCCAGGTAAACCGCTGGCCAATGATGGGTTGGTGCATATTAAAAGTGGCAGCAGCTGTTTCATTGAGAATATAATCCTTGCTGTTTTCTGTACCGGGCTTAAACCAGGCTCCTTCCTTTAACTGCAACTGGAACATTACCGGGAACTGCTGATCAATAGAAAGGCGGCCAATGGTGGGATTGAATAACGTATCTCTTCCATCCCAATCCGCATTGCCTGAACTTGCAGACGTAACATTTACAATTTCAGAATTGCCACTGCTTACCATTGCAATACTGCTTTGAGATTGCAGTTCCTGTTTTATCGCAGCGAAAAAATCTTTCCGGGTATTAGCCTTCAGCGGACCGTAAGCATGATACGGAACCTGCAGCGCCATTACCTGCGAAACATTGTAACCAGGGTTGGCTGTTTGTATAAATTCCATTTGCCGGTAAATAACAATGGTGCCGAGTATCAATACCATCGACAATGAAAACTGGAATACTACCAGGCCTTTTCTTATTGATCCATCCCTCACTTTTAAAATACTTTTTCCCCTGAATACATTCAAGGGTTGAAAAGAAGAAAGTAACACCGCAGGATAAACGCCATTGAGTAATGTAGCAATGAATAATGTTCCCAGCAATACTTTCCACATGTTGATGGAACTAAGCGGTAATTCAAAATGCCGTTCTGTTAATGTATTGAATACCGGCAAACACAACTGGATCAACACAATTGTTATAATCAAAGACAGGAGGCTCATGGTTAATGACTCTGCAATAAATTGAAAAAACAAATGCTTGCGGTAAGCACCCACAATTTTCCGGATGCTTACTTCTTTTGCCCGGAGACTGGCTTTGGCAGTGGTAAGATTTACATAATTAATGCATGCGGTAATCAGCAGCAGTAAACCGAGCATACTAAAAATGTAAGTTGTTTTTTTATTGCCGTGCTGCATTTCAGAAGACTGGAGATTGTTTGCAAAATACATCCCGGTTAAAGGTTGCAGGCTGACTTTATCATTGTCGTTTGTTCTGTTTTTATCAACGATCTCATTCAGCTTTGTTTCTACAAGCGGCACATTGGCATCCTGCCTTAACTGAACAAAAGTTATGTAACCGAAATTATTCCATGTTTCATCATTCTTCCTCACACCAGGATCAGACAAACGGCCATCCATCTGCAGCAGTACATCAAACTGGAAACTTGAATTCACCGGGTTGTCTTTTACCACTCCCTGCACCGTGTAGTTCACGGTATCCATCCTTATGATCTGACCGGTAGCGGCAGCATCACCAAAATATTTTTTTGCTTTCGATGCAGTAAGGATAACACTAAAAGGATCTTTTGCAAAAGCCGCAACACTGCCCGTAATAAAATCATAGTGAAACATATTGAACCAGCTCTTATCTACCCAGGCACTTGTTTTTTCTGCAAATAATTTATGATCTACATTTAAAACCGGTCCGCCCCAGGTATTGATAATTACCCTGGCCGTTTTTTGTATTGCAGGAATTTCTTTCACAGCATTTTCTGCCATCAGCATAGGCGATGCTTCCCACACCCATGCTTCCTCCTTGCTTACCTGTATGGTATTGGTAATGCGGTAAATATTTTCTTTGCCGGGATGATAACTATCAAAATTCATTTCATTCTGCACCCACAGAAAAATGAATACAGCAGCCGTCATACCAATCGACAAACCAAATAAATTAATCGCACCTGCTGCTTTGTTTTTCCACAGGCTTCTAAATGCAGTTTTGAAATAATTTTTGATCATCTATAGAGTTATAAGTAGTAAGTTATAAGTTTTAAGTTTATTGGAATCGCTGTTTCACTATTGGCCATTCACAAAATCATTCTG
This sequence comes from Chitinophagaceae bacterium, assembly GCA_043788995.1. GTDB lineage: Bacteria > Bacteroidota > Bacteroidia > Chitinophagales > Chitinophagaceae > Ferruginibacter. Next base: position 103,325 of record JAYWII010000062.1, on the reverse strand, counting down.
TCCGTAAACTTTTTACCGGGTTAGCAATAGCTGCTCTAATGGATTGAAAACTTACCGTGATCAATGCAATGGCAATGATGGCAATAAACGGTAAAGCGAAATAGGTCCATTGTATATCGTTCCGGAAAGCATAACCTTTCAGCCAGCTATTAGTGGTAAGCCATGCAATGGGCGCTGCTACTACAAATGCGATCACCAATAAAAAAGCAAATTCTTTGTACAGCAATTTTAATATGCCACTAACGGAAGCGCCCAATACTTTTCTTATACCTATCTCTTTTGTCCGCTGCAACGTAGTGAAGGATGCCAGCCCAAACAATCCCATACAGGCCACCAAAATGGCCAATGTAGTAAACAAACCAAACACCTGCCCAAAACGCTGATCCGCCTTATACTGATCATTGAAGTGATCATCCAGGAAAAAATATTCAAACGTATTGCCGGGGAAAAATTTAGCCCATTGAGCTTTTACATATTCAATGGTTTGACTGGCCTGTTGTGTATTTGTTTTAACAGAAATATATCCACGTACATCAGGGATCAGGCGGAATATCAATGGCTCAAATGATTCCCTTAAAGATTGCTGGTGAAAATTTTCTGTTACACCAGCAATGGTATACACTTCACCCCAAAAATCAATTTTCTTTCCAAGCACTTCCTCAGGTTTGCTAAACCCTAATTGTTCCATTCCTTTTTTATTAAAGATCACAGCATGGTCATCTGTGCCAAAGTCTTTGGAGAAAATTCTGCCTCCAATTAATTTCATATCGTAGGCTTTCATATAATCATAATCCACACCAATCACCCGGTATTGTTTTTGGGTGGACTCATCAGTGCCCACCAGTTTGATACCACCTGCATTCCAGTCAACTGCCTGGCCGGGGATACTGGTAGAAACTGTAACACTACTAACAGAAGACTGCTGCTTCAATGATTCTTTAAAGGAGGTCATCTGCTGTAAAAAAGTAGAATCCGTTTGAACGACCGGTGCTGTTACCACCAGTGTTTGATCAATATTAATTCCCAACGATTGTTTTCGCATGAATTGTATTTGCTTGTAAACAGTTACGGTACCAATCAGTAAAAACAAAGAGGCTGCAAACTGGAATACCACCAATGATTTTCTTAATAATGCTCCGTGTGTGGTACTGATCATTTTTCCTTTCAATACTTCAATAGGTTTGAAGCCGGATAATACAAATGCCGGGTATAGCCCGGAGAAGAATACACCTGTTACAAACAAAACTGAAAGCCCCAGCCAAAAACTGCCTTTTGCAAATAACGATAAAGAAATTTGCTGCCCGGATAATTTGTTGAACCCTGGAATAGCGATGATCACAATCAGCAAAGCCAGTATCAATGCAATACCATTCAGCACTGCAGATTCAGACAGGAACTGTATCATCAGCTGCCTCCGTTGTGAGCCCACTGCTTTGCGGATGCCTACTTCCTTTGCCCTGCTCACCGCCCGGGCTGTGGCCAGGTTGATATAATTTACCCATGCAATTACGATGATAAAAAATGCAATACCCAGCAACAGGTAAACCGTTTTACCGTCACCGGTAGGCCCTGGTTCCATAATGTAATGGGAGTACAAATGTATATCTGTTAATGGTTGCAACAGGTAGGTAACTGCCGAATTGTATCGCTTCATATCTGCAGCAGTATATTTATCCTTTATGGGGATAAATTTCTTTTCAACCACAGCAGGGTCTGCACCTTTGCGTAATAATAAATAACTAAGAACCCCATCTCCCAACCAAACTGTTTCAGGATTGTTGTCAGGTCCTTGCATTTTTATAAAGCTGGCATAGGAAAGCAACATATCAGGCCGCAGTTGTGTGTTCACGGGCGGATCTTTATAAACTGCTGTAATGGTATAATCACTGTTACGGTTTAACTTAATTGATTTGCCAACAACATCTGCAGTACCAAAAATTTTCTTTGCAGTTGTTTCTGACAATGCCGCTGTGTAAGGTTCAGTTAATGCTGTTGTGCTGTTACCTGATATTAATGGGTAGGTAAACACGTCAAAGAAAGCGCTGCTTGCAAAAAATACCTGTTCAATTTTTAATGGTTGATTATTTACCTCGGTGGTTACCCGTCCGTTTTGCATCATCGACACATATTCCTCTATTTCAGGTATAGCATCTTTAAAAGATTTGCCTGCTGCATACGCACCCGCTGCCCATTCTGTACTTAGTTTACCATTGTCGTACCGGTCTTGTTTTACCCGGTAAATCCGTTCTTTATTAGTATGAAAGTTTTCATAACTCAGCTCAAATATTACATACTGTAAAATGAGCACACAGGCAGCAATACCGATAGCGAGGCCAAAGATGTTGATGGCAGAATAACCTTTGTGGTGACTGATATTGCGCCAGGCAATTTTGAAATAATTTTTTATCATGGCTTAACGGGGATTCTTGTCATTAAAATGATTATTTTGGAGAGTTTACCCCCATCCCCTAAAGGGGAATTATTTGTCGATTTTACTCTTTCTTCACACTCCCCTTTAGGGGATGGGGGTTATTCTGTTCTCAAACTTTTTACCGGGTTTGAAATGGCCGCTTTCACTGTATTCAGGCTTACCACTATGAGTGTAAGCAGGAACATACCGATACCTACAAAAACAAATAACCAAACGCTGATGCTTACACGATACTGGTCGTTGTATTTACTCAGCCAACTGCTCATGGCCCACCAGGTAAGCGGAATAGCAATCACCAAAGCAATGGTTACCAGTTTTAAAAATTCTTTTGAGATCAATAACAGTAACTGCTGCACAGATGCACCCAGCACTTTGCGTACCCCAATTTCACGGATGCGTTTTTCAATAGTAAAAGAGGCTAGGCCGGCCAAACCAAGACAGCAAATAAAGATTGCAAGGCCTGCAAAAATGTTGGTGACTTTTCCAATGAGTTCTTCTGTTAAAAATTTCTTTTGAAATTCCTGGTCAACAAACTGGTATTCGAATGGTACGGAAGGGTTGTGTTTTTTAAAAATAGTCTCTATCAAAGCCAGTGCCTTTTGTGGTGCTACACCATCCTTAAACCGCATCGTGTTCATACTGGATTCTTTGGCATCGTACACCATCATCATCGGGTAAGCTGGTTCAAACGGCGAGGTCATCATTACATTATCAGAAACACCAATAACAGTATAGGTTCTTCCATAACGCATCTGCATACCCACCGGCTTTTTTAAACCCATTGCATCCACAGCAGCTTTGTTCAGTATCATTGAAGTTGAATCTGCCGGTGTTCCGGAGAAGTCATGCCCCTGCAGCATTTTAATGCTCATCGTTTTGGTGAAATCAACATCTGTTCCAAGCCCACCCATGATTACCTGGGCATTGGCAGGTTTGCCTTCGTAATCAGGTGCACCAGTGTTCCACCACACTTCTGTAATGGGAGATGATGTTCTTGTAACAGCGCTGATCATTCCTGTGGAGATCAACTCCTGTTTGATCACTGCAAAATTTTTATCTGTATCCGGTGTGGAAGGTATCATCAGCAGGTTATTAGGGTTGTAGCCCATATCCCTGTTCTTTACATGCTGTATCTGCTGGTAAACAATAATGGTGGCAGATATCAATAAAATAGAAATTACAAATTGAGATACCACCAGTATATGTCTTGGCAGGATCGCTTTTTTACCACCGGAAAATATTCCCTTTAAAACCTTTACCGGCTGAAAAGAAGAAAGGTACAAAGCAGGATAACTGCCGGCTACAAATCCTGTAAACACAATTATCCCAAGCGCTGCTATCCAGAAAAATGGTTTGGTGACGTTCAAAGAAATTTGCCTGTCCACCAGCACATTGAAGGAAGGCAACAACAACAACACTGCAATGATCGCAATGAAAAATGCAATCATCGTTAATATCATGGATTCAAAAAAGAACTGCACTATGAGTTGCATTTTCTTTGATCCGAGTGTTTTACGGATACCAACTTCCTTCGCTCTTTTTTCTGATCTTGCTGTGGAGAGGTTCATAAAATTGATACAGGCTACCAATAAAATAATTACAGCAATGATGGAAAATAAACGGACATATTCTATTATACCGCCGGTGTTGATTCCATTGGTAAAATCGCTGTACAAGTGCCAGCGGCCCATAGGAAATACAAAGTAGCTGCTGATCTCATCTTTGCCATGCGCTCTTTTTATCTTAGTGATATTCTTGCCCAGCAAACCAGAATCGGCACCCGGAGCTGCCTGTACAAATACATTCCACGAAGAGTTTTGCCATTCGTTCATTGATTTTTTTGTCTCTTCATCGTTATAATTAAACGTAGTGAGCCAATCAAATTCAAAAGTGGAATTTCTCGGAGGGTCTTTTACTATCGCCGTCACTTTCAGATCAAGGCGGTTATCCATCTTCAATACTTTATTGATTGGATCTTCGTTTCCAAAAAAAGTTTTTGCAGCAGATGCTGTAAGCACAATAGCGTTGGGTTCCTTTAGTGCGGTAGCTGCATTTCCTTTAACAAAGCTCCAGGTAAATACATCAAAGAAATGATCCCCCACTACATATCCTTTTTCCTTGATCTTATTCCCGTCCTTTGCCAGTATACGCTGCAGCTGGCCAGTGGTAACTACGGCATGTTTTATTTGTGGTGAACTATTCTCCAGTTCACTGGCAAGCGGCATTACCATGCTCCTGTCAGTAAACATTTGGTTATTAAAATTGCGGTTGGCAATTACCTGGTAAACGTTATCATAGTTCTTGTGGAATTTATCATAGGTCAGTTCATTTTGTACCCATAACAGAATCAGCATGGCACAGGTAATGCCAATCGTCAATCCCAAAATATTGATGATTGAAAAACCTTTGCTACGAAACAAATTGCGCCAGGCAATTTTTAAATAGCTTTTAAACATATTGGTTCACTTTAGTTATTGTTATTCTTATTGATATTGCAATGGCGGTTAGGTAAGAAAGTGTGGTGTGGTGCCGGGGGCAGCTTTCATAAAGTTTACACCTTTTAAAAAAGGTGTAAACTTTACTTTATAACTGATAATTACTTTTCATTAAAAAGGGTTGCCCTTACTCTATTTTTTCAATCTGTATCTCCCCAAAATGCAATCCTTTCACTATTTCAGGATCACCTTTGTAATGCAATTTTGCTTCGCCAAAGGCAGTCATCTTGATTTTATCTGATGCATTCATGATAAAATCTGCTTCTCCATAAGCAGTGATATAACCGGTTCTTCCGTTAACGGCAATGGTATTAATTTTACTTTCGCCATAGGATGCATAGCGCTGCTCTTTAATTGTTCCGGATTTTATTTCCAGCGTACTTTCCCCATACAATTTTGTATGAAGCTCACCGAAGTTTACTTCGTTCATTGTCACTTTTGATTCACCATAAATCTTGAGATAAAATTTATCAGCAGATATCGGGCTTTTGCATACTTGTGTTTCTTCCCCACGGATAGAAAGGTCGGTGAGCATTTTATAAGTGATTGTTGCAGTTACAACAGTTCCATGATAGATGGAGTGTTTTTCTTTGTAGCCATTCTCGTAAGTTGTTTCATTTTTAGGGATTTGTTTAGCGCCTTCCAGGTACACCCACAGCGTTTTATTGTTTACTTCAATGTGGAGTTTATTTTTATCCACTGTACAATTTTCAATGTTAATCTCCTCTTTATCACCTTCCACAAAGGTGGCCTGTATATAAGGACTGATGATTATTTTTTCAAAATGAGCAATCGTAGTTTTTTGTCCGTATAAGTTGAATGATACTATCATCAACAGTACTGGTATAAAAAATTGAATCTTTTTCATCGTTATTGATTTTATCCGGTTGATAATTTATTTAAAGGTCAATACAATTTTACTGCCGCCTGCGTTGGCTGTAACCTTTGTGCCGCCGCCATTCACAGTGCCTCTTAACTGATCATCTTCTACTTTACCATTAAAATTTACCAGGCCGTCTGTTTTTATTTTATCGCCGGACAGATCAAAATCATATCCTTTTCCTGCAGGCAATTCCAATTCAATTTTACCTCCTGAATTGCTAAGCTTTATAAATTTACCTGGTTCATTTACTGCAATCCTTACATTACCTCCGCTGGTACCTGCAGTAACATTACATGCCAACCCGGCCAGGTTTACATTACCACCGGAAGTATGTGCTTCCAGGTCACCTTTAATATCATTTGCCCTTACATCGCCACCACTGGTAGTGGCAGTTATATCTCCGCTCATAGTCGCCAGGAAAACATTGCCTCCGGATGTTGACAACCTGATTTTACCGGTACAATTATTTGCATCAATATTCCCGCCGCTGGTAGTCAGATCAATATCATCATCAGAATCTTTCACGTTGATATTACCTCCGGATGTTACTCCCTTTAATTTTCCTTTTATATTATCAACAGTAAGATTACCACCGCTGGTAGTAATTTTCTGTACACCGGATATGGCGTACAGATCAATATTGCCACCGCTGGTAGTAAGCTCTGTAGCCACCTCTTTATTCACAAATATTTTGAATGAAACAGACAACCCGTTTTTCCAGTTCATATTCCGCTGCTTAGGTTTTGCAACAGCAGTTAGTTTACCGCCAGCTATTGCTACGGTGAGGTCATATAATTCATCCAGTCTTTTTTGTATTTCTTCTTTTGAAAGGGAGCCTTTATTCCTGTTGGAAGGCCAGATAAAAACTTCTACCCGTTGCTGATCGGCGGAGGTACTTTCTACTGAAATATTTCCACCTGAGGTAGTTGATTCCACTTCTTTAATGACATCACCTTTAAAATTTTTAATCAAAAATGCTTCCTGCGCCATCAGCATATTGCTGTAGCAGGTTACTGATAAGATCAATAGTAACTTTTTCATGGTTGTTTATTTTGTTTTTTAAATTGTATATATTACTCTTAGCTTTTCCTAAAAAATCAGCACTGGTTCAGTAAGTGATTCGACACTTTTTAGTCTTTCTTCGTTCCCCTTTAGGGCCTGGCTGTCCGGTAGGCAGGGATAGGGGTTATTCAGTTCTCAAGCTCTTCACCGGGTTAGCCACCGCCGCCCTGATGGCCTGGAAACCCACAGTACAAATTGCGATCGTCAACACCAATATTCCTGCAAATGCAAATACCCAAATGCCCATCTCAATCCGGTAAGGGTAATTCTGCAGCCACTGTTTCATTACATACCATGCGGCAGGAAATGCCAGCACTGTTGCCAGCAAAACCAGCTTTACGAAACTGTTAGACAGCGTAGTGGCAATATTTGTTACAGTTGCCCCCAAAACTTTTCTGATGCCGATTTCTTTGGTTCGTTTTTCAGCAGCCAGTGTAGCCAAACCAAACAAACCAATGCAGGAAATAAAAATGGTAAGGAGGGCTGCAGCAAAAATGATCTGCTTCCACTTCTCTTCTGCAGCATATTGCTTAGCATTGGTGGCATCTTTGAATTCATACTGGTATGGCTGAAAAGGTTGTTGTGTTTTAAATACTTTTTCAATATGTTTTAATGTAGCGGAACTTTGTTCGGGTTTTATTTTTATCAGCAACTGACCATAACTGTATTTGGGATGCATAATGAATAACTGTGGCTTGATCTCTTGCATCAGCGAAGCATAATGATAATCTTTTACCACGCCTACCACATTGTATTTAATGCTGTCGTAGAAAAAATCAACCTGCCTGTTGTTCAAATCTTTCCAACCGGCTTTTTTCATAAAGGCTTCATTCACCAAAACAGATTGGATAGAATCTGTTGTAAATGCTGCCGAAAAATTTCTTCCCTGTACAATCGGTATTTCTAATACGGAGAAAAAAGAACTGTCTGCTACTTCCAAATCAAAATCAATCTGTTGTCCATCTGCTTTTGCAATGGTTTCCCATTGCCCTCTTTGACGTACTGCAACGGATTGCACAGATGGATGCTTTATCAACTCACTTCTAAACAGGTTAACCTTGTCCATCTTCATGCGGTCTGTATTTACCAGTACTAAATTTTTATCATTGTATCCCAGTTCAAATTGGGTGAGGTAATTAAACTGTGAGTAAATAGTAATGGTGGCTATGATTAAAAACGTAGTCAACGAAAATTGCAATACCACCAGGCTTTTTGATAAATAATTTTTCCCTGACAAAGGCATGCGGTTGTACAATGTTTGCACAGGATTAAAACCAGACAATACAATCGCAGGATAAAAACCTGCCAGTAAGGATGTAAGGATAAACAGTACAATGTATCCTGTAATTAATTTTAAATCCAGCAAATAAGAAAATGAAAGCGCTTTATTGGAGAGTGTATTAAACAATGGCAGCACCAGCATCACCAATGCAATCGCCAGCACAAAAGAAAAGAAACTCATAATGAATGACTCCCCAAGAAACTGTGCTATCAATTGTTTCCTTTCCCCTCCGATCACTTTTCTTACACCAATTTCTTTTGCTCTTTTCAGCGAACGGGCAACCGTAAGGTTTACAAAATTGATACAGGCGATCAACAGCATGAACAAGGCAATACCACTCAATATTTTTGAATAGATAGGGTTGCTTGCATCTGTCAAACCATTCTGTGCCGTATAGTCTGTACTCAGGTGAATATCCAGCAATGGCTGTAAACCGTACCGGAAAGTTTCCGTGATGTTATACTTTTCTTTTCCTTCCCTTATCTGGTCTGCAGCATCGGCCTCATATACTTTTTTAAATTTCGCTTCCACTTTTTTGATGTCAGCACCCGGTTGTAATACCACAAATGTGTTCAGGTAAAAATTGATCCACTGGTTATCGGCTCTGCCTTCCCGTAAGTTCAGTTTCATCGGCAGCAGCATCTGTATTTTAATAGAGGAGTTTTGTGGAGACTTCGGCACAATACCAGCCACTTTAAAATTTTGAAAAGTGCCTTTATCTCCCGTTGGCAATTCTATCACTTTGCCCATTGCCTCAGCAGTACCAAAAAATTTCTTTGCCACTTCTTCGTTCAATACTACAGAATACATGTCTTTCATCACATCATTCTTATTTCCTTCCTTCAATGGAAAAGAAAAAATGGAAAAGAAATTTTCATCTACATAGGTCGCTTCCTGTTCAAAAATTTCTGTACCCACTTTTACCGGCAACTGTTCCCTCTGCAGGCGGATAAATTCTTTTACCTCAGGGATCTTACTTTTGAAAGCCGGGCCAGGCATCATGCCTGTGATGCCATTTTTATTTTCCACTTTTCCATCCGGTTGAATACTTTCACTGGTGATGCGATAGATGGTTGTTGCATTATTATGAAACCTGTCAAAACTCACTTCGTCTTTGTTGTATAAAATAATCAACATGCAACAGGCAAGGCCGATACTCAATCCTGTGATGTTGATAAAACTGTACACTTTGTTTCTCAACAAATTCTTCCAGGCAGTTTTGAAATAATTTTTAAACATGTTTTTATTTTTTTGTTATCAGCAGTTAATCATTTTTCAACATCGTTGTGTCACTCACTTTTACGATTTCAGCATTGTGGGGCTTTGCTTACATTATCACTTCGACCTCATCACCCTTCCTCTTCTCCTTACGGAGAAGAGGCGGTGCTTTCTACCATCACCAAACATTTTATCTTCCACATTTTTCTTTTGTTCTTTCATCAACAAAACTCCCCCAAAGCAACTCAGCAAACACTTAAAAATTTCAAGCACTTGCCCTAAATCCCTCCTTTGGAGGGTGGGGAGGCCTTTTTATCTACCACATTTTCATTTTGTTCTTTACTCAATAAATATGCAACCATTTCTTTTTTTAAGCAAGCACTTTAAAAATTGAAGTCTTCTTAAATCACTCCCCGTCCTAACAGTTTACCTGGGTGGGTTTTGGAAAAGTTGGTGTTATTCATTCCTCAGGCTCTTTACCGGGTTTGTTCTTATAGCCTGCCACACTTTAATACCGCATACAAATGCCGCAATCAGCAACAGTACCACCACCGACAAAACAAGTGATAGGGTACTAATACCTGCATTTATTCTAAATATCATATCAAGCAGCAGTTTGGTAAGTGCATAGCCAGCCACACAGCCAAATAAAGAGGCAACTAAAAAAACCCATAGATAACCTTTGTTCATTAGCATTACAATATGACCTGTGTTTGCACCCACCACCCTCCGCAAAGCAATCTCTTTCATCTTCTTCATTGCAGTTAATGATACCAGTGCAAACAGGCCGGTTGCGGTAAGCAGCACACTTACAATGGCAAACCAATAAAATATTTTTGCAATGCTAACACTGGTACGGTAGCTTGCAGCAAACACTTCATTCTGATAAAAGCCAGTAAAAGGTTTATTGGGAAACAAGCGTTTCCATACATCCTGCGTTTTTGCATACACCGTTGCAAGGTCTTTAGGCTCTGCCTGAATAACAAGGTACTGGTGACGGTTTTCTTTTCCCAGTTTCATTGCAACCGGCTCTATAAGCGAAAAGAGATTATCATCATGAAAATCCTTCATCACACCCACCACAGAATAATTCACACTGTCAATAAAAATTTTCTTTCCCATGGCAGCATCTTCTTTCCATCCATACATGGCTGCCAGCTTTTGCGAAATCAGCAATGCATTGTCATAATCACCTTCAAACCCTGCATCAAATGCACGGCCAGCAGCCATTTTTAGATTCAACGTACTTATATAATCCCTGCCCACTTCAAAAAAACTTGTTTCCTTTTTAATCCCTTCTGATTCGGCCACCACATTTCGGAAATCAAAACCAATATGATTTCTTGTGCCTCCAATTGATTGAATGCCCGGCATCCCTGTCAACGCATTTTTCAATACTGCATACGAAGTGCTGTCCCTGAATGACACACCCATTATCCTTTCAATGCTGTAGCCAAAATCATAGTTCTTCTGATAATCTGCATTACGTGAAAAAGCAATTCCTGCAATCACGGTGATGATGGCAATGGACAACTGCAATCCAAGCATCAGCCTGCTGAACAGATTGCTTCCTCCAAATTTTACCGAGCCCCGAAAGATGGAAGTAGGATTAAATTTACTTACATAAAATGCCGGGTAAGCACCCGCCATCAGCGTTGACAGCAACAGCATCGCCACCATAAATATCAGCAGGGGTGTATCCAGGAAATAATTTGTGTAAACATCCGTGTAGAACATGGAATTGAATTCAGGTATCCAAAACATGTTTATCAGTGCCGAAAGCAAAATGGCAGCGAACACGATGATGGAACATTCCAGCAACAACTGGCGGATGAGCTGTGCATGTGTACTGCCCATCACTTTACGCATGCCTATTTCTTTCAACCTCCTACCCGCTCTCCCCACGGTTGTATTGGAGAAATTTAAACAGGCAGAGAGAAATACCAGGAAGGCAAGAATAAATGGTGCATAAGCCGCAGCATCATCGGGCCGTTCATACAAACCGTTTGAGGTAATCATGCCTTTCATTACTGCATGCTGCCTCAGGCTAATACACTTAAACGCAACTGCCTTCCAGTCTGTTCGGGCAGCATTTTGTTGTGGTAAATATTGCTTCAATTCATTTTCCAGCCTTACTGCATTGGCCGGATCAGGAATGCGGAAAAAAGCTGCATCCACAAAACGGCTCCAGTCGCCGGTTGCAATCTTTGTTCCGTCAACCTTTCTAAAGTTTTCATAGTTGGTGATAAAATTAAACTGTATGGTTGAACCTTTGGGCACATTTTTCAATACACCCCTCACCGTTAGCGGCATAGCATAGCTTTCGCCTGCATAGATAGTGAGCACCTTGCCCACTGCAGGCTGGCTTCCAAAATACTTCTTTGCTGTTGCTTCTGTTATCAATATTGTATTCACATCTGCAATGCTGCTACTGCCTTGTACCAGCGGAAAATTGAAGAGGTCGAAAAAGGCCGGGTCTGTAAAATTCACACCCTCTGCAAATACCTCTTCATCTTTGTATTTTACAGACATTCCCAAACTGGTATATTTTACTGCTTCCTTTACGCCTGAAAAATCCTGCTGCACCCGTTGCACTGCAGCATAAGGAAAAATTCCCTTCAGCCCTTCTGCATCCTTTTTATAACTAAGCACCCGGTACACATTGTCCAGGTCTTTATGAAAATGGTCATACCCGAAACTGAACCTGTACATCTGGAAGCCCCAAACCATGGCTGCAATACCAATGGCCATACCAACAATATTCAACAATGCATATCCTTTGTAACGCCAGAGGTTGCGGAAAACTATTTTTAGAAAATTTTTCAGCATACTTCTAATTTTATTCGGTTCTTAATGATTTAACCGGATTAGCCTTTGCAGCATTTAATGCCTTATACCCCACCGTTATCCACGCTACCAGCAGCGAACACACAATCGAAATTAAAAAAACACCCACTCCAATATTTATTTTGTAAGCATAATCTTTCAACCAGTTGCTCATTAAATACCAGGCTGCCGGTGCAGCCAGCACAAATGCGATTACGATGAGAATGGTGAATTCCTTAGAGAAAAGATAGAGTATGCTCTGCACGCTTGCACCGAGTACTTTACGGATACCTACTTCCTTTGTTTTACGAACCACCATAAAACTCACAAGGCCGTATAGCCCAAGGCAACTGATAAAGATAGCCAGCAGTGCATACACTTTATACATGCTGCTGAGGCGCTGTTCGGTTTCATAAAAGCGGTTGATATTCTCATCCAGGAAGGATGCGTTGTACACATACTCCGGGAAAAATTTATCCCAGATGATTTTTATTTCGTCTTTGGATTTTGCCAAATTGGTACTGGAGAGTTTGATGCCTGCACTTTGATAAAACCTTTTATTTGAAAAAATTGCGATCGGCTGAATTTGATCCCTGAGCGAAGCTTGTTTGAAATCCTTCACTACACCCACCACCGGCATAGGCCTTCTTCCCCCAAGGCGGAACATTTTGCCAATGGCTTCCTGCGGATTGTTTACGCCACATTTTTTTAGCATAGTTTCATTCAGCACATATTCCCGGGTGGTGTCGCTTTGATAATAGAACCTGCCCGCCAACAGTTGCAAGCCATAAGTATCTGCATATTTATAATCTGCTTGTTTTAACTGTACATTAAAATCCCTGTCTTCCATTTTATCAAATGCAAAATTGCCATCCCAGGAATTGTCACTGCTGGGTGGGTCAAAAGCAAAACTAATTTCCTTTACATCGCTTCTCGCCTTCAAGGCATCTTTAAAAGCATCATGCCTGCTGCGGCTCACACTATCTGTATTTAGGTACACTACCAATGTGGCATCTTTATTAAATCCTAAATCACTTTTACGAATAAAATTCATCTGACTTACAGCAATGATAGTGGCGATAATTAGTATTTGAGAAAAGGCGAACTGCAAAACCACCAGTACCCGGCGCAATGATACGCTGCCCACATTGGAAGTGTTAATTTTATTCTTGATGGCATCAACAGGTTTAAAACTTCCCAAAATAAATGCAGGATAAATTCCCGAAAGTATTATGGTAATGAGCGTGATGGAAAGTATGAACAACACACTTCCTGAATTAATAAGTGACAATTTATGCTGCACCACCATGATGTTTTTTACAAAAGGCAATGCTATCCATGCCAGTATAATAGCAAGAATAGCAGCTATCAGCACAACTGCTGTAGTTTCCATTAACACCTGCATACTGAGTTGCAGTTTACTACTGCCCATCACTTTTCGTATGCCCACTTCCTTACTTCTTGTTACAGCCATTGCGGTGGAAAGATTTACAAAATTGATACAAGCCATCAGTATGATCAGCAAACCAATAAAAGCCAAAGTATATAAAGAAGCTTTGCTGGTAGTATGATCTCCATTGGTATCAAAACGTTCATCGAAATGAATATTTTTTAAAGCATGAACAAAATGTTCACGGGTGGATTCTTTGTTATCACTATTATACTTTTTTTCAAAAATTGCTAATTGTTGATCAACGGCTGAAGTATTGGTTCCTTTTGGAAGTTTAACATATACCTGGTGATTGCTGGTATTGGAGCCCCAGTCTTCCAGCGGCCAGTTGTTATCGTTGTGCGATTTAAAATGTTCGTAAGAAGAAACCATTTGAAATGGGAAATCACTGTTGGCAGGTTCATCTTCAAACACTGCTGCCACCTGCAATGGAAATACCGAATTGTCAATACTGAGTGTTTTACCCACTGCATCTTTCCAGTTGCCAAAATATTTTTCAGCCAGCGACTTGCTGATGACAGTACTGTTCACATCTTTCAAAACAGTAGCGCTACCTGTCAAAAATTTTAACTCAAAAAGTTGTAGCAGTTCAGTATCGCCATAAAATATACCACTCTCTTCACGGAATTTCTTATTCTCAGCGCCTATAACAGTCACCTGTACCCCAAAGTTTTGCATTAATTCTGCAAATTGGTATTGTGGATAATCCTGCCTTAAAAATTTAATTACTGGAAAGGGAACACCTCCGGTAAAATGCTCTCCATCGGAATCCTTGTCTTTTGTTACTACCTGGTAAATACTGTCGTAGCCCTGCAGGTGCCTGTCGTAGCTGGTTTCATATTGTATCACCAAAAAAACAATGATGCAGGCAGCCATTGCAACACCCAAACCAAGGATATTAATGGTTGCATGTTTGCGATGGCGCAATAAATTCCGGAAAGCGGTTTTGAAATATGTTTTGATCATGGCTGAAAGATTTCAATTTCAGCTATTAACTCAACAGCCGTGCCACGGTTAAAACCCTTACCAGTCAATGGTTTTAGAGATAAATAAATAAAAAGTGTTCGAAAACGAACAGTTGGTGTTTGATTCCGAACACAGAAAATATTTAAAGAGTTCTTATTCTGTCCTCAAATTTTTAACCGGATTAGCCAGAGCTGCTTTCACCGATTGAAAACTGATGGTAATCAACGTAATTGCTACCGCCAGTAAACCTGACAATACAAATACCCACCAGCTAATGGTAATGCGGTAAGTATAACCCTGCAGCCAGTTGTTCATAAAATACCAGGCAGGAAATACTGCGATGATAACGGCGATCAATACCAGCCACAAAAATTGCTTACAAATAAGGGTAACAATGTGCATGGCTGAAGCTCCCAATACTTTTCTTACACCGATCTCTTTTGCTTTTCTTTCTACTGTAAAAATGGTAAGTCCCAATAAACCTAAACAGGAAATAAAAATGGCAAAGAAAGAAAACCAGTTTACCAGTGTGCCGATCTGTTGTTCACTGCGGTATAATCTTTCATATTCTTTGTCCTGAAAATTATAATCAAATACAAAACCTGGAGCCAGCTTGGCATAAGTTTGCTCCAATCCTTTCAGCACCTGTGGCATGTTCTGGCCGGAGGTACGTACATAATACAACCAGGTCCATTCCGGTTTGCACATTATCACTGCAGGCGTAATGGCATTGTGCATAGATTCAAAATGAAAATCTTTTGCCACTCCCACGATGGTCATTTTTCCTGCATATGTTTCAATTTCCTGTCCCACAGGATCTTTCAATCCCATTTGTTTTACGGCTTCTTCATTTAGAATAACGGAAGAAGAATCCATCGGTAATATTTCTGAAAAATCTCTTCCTTCTTTCATGGAGATGTTCATCGTTTTGATAATATCGTGTCCGCCGGCGATAAAACTGAAGAAGATATCCTGCCCATCCTTTTTACCGGGCCACTTTTCAATGGAGCCCCGGTTGTTAGGCATTACAAATGTCATGGAAGCCTGCGCTGCATGTGTTACTCCCGGCACTTTCAGGAATTCATTTACGGCTGTTTCCTGTTTATCAGGATCAATGTTGCTGGCAAACCAGATAAGGTTGTCTTTGTTATAACCGAGATTTTTATTTTTAATAAAATCAACCTGCTTTGATACAACCAATGTGCCGATGATCAACATCACAGAAACTGCAAACTGTGTTACCACCAGCACTTTTCTAACGCCGGCAGTATTGGCAGCAGAATTGTCTGTTGCACCTTTTAAAACTTTCACTGGCTTAAAAGATGACAATACCAAGGCCGGATAACTGCCAGCCAGTATACCCGTAACTAGAATTATAGATAGTAATATCAACCAGTTATTGATATCAGTATAGTTAATCGCAATATGCTTGCGGAGCAATTCATTGAACACCGGCAATACCGCTGATACCAGCAACACGGCAACGATGGCAGCTATCACGGACATTAAAATAGATTCACCCAGGAACTGTGAGATAAGCGATTGCTTTTGTGCACCGATCACCTTGCGGATGCCCACTTCTTTTGAACGTTGTGTAGCCCTTGCAGTAGACAGGTTCATAAAATTGATACAGGCCAGCAGCAGGATAAAAAATGCAATCACCGTAAATAATTTTACATAGGTGATCCTCCCACCTCCTGCATATCTTCCATTTTTAAAATCCATCCGCAGGTACCAGTCCGTAAGATTAAACAAAGTAAGCTGTGTGTTCGGTTGTTTGTCAGTAAACCTTTGCATAAACCCTTTTAATGATTCATCAAAAGCAGACCGGTTGACCCCTTCTTTTAATTTCACGTAAGTTTTAATATTGCTGGACTCCCATGACTCTTTACCCCCCATGGACTGGTTGATGTAATCTTTTACCGGCATTAAAAAATCAAAACTAAGTGTGGCGTTATAGGGCACATCTTTTAAAACACCCTGCACTTTACAGGATTGTGTTTTTTCTATGCTGATCATTTTGCCAACCGGGTCTTCATTGCCGAAATATTTTTTTGCCAGCTTTTCAGAGATCAAAACAGTGTTGGGCTCCAGCAATACTTTATCAACATCACCTTTCAATAAAGGGAATGAAAACATTTTCAAAAAATCCGTACCTACGTACAAGCCATACTCAATAAAATTATGTTCGCCGTAGGTGAACATCCTGTTATCGCCCCAGGAAACGGTGGCTGCGTACTCAACACCCGGCAGATCTTTTTTCATAGCGGCAGCCAGCAAAGACGGAACAGCCGGGTAAGTTTGAACTTCTTTATTACCGAATGTTTTATTGGACATCGCCATAGCAATTCTTTCCTTATCCTTATGAAAGCCATCATAACTCATTTCATTTTGTACCCACAGCATGATAACAATAAATACCGCCAGACCAACAGAAAGGCCGGCAATATTTACTGAAGAAAAAACTTTGCTTTTCCACAGGTTTCTGAATGCGGTTTTGAAATGATTTTTAAACATATTCGTATGTTTTTATTCTGTCCTTAAACTTTTTACCGGGTTTGTAATGGCGGCCCTTATCGCCTGAAAACTCACGGTAACCAATGCGATTAACAACGCAATCACACCTGCCGAAATAAACACCCCCCAACTGATAGGGATACGATAAGCAAAATCCTGCAGCCATCGGTTAACGGAAAACCAGGCAATGGGCCATGCAATTAAGTTGGAAACAAACACCAACCGGATAAAATCTTTTGACAACAAGGCTGTAATATTTGGCACCGATGCACCCAGCACTTTGCGGATGCCAATTTCTTTTACCCTTTTTTCAGCTGCATAAGATGCCAGCCCAAACAGCCCTAAACAGGAAATCAGAATTGCAAGGCCGGCCAATATTCCAACCACTTTGCTCACCGCCTGGTCAGCACGGTACAACTCTGCAAAATGGTCATCCAAAAACTGGTATTCAAAAGGCTGCTCAGGATTTATTTTTTCCCATGCTGCTTCCACATTGTTTACTGCATCTTTCATATTCATACTATTGATACGCACATTGGCTTCACTATATCCCCATCCATTCTGACAAAAAATACTCAGCGTTTCTATTTTATGATGAAGTGAATTGAAATTGAAATCCTTCGCCACGCCGGCAATAAAACCGGCAGAATCCATACCATTAAATCCATAATGCTTTCCAATCAATGTTTCATAAGATGCCTTTGGTTTATCTTTCAGCAGCTCTTTAGCCATTGTTTCATTAATGATATAAGCTTTTGCATTATCGTTGATGTCAGCAGTAAAATTTCTACCTGCAATAATGGGAATTTTATACAACGTAAGGTAATCAGGGTCTACTACTACCTGTGAAGAAGTGAGTTCCCTTGCTGCGCCATCACCATGAAAAATCATACCCGCCTGGTGAAGGTTATTACCCAATGTTTGTTGAGTTGCAGTCACGCTGTTTACTGATGAACTTTTCTGCAATTCCACTTTCAATGCATCATACTTGTTAGTGGTAATTCTATTTAGCGGAATAATCATCACCTGATCCCTGTTGAAACCAGTGTTGGCCGTTTGCATAAAACGTAACTGGCGCATGGCAAATACAGTACCGATGATGAGCAGTATTGCTCCGGTAAACTGACCCACCACTAAAATATTTCTTAAGCTACTTTTACTTTTTCCTGTTTGCAAAGAGCCCTTCAATACACGGATTGGTTTAAAAGAAGAAAGGTACCCCGCAGGATACACACCTGCAATCAAGCCAACCAGTACCGTGCAACCAATAAGCAGCAATAAAAATGAAAAATTTGTAAGGGGTAACTCCAATTGACGCTGACTTAAATTCTTGATGGAAGGCAGCGACAGTTTTACAATAGCAACAGCAATCAGCAATGCCAGCAAAGCAACGAGGATAGATTCACCCAGAAACTGCCCAGCCAGCTGAAACCGTTCCGCACCAATTGTTTTCCTGATACCCACTTCACGTGCTCTTTCGGCTGAACGGGCTGTAGACAGGTTCATAAAATTAATGCAGGCTATCAGTAGTATCGCAAATGCTATCACTGAAAAAATATAAGTATAGCTCTTATCAAACTTCTGGTAGTTCACATAATCGTGAGTAATATTGGTAGAGCCATTATGTACTTCTGCTAACGGCTGTAAGAAGAGTTGATAAAACTTCCAGCCATCACCTTCTGTCATGTACTTTTTCAGATAAGCAGGAAATTTTTTCTCCAACGAGGCAATGCTGGTTCCCTGCTGCAACTCAAGATAAGTAACCATCCAGTTTCCTCCCCAGTTACTCATATTCTCAGGGCCTGCAATAGTGCTGAAGGAGGCCAGCCCATCAAACTGCATGTGTGAGTTTTCCGGTACATCTTTTAAAATACCAGTAACTGTAAATGTGATCGTATCTCCAGAATATTTGGTTATACTTTTACCAACAGGATTTTCATTTCCAAATATTTTCATAGCACTTTCCTCGGTCAGTACAATACTGTTTTTATTTTCCAGCAATTTATTCCTGTCGCCCTGCAGCAATTGAAAATCGAAAAGCTGCATAAAAGTGGAATCTACATACAGGATACTGGGAAGAAAAATGCGGTTCTCCTTATACCTTAATTCTGTTTTGCTGGACTGGCGCACCCTGGTAAAATTCTTAACCTCCGGGAACTCCGCTTTGAGTGTTGGCCCCATCGGGTACATAGACAATGCTACATTCTGTGGCTGCACCATGCCTTCATATTTTTGCACTTCATCCAGCCGTACAATATTTTTTTTGTGCATGCTGTCAAAGCTCTTTTCGTAGAACACAAAAAGCATAATTACAAGGCAGGCTGCAATACCTATGGCAAGTCCAAGGATATTGATGGCAGAAAAACCTTTGTGTTTCCAAAGATTTCTAAATGCGATTTTGAAATAGTTTTTTATCATGTCTAACAGTTGAAAAGATTAAGTGTAATAAGCTATATTTTTTGAAGCCTCTGTTTGCAATTTACTTTCCGCTATTGGCGAAATCATTCCATTCTCAAACTCTTCACCGGGTTTGCCAATGCCGCTTTTATTGCCTGGAAGCTTACTGTTAACAGTGCAATTACTAATGCAGCAACAGCAGCTATCGCAAATACATACCAGCTTATGCTGATCCTGTACGCAAAATCCTGTAACCATTCATTCATTACAAACCAGGATAATGGAAATGCAATAAAGCAGGCGATCAAAACCAATTTGATAAACTCTTTTGACAACATGGTGGATACCTGCGTAATACTTGCACCCAATACTTTTCGGATACCAATTTCTTTGGTGCGTTGCTCGGCTGTGTAAGTTGCCAGGCCAAACAGACCGAGGCATGCAACGAGTATAGTGAGTACTGCAAAGATGTTTAGTATGCGTCCGGTCTTTTGCTCTGCAGCGTACGTTTTATTATACAGCTCATCCATAAATTCATAAGCAAATGGCTCTTCAGAATGGAAGGCTGTCCACTGCTGTTTCATGGAACTTAGCAATCCTGCAATGTCTGTTGTTTTTACTTTTATGATCAATCCCTGATCCGGGCCCAGCGTCATTAATAAAGGTGTAATGGCTTCATGCAATGAACGAAAATGAAAATCTTTTACTACACCAATTACAGTGTAAACAAAATTGTGTCCCCGGTCACTGTTATCCCTGGTAATTCTTTGTCCGATTGCATTGGTTCCCCAGCCAAATGCTTTGGCAGCGGCTTCATTAATGATCATGGCAGAAGAATCGGTGGGAAATGCCGGAGAAAAATTTCTTCCTGCCGCCATCGTCATTCCAAATGTTGGGATATATTGCTCATCCACATGATACTCCAGCGTTTTCATTACCTGGTTGTCTTTACCCTCAGGATATGCCAGTGCATTATTACTGTAACTTGGGCCGGCAGGTTTATACCCGGAGATAGTAGCGTTTACAACACGACTGTCTTTTAGCAATTGCTCTTTAAAAACTTTTTCATTTTTACCCAATGCCCGTGAATTTGGCAACACCAGCAATTGTTCCTTATTGTAGCCCAATTTTTTGTTTTGAATAAATTTCATTTGCTGGTACACAGTGATGGTACCAATAATCAAACTAACGGAAATGAAGAATTGAAACACCACCAGGCCACTTCGTAAACTAAATCTTTTTGTACTGGCACTCAATCTGCCTTTTAATACGGCGATCGGTTTAAAAGAAGAAAGAAAAAATGCCGGATAAATTCCTGCAACGATGCCCACCAATATTCCCAATGCCAATAAACTAATTATTGGTTTGATGTTAAATCCAATACTTAAATTTTTTCCTGACAGATCATTAAAAACTGGCAACGCCAACTGAATTAATATAAAAGAAATGAGCAGTGCGATAAAAGTTAAGAGCACAGACTCTGTTAAAAATTGTTTTATCAGAGTAAATTTATCAGAACCCATCACTTTTCGAACGCCTACTTCTTTTGCCCTTTTAGAAGCACCTGCAGTGGAAAGATTTACAAAGTTGATACAAGCGATCAGCAACATGAAAATGGCAATCGCCCCGAAAATATAAACGTATTGAACATTACCGCCTGGCTCCAGTTCAGAAGTAGTATCTGAATGAAGATGGATATCAGTTAATGATTGCAATACAAAACCCAGCTCATTGCCTTTAGTTCTGAATTGTGACAAGCTCATACCCATGTCCTGCAATATTTGCGGCCCCATATATTTCTCCACCATACCCGGAAGTTTGGCTTCTAATTTTTTATAATTGTATCCATTTTTTAAGACGATGTAAGTAAAAAAGTTAGATTCCATCCAGGTAGGTTTATTGGCTTCTTTAAAACTTAACATGGAACCAAACATATCAAAATGGAAATGTGAATTTTGAGGAATCTCATCAATTACACCTGTTACTTTATACAAATCATTGTTGCCAAAATTTAACAGCTTACCAATCGGCTCCTCGTTTCCAAAAAATTTGCTGGCCTGTTCTTTGGTGATCACCACGGTATTGGGTTGAGATAATGCAGTTGCAGCATCTCCCTTAATTAACGGAAGCGTAAACACATTGAAGAAATTAGGATCAACCGCAGCAAATCTTCCTTCTTTAAATGTCTTGTCTGCATAAGTAATTTTCGGTTTGCCAAAACTCCGCAACCTGGTTGATTCCTCCACTTCAGGATAATCACTTTTTAATGCCTGCGCTACCGGCGGCATCACATTCGATTCATTTATTTTACCTCCGCTGATGTTGGCCTTGAAAACTATCCGGTAAGTTCTGTCTGCTTTCGCATTGAATTTATCGTAACTCAATTCATCCTGCACAAAGAGCATGATGATAAAACAAACAGAGATACCGATTGACAAACCGAAAATATTGATGAAGGAGAAAGCTTTGTTTTTCAACATATTTCTCCAGGCTGTTTTTAAATAATTTTTTATCATGGCTAAAAGTTATAAGTAGTAAGTAATAAGTTTTTTAGAATCGATCATTCACCATTCACAAAATCATTCTGTTCTTAAACTTTTTACCGGGTTGGCAACAGCTGCTTTAATGGACTGGAAACTGATGGTGAAAAAAGCAATTCCCAGCACTACCAATCCTGCTGCTAAAAACACCCACCAGTCAATGTTGATCCGGTAAGCATAATTCAATAACCATTTACTGGTAACAAACCAGGCTACCGGAACGGCGATGATAATGGCAACAATTACCAGTTTTAAAAAATCTTTTGATAAAAGCCCTGCAATAGATGCGACACCAGCTCCCAGCACTTTACGGATACCAATTTCTTTAATGCGCTGTTCGGCAGTAAATACGGTGAGGCCAAACAAACCAAGGCAGCCAACAAATACTGTTAAACAGGCAAAGAGTAAAATAACGGATGCAGTTCGTTTATCATCCTTGTATAACTGGTTGATTGATTCGTTTAAAAAAGTAAACTCAAACGGAGTTTCCGGTTCGTATTTTTTATATAGTTTTTGCACCTGGTTAATGGCTTCTGCAGTTTTTCCGGGTACTGTTTTTACAAACAAACTAAAGTAAGAACTCCATGGCTGGTAACGGAAAATAAAAGGTTCAATACCTGCACTGAGTGGCTTAAAATGAAAATCTCTAACTACTCCAATAATACTGCCCTTTGCGCCATAAAATGTAACCCGCTTTCCCAATATTTTATCAGCAGTACTGCCCATCATTTTTACTGCGGTTTCATTTACAATAAAATTATTGATGGTATCTTTTTCGCTTTGCCATTTAAAATTATTTCCGCTCATCAACTGCATCCCCAGCGCCGGAATAAAATCAGGGTCTATGTTGGCCTGCGTAATTAAAAACTTTTCATTGGGCTGCATTCCCTCCCATTCCATATCAGCAGAATTATCAACATTTGCCAGCGACATGGTAGCAGGTGCTGTAGCCGCAATGGTACTTTCTTTATCCAGGTCATGCTTTAACAATGCTACTTTCCCTTTTAGCTCATTACCCAAACGCAACCTTATAATTTGTTCACTGTTAAACCCAAGGTCTTTGGCCTGTATAAACTTTAACTGGCGGTACATAAAAAAAGTACAGATCATCATGGTGACAGAAATAGCAAACTGAACTACTACCAGCCCTTTACGAAAACCGTTGCCGGATTTTATACCGGGTTGACCTTTTAAAATTTTTACAGGTTTAAAAGCGGATAAAATAAATGCCGGATAAATTCCCGCTATCAATCCAATAATGATAATGAACAATAAAAAGAAGGTAAGAAATAAACCACTTGTGAAATTAAAATCAAAGTGGACACCTGCTAATTCCTGCAGCAATGGTGCCGTCAATTTTAAGATCAATACTACAGCAATGCCTGCTAACAAAGCGATCAAAACAGACTCACTTAAAAACTGGCCAATAAGCTGGCGGCGGGATGCACCATTTACTTTACGTACACCTACTTCCATAGAACGTTTTACAGAACGTGCGGTAGAAAGATTGATAAAGTTTACACAGGCGATGATCAATAACAACAGCCCCACACCGGAAAATATTTTTACATATTTAACATCGCTTCGCTTACCCCAGTCTGTAAAAAAATCAAATTTTGAATAGAGGTATTGTTGTTTTAATGGCTGCAACTGCAGGATGTCTTCTGTATCGGGTTTATATACTTTTAATTGTTTGGCTAATTTTGCTTCAACTGCAGCAACTGCTATTCCAGGTTTTAATTGCACATACGTGTGATAGTTATTAGCTCCCCAGTTATTGGCCCATTCATCTGTTTTAAACAAAAATTCCAACGGCAATAATATATCAAACTGGATACTTGAATTTACTGGTGGATTGGCAGCTACACCTGCCAGTTTAAAACTGTTCTGCCCGTTTAAAGTAAACACCTGTCCTAATAATGAAGCATTGCTGCGCCAGTCTTTCCCAAAATATTTTTCTGCAATATTTTCTGTGATCACTATTTCATCAATAGAAAGCAAAGCCGTTTTTGGATTGCCTGACAGCAAAGGAAAATTGAATATGCTGAAGATTGAATTTTCAGTAAGCTGCACACTTTTCTCTTCATACACTTTCGTTCCATTTTTTAATAACCCACTCCAGCTACCAAAGCGAACGGTATTTTTTATTTCGGGAAAATCCTTTTGGAGCTCAGGTGCCAGCGGCCCGGGTGTTACCGCAACATTGTATAATTTTCCTGCCTGGTTTTGTTTATTGGTAATGCGGTAAATGTCCTGTTCATTTGTATGGAATGTATCATAGTGAGTTTCGTTCCATACGTACATGCTGATGGCAAGACAACAAGCCATGCTCAATGCCAACCCAATAATGTTTACAGAAGAAAACACCTTGTTCTTCCAGATATTTCGCCAGGCAATTTTGAAATTGAATTTGAGCATATATTAGTTATAACATCAAGAATGATTATTCTGTTCTTAAACTTTTTACGGGGTTAGAAATGGCCGCTTTGATTGCCTGGAAACTTACCGTTAATATAGTAATCATCAATGATCCTAAAACGGCTGAAGCAAAGATCCACCAACTAATAGCCGCCTTATAATCATACTTCTGCAACCATTGATGCATACCATACCAGGCCAATGGAACGGCTATTACGCAGGAAATGATTACCAGTATTACAAAGTCTTTAGAAAGCAATGTCCAGAGATTAAAAGTGGATGCTCCCACAACTTTCCGGATACCAATTTCTTTGGTACGCTGTTCTGCAACAAAGGAAGCCAGGCCAAATAAACCCAGGCAGGAAATAAAAACTGCCAGGCCTGCAAATACACTGGCCAGTCTGCCAATACGTTCTTCATCTCCAAATTTTTTGGCGAAATCTTCATCCACAAATTTGAAATCAAACGCAGCAGCAGGATCATATTTTTTAAAAATACTTTCAATTTTAGCCAGTGCTGCATTGGGTGAAAGTTTAGGATTTATTTTTATGATCGCCACGTTACCCTGTTCGTAAGTGCAATGAAACATAGCAGCCCTGATGGGTTGATACGGCGATTCTGTTAACATATCTTTCACTACACCGATTACCTTGAAAGGTTTATTTTCCCAAGTGATGATTTTACCTACCGGATCTTTAAGTCCAATAAATTTAACTGCAGATTCATTTAAAATAAATGCAGCAGAATCTGTCGCAAAATCCCTGGAGAAATCACGGCCTTCTTTAATTTGCCAGCCGATCACTTTTCCATATTCAGGCGTAACACCTGAGTTAGGAAAATCTACAGCCTGGTTAGGATCTTTACCTTCCCAGGTAAAGCCTCCATTGGTATTCCAAACATCGGTAGTTGGACTAGTGGATTGTGTTATTTCTTCGACAGTATTGCTGGTTTTTAATTCATTTCGCAGCGCCTCATATTTGCCATGCAGCACATCGTTCATACCATTGGTAACAAGGCTTTCTTTATTATAACCAACCGGCCTGTTTTTAGCATGTTGTATTTGCCGATACACCACAATGGTTCCGATAATTAAAATGACAGAAACTGAAAACTGCATCACTACCAGCACCTTTCTTGGAATAGAAGCAAAACGCCCCACACGGAATGTTCCTTTCAACACTTTTACGGCCTGGAAAGAGGATAAATACAATGCAGGATAACTGCCTGCTACCAGTCCGGTGAAAAGACAAAACAACAGCCCAAATAACCAAAAAACCGGGTTGCCCCATAAAATGGATATTTTTTTATCTGCCACCTCATTAAAGAAAGGAATAAAAATCAGCGCTAAAACCAATGATAAAATAAAAGCTAAGATGACCACCAAGAATGATTCACTAAAAAACTGGGTTATCAACTGTCTCCGGTCTGAACCAATTGCTTTTCTTACCCCAACTTCTTTTGCTCTTTTTTCACTTCTTGCTGTACTTAAATTCATGAAATTGATACAGGCAAGTAACAGTACAAACAAGCCAACGATCCCAAATAACCATACATACTGAATACGTCCACCAATGTTAATTCCATTTTTAAAATCGGCACGCAAATGCCAGTTCTTCATCGGTTGCAAAAACATTTTTGCATTGTATTTTTTTTCTTCCGGTCCTACTATATCCAGCTTTATATTTTTGATCTTATCAGACACTTTTGCCATGTCTGTATTATCTGCCATTAAAGCAAATGTTTGTGTAAAGTTGCTTCCCCAGGGATTTTCCATCTTTTGTATCCATGGATTTTGAATTAGATATAACTGCCAGGGCATTATAAAAGCAAGTTCCCGGAAAGAAGTATTGTAGGGAAGATCTTCATACACAGTTGTCACTTTCAAATCTGCCTTGTTATCTAATTTCAGCGTTTTATTAATGGGATCTTCATTGCCGAAATAAGCTTTTGCCACCGATTCTGAAATCATTATGGAATAAGGATCTTTTAATTTTGTATCTGTTCCCTTAATGATCTTTAATGACAACATATCAACAACACCAGGTTCAAAAAAAGAACCCGATTTCAATAATTTCTTTTCTCCATAACTTAATACATGCTGAAAATTCCAGGAAGATTGTAACACGTATTTAAAGTCACTACCATACTTGCTTCTTATTTGCTGAGACAATACCGCCGGGTTAGAAAACTGAGTAGAAACTTCGCCATTAAAAAGCTGGTTCTGCATTACCCTTGCAATACGGTCATAATTTTTATGGTATTTATCATACGATAATTCATCCCATATCCATAAACCGATCAGCATGGCTACTGCCATGCCCACTGCAAGGCCGCCAATATTAATGGCACTGTATCCTTTGTTTTTACTAAGATTGCGCCAGGCAATTTTGAAATAGTTTTTTATCATTGTTTAAGTTATAAGTAGTAAGTTTTAAGTTATAAGTAATGCCTGTTTTTACAAAGGGGCATTCACTATTCAAAATTGACCATTCACAAAATCATTCTGTCCTTAAATTCTTCGCCGGATCTGCCAATGCTGCTTTAATTGCCTGTGAACTCACTGTTATCAACGCAATCAAAATGGCAACGCATCCGGATAATAAAAACATCCACCACTTAATATCGATACGGTATGCAAATTCCTGTAACCATTTATTCATCGCAAACCATGCAATGGGCACAGCAATGATAGTGGCAATAGCAACCAGCTTACCAAAATCTTTGCTCAGCATCAGGGTAACAGATGATACGGAAGCACCCAATACTTTGCGGATGCCAATTTCTTTCCTGCGCTGTGCAGTAGCAAAAGTTACCAGGCCAAATAAACCCAGGCAGGCGATGATAAAAGCAAGGATGGTGAAAGACAGGGAGAGTTTTTCCTGCCGTTGTTCAGCAGCATATTGCCGGTTGAAATTTTCATCCAAAAAATGAAATTCGGCGGTGTTGTTTTTATCAAACCTGGCATACACTTTTTTTATATGCGCTATTCCTTCAGCAGCTTTTCCCTTAGCAATTTTTACATATAAATTATCCTGTTCACTTTCCTCCGGTGGCATCATCATTACCATCGGTTCAATTTTATGCTGTAGTGAATAACTGTGAAAATCCTTTACTACTCCGATAATGGTCCGGTAACTCATCTCTGCTTCATTGTTGATATGGTATCCCATTCTTTTTCCGATTGCATTGGTATATCCCAATTGTTTCATCAGCGTTTCATTGATGATAACCGCTTCATATTTATCTGTCTGCATCTCTTTTGAAAAAGCTCTTCCCTGCGTCAGCTTCATATCTGTTGTTGCCACGAAATCTTCGTCTACAAACAATTTTTTGCACATTTCAGAAGTGGTTTGCACTACGCTATTCTTTTCAAAATAATATCCATTACCCCCCAGGCCATTGGTGCCAATGGCATTACCTGCAGCTGCTACACCTTCAATCAATCGGTTTTGCAATAAAGCATGTTTTAATGCCGCTACCTGGCTGCGTACTTTCATGTCATCAATATGAAAGGTGAGTACCTGCTCTTTATTAAATCCAAGATCTTTTTTTGATACATATTGCAATTGCTTGTAAATAACCAGCGAACCGCTGATCAAACAAACCGCAATCACAAACTGAAATACTACCAGTGATTTGCGAAACAGGTTACTTGCCTGCATATTTCCCAACTGACCTTTTAGAGAAGGGATCATTTTAAAACGGGATAAAAAGAAAGAAGGATAACTACCACTGATACCCCCAATCAACAATGCAAAAATTAATACACCTCCAATTGTTTTCCCTGTTCCGAAATAAAGTATATCCAGGTTTTTTCCTGCAAGCTCATTAAAGAAAGGCAAACACAACTGTACGATGAAACAGCCAATCGCAGCTGCAATAATGCTTACCAACAACGCCTCTGAAACAAAGAGGCCGGCCAGGTGTTTTTGTGCTGAACCAATTACTTTTCTTATACCAATTTCTTTTACCCTCATCGCAGCACGGGCTGTACTTAAATTCATATAATTGATCAATGCGATCAATAATATCAATACGCCAATTACAGTAAACATATACACCCGGCTGATGCTTCCATTGTTACCTAATTCATAATCCAAATTGGAATACAGGTGAATGGAATTGACGGGCTGCAGTTCCATTTTGTAATCTTTAACCCCCATTTCTTTGGCGATTGTTTTGGCTGCAAAGGCGGGCAATTTTTTTTCCAGCGATTTTATATCAGCGCCCTTTTTTAATAACAAGTAGGTGTACAAATAAAAATTCTGCCAACCGTCTTTATCCACCTGGTTACCCAGCGAACGGATACCGCTGAATTGCAGGTGGGAATTAGCAGGCATATCTTTTATTACGCCGGTAATAGTTACCGGGTTTTCATCTCCAAAAGAAATCGCCTGATTAAGTGCTTTCGATTCATCTGCGAATATTTTTTTAGCCAGTGTTTGTGTAATTACAATAGTGTTGGGTTGAGAAAGTGCTGTTGGAGCATTACCATACAGGAACTGGTAATCAAATAATTTAAATAGTGAATTGTCTGCAAAGCAAATATCATTTTGCTTAAAAGTTCTGTCCCCATATTTTATTACACCACCACCCTCAATATTTATTCTTGCTGCATCTTCCACTTCTGGAAATTCATTTTTAAGGCCCGGTGCAAAAGGACCTGAAGTTGGAACAATATCCAATTTACCGCCTTCCCAACTGGCATGCTGCACCACCCGGTAAATACGGTCTGAATTGGCAAAAGAACGGTCGTAACTTAATTCATCACTTACATACAAGGCGATCATCCAGAAAGCTGCCAGGCCAATCGCCATCCCGAAAATATTGATGGCTGCATATAGCTTATTACGTTGCAGGTTTCTCCAGGCTGTTATAAAATGGTTCTTGATCATGATGATGAGTTTTACCGAAAATTAAATGAAATAACGAGGGAGGACATTATTAATTTAGCAACGGGTATGCCAACACTTAAATCATTGTTTTTAAACTGGTTAGAACTGTTACAAAAAGAAAGGTGTACGATATCGGACACCTGATGTACGGTGATGAACAATGAAACCTGGCCACACACGGCCTCATCCCTCTTATCCCTTCTCCCACTGAGAAGGGACGGTGCTGAATACCTTTAATAGATATTGTATCTACCACATCATCTTTTGTTCTTTAATCAACAATGATACAGCCACTCTAATTTTTTCAGCAAACACTTTAAAGTTTGAAGTCTTGCCTTAAAGTCCCCCATGGGGGGATTTAGAGGGCCGGGGTTATTCCGTCCTCAAACTTTTTACAGGATTAGAAATAGCCGCTTTGATAGCCTGCCAGCCAATTGTTATCAAAGCAATCCCCACTGCAATCAATCCTGCCAATGCAAACATCCACCAGCTAACATTGATCCGGTAAGCAAAACCCTGCAACCAGTAGTTCATTGCCCACAATGCAACCGGTGATGCAATAATAATAGCGACGATCACCAGTTTTAAAAAGTCTTTTGTGAGCAGTTGTGTGATTCCTGCAATACTTGCGCCGAGTACTTTCCTGATACCAATTTCTTTGGAACGTTGCGCTGCAGTAAATGCTGCCAGGCCAAATAAACCAAGACAGGATATTGCTATTGCAATGAGTGCAAAAGCAAAAATGAGGGAGGAAACCTGCAGGTCTTCTTTGTACAAATTATTAAAAGCCTCATCTAAAAATTCATACTCCAGCGGGCTGCCCGGTAAAAATTTTTTCCAGGTATTTTGCAAAGCTGCTACTGCCTGCTGTGTATTGCCAGGTGCTGTGCGTACTGCAAATACTCTGAACCAGTTTGGATTTTGAAAAGCAATGAGCGGGCCTGTTTTGTCGTGCATGCTTTTGTATTTAAAATCTTTTACCACGCCAATCACTTCTCCGGTTTTGCCTTTAAATTTGAAACGCTTTCCTACCAATGGTTGTTGAAGATTTAATTCTTTTACTGCTGCTTCATTCAGCACTACATTGTTTTTGTCTGCTTCATTGCCTTGCTGAAACCATCTGCCTTCTTTCATTTGCAACTGCAACGTATTGGCGAAATCAGCATCGGTGGAAAGCTGAGCAATCTTTGGATTAAAGGTTGTATCATGTCCTTCCCAATCAGCGGAACCCGTGGAATAACTGCCAATGTTTACAATAGACTGGTTAGCGATGGAAACACTTTGTATACTGCTTTGTGAAAGCAGGTCTTGCTTTATTTCCTGAATCAATAATTCTTTGTCTTTGTAAGATGCATTGGGAGGAATGGGAAAAGACAACACCTGCGACCGGTTGTAGCCAGCATCCGTTTGCTGGATGAACTGCATCTGCCGGTAAATAATAATGGTTCCAACAATCAGCATCACAGAAAAACTAAACTGAACAATCACGAGACCTTTTCTAAAATAACTGCCCTTTACTTTTAGCATGGTGGCACCTTTGAAAACATTCAATGGCTGGAAGGATGATAACACCAGTGCAGGATAAATACTGTTGAGCAACAATGCGGTCATCAACGTAATGCCAATCACTTTCCACACACTGAATGAGGAGAGTGGTAATTCAAAATGCTTACTGGTAACGGTATTAAAAACGGGCAGGCTAAAATGAATGACCACCAGCGTAAGCAATAAGGCAATACCACTCACCAGCAAAGCTTCCGCAATAAATTGGTAAAACAAATGGGACCGGCTGGCCCCAGCAATTTTTCTCACACTCACTTCCTTTGCACGGAGGCTTGCTTTTGCAGTATTGAGATTTACATAATTGATGCAGGCAATCAGCAACAACAACACTGCCAGCACCGTAAAAATATACACCGTTTTTTTATTTCCGTGTATAAATACCGATGACTGTATCTCATTTTCAAAATGCATATCCTTTAAACCAACTAAACTAATAGTGGTTTCTTTATCGCCACTGTTCTTTGCAAATACAGCACTGATCTTTTTGGAAACAGCAACTGTATTGGACGCCTGTTTTACTTTTACAAAACTGATGTAATTGGCATTTTGCCATTGTTCATCATTAGCTCTTCTGTCAGGATCTTTCAGCAAATTAGCCAGTGGGATAAACGAAGTGTATTGAAAACTGGAATTGGCGGGAGCATCTTTTACAATTCCTTTTACCACATAATTCATACTGTCCACACGAATTACTGTTCGCATTGGATTCCTGTTGCCAAAATATTTTTTTGCCTGCGATGCTGTTAAAATAATGCTGTTGGCATCGTTCATAAAACCGGCTGCATTACCCGCTATAAAATCATACTGAAAAATATCAAACCAACTGTCATCAACAAACGCACAAGTCTTTTCATACGTGAGGTTATTATTGATATTAAACACCGCCCAGTTGCCATCAAACAATCTTGCGGTATTGTCAATTTCAGGTACTTCTTTTTTTGCTGCTTCCGCAAGCAGCAATGGCGATGATTCCCATACCCAGTTATTTTGTTTCAGGTTAGTAGTAAGGCGGTAAACATTGTCTGCATCTTTATGAGAGCTGTCAAAATTCATTTCATTCTGCACCCACAAAAAAATCAATATGGCTGCCGTCATGCCAACAGCCAGGCCGGTAATATTAATTGCCGTATTTGTTTTGGTTTTCCATAAACCCCGCCAGGCAGATTTGAAATAGTTTTTGAGCATGATATTTTTATGTTGTAGTTGAAAACTTTATTGGGTATTGGTGTTGTATTTTAATCCCAGTTTTTATCGGGCTACTGTTTGCGATGGGTTGTACCCATCCTTAATGGTATTTCGCCCCCGTCCGTACCGGCACGGGCGGGCTTTCAGGGCTATCCGTTAAAAATTCTTTCTGCTGTATCAACATTTTTTCTTTTATCAACAATAATTACAACCACTCTGTAAATAAAACTAAGAGACCATAAATTTTCTGACTCTTTCTTATCCCTCCACTTCCGGGTTCCCTGGAAGGGAACGAACGAAGTTCTAGGAGGGGCTTCTTTATTCTGTTCTTAAACTTTTTACCGGGTTACTCAATGCTGCTTTGATAGCCTGTGAACTTACTGTCAATACCGCAATCAACAATGCAATGATCCCCGCCAGGGCAAATATCCACCAACTGATATCTATACGGTATGCAAAATCCTGCAACCACTTGCTCATAAACCACCATGATAACGGGAACGCAATAATGGCTGATAACAGCACCAGTTTTATAAAATCTTTTGAAAGCATTGCAGTGATATTGCTTACACTTGCACCCAATACTTTTCTTACACCAATTTCTTTAATGCGCTGTTCAGCCATGTAAGTTGCCAGCCCAAATAAACCGAGACATGCAATGAGAATGGCAATAACGGCAAAGGTTAGCCCAAGTTTTCCTGTACGCTGTTCCTCCCGGTACATACTGTCAAAAGATTCATCTAAAAACTGGTAGCTGAATGGCATACCCGATGCCATGGTTTTCCATTTACTTTCAATATTTTTTACAAGCCCCTGTACATTGGCAGTGCTTATTTTAAAAGCTGTGGCACCTGTTCTGTTACCCAGTTTGAATAACAATGGCCCTACCGTTTGTTTCAATGATTCATAATGAAAATTCTTTACCACACCAATGATATCATAAGAAATAAGCCTGGTGCCAGAGCGGTCCTGGTAATTGGTGTATAATTTTTTACCTACGGGGTTATCATACCCCAACACGTTGGCAGCAGTTTCGTTAATGATAATGGCATTAGAATCGGAACCATACTCTTTTGAAAAGTTTCGTCCACTTGTCATCTCCATACCGAGGGTTTTGATATAGTCATAATCTATCACCCAGCTTTGTGCACTCAAGCTGCTCTTGATGTCCATCACTGCTTCTTTGGAATAAGTGTTGTCATTTCTTGATGAATTTGCCACAGGAAGGAAACTTGCAAATGTTGCGCCGCTTACTCCGCTCATTTTCGATATTTCATTTTTAAAAGCTGTGGCATTTTCGCCCAACGCATACGTATTATTTATCACCAGTACCTGGTCTTTATTAAAGCCTATTTTTTTTGTCTGTATAAAACTCAGTTGCCTGTAAACAATAATGGTACCCACAATAAGCATGATAGAAGTGCCAAACTGAAAAACTACCAGTACATTACGAAGGCTGCTTTTTTTAAACCCCTCATTCATCTTTCCTTTCAACACGGTAATTGGTTTAAAGGAAGACAAATAAAATGCAGGATAACTGCCTGCCAGCAAACCAACAACCAAAGGAAGCAACAGCAACAACGCAAAATATCCGGGGTTTAATAAATCAGTAATAGCAAGGCTTTTACCAGACAGGTCATTAAAATAAGACATGGTTGCCCACACAATTATAATGGCCAGCACCATTGAAATTGCTGCCATTAATGTGGACTCTGTAAGAAACTGCCGGATGAGTGATTTCTTTTCTGTGCCCAGCACTTTGCGAATGCCCACTTCTTTTGCCCTGCTTGCAGAACGGGCTGTTGAAAGGTTCATAAAATTCACACAGGCAAGCAATAATACAAACAGCGCCACTGCTGAAAAAATATATACATACTGGATACTGCCGTTTACACCCAGTTCCGGAAAACGGTCTGAATGAAGGTGAATATCTGTCAGCGGCATCAGGCTATACTCCAGTTTATTGCCTGACTTTTCCATCTCGTCCATTGATTTAATATCCATAAACTGTCGTACCTGCGGCATTACATATTTATCAATGAATTGCGAAAAGTTCTTTTCAAATACTTTGTAATTAACACCAGGCTTCAGCAAAAGAAAAGTATGAAAATTATGGCTGGTAAATTGGCCCCACTGGTAGTCGGCATTGTCCATCGAAAAAATAAAATCAAAATTAAAATGCGAATTGTGTGGAATGTCCTTTATTACCGCAGTCACTTTATACAACGTGCTGTTGTTATCATTGGTTTCAATCGTTTTGCCAACCGCATCAGCAGTACCGAAATATTTTTTGGCCGTTGATTCGGTAATCACCACTGTGTTTGGTTCGTTCAATGCATTTTTTGTATCGCCGGATATTACTGGCAACGTAAATACATCAAACAAAGTAGAGTCAGCATGTGCCACATTTTGCTCATTGATAAATGCATTGCGTTTTTTCACCAGCTTTGCGCCGCTGGATGCATACATCCGTACATACTGCTCTACTTCAGGGTGATCCTTTTTCAAAATCGCACCCATCGGGTCTGCCGTTACGGCCATATGTAGCTTGTTTCCACCAAACACAATATCAGCATTGATTCGGTAAATACGGCTGGCTTTTTCATTAAAGCGGTCGTAGCTGAGTTCATCCGCTACATACAATGCAATTAAAATAAAACATGCAAGCCCCGATGCAAGGCCTGCAATATTTATCAGGGAGAAAGTTTTATTTTTCAATAAATTTCTCCAGGCGATTTTTAAATAGTTGTTGATCATGGCTTAACTATTTTTTTATTTTTTGTAACTATCACTAGTATTTCAATTTGGTATTGGTGGCACTCTTTTACATTATATCTTTATTGAGCTTTGTCCACATTATCTCATCCGCACTCTCTGGCCTCATCCTCTTATCCTTCTCCCAAGGAGAAGGACGGCACTTCATACCTTATCTAAACATTTAATCTTCCATATCCCCGTTTGTTCTTTAATCAACAGTCATACGACCACCCTAACTTTTTAAACAAACACTTTAAAATTTTAAACTCTTCTTAAGCCCCTCCTTGGGAGGGGTTTGGGGAGGCCTGGCTTTTACTCTGTACGGAGTGACTTCACCGGGTTAGCCAGCGCAGCTTTTACACTTTGAAAACTTACTGTAAAGCATACGATCAAGATTGCAACCAATGCTCCCAACGCAAACATCCACCAGTGAATGGAAACACGGTAGGCAAAATTTTGCAACCATCCGTTCATGATCATCCACGCCAATGGTGCAGCAACTACTGCGGCAATAGTTACCAGCAACAAAAAGTTTTTGCTCAGCAGCATAATGATGCTGGGAGTATTTGCACCCAATATTTTTCTTACCCCAATTTCTTTTACCCGTTGTTTTGAAAATAAGGTAATGAGGCCGAGCATACCCATGCAGGCAATAAAAATGGTAAGGAATGCGATGTACTTTGTCATCTGCAAAATATTATCCAGCATGGCATATTGTTTATTCACTTTATCCGTCATCAGCTCATAAGAAAATGCACGCCTGCCTGGCATGGTCTTGAATTCCGCTTCTATTTTTTGAAGTACATTGTTGGTTTGTCCTTTGTTGATGTGTACACTCAGGAAATTATTATTCAGGCTTTGCTTGCCGCCATACCAATGTAAAAGCGGCTCTACGTTACCGTCAAGGCTTCTGTAATTAAAATCTTCTGTTACTCCAACAACAGTGTAAACTTCATCATTACTTTTTTGTTTCAGTTGTTTGCCCACAGCGATTTTCCAGCCGAAAGCTTTCATGGCGGCTTTGTTGATAATTACATTACCTCTTTCATTACTGTCTGGCACGTTTGCAAAACACCTTCCCTCTGCAATGGGTATTTCATAGGTGGTAAAATATCCTGCATCTGCACTTACATGCCTCAGGTTAATTTCTTTGTTATTCGCAACATCATAATACGTGTTGAAATTATTCCAGTAAGCAGTTGGTATCACCGCATTGGTGGAAACAGATTTCACCCTGGTATCACTACGCAGGGTGTTAAGAATTGCATCGAACCGGGCCTCCGCTACTTTTGGATTTTTATACGCAAGATCAAGGTTCACCACAACCACATCTTCCTTATTAAATCCCAGTGAAGCCGATTTCATGTGATCCATCTGCCTGTTTAAAATTACAGTGGTATATATCAGTAAAATAGAAAGCACAAACTGAAGAGTAATAAAAACATTCCGGGTAATACTTTTGCGGCTGCCGGTGGATAATTTCCCTTTAATAGTATCTGATACTTTCAAAGAAGTTAAATGCCATGCCGGATAAGAGGCGGCTATGATAACAATGATAACACCTGCAATGATAAATAGTAACAGCAGCGGATAATCTTTTGAAATGTTCAGTTCCATTTCACCAAACTGCCTGCCAAACATTTGGTTCATTTGTGGAATGAGCAAGTTGTAAAAAAAAAGAAAAGACACCAGCAGTGAAATAAAAACCACCACTGCATTCTCTATACAAAATTGTGTGATGATGGAACGTTTGCCGCTGCCGATCATTTGCCTTACTGCTACTTCTTTAGCACGGGTAAACATGGTGCCTGCATTCAGGTTTACTAAGTTTACAATGATGATCAGCAGGATAAATATGGCCGTTCCAATAGAACCGGAAATGATGGCTTTGCCCAAACTTCCCATAGATTCTGATGGCAGTTGCTCAAATGCCGCTACTTTAATACGGTCTGATTTTCTTTCCGGGTGATAATTCAGTTTTACTAACTGGTTGAGCTGCTGTTCCAATTTATTTACATCAGCACCTGGTTTTAATTTGATATAATTTTCTGCAAATCCATTGTACCAGTTGGCATTGTCTTTAAAACCGGGGGCATCATTTAATAAAGCAGTAGTGAGTAATACATCGGGCCTGATGCTGTTATTGGCACTGATGTGTTTCATTACTGCTCTCACTGTTAACTGCACACTATCATCCGCCGCCATTACTTTTCCTACCGGGTTTTCTTTACCAAATAATTTTTCCGCAGTTTCTTCAGACAGCACCACGCTGAATTTATCATTCAGTATATTATTAGTGCTTCCATATTTTAATGGAAAAGAGAACACTTTAAAAAATCCACTATCTACAAAATAGCAACGGTCTTCCTGTACTTCTTTTTCATTTACTTTCAGCCAGGGATTGTACCAGGTTTGCAAATGTGTACCTGCTTCTATTTGCGGACAGGTTTTTAATGCTTCGTATAATAAAGGGTAAGTTGTCTGGACGAATTCATTGCCATCTTTGTTTTTTGTTTTCAGGTAAGCCATCCTGGATTTATCATTCTGCAAACTGTCAAAACTGAGAAACTGGTATACCATTACACTCAGCACCATAATACTTGACAGGCCAAGAATCAATCCTGTCAGGTTAATTGCTGTGAAGATTTTGTTCTTCCAGAGCGTTCTTACTGCTGTTATGATGTGATGACGGAACATAGCTTACCTCCTACCCCAAAAGGAGTTTATTATCGGCAGCTTAATTAATTTTAAACCTAATTAATATGCCGGATTTAAAATTGTTGTTTTGAAAAATATTTTAGTTTTCTGAAAGGAACGTTTTAAAAATGGCTACACTTTAAGTCCTCAAAAAATGAATGTATGATTTAAGAGAGCGGGCTTAAAATATTTTCTGTTACGGTTTGTCCGTCAAGCATACGGATAATGCGGTGACTGTACCGGGCATCATGCTCACTGTGTGTTACCATTATCACCGTAGTCCCCTGTTCATTCAGATCTGTTAATAATTGCATCACTTCGTTACCATTGCTGCTGTCCAGGTTACCGGTAGGCTCATCCGCCAATATTATTTTTGGATTGTTTACCACAGCTCTTGCTACAGCCACACGCTGTTGCTGACCACCACTCAATTGCTGAGGATAGTGATTGCGGCGGTGCATGATCTGCATTTTATCCAGCACTTCTTCCACACGCTTTTTTCTGTCTGCAGCTTTTACACCTGTATAGATCAGTGGCAATTCCACATTTTCAAACACGGTCAGTTCATCAATCAGGTTAAAACTCTGGAACACAAAACCAATATTGTGCTTCCGCAGATCGGCCCGTTTGCGTTCGTTGAATTTTGATACTTCAATACCATTGAATACAAAACTTCCACCGTCCTGGTCATCCAGTAAACCAAGAATGTTGAGCAAAGTACTTTTGCCACAGCCTGACGGGCCCATGATGGCTACAAATTCACCTTCTTTAATTTCAATTGAAAGCTTGCTCAATGCCACCGTTTCCACTTCTTCTGTGCGGTAGATTTTTTCAAGACTGTTAATACTGATCATGTTATTTGATTGAAGCATGGTATATTGATTTTATTTTTTCAAAATTAATAGAAGAATAAAAAGTTGCCTGGTAACATTGTTAGTTGATATTCTTCTGCCTGGCCACTGCCAGCTATTTTTATAAACCCGCTTTCCTGCACTTTTTCTTCCGCACTGCATTTACATTTTGCAACAGATGCATTTTCTTTTGAAGAACTGAATAAACTGATGGTTAAAAAAAGCAGCATTAGTTTTAGCATTTTCTGTTTCATAAAAAAACAATTTACATTAATGACGATTTCATTTCTTTAATAGTTACACAAGGCTTGGATAAACATACCCCTTTCTTGGTTCCCCCTTCAGGGGCGGAGGGGGTTATTGTTTCTTCAACACCAGTTCCTGTATTGTACCATAGTTTTCATAACTGTTGGTAATTACTTTATCTCCTGGTTTCAAACCCTGCAATACCTCGTAGTTATCCGGGTTTTGATTACCCAGTTGTATATCCACTTTATAAGCCATCGCACCACTTTCACTTACTTTAAAAATCCAGTTACCGCCGGTTTGTTGGTAGAATCCTCCTTTGGGTAACAAGATGGCCCTTCTTTCATCACTCAATGTTAAACCAATTTGCAGGGTTTGCCCTTTACGGATAGAACGGGGAACTGAATCCGTAAACACCATATCCACCTGGAACCTGCCAGCAGTTACCTGTGTATAAACTTTCTTTATTGCCAGGTTATAATTCTTTCCGGCTATCAACGCATCTCCTTTTAATCCGGTAAATACCCTTGATATATAATGTTCATCAACATCCACTCTTACTTTGTAACCGCTCATTACATCTATCTGTCCCAATGTTTGACCCTGGTTTTTATTTTGTCCAATTTCTGCATCCATGGAAGTTAACTGTCCGTCTACTGGTGCCCTCACTATCAGGTCACCTACTTTCTTTTGCATCAGTGCCAGTGTCTTTTTCATCTGTGCATAAGACTCTCCCATTTGTGACACCTGTTGTTTCATAGAAACTGCATCGGTTTTCATAATTTCTTCGGTCAGTTTTTTCCTCCGAACCTGGTATTCATACATGTTCTTGCTGCTTTGAAATTCCTGCAGCCCGATCACTTTTTTATCGTATAATTTTTTATTTACGTTATAAAGGCGCTCTGCTTCTGTCAATGCATTATCAACTTCCGCATCCTGGTTTTGGCGGTTAATAGAATTTTGATCTGAATTGTTTTTACTGATTTGCATTTGCGTCAGCACATTAAACACTTGTGTTTCCTGGTTAGCCAGTTGCAGTTCAAGATCTGTATTGCTCAACCTTAATATCTGCTGACCTGCTTTCATCATCGTACCATCATCTACAAATTTTTCTTCAACTTTACCGCCTTCCATTGCATCTAAGAAAATAGTAGTAACGGGAAGCACTACACCATTTACCGGAATAAATTCTTTAAATGGTCCTTCTTTAATTTCGCTGATGGTGATCCGGTCTGTTTCTACATTCAGTTTTGATTTACCTGATGTAAGGTAAAAGCTTGCAAAAATGAGTATCAATAACCCAGCAATACCTGCGATCATCAGTAGCTTCTTTGTATTCCAGAATTTCTTTTCTATTACCCTGTCCATGATTTTGTTGCTATTTTCCTGCTGTCTTTTACCAGCGCTTTTAAATTAATGTTGAGTGCTGCTATTCATTATACAATGCTATGCCAAAATACAATGAACTGTTTTTCAATTTGTTAAACGGGTTTTCGCTTTTCAACTGTACGCTATTGATACAAAAAGTGTCCGGTTTTGATACAGTTGGTTTCACTCGATTCTCAGGATAATATTTTGGTTGTGTCATGGCTGTTTGTTTCTGCGAATTTTGTGATGCGTAACCCTGGAATTACAATGAAAACCTTCTTTGTACAAAAGTATTTTTTTGACGCTGGATATTCCAAAGATCTGCTGAACTGATTTTTTTTTCTTTCGTGATAGTCTGCCGTACTGCTATTGTTTCACTTACTGTGTTTATAATAGCTTCTAATTCTTCTTTAGTTAGCGTGGTAAATAAAGAAACTGATTGACGTCTCATGATGTTGAAATTTAAAAGTTTTAAAATGTTGTTGTTTAGTTTAATAGACTATATATGAAAGACGTGCCAAAACGTAAGTATATTATTTTTCAACGCTTTATAAAAACTTGCCGCCAGCCAGTGTACGCTTTCGATACAAACACTATCCTGTTTTGATACACTTTTTTACATGCTGAAATATTCATCTGACCACTGCTTACAATTTGAAGACTTTATTCAGTAATAAAATCACCAGCTTAATCCTAAGCGGATAACCGACCATGCCTCCTATTCTTCCCCGATCACAGCCTTCGATTTCCAATTAAAGAAAAACTGTTCCATAAAGTGGAAAAATTAGTGAGTTTTAATTTCATAATCAGCTGTAAATGAATCATTTATTTTCTGGCACAACTTAGGAATTATCATAATCAAATAAGAAAACAAAAAAAATAATCCTAACTCAAAAAACCGAAAAAAATGAAAACACTTACAACCATCTTCATCAGCTTGATAACACTGGTTTCTACTGCTAACGCAAATGAAAATTCTTCAAACATCGAAATTACCAGCACAACTGTTACAGCTACAACGGCATTAACTGCAGGAAATAATAACAATACAGTAATATTAAACTGGTCTGCAAAAAATCAGGCTAACAATAGCCGTTTTGAAATTGAGCGTTCATTTTACAGCAATAATTTTAATACAATTGCTACCATGCAAATTGCATTTGCTAACAACAGCAGCAATAATTTCAGGATCAGCGATAATGCTGCTGAATTAGCAGGAAGAGTTATTGCTTACTACCGTGTAAAGCAAATTGATGCAAATGGTAACATTAGCTATAGCAACACAATGGTTGTTAATTTACAAGATGCTAAAAACACCAACGTACAACCTGGTAACGCTACACAAAAAACAACTTCAGTACGCTTTGCAGCAACACAAAACGGGAACGCTGTAATTAAGATACAGAGCCTTTCTGGAAATACAGTAGCCGTAAAAAATACAATCATCAGCAAGGGTAATAATACAATTGAGTTAGAAAATATTAATGGTTTATCAAAAGGAGTATATGTATCTGAAGTTTCAGTGAACGGAGTGATAGTGGATAACCAAAAATTAATCGTAGAATAATAATAACCAGGCACAATAAAAATCACAACACCCAACCGCAGTTAGTTTACCTGGCTGCGGTTTTTTTATGTTCATCCGGCAGCCACAAAATATTTCTTCCAAACAGCTTCTACCCCGGCGCAGTCAAATAATCACATCTCATCAACCTACCAACAAAGAATACTACTACAAATCTTTCCTCTCTAGCAATTTTTTCCATTTTACAAAAATCGGCTCCATAAAATGGAAAGAAAATCGCTGTGCCAATTCGTAATCAATTGAAATTTAACATGTTATTTTCTGGCACATCTTGGGTAATACTATATACAACAACAAAAAATCTAAAACCTAAGAAAATGAAAAAAGTAACTACCATCATCATCAGCCTCTTCACAATCGCTTCTTCAGTATTTGCCGGTAACAATAACCCGGGTAATAATAATACTGCTGCAGTTTTAACAGTAGCAGCTAACAACAATAACGTAGTACTTAACTGGTCTTCTTCAAATAAATGCCGTTTTGAAATTGAGCGCTCTTTCTACAGCAACAACTTCAGTACTATTGCTACTGTACCAGCTGCTTTAGCTGCCAATTTAAATTTCAGGATCAATGATAATGCTACAGAATTAGCCGGAAGAAAAATTGCTTACTACCGTGTAAAGCAAATAGCTGCAGATGGTACTATCACTTATAGTAATGTAACAGTGGTAAACTTAGAAGGTACTGAACAATCTACAATTACAAAAAATACTTCCATCAATTTTACAACTGCTCAAAATGGTAATGCAGTTATCAAAATACAAAGCGTAACTGGTAAAGCAGTAACTGTAAAAAACATGATTGCTTCAAGAGGTAACAACAGCATTGAACTGGAAAACGGTTTATCAAAAGGTATGTACACTGCAGAAATTTCAGTAAATGGTGTAGTGGTAGATAATCAAAAAATAATAGTAGAATAAGATAAATTTAGATACAATTTTCAACAGCAGCCTGACTTAAAATCAGGCTGCTGTTTTTTTGTAACCACAGGTATTTTAAGGACTCTTTTCTAAATAATTGACAGGACACATTCTGATCATCATCACTATACAGAAAACATCGTATTAGTTTTTCTCACAATAATGTTACAAAATCTGCCGTTTTACAATTGTTTATAATGCACTAATTGCATTAAAATCACAACATCCAATCCAATGCATAAAATTCAAATCAACTATTTGTACAGCAGTTTTGTGTTTGTACTTATTACTGTTTACAGCTTTTCTTCACTCACTGCAGAAGCCGGTTTAATATCACGGGCTTCTTATTCAATATACAACAGCGGCATCAGTTACATCAAAACAAACAGCAATATTCATTCTCACTTTTTGGATTACAATGCTGGTCAGCGCCAAATTATTTGCAATGAATGCGAACCTGGTCAGTCACAACCAGGCTGCCATACGTGTGAATGGTATGCAATAGATTTATTGCACTGTTGTAACGAACAAAAAAATAATACACCGGTCAAGAAAAATAAAAAATCCATTTCCTTACCTGTTAAAACTGACAGACAGACCAATTAAACAGGATGGTAAAAATCGATAAAAACATGAAAGCTAATTTAGGTTATCTATTGAAGACAAATGAAGCAATATCCAAAGTATTGCTATTGTCCATTTGTTGCATACTGTATTTGTGCGGACCTGCTTTTGGGCAAACGGTGACAAAGCAACTATATCTATCGGATCCTGGCCAGTCGCTTGACAGGGTAGATCCGATAGCAACCGCAGACGGTTCAGTTACTCAAACTGCTTCGCTAACTCCCACGTCGCAATATTTATTTGCCTTCAGGGGAGCTTCCAGAACTGATTTTTGGAGATACGATATAACTGCAAACAGCTGGACAGCAAGAGCAGCTACGCCGGGTACTGTATCCAAAGGTGGTGCACTTGTAACAAACGGAACATACATTTATGCATTGCGTGGAGGAACCGCTGATTTTTGGAGGTACGATCCTGCAGCCAACAGTTGGTCAGTAATGGCCAGCACTCCGGCAGCTGTATCTTCTGGTGCTGCTCTTGTTCATATTAATGGGTCGATATATGCATTCCAGGGGGGTACTTCTACTTTTTGGAAATATACTATTGCAACCAATACATGGTCAGTTCTTGCATCAACCCCTGCTTCAACACCACCAGCATCTTCCCCTGTAACCTGGGGAGGAGCGCTTACTACGGATGGTACCAATATTTATGCTTTAAAAGGAAATGTTTCCACTGCTTTCTGGAAATATACTGTTGCAACCAATACATGGTCTGCTTTAGCCGCACTTCCATCGGCAATTGATGGCGGTGGTGCCTTAAGTTTTGATGGTGCTGCTATTTATGCCTTGCGTGGAGGCAACTCAAACAATTTTTATAAATATAATCTGAGTACCAATTCCTGGTCAAGCATGGCCAATACCCCCAGCCCTGTATCTAAAGGTGGTTCACTTCTTTCTGATGACCCAAACACGTATGCTTTAAGAGGTAACGCATCTAACAGTTTTTGGAGATTTAATGGCAGTGCCTGGTCCGCCATGTCAAATACGCCGTCAAATATTGATTCAGGCGCAGCGATTATTAAATTAGGATTAGTGGCCAAAGCAACTACATTTACCCAATCAGCAGCGCTTTGCGGGGCTTTGACGATAAAAGCCGGCACTATCAAAGTATCCAACTACATCAGTATTGTTTATGGATCAATGCCTGCCAACCCAACTATTACAGCAACATTAAAATATGGCTCAACAACTATCATTACACTTACAAATCCGAGTTATACCAGTGCCACTGGTCTTTTAACATGGACGGCAACTTTAGGCGCTGATGTAACTATTCCTGCCGGGCAGTCAATTGCATTAGATATTACAACAAGTCAGGCAGGCGTATCATTTATAATTGATTACGACAGCCAGACCAAACCATCAAAAATAGATTTTCCTGTATCAACTTACATCAATGTAAATTCAGTTGTTGTTTATAATGCCCCTTAC
Source organism: Chitinophagaceae bacterium (assembly GCA_043788995.1). Lineage (GTDB taxonomy): Bacteria > Bacteroidota > Bacteroidia > Chitinophagales > Chitinophagaceae > Ferruginibacter. The sequence goes on along the minus strand of JAYWII010000062.1, from coordinate 58,716 downwards.
CCGGGAGGCACCATTGCAACAAATGCATTGGGAGGTTCAACCATGTATATTCGTTCAACGGTAACCGATCCTTTTGGTTTTGCTGACATCACCGGCCTGAATGTAACCATCACCCCGCCAGGTACAACTACCGCATCAACTTCGGTAGCCACTTCAGGCTGTACCAGGGTATATGAAAGCGCATGGACAGTTCCTTTAATTGGCGGGCCTTTTACCATTAATGCCACCGCTAAAGAAGGTTATGAAAATACAGTGACTCATTCTAAAAGTACCAGCATCAGCATGTGTATCAGTTGCCCGCCTACGGCAAATAAAGATTATGCAACCGGCAATGGTGGCGAACCTTTGGAAATTAATGTGCTGGCAAACGATTCAGATCCGAATAATGACATCGATCCAGCCTCTCTAACCATTATTTCCGAGCCGAGAAATGGCCAGGTAATTTTAGATAATAATAAAATTACTTACCTGCCAAATGGCACCTTCCAGGGAAACGATACCCTGACCTACGAAATTTGCGACAACACATTATTAACACCTCTTTGCTCCAGTACACAGGTAATAATTACAGTATTGCCAGTTGTGTTTAATACCTGCGCCGATGCAACTAAGAGCAAAATATATTACATGCCGTATGCAGAAAATGATGCCCAGATAGCTTTGGAAAAATCTTATAGTGGTACATTATCATCAACAAATATCCGTACCATTATCAGCCTGAAAATTTCTTACCCTGGTATGACGTTGATATGGGATCAATGGGAAGATGGTTATGAATCAAACATTGTTACCCCAACACAATCCACTACTGAAATTTGGGGTGATGGCAACATTTACAATGGAGTGGCTCCGGGTTATCCAACTGATATGATCCCGGCAGGTGGAAGTGTAGTACTTGACAATACAATGGCTACGCCGAGGGTGGCTGCAAACAGGTATTTTGATGGGAAAGACAAATTGTATTCCAGTGGCCAGATATCCGTAACACAGGTTTGCGGTGAACCTTCTGTAATTGCTTTACAGTGTATGAAAACCAACGTGTCGGCTTACCCAAGTGACTTTGGCAAATCTTTTACTTTACCTGTTGGCCAAGATCTTCCAAGCCAGGATTTTAGATACACTGCCTTATTTATAAGAGCTTCGCAAAATAATACCAATGTTGAAATTGACCGGGACAATGATGGCGACTTTGAAACCAAATTTACTTTAAATGAAGGCCAGGTAATGAGGGTTGATGATGCAACTGCTCCTGTAGGAACCCAAATTAAAGCAGGAGCCGTAGTAACAAGTGACTACCCGATTGGTGTGGATGCTCATTTTGCCGGAGTAGACAATTATTCTTCAAGAGAGGTTCCAATTTTCCCTGCTACCTGGTATTCAAATACTTATTATACACCCGTTCCTACCACTGGCCCGGCTGTATCGCCGCATGATACCGCTGTAGTGATGTTGTATAATAGTTTGAGCAGGGATATCAATATTAACTGGACCTCAGGTGTACCCTCCAGCGGCACCATCCTGTTGCAGGCAAATTCATCTTTCCGTTTTGCTATGCCACTTTCTGCATCTGCTGCGTATAAGTTTACCAACCCTACAAAGGAATCTTTTGTTGCCCTGGAAATTGTTGACTCCTATACACCTGGTGGTGGTGGAAATGTTGGTGATACCAGGGACTGGGCTTTCAATCTTATTGCTGAAAGCAGGCTCACTGATTTTGCAAGTGTGGCATGGGCTCCCGGTTCTACAGATATGACAAGAAATGACAACCCAATTTGGGTTACTCCAAGTGCCAATACAACAGTATATGTAAAATACGACGGAGATGTATTGAATGGTACAAACATAAGCCCATGCGGTTTAAAATATGATGTAGCAATACCGTTGAATTATCTTAACTATATTAAGATCAAGGATATTTCTGATAACAACCAGAGTGGTACATCCGTATATACCTGCAATGGTGTAAAAATTGCTGCTATTTATGGAGAGGATGCCGCAACAGCAAATTCAGGAAACCCAAGTTGGGATGTGGGTAGTACCATACAACCATTTTGTAAAGAGAAACTCATTTTTGCCAATACCGATTATGGTGTAACCATGGTTAACACCCCCGTAACTGTCAGTGTATTGAAAAATGATGCTGGCTTCTTATCAATCATTGATCCCTCTACTGTTACAACCTCAGGTTTGTTGCAACCCCAAAATGGCAGCATTACCATCATCAACGGAAGTATTGTATATACACCCAATACAGGTTTTGTTGGCCTGGATACATTTCAATACACGGTATGTTCTACACCATTCCCTGTTGTATGTGGCACGGCTACCGTATATATTACTGTTGGCTCATGTCCATCTCCCTCCGGGCAAAACATTATCTCAGGGCAGGTATTTTTAGATAAAAATCAGGATGGGATAAAGAATGACGGCGGTACAGGACTTTCGCCTGCCAAAATTTATCTTTATATAGATGGCAATTGCAATAACTCAATTAACACAAACGAGTTAGTTGATTCTGCAAACGTGGATGTCAATGGCAATTACCAATTCATTAAAGCACCTGAAAAAATCATAGCGGATAATTTTGATTTGGTTGCAGGAGGAAACAGCTGTGCAGCTGGTTCTGATGGTACAGCCCCTTGGAAAAATGACTGGAATGATACCAACGATCCCTCCAGTGGGTTTTGCGTTACGCCTGCAAAAACAGCAGCCGATACTGACGTGGAAATTGTTCAGGACAGCACCTTTGGATATGCACTGCGGCTGGATGATGTAAACAGGTCTGCAACACGGGAGTTCAATATGGAGTTTGCCACAAAAGCATTCCTGAGTTTTTCATACCGGAAAGCAACAACGTCATTAGCAACCGGGGAAAGTGTATTGGTTCAATTATCAAGTGATGGCTCTACATTTAATACCGTATATACAATCGCAGGTAACAGCACTTATAATTCCAGTTATATAGATGTATCCAATATCAGCATCAATACTGCAACCTACAATACAAGTAACAAAACCTTTATTCGCTTTGTCACCAATGGCAATGTTGATGAAGGCGACATTGTATTTGTTGATAATTTTTCGATTAAATTTTTACAATACGATCAATGTTACCTTATAGGCCTTAATCCAGCTTCTTTGCCTGCCAATGTTTCATTAACCACAGGAGCAACACGGGCATTTAAGTTCAACAATTCAGGAACCTGTGCAAACACCATGGACTTTGGTGTTAAAAGAATATTGACTTACACTGTTAATGATGAAAACAGTACCTGGAAGGATGTGAATGTAAGCGGGGTAGTAATGATCAATGACTTTGACCAGGAAGGAAGCACACAAACCTTTGGCAGTTTCCTTAACCAGTTAACAAAAACCGCCATTGCCAGTGGGGCAAGTGTGAATGGTACAGATAAAACAGGGGCCTCCTTTGCAAATGCCGGCAGCCTTACATTTGACGCAGCTGGTAATTATACTTTCAATCCCTCACCCACATTTACTGGCACCGTAACCATTCCATATAAAATATGTGACAATGGAAGCCCATCTGCCTGCGACACTGCTTATTTATCTATTACAGTAGATCAATTGCCAGCGGCAGTCAATACTGTTATAGCCAATAATGATGAGGATATCAGTTATGGCTCGGCTATAACCAATAATCTTCTTGCCAATGACAGGGATCCCAAAAATTATGCATTTACAGTAACGCTGTTCAGTTATGATACCAATGGCGATGGTACGCCTGATATTACTTCCATTCCAGGTACTGCGATTGTTGCAGGTGTGGATATGTTCGGCATGCCTGTTGCCAATGCCGGCACATTAGCTGTAAATGCCGGCGGCACTTATACCTTTACACCAGTGGCTGGTTTTGTTGGAAGTGTCGATGCTTCCTATGTTATATCAAATACATCGGGTGCTGTTTCAAATACAAACCTGCACATAGATGTTGTAGCTGATATTAACGGAACTCAAAATGACCCGCCTTTTGCCGGTGATGATTTTGGATATACTACTGTTGATCAACCGCTGAAAGGTTCGTTTATCAGTAATGACCGTGATCCTAATAATGATACTTTATCATTAAGCGGAACAGCCATTACCAACAGCGTAATGGGCAATGCAATTGGAACGCCGGTAGCAACCACCCAGGGAGGTACTGTACAATTTTATTCAAACGGAACATATACTTATACCCCACCGGTGGGATACATGGGACCCGATTTGGTAACCTACACTATTTGTGACGTAACATCAACGTTGCCCAAGCCATTATGTGCCACAGCTATTTTGCATTTCCTCATTGCACCGGGTATCAATATCAGTGGCAAAGTATGGGTTGATGCCAATGGAAATGTAACTGACCAGGGAACTTCAGAGCCTGAAACCAACGCCGGAGGCACACTTTATGTAAACCTAGTGGATGCACTGGGTTATGTGGCAGCCGTAGTACCGGTGGCAAATGATGGAACATACAGTTTCATTAATGCATCACCGGGGGTAAGTTACTCCCTGTTACTGTCAACCACAAAGGGCATTCCCGGAAGTCCGGCTCCGCCTGCAGCTTTACCCGATGGATGGGTGAATACCGGCGAAACAAGAAATGACACTATTGATTTTGGCTCACCCGGTATTATTGATAACAGGCCTTATGGATTTGCCAATGCAGTTAATTTTGATTTTGGTATAGAACAGCTACCCAGTTCAGTTCCTTTTTATGTAAATATCAAGGCTCCGGTTGCCGGCCAGTTTATCACTTTAAATGGAGGCACTAATCCACCAGTACTAAGTGGAAAAGATGCAGAGGATTGCGGTTTTGGATGCTCATTAGAGACCCGTTCTGTAACCGTCGATGCTCCTCCGCTAAACGCCAATTTATATTATAATGGCATATTGGTAACAGCAGGCCAGGTGATCAGCAATTTTGATCCTTCTTTATTAAAGATTGAATTTACAGCTGTAACGGTGGGTTCAATGTATACTGAGTTTTATTATTCATTTGTAGATGCCGCCGGAAAGAAAGACCCTGTTACTGCGGTGTATTCCTTAAACTGGTTATCCATATTACCGGCTACCGGTTTAAATGTTACAGCAAACCGCACTGGTAACAATGTAGCACTCAACTGGAAAACAATCAGTGAAATCAATTCAGATTATTTTGAGATAGAGCGTAGCACCGACGGTAGAAATTATACAAAAATCGGCACCAGTATCAAAGCGGCCGGTACCAGCAATATTGAAAAGTTTTACCAGTCAACAGACGACACCAGAGATATACAAACACCGTTGGTTTACTACCGGATAAAGCTGACAGATGTGGGAGGCAAAATAGCATACAGTAATGTAGGAGTTGTGAAACTTCCTGAAAATGGAGCTATTATCAGGGTAACCCCTAACCCGTTCATATCCGAAATCACCGTGAATGCATCGGTTGAACAAAATAGTTCACTCGGAATAAGAATGATGGATATGTCTGGACGCACCATTTCAAACAGCACTCAGAAAATAACAAAAGAAATACCAACGATCATTATCCGGAACCTGAATGGCTTAACGAGAGGTATTTACCTGGTAGAAGTTACAGACATACAATCAGGCAAAAAACGGGTGTTTAAATTGGAAAAAAGCAATTAATTAAACTGCTCCCGTAAAAGGATGGATAGTTTTCTAACAACTAACATGAAACTTAAACACTAACTAACGAAAACGTATAAAGGATGAAGAAACAATTTTTATTGATATGCTTTAGCTGTTTTATAGCAATGCATATTTTTTCGCAGCCGGTATTTACGTATGGCGCTAATGAGGTAAGTAAGGACGAATTCATCAGGGCATATAATAAAAACATCACCCAAACTGAGAATAAGGAAAAGGCATTAAAAGAATACCTGGATCTCTATTCAAGGTTTAAGTTGAAAGTAAAAGCTGCAAAGGAATTGAAACTGGATACGGCAGAGCAGTTAAAATATGACATGATGAATTTCCGCAACCGGTTGGAAAATGATTATATGATTGATGCAAAAGAAATTCTTGTAAAAATCAATTATAAAAGAAACCCAGCAGTTCAGGATGAAATGCTTTTCCTTTATGCCGACAGTGCAGCATACAGTAAAGAGAGCCGCAAATATCCAATTGCTAAAGAAGTGATTTTTTCCATTGCAGGCAACCCGGTAAAAGCAGCTGAATGGCTGAATTTTGCAAAAGACTACAAACTGAACAAGGTTTTGTACAAAGGCGAAAGTAATAATGAATTACTCGAAAAATTTACCAACACAACAGCCACCAACTATTACCGCCAACACCTGGAAGAATACAACCCCGATTTTAAATACCAGATGCAGGAATTTAAAGAGGGTAATTTATTCTTTGAAATAATGGGAAGAAAAGTTTGGAATAAAAACAGCAACGACCCTTCCGCATTAAAAGAATATTACAGTGCTAACAAAGAGCATTTTTTATGGGTGGAAAGCGTTGATGTAATACTGGTAAATGCAAGAAGTTATGCGTATGCTGATTATGCTGCTGAAAATATGAAGAATGGACAATACTGGAAAAAAATTGCAGAAGAAAGTGAAGGAATGATACTGGGAGATTCTTCAAGATATGAGATATCTCAACTGCCTGTTAAACCAGGAACTAAATTGGTTGAAGGAGCCATTATGGAGATTGTAAGAAACGATGCAGATAATAGTGCAAGCTTTGTAAAAGTGCTTAAAATTTACCCGGCAAAACTGCAGCGGAACTTTGATGAAGCAAAAAGCCTGGTAATTAATGAATATCAAAAACAACTGGATGAAAGCTGGATGAATGAACTGGTAAAAAAATACCCCATAAAAGTGAATAATGCGGTGTTACAGTCATTATTAAAATAATTCAATTCTCTTTTACTGAACAGGCTGCTTCAAAAAGGCAGCCTGTTTTTTTATTTGATTACTCAAAAAAATTAAAATATGGTAACATTGTAATTCCAAATCAAAGGAGACAGGTTTGCAAATAAGCGTTAACGCATTTTAATAAACTGTAAACGCTGCAGAAAAATTAAAGCCATGATTTTAAAAAACGCAAGTGTACTGGTGGTGGATGATGATACAGATGTGCTCACCGCTGTAAAAATGCTGTTGAAAACAGAAGTAAAAGAAGTAACCACGGAAAAAAATCCGGAAAATATCCGTTCGCAATTTGCTGAAAAAAAATTCGATATCATGTTGCTCGACATGAATTTTAACAGCAGCATCAACACCGGAAACGAAGGAATTTTCTGGTTGAAAAAAGTAAAGGAGATTGATAAAAATATTGCGGTGATCATGATCACTGCTTATGGTGATATTGATCTTGCGGTGCGTTCATTAAAAGAAGGTGCTTCTGATTTTATTGTAAAGCCCTGGCACAATGAACGGTTGGTGACCACCATCAAAGAAATACTCCGCAAAAAATCTGGTGGGGATGTTTCTGCTTCACTTAAAGTAGCCAGCAATTCTGTTATCGGCACACAGTTACTGGGCAACAGCGAAGTGATGGAAGAAATTTTTTACAAAATTGAAAAGATCGCACCTACCGATGCCAATGTGCTGATACTGGGAGAAAATGGAACCGGCAAAGAACTGGTGGCACAAGCCATTCATCAAAAATCACTGAGAGCACAGCAGCCATTTGTAAAAGTAGATGTAGGTGCTTTAACAGAATCATTGTTTGAAAGTGAATTGTTTGGCCATAAAAAAGGTGCTTTTACAGATGCAAGGGAAGACAGGATCGGCCGTTTTGAATCTGCAGAACATGGCACCTTATTTTTAGATGAGATTGGTAATATTACTTTACACCAGCAGGCAAAATTGTTATCCGTGTTGCAGAACAGGAAAATTATGCGATTGGGGAGCAATGAACAAATACCCGTTGATATCCGCCTGATATGCGCCACCAACTTGCCATTGAACGAACTGGCCAATGAAAGTAAATTCAGAAAAGATCTGATTTACCGCATCAACACAGTAGAGATCACCATACCTCCACTGAGAAAAAGAAAGGACGATATAATAATGCTGGCAAAACATTATGCAAAAATATATGCAGACAAATACATCAAACCCACACCTGATTTTGACGCCACCTGCAAAGAGAAATTACTGCAGTATGCTTTTCCAGGTAATGTAAGGGAGCTACAATACAGCATTGAAAGAGCAGTCATCATGGCAGAAGGTGATGTGTTAAAAGCCAGTGATATTATTTTCTCCCCATTAGAATCCAATCACAGCAAAATGGAAGAAGATGGGGATTTAAAACTCAGCAGCCTTGAAAAAAACACGATCTTAAAAGTAATAGAAAAACACAGTGGCAATATTTCCAAAGCAGCAAAAGAATTGGGTATTACCCGTACGGCTTTGTACAGAAGGTTGAGTAAATATGAGATTTAACCCCCATCCCCTAAAGGGGGTAAGGCAAGAGTTCAATATTTAAAAATTTTTGCTGAAAAAGTTAGAGTGGTCGTATGATTGTTTATTAAAGAACAAGTTAAAATGTGGAAGAACAAATGTTTATTAGAGATATAAAGCACCGCTCCTTCTCTGAAGGAGAAGGAGTAAGGAGGATGAGGCATGAAATTTAAAAAATTTGAATGGGCTTTATCGCTGAGAATTTTATTACTGCTATTAGTAATGAGCGGCGTAGCTTTTTTATTGATGAAAGGAACTTATTCGCTGGGTATTTTGTGCTGTGGTATCATTGTCTTCCAGGTGGTAGACCTGTTTCGGTTTACCAACAAAAGCAATGAAGAACTGCAGCAGTTTGTAGAGTCTGTTCATTACCGGGATTTTTCAAGAAGGTTCGATGAAAGAAATGCACCACTATCGCTGCAGCCCATGCGAAAAGGTTTTAACGAAATCACCACCACTTTTAAAACCATTGCCAAAGAAAAAGAAACCCAATTTGTGTACCTGCAGAAAATACTGGAACTGGTAGATACTGGAATACTTTCTTACGAGCATGCTACAGGAGATGTAATGTGGATGAATGAGGCATTAAAACAAATGCTGCAGGTGCCTTACATCAAAACCATACAATCTTTGGAGAGAAGAGACGAAGCTGCCTATAGTGAAATATTGCATATTAATCCGGGTGAGAAAAAAGTAATCAGCATCAAAGGTGATAAATCAACCATGAAGGTGCTGCTGAGTGCTACTGCTTTTCAAACAGATAATAAAAAGTACAAATTGATTGCTTTTCAAAATATCAATGAAGCATTGGAAGAAACAGAAAGCAAAGCATGGCAGAAACTACTAAATGTAATGACGCATGAGATCATGAATTCTGTTGCACCCATCTCCTCTTTGGCGGATACATTGAAAAACCGTTTGCAATTAGCCATGACTAATGTAACGGATAAAACAGGACACATGGATGACCTTGAAATTGGTATTGAAACCATTAAAAGAAGAAGTGAAGGTCTGTTGAAATTTGCTGAAACTTACCGTAACCTGAACAAGATCACCAAGCTTACTTTACAGCAGGTATATGTAAGAGATATGTTTGAAACATTGCACCACCTCATGCAACCTACACTGGAGAAAAAGAACATTGAACTGGATATTATTTTAAAAGATCCGGACCTGATGGTGCAGGCTGATATTAACCTGATAGAACAGGTGTTGATCAACCTGGTGGTAAATGCCGCAGATGCTGTTAAAGAAGTTAGCGAACCAAGAATTTTATTATCTGCCTACATCACACCGGCAAATAAAGTAATAATAAAAATTGCAGACAATGGTGTAGGCATGCCTGACGAATTAATGGAAAAAATATTCATCCCCTTTTTCAGCACCCGTAAATCAGGCAGCGGTATTGGGCTGAGTCTTTGTAAACAAATTATGCTGTTGCACAAAGGAACCATACAGGTGCAGAGTAAAGAAGGAGAAGGCTCTGCATTTTTGCTGCAGTTCTGATTTTGAATTGAGGGAAGAATTGGCACGCTGAGAAGCGGAGTACGCAGAGAGTAAAAACCAACACTTCTATTCTCTGCAATCTCTTTAGCCCAACTTGCAAAAAATCTTTTGAGAAAGCTTGGATTCATTAGCCAAACAAAAATTCCACATCCTCTTTTGTCAGCTCTTTTACAAAACCTTCTGTGTCACCAATCAGGTTTTCGCTTAAGGTCGTTTTCCGCTGCTGCAACTGCATGATCTTTTCTTCAATAGTATCCTTGCAAATCATTTTATAAGCAAACACATTTTTCGTTTGGCCGATGCGGTGAGTCCGGTCGATAGCCTGCTGCTGCACTGCATTATTCCACCACGGATCAAATAGAAAAACATAATCTGCAGCAGTTAATGTAAGCCCGGTATTGCCCGCCATCAGGCTGATCAAAAAAACATGCGTATTATTTTCTTCCTGCTGAAATGCTTCCACCATCTCCGCTCTTTTTTTTGCAGGTGTCGCTCCTTCCAGTAAATAAAATGAAACGCCTTTTTTGGTAAACGTATCAGCCAGCAAGTGAAGCATTTTTGAGAACTGAGAGAACACCAATACTTTGTGGTTACGCAGGTTGGCAAGTTCATCCAGCAATATTTCTGTTTTTACAGACAGGTCAGCCGTCTGTTCTTCCTTAGGTAATAACAAGGGGGAACTGCACACCTGTTTCAATTTCATGATGCCCTGCAATACAGCCAGCTTGCTTTTTCCCAAACCATCTTTTTTGATATCTAAAAAAAGATTGCTGCGGATGCTGTCCCGGATATCATCGTACATATTTTTTTGTGCTGTTCCCATACTGCACCACAATACCGTTTCAGTTTTTTCAGGAAGATCTTTAGCTACCTGTTCTTTGGTTCGACGCAAAATAAATGGTGCAGTTAATTTTTGAAGTACGGCTATCTTCTCTTCATTGGCATCCCTGTCGATTGGATCGGCATATTCTCTTTTAAAAAACTCCCGGTTGCCAAACATACCGGGTAATAAAAATTCCAGTTGAGCATACAGATCAAATGTATTGTTCATTACAGGTGTGCCACTCAAAGCAATCCTGCTGCTGGCATGCAACTGGTTAACAGCATGGGTAATTTGTGCTGAAGGATTTTTAATATTATGACTTTCATCTATCACCGCAATATTGAAATGAATGGTAGCCAAATGCTCAATATCAGAACGAAGGGTTCCATAACTTGTGATGCATACATCCGTTGCCACAGGTGAAATATTTTCATGCTCTCTTGATGTGCCATGATGAATGTAAGTGCGGAGATGTGGTGCAAATTTATTCAACTCCTGCTGCCAGTTATAGATCAACGAGGAAGGGCAAACGATTAATGCAAGCGCATTTTTTACATGCAGCAATTTATCTGTAATAAAACAAATTGTCTGCAAGGTTTTACCAAGCCCCATATCATCTGCCAAACAGGCACCGGCATTTACTTCAGCTAGTAGTTTCATCCATTCAAAACCCTTTTGCTGATAAGGCCGAAGCGTTGCTTGTATGTTTGCAGGTGCAGGATACAAAACAGCATCGGTGTTTTGCCAGTGCTGCCAGTTGCTCCACCAGGTTTCTGTTACGGAAGTTTGTATAACAGTCTCTTCACTTGCGTTATTTTGCTGGCTGATAGCCATCCATTGCGGCACAGTCAGTTGTTGCTTATCTACCTTACTATGCCGGATGATGGTGCTGTAAGTGGACAGCCATTCTTCAGGTAAAATACCCAGTGAACCATCTTTCAGCATCACTGCCCGTTGACCTGCGGTCAATATTTTTTGTAACTCTGCCAGCGGTATTTTCTCCTCCCCAAACTGCAGCGAAAAATTAACCGTTAATATTTCTGTGGTCTTGTTTACCACCTGCATTGTTGTTACTGGTTTGTGTGATGAATACCTGAAATGCGTAAGCATATCCATGCCGGTCACTTCAATGTCCATTTCCAGTAGCTTATGATACACTTTCAAAAACCATTGCTTTTTTTGTGCATCAGCAAATGACAAATAATAATAACCATTCAACTGCTTTACAAAGTTGGGGTGCAGTGCTTCCAGTAGTTTTTTAAAAGTGGTTTCTTCTTCTTTATTTCTTTTTATAACAATTGCTTCTCCATTACTGCTTGCTTCAAAACTTTCTTTCCATACTCCCTCCGCAACATATCCGTCGTACAACCATTGTGGTGTCAATACCAGGAAGGAATTACTGATCTCACTCAATAAAATTCTTTTAACAGGTATTACCTCCAAAGTTGTTACTGCAAATAAATTATTACGGTTTACATCGTAGTCAGTTTCAAGTACGCTTAATATTTTTTGTGCAAACAAAGTTGCATCCTGGTTGTATTGCTGCGGATCATTTTGCAACAGCCATTCCATTGTCCGGTAATCTTTATTAGACAATAAAAAATATTCATTGTTGCTCAATAATAAAAAATGAAAACGCCTGAATGTCTCCAAATTATAATCACTTCCATTAATGCTGATGATGGTTACTAATTGTAACTCTTCTTTTTCTTTTATTACTTCAAATTTCAGCACAGGTTTGTAATTGCTGAAAACGCAGGGAGCGGTCATTACATTCCCGGTAGCAGCATTGGGTACCTGGTGATACCATTTCGTCAATTGTGCAAATGGCTTGATCATTTCAAACCTTTCCTGCAACTGTCTTGTATAAGCAGGAAATAAAAATTGCCGGAATGGCATTCCTGATTTTTGCTGTTTGAAACGTTTGGTGATCTCATCTTCCAGTTTGTTCAGTCCTTCGCTATTAAGATAACGCAGTGCAACCTGGGCCTGTTGAGGGAGCTTGTCACAATGTTTTCTTATTTTGCTTTCATCCAGGTCTGTTATATCATACTGTACACCTTTCTCATTCTTCCTGATTTGAATGAACCGCAGCAGTTGTTTATTCTCCGTAATTTTTACCGGCGAAAGCAGTAAGGCTGATTTGATTTCACTTTTTTTCTCTGCCATAAGGGGTGGCAAATTTAGGGGATAGGAATAAAAATGAACAGATATAGTTATCACCAGAAGTTATTTTTGTTTTGTTACCAGCCACATCACTGCCATAAACATTTGTTACGTCGTCACCGGCCCCGGGTTTGGCCTGTGTGCTGCATCGGGGCACTCTTGTATTACAATAATTTTATTCAGGAAAAAACAAGCGCCAATAACCTAAATTTACAGAATCCTGATTTTTAAAATCGTTCAGTAGATTTGTGTTCACCATCAAAAGAAAATACTGCCCATGGCTGTCCCATCAACTAATAAAAAAAAGACAATAAAAAAAACTGCCCCTAATATTTTAACCATTGATATTGGTGGTTCAAATATTAAAGCTACGGTTCTCAACAGCCATGGGAAAATAGTGGAGCCTTATAAAAAAGAGCCAACCCCCAATCCGGCCACACCAATTGCAGTGATTGCCGCTATCAAAAAATTAGCAACACAGTTTACAACATTCGATAAAATTTCTGTTGGCTTTCCTGGCTATGTAAAAGACGGTATTGTTCATACCGCTCCCAATTTGGGTAAAGGCTGGGCAAATACAGACCTGGCAAAAAAACTTTCCACCATTTTCAAAAAACCAGTACGGTTGGTAAACGATGCAGACCTTCAGGGATTGGGCGTGGCAAAGGGAAAAGGTTTTGAAATAGTAATTACAGTAGGCACTGGTTTTGGCACTGCTTTCTTACTAGATGGCAAACTATTGCCACACATGGAATTGGCGCATCATCCATTAAATGGCAAAAAAGATTATGATAATTATATTGGTGAAGCAACCCTGCTTCGGATTGGGAAAAAAGAATGGAAGAAGCGGATGCAAAGAGTGCTGGGTATTTTGGTTACCGTATTCAATTATGATCATTTATATATCAGCGGTGGAAATGCAGATTTGCTTACTTTCCGGCTGGCAAAAAATATTTCTATCGTCTCCAACAAAGATGGCATAAAAGGTGGTGCAAGATTGTGGAATGATTCTATTCATGTTTAATCAATTGTAATAATTATGAAAATAGGTATTGCTGCAGATCATGGTGGCTTTGAATTAAAACAAATCATCTATGAATATCTTTTATCACTGCAATATGAAGTGATTGATTTTGGTGCTCATACAAAAAATGAGCTGGATGATTATCCTGATTTGATCATTCCATTGGCAAGAGCAGTGGCAGATAAAAAAGTGGAGAGAGGCATTGCAGTTTGTGGAAGTGGTGTGGGTGCTGCCATTGTTGCCAATAAAATCGCTGGCGTTAGAGCTTCACTCATTAATGATCATTTTTCTGCTCACCAGGGTGTGGAAGATGATGATATGAATTTGCTTTGCCTAGGTGGCCGCATTACCGGCACGGCTGTTGCAAAAGAATTGGTCAACGCATTTTTGGAATCTACCTTTTCCGGCGGCGAAAAATGCTTACGAAGGTTGAACAAGGTGATTGCTTTGGAAAAAACAAATCGTTAATTCCTTCTTTGGTAAAAACAAAACCTGCCGGATACTGTAAATTGAAATATTAAACGATAAACAAAAAATTATGGGTACTGAAAAATTCCGTTTGGGAATGATTGGACTGGGCACTATGGGTCGCAATCTTTTATTGAATATGGCCGATCATGGTTTTGCGGTAGCGGGGCATGATAAAGACGCAACCAAAATAACACTGCTGGAAAAAGAAAGCGCAGGTAAAAATGTAAAAGGCTTTTCTGCCGCAACAGATTTTATTGAAAGCCTGGAAACGCCAAAAGTAATTATGTTGCTGGTGCCGGCAGGAAAAATTGTAGATGCTGTCATTGATGAATTGCAGCCATTTCTTTCAAAAGGCGATATCATTATTGATGGCGGCAACTCCCATTTTACTGATACCACGGCAAGGGTAAAACGATTGGAAGATGTGGGGATTCACTTTTTTGGAATGGGTGTTTCCGGTGGTGAGGAAGGTGCAAGAAGAGGCCCCAGCATGATGCCCGGCGGTGATACAGTAGCTTATCAATACATGCAGCCTGTGTTTGAAGCGATCGCAGCAAAAGTAAATGGTGAACCCTGCGTTACTTATATTGGGCCTGGTGCATCTGGCCATTTTGTAAAAATGGTACACAATGGTATTGAATATGCCCTGATGCAACTGATTGCAGATACCTACGAAATATTAAAAAAAGGTTTGCAACTGGAAAATAAAAAAATTCAAAGCGTATTTGCAAAATGGAACGAAGGAAAATTAAAATCATATTTATTAGAAATTACAGCAGATGTTTTTGCTTTTCAAAACCCGGATGGCAGTTATTTAATTGACCAGATAAAAGATGAAGCCAAATCAAAAGGCACCGGAAAGTGGACCACACAAATTTCTACTGATCTTGAACTACCCATTCATACCATTGACCTGGCTGTAGCCATGAGGGATCTTTCAAAATATAAATCGATCAGAACTGCAGCCGATGCCGCTTACAAAAATGATTCGGATATTGCTGCTGCTGGTACAGATGAAATGATCGCCACACTGGAAGATGCGTATTATTTTTCTATGATCAATATTTATGCACAGGGCATGCACCTGCTGTCCAAAGCATCTGCGGTATATGAATACCATTTAAAGCTGGATGAAATTGCAAAGATCTGGCGTGGTGGTTGTATCATCCGGGCAGGCTTTCTTGAAAATATTTACCAGGCTTACCAAACCAATCCAGCACTGGAACATTTATTATTGGACAGCGATATTCAAGCTATCTTAAAACAAAGTGGTGGCGCTGCAAGGGAAGTAGTGGTAAAGAATATTGCTGCAGGTATTTCTATCCCTGCATATGCCAGTGCAGTTAGTTATTTTGATGCGATCCGGAATGGTTCGTCGGCTTCTAATTTGATACAGGCACAACGGGATTATTTTGGAGCACATACTTATGAATTGATCGGGAAGGAAGGCGTATTTCATACGGAGTGGGCGGCCTCCCCAAACCCCTCTTGAGAAGAAGCCCCCTAAATCCCCCCATGGGGGACTTTAAGTCAAGAGTTTTAATCTTTAAAGTGCTTGCTGAAAAAGTTAGGCTGGTCGTATAACTGTTGATCAAAGATGTAAGCTTACTTGGAAGATAAAATGTTTGGGGAAGTAATAAAGTACCGTCCTTCTCCTTGGGAGAAGGATAAGAGGATGAGGCCAGAGTTGATAAAGAATAGATGTTGATGTGGAAGATAAAGTGTTTAGATAGGATGTAAAGTACCGTCCTTCTCCTTGGGAGAAGGATAAGAGGATGAGGCTGTGATGAGCAATGCTGAAAGAGTACAGGTGAGTGACACAACAATGTTGAACAAAGAAATTCAGCCGGTAACAAAAAATTATTCAACCTAAATCATTACAAATTGAAAGCAATAAAATCACAACCCACCATTTTTATTATTTATGGTGCTACCGGCGACTTGTGCTGGCGCAAACTGGTACCAGCATTATACAATCTTTTTTTAGATGACTGGATGCCGGAAAAGTTTGCCATCATCGGAACAGGCAGAACTGAATTTACCAATGAAGCATTCCGTGAAAAATTACTGGAGGGTGTCAATCAACATTCAAGAAGTGGTAAAGCAGCTGATGATAAATGGGCTGCTTTTTCTGCTCATGTTTTTTATGAAGCTGCAGATTCCAACAATCATGAAACGTATACCGGTTTTTGCAAAAAAATTACAGAGTTTGAGAGTGAGTGGGATGCGAAAGCTTATGTAATCCATTACCTGGCCGTGGCGCCAAACTTATTTCCAATCATTGCAGAGAACATTGCCAAAAATAAACTGGCAGAGCAAAGAGAGCATACCCGGATAGTAATTGAAAAACCTTTTGGTCATGACCTGGAATCTGCCAAAGCATTGAACAAACTGCTGAATGAAAATTATAAAGAAGAACAGATTTACCGCATTGATCATTACCTCGGAAAAGAAACGGTGCAAAATATTATGGCCTTTCGTTTTGCCAATGCTATCCTGGAACCTTTGTGGAACAGGAATTATATTCAGCATGTACAGATCTCCGTTACTGAGCAACTCGGCGTAGAAGGCCGTGGTGGTTATTATGAAACTTCCGGTGCCATGAGGGATATGATACAGAATCACATTCTTCAGTTGCTGTGTTTGATCGCCATGGAACCACCCAATAATTTTAATGCAGGAGAAATACACAGCCGCAAAGTAGATGTACTGCATGCCATGAGAAAATTTGAACCGGAACAGGTGCGTAAATCTGTGGTAAGGGGGCAATACGGCAGCGGCTGGATGCAGGGTAAAGAAGTACCCGGTTACCGGGAAGAAAAGGGAGTGAATCCTGAATCGAATACAGAAACTTTTGCAGCCATTAAATTTTTTATAGACAACTGGCGCTGGCAGGGTGTGCCATTTTATGTACGAACAGGTAAAAGGGTTCACCAGTCTTCTTCCATTATTAGCATACAGTTTAAGGATCAACCACATTTTATTTTTCCACCCGAAGCTATTGAAAGCTGGCAGCAAAACCGCCTCATCATCAGCATACAACCGGAAATGAGTATCCGCTTACAGGTACAGGGCAAAAGACCCGGACTGGATATGCTGCTCAATACAGTAGATATGGTATTTGATTACAAATCCACTTATTCAAGCTATACACCGGAAGCTTACGAAACGTTGTTGCTGGATGTAATGCAGGGGGATCAAACCTTGTTCATGCGTGGGGACCAGGTAGAAGCGGCATGGGACTTGCTGATGCCTATTATAAGTTCATGGGGAAATAAACCTTCCCTGAATTTTCCCAACTATTCTGCAGACTCGTGGGGACCGGAACTGGCTGAAGCATTGATTGCAGCAGACGGTTTTCATTGGATCTCCCTACCTGTGAATGGAAAAAAATAAACGTTATGGAACTGCATATTTATAAATCCGCAGACGAAGTGATCACCGCCCTGGCTGATTTTTTTGTTGAGACAGTTAACAAAGCCATCTCAACTACCGGCGAATGCAACCTGGTGTTATCCGGTGGTACTTCTCCCTGGCATTTATACGAATTGCTTGCCTCGCCATCTCATAAAAATAAAATTGACTGGAGCAAAATCTGGTTTTTCTTCGGTGATGAAAGATATGTGCCGTTTGATGACAAAGACTATAACGGTTTGATGGCAAAACAGTCTTTGTTTGATCCATTAAATATTGGTGAAGCCAGGATATTTTACATCAATACGGCCTTAGCTCCTGAAGCTGCTGCAACTGATTATGCAAAAAAGATCATGGCGCATTTTGGTCAAAATCCTATCCAGTTTGATCTGATCTTATTGGGGCTGGGTGATAATTCCCATACTGCTTCCTTGTTTCCGCACACAAAAGTGTTATATGAAATGAAGGCACTCATGAGTGCAGTTTTTATTGAAGAACTAAAAGCTTACCGGATCACAATGACGGCTCCATTAATTAATGAAGCACATGAAATTGTCTTTTTGGTTTATGGAACGTCCAAGGCAACAGCCGTTCATCATATTCTGAAAGAAGAAAAAGACATTGACAATTATCCTGCACAATTGATAGAAGCAGAAGAAGGGACGGTGCATTGGTTTTTAGATGAAGCAGCTTCGGGTGGAATAAAAGATGTGCCATAAAATAAAAAGACCCAACAGTTGTTGAGTCTTTTTATGTGCACCGGGATGTATAATTCCCGAATCACTTTATACCAGATTTAACCAGACTCGCCAATCTTTTAAAGGCATAAAAGAGTTGCTGCAATTGGATCGACAGCGTTGAACTAATTTGTTCCGGATAGAGATTCAATTTTTCAAGTATTAGCTTCTCACAGCATTTTACGATTATCACGAAAATTGAACTTCCAACTGCAGGTCTTTGGCTTCGTGTACCTGCTTTTGTTTAAGCCTCGTCATAAACTAACATCACATCAAAATCAAATTTTTCTGCGGCGCCGATCAACTCAATGATAACTTGTATAGGATAATCTTTTTTATATGGTACTTTCTCCCACATATGTGCTGGAATATTTATGGGCTGACTCAATATGATAGTTGGTCTGAAATGATAGAGGCTTGGGTTTATAAAAATCGGAGGTGCTTGAACTTTGAAGCCAGTGCCGCTTATACAGGTAATCTGCACATACAAACCATTTTTGGCAAGTTGGCTGCCCCATTCATTAGGGTCAGACCATTCAAACAATGGTGTTAGCAGTATGCTTTTGATTTCAATTGATGAACTTTGGTTTGTTAATACAAATTCTTTTCTTCTTTCATCATTTGTTAGCCGAATAATCAAGTCCTTCTTTATTGAAGCTGTACCTTCTATGCTATAATTGGTGGCAGCACCAGCACCATGAATTGCCAGCAATTTATTTTTAACCATATCAGCAAGTATTCTTTTTACCGTTGGTAAAGGAATATTTAGTTTTTCTGCAATTTCTCCGGATTTTGATCCGGGATGATTTTCGGTTAATGAATATATTTTCTTCTCTCTCAGTGTTAACTTTCCGCTTTTTGTTTGTACTTCAAGCTTTGTCATTAATTGCCTTTGTATATTTTTCAGGCAATCTAAAAAAAACATCACCCAGGGGGAAACATCTTCGCCTGGCCTTTGCCGTTGACACTGCATTAAAGTTTTATAGTATTCGGATTTCCGGCTTTCAATTTCATGTTCAAAACTTACATATTGAACCCATGAATATCCATGTTTGAGTAAAAGTAAGGTTCCCAATAAACGGCTTACACGGCCATTCCCATCCTGAAATGGATGAATGCTCAGGAAGTCATAAACAAATACAGCTGCCTTTATCAATGGCAATGTCTCTGTATCGGTTTTGTACCATGCTATCAATTTTGCCATTGCATCTTCGGTGGCAAAGCCGGGATCTGTTGTTTTAAAAATTACATACTTGGAGCCATCAGAGTTTTCTGCTTCCACTACATTGCTATGTTGTTTATAGTTGCCTTTATGCCAGCCATCTTTTTCGCTATGCTTCATCAATGTATTATGCAGGTGCTTCAGGTTATTCTCTGTAATATCGATGTTCCTGTAAGAATCGGATATCAGTTCCAGTGTTTCAAAATAACCCGCTACTTCCTGCTGATCCCTTTCCTCCAATTTTGATTTGCCAAGATTATTTATCAGCACTTCCACTTCATCATCAGTCATCTTAGAACCCTCAATTCGGGTGGAGGCTCCAACGCTGCGGACAGTGGCGATAGACTTCAATTGTTTCAGCGTTTGCCCTTCTCTTTTCTCTATTGTTGTCCATGAGGCATCAAACCGGTCTATTTGACTAATTTCATTGGTCAACTGCATCCAGTTTGGAGTAAAATCGAAGGTATATATTGAGTTTGGCATTACAAATGATACGTTTTGATACGCTAAGATACGGTTTAATTCGATTCTATAATGTAAAATGATTCGATTTGATACGATTATATACGATAATGAGTTGAAAGCCTGATTTTTCGACATCACAATAAAATAATGTCGAAAAAATGATGTTTTTTTCGACATTAAATGGTGGTTTCGCTATCTTAATGTCAAAGAAATCCCCCTGTTTGATAAGAAGGCCAAGTCTTAATAAATTGAATTACAGATATCTACCGGTTTGATTCCAGTAGGGTCATCCTTTCAAATTATCGAACTTATATCTCTTGAAAATCAAATCATTTTCTGAAACCATTATGTTCCAAGGTTTTCAGCGGTTATCAAATTTACTAAGGCAAAATAGACTTTTAGGAAGCGAAACGGAATTGAAATGTAGTTTATGCGCTGAAACTCAATGCCAGTATAGTTTTGGCATAAAATATAAAAAGGAAAAGACTTTTCAATCTTTTCCTTTTTCTAGTGCCCAGAACAAGATTCGAACTTGCACATCCTTGCGAACGCTGCCACCTGAAGGCAGTGCGTCTACCAATTTCGCCATCTGGGCATTATTGTTAGGGCTGCAAATATAGAAACAATAAAATATCCGCCAAAAAATTAAACAACCGTTGTTTGCCGGGCTTTCCAACCAATCAATAATACACCAGCTATCACCAATACGGTTCCGGCAATTTGTGCTGCAAATATTTTTTCTCCTAACACAAAATGCGCCTGAACAATGGTGCTTACCGGCCCAATACTGGAAATGATGGCCACATTATTGGAACCAATTCTTTTCATTCCTGCGGATAACAGGAAGGAAGGAATTACAGTGGCAATGATGGCAAGCAACATACTATATTCCCATAGTCTGCTTCCACCCTCGTTCAATGCGGACCAATTGTTCTTTAATGCAAAGTGGATGAATACACATACAGTTGCTATGAGCATGCTGTAAACAGTAAAACGGGAAGCGCCAATTTTAGGTATCAGCTTGCCGCTACCCACTAAGTAAATGGCATAAGTAACAGCGCATATAAAGATCAGCAGACTGCCCCAGAAAAAATTGGGATTGGTAATATCTGTACTTAGCTCACCAAAATAGGCGATGCCAATACCTGTGTAAGTAAGAATCAATGCCATCTTTTGTGTACGGGTAATTTTTTGCCGGAAGAAAAAGTATTGATCAGTACTACAAAAGTTGGATACAAAAACAAGATCAATCTTTCCAGCCCTGCTGAAACATATTGCAATCCTTCAAAATCCAGCCAACTGCTGAGGTAATAACCAAACACTCCCAGCAATATTAATTGCAGCCATTGCTTTCTTGTGAGTAATGACTCCTGCCTGCTTTTCCTGGTAAAATAAATAGATACCATATAAAAAGGTAAAGCACACAACATGCGAAGCATCAGTAATGTCAATGCATCGGTATGAATATCTGCAAACGCCTTCTTTACAATAATGGCTTTGGTAGAAAATAAAACTGCACCTGTAAATGTTAATAGAAAGCCAGCTATGTTTACTTTATCCTTCAATAAAAATAATTTGACTTTACTACCCACTCACATTAAACTCCCTCAATGCGTCATTCAGGCTGGTCTTTAAATCGGTGCTTGGTTTGCGCTGGCCAATGATCAATGCACAGCTTACACTGTATTCTCCTGCCGGAAATTTCTTTAAATAACTACCGGGAATTACCACACTTCTTGCTGGTACCCTTCCTTTATATTCTATCGGTTCACTTCCGCTCACATCAATAATTTTGGTGGATTGAGTCAACACAACATTGGCTCCTAATACAGCTTCCTTTTCTACCCTCACACCTTCTACCACGATACAACGGCTGCCAATAAAACAACCATCTTCAATGATCACCGGTGATGCCTGCAAAGGTTCAAGCACACCGCCAATACCTACGCCACCACTCAGGTGAACGCCTTTACCAATCTGTGCACAACTGCCTACTGTTGCCCAGGTATCCACCATGGTACCTTCATCTACATACGCACCAATATTTACATAAGAGGGCATCAGCACAACGTTCTTCGCCAGGTAAGCCCCGTATCTTGCCACTGCATGCGGCACTGCCCTCACTCCCAGTGAGGCATAATTGCTTTTCAATTTCATTTTATCATAAAACTCAAAAGGCGGTAAGGAGTAAGTTTTCATTTGCTGAATGCCGAAGTACATCAGGATGCCCTGCTTTACCCATTCATTTACCTGCCACCCTCCCTCTACCGGTGAAGCTGTTCTTAACTGTCCTTTATCCACTTCTTCTATCAGCGTTCTTACGGCATCTGCGTACGTAACTTCTTTTAATAGTTCCCTGTTATTCCAGGCGGCTGTTATCTGTTCTTTTAAGTCACTCATGTTGTTTATCGGTTTTTTGCAAAAGTAGATTAATACCAGTTTACATTCTTGATTCAACTCAAATACAGATTTTTAGGATTGCTTAAACATCTATTCTTAAAAGTCAAAATTAAAACACCTGCTGGTTTTTAGAAAAAAGCAACTATTAAAGTTTATCTTGTGTATCTCAAATCCAGATATTGTTTCAATATCTGGATTTGGATTTTAAAAGTTCCATTAATGTCTAATAGAATATTCAGGTATATCAATGCTTTTGGTTTTAACAGAGGGTTGCGTTTATATTTACATACAAAAAAAAATCTCCCAACCGGCTTTCAGCTGCCATTCCTAAAACACCCGGTATATTTCAGAAAAACGATTTCTGACAGAATGATGTTTGAACAAATTTTTATAGAAAAACAATACAATATTAATATTCCTTTTGAACCTCAAACAATTATTGACTTGGGTGCAAATGTAGGATTTGCAAGCATTTTATTTACGAACCGTTTCCCAGACGCAAAGATACTGGCGATAGAACCGGATGAAAGTAATTTTTTAATGGCCCAAAAAAATACAGCGTTATATAAAAATATTACTTTACTAAAGGGGGCTGCCTGGCACAAAACCGAAGAAATAAAAATAGCAGATTATGGAAATGGGGAAGCAGCTTACATGATAGAACCAGGAACTGGTATTAATACGGTAAGAGCATACACTATTAAAGAAATAATGGATTTGATGAGTATAAAAGATATTGATATCTTGAAAATTGATATTGAGGGGGCAGAAAAAGAAATATTTGAAACTGGCTACGAAGAATGGATACCTGCAACAAAAATTATTATTGTTGAAACGCATGACAGATATAAAAAAGGTACAAGCAAAGCAATATTTAAATCAATTAGTAAATATAATTTTTCGCTTGAAATCAGTGGGGAAAATTTAGTCTTATTTAATAACAATTTGCTTCCTCAAATATAAACAGCCATTATCAGGCTATGCAGAATAAAGTATGGTTATTTTAAACGGCGCAACTGTCAATTATAATTGTTATTATGGTTAAAGGTATTTCAGTAATAATTCCAAACTTTAATGGTCTCCACCTTTTCCCAGATACGCTGTATACAGTAGAAGAGGCTTTAGGTTTTACACAAAAACCATTTGAAATTATTGTAGTGGACGATTGTTCAACGGATGGTTCAGTAAAATATTTACAGGAAAATTATCCCGTAGTAATAATAATAAGCAATCCTTCCAACAGTGGTTTTTCTGTTACCGCCAACCGGGGTATCCAATCTGCAAAATATGATAAAGTTTTATTGCTTAACAGTGATGTAAAACTTACTCCCGATTATTTCTTAACGCAGTTTAAATATTTTAACCAGGCAGATACATTTGGTGTGATGGGTAGAATAATAAATTGGGATGATGATCATATACAAGATGGCGCAAAATATCCCTCCTTGCAGGGAGGCAAAATAAAAACTTCTAAAAACTACCTTTTAAGAGATAAGCAAGCTATGGCGGACGGGCTTTACAGCATGTACCTCTCCGGAGCCAATGCTTTTATTGATAAAGAAAAATTTTTAGCGATTGGGGGGTTCAACAAATTGTTCTCTCCTTTTTATGTAGAAGATTTTGAACTTTCTTTAAGGGCCTGGAGGTTGGGATTTAAATGTTACTACAACCATGAAAGTATATGCAAACACAAAACTTCTACTACGATAAAAAGCAGCAGCAGGAAAAAATTTGTTGAAATTATTTACAACCGGAACAAGTTTTTTTTACATGCTATTCATCTAAGTGGAAATATAAAATTACTGTGGTATGTACAATTATTTGCAGAGGCTTTTTTAAAACTACTCACTGGAAAGTGGAGCTACATTCAATCTCTCAAATTGCTTTTTAATGCTTCTGGTAAGATAAAAAAATCGAGGCTGGATTTTGATACTTCGGCTGCAAGACTTCACAGCAATAAAAGCGTAAAAGAAGTGGCTGATTTTATCCTGGGCAGTATTGAAGGAAAGGAAAAAATTATTTTCTAAACCAAGGATCGCTTTATTTAGGATTATATGTTCTTATGGTTTTATTTCGCTGTTTCTCCTTATTAAAAAGATAAGAATACCGTTCTATTTGTTTAATAAAAAAAACAATGGGTGCCCAGTAATTAAAGATTGTATTTTTCTGTACACTGTTGCTGAGGTAAAATTGTGTACAGGTTGTCTGAATATATCCTGCTGAAAGTTTTCTGCCGTAGGCCTCAATAAATTCTCTTTTGTATTCTGCCAATGACTGCAGGTTTCCTTTGCTCAAGTGCTGCACCATAAATGGTATCACATAACAGTGATAACCGAGAAAGTTAGCAATAATGCACAAGTCCGTTCCATATAAATGAAAACCTTTTAAATCTGGTGAAATAGTAATATTCGTATCCCGGTTGATCACTAAAAAATTTTCATCCAGCGAATTTACTTCTGTTGGCAGCTGGGTATATTTTTCAGTTTGAGATTCGTAAGAAATATAAATTACATGCTGGTGATACCCTTTTGCACCTGCATTTCCGCATACGGCCCAGTTAGGCGTAATGGCACCAACATTACTCAGGCATTGAAGAAGAACCTCTCTCTTGTCTATACAACGTACATCCTGGTGTACTACTATTAAATATTTGCCCGATGACTGTTTTAAAAAAAGACTGATGGCCTGATAGGCATCATACACATTTGACTCACTGTTATCTGCAACGAGGTACTCACAATTATCAACAAAACCACAGTCCTCAAAGGTTTGTTTCATTAAGGCATATTCCTCCTTGTTGCTTACAATCGTACAGATCGAAAATTCGAAATGATATTTTTTGCAATCAGGAGAAACAAGCTTGTACATCCAGTTATTTTTTAATCTTTTTTATTGATTTTAAGAGTCCGTGTAAATTGAATTAAAATTTGAAGCCTTATTCAATTTATTTTATGAATACCATTCAAAGATACTTGTTGGTTGTTTATCTTGCGTCATTACAAAACACCGGAGTATAATGCAGATTGGTTATGATGGAAAAAGGGCTTTTCAAAACTCAACAGGGCTGGGCAACTATGCCCGGTCATTGATATCGGGCCTTGCGGAACAATTCCCTGAAAATTATTACACGCTGTTTGCTCCAAAACAAACCCAGCTGTATCATATTGCTCATTTTTCAAACATCAATGTGGTTTTGCCACAAACCACATTTGACAAAACATTTCCTTCCTGGTGGAGAAGGCGAAGCATGGTAAATGACATTGCAAAAAACAATATTGATATTTTTCATGGTGTGAGCAATGAGCTGCCTTTAGAGATAGAAAAAACTTCAGTAAAAACAGTGATCACTGTACATGACCTCATATTTGAAAGATATCCTGAAACCTACCATTGGGATGAACGTTATACTCACCGGTGGAAGATGAAGCGTTCCTGCAGGATTGCCAATGCTGTGATAGCAACCAGCGAACAAACAAAAAATGACCTGGTTGATTTTTATAAAATCCCTGCTGAAAAAATCTTTGTATGTTATCAAAACTGCAATCCCATATTTGAACAATCAGTAAGTGAGGAAGAAAAATTAAGGATTAAAAAAAAGTACCAGCTGCCAGATCAATTTTTCTTATTTGTAAGTTCCATCACCAAAAGAAAAAATCTGCTGTCGGTATGTAAAGCGCTGACGTTACTGAAAAATAAAACTGCTATTCCACTAGTGGTAATAGGCGATGGTAAAAAAGAAAAGGAAGCAGTAAAAAAATATATTGATGAAAACGGATTAGCCGAAAGGGTATTTTTTTTAAATGAACTTCCGCAGGCAAAAGAAGAGGGGTTTACCAGCAGCGCCGATTTTCCGGGAATCTACCAACAGGCACTGGCACTGCTGTATCCATCTTTATTTGAGGGCTTTGGCATTCCCCTGCTGGAAGCATTGTGGAGCAGGTTACCTGTTATTTCCAGCAATACTTCCAGTTTACCCGAAGTGGCGGGAGATGCAGGGCTGTATTTTTCTCCTGATAATATTGAAGCACTTGCAGAACTAATGCTCCAGGTATTATCAAACAAAGAACTTATATATAACCTAAAAGAAAACGGACAAAAAAGGGCTAAATTATTTACAGCTGAAAAACACTCCGAAGCTGTAATAGAAGTGTATAAGAAATTATTAGAAATTAAATAGCTGGTGTTATGTTATATCTATAGCCTCCGTATTTCAAGTGACTAGAGAGTCATCAGTTATGATTGCAATTACTCACTATTCACAACTGACTACTCACAGCTACCATTATACTATATATTAAAAGATCGTAAGCCCCAGTCCAAGTTGAATACTTTGATTTTTCCATTTATCCTGGTTATCTATATCGTTCAGGTTATTTAACCCAACTGCATAACGGCCATATATTCTTAAGCTGGCTAATTTTATCTGCACTCCGCCCAGCATACTAAAATCACCTTTACTAAAAGCATCTTTACCATTTTCCAGCAGGTTCCTGTTTTGATCCAGCAGTATTCCAAATTGCGGCCCTGCCTGTAATGCAAAGTTTTTACCAATATTATAATTCAATAAAACAGGTATGCTGAGGTAACTTAATTTAATGTTGGAAATTTTATTAACACTTAGTTTATATAATTCACTAAACCGGTTGGTGGTATCTGTGTTTACCTGGTTGTACAATACTTCCGGCTGAATGCTCCACCTGCTGCCCAGGCCAATTTGCACAAAGGCACCGGCATGGTACCCATAAGTAAATTCGTCTTTAAAAGACTGACCGGAAATTTTGTTGATGTTGGAACCTACTTTTAATCCTGCATGAAAACCTTGTGCATTGGTAAAGGAGATGCAGGCAAAAAAAACTGCGATGGTGAGGATGGTCGATTTCATAATGAGTGATTTAGTTCATTCATCTATTTCAATCTGTATGCCAATGAGTTTTATCAGTTAATAATATTTTGTTAAGTCAGTTTTTAAAAAATATAACCAACCGAAAAATTAAATGACTGGGTAAACTTATCCGAATCGGATTTTGGTAAATAATAATCAAGATATAATTGTGGCGAAAATGAAAAATTACCAATGGTATAATTACAATTCAGGTTCACCCCTAAAGATTCTGTCCTGAAATTGCTGGTAATTAGTTTTGGAAGCCTGCCCAAACTGATTAACCTGTTAACCAGGTGTGGTGCGTTGGTTTTATGAGTAACGTTGATATTGTAAGAACCGAAATTTAATATCACTGCAGGAGTAAATAAAAATCCATCATCCTTACCAAAAATACCCGTCCACTCAAAATGATGACTGGCAGATAACATCATACTGAATGACCGTAAATTGAAAGTAGCAGAATCATACAGGCGGCGCCTGATGGCTCCAATGGCACTGTCTTTTACAACAACCTGTTTATATATTCCAGTTGAATATCCAGCGGCTATGCCGGGTTGTATCCAGGCTTTTTTATAGGAGAGAGCAGTATAAAAATCATTTTGTATGGGCGAAGCGTAGGATGAAAAATAATCTTTTACAAAATAATGCGTATAAGAAAAAGAAAATCCGAATTTATCATTATTCAACAAATCATAAGATGGCATTAAAGAATATTGGGAAGCTCCAAAGCCATTGTCTTTGTCGTTTAGTAAATAAGCTCCCGCCGAAAGGCTTAATCCACTCTTATGAAAGTAACCAACGGAAGGAGTGTACACCAAGGTACTAATGGAGGATTGTCTTGCATTTAAACGGTTGTTGTGTACACTAAAGAGCCGGTTACCAACTCCAATCTCTGCAGAAAAATAACTGGTCGGAATTTTTACAGCTCCTAATAAAGCCATCAGTTCTTTTAAAACTGCAGTTGAATCAAATCCTTTATCAAGGCTGGTATCGGTTGTTTGTCCAAAACTTCTTATAGAAACCAAGGATATAAACACCCAAAAAAGAAAAAATTTTTGCATTAGTTTAATTTAAAGCGGCTTTTAAAAGACGCTGAAAATGGGATTTAGTTTAACCAGTTATCAAAAACCTGGCACTTCTATATTTTAACATCCTCAATAAAAACGAAAAAAATACTATTTATTGTTTCACATGAAATATCCAATCAGTCAAATTAACCTTTCATTGTAACCATATAAAAATCCATGTAAAAAAGATTAAGGAATAGCCTGGAATCCATGCAATATTATGAAGCCGCATTGATTGGTTGTGGCTATCAAAATAAAAAACCATACTTTTGCGGCGGTTTAATTTTATTAACGAGATTACATGGGGTGCCTCACAGGCTGTTGAATTTAGTTTTTACTTTCTCTTACACAGTATTTAAGTAGCACAGCAACAGGCAAATAGCATTTCATGTAAGTAAAAAAGAAAATTTACATGAATGCATTTGAAGCCTTAGGCTTAAACGAACAATTAGTACAAGCAATTACCGATTTAGGATTTGAAACTCCTACCCCCATCCAGGAACAAGCTATTCCAATTTTATTGTCCGGCACTACCGATTTTGTAGGCCTTGCTCAAACAGGTACTGGTAAAACAGCCGCATTTGGCCTGCCACTGCTGAATTTGATCAGCAAAGCAGACAGGCATCCCCAGGCTTTAATAGTTTGCCCTACCAGGGAATTGTGCCTGCAGATTACCAACGACCTTTCGCTGTTTACAAAACATACCAAAGGAGTTTTTACAGAAGCAGTTTATGGTGGTGCATCCATTACCATGCAGATAAGAAACCTGAAGAAAGGTGTACACATTGTGATAGCTACTCCTGGCAGGTTAATTGATTTGATAGAACGTAAAGCGATTGACCTGCAAAAAGTAAAATACGTGGTATTGGACGAAGCAGATGAAATGCTGAACATGGGTTTCAGAGATGATATTGATTTTGTTTTAAAAAATACTATTAACAGGGAAAGTATCTGGCTGTTCAGTGCCACCATGCCACCGGAAGTAAGGGCTATCGCCAAAAACTTCATGACCAGTCCAAAAGAAATTACAGTTGGTAAAAAGAACAGCGGCAATGTAAACATTGACCACCAGTTTATGACCGTAGCAGCACACCACCGCTACGAAGCATTGAAAAGATACATTGATTTTAACCCCGGCATGTATGGTATCATCTTTACCAGGACTAAGGCCGATGCACAGGATATCGCAGAAAAATTAGTGAGGGAAGGATACGACATCGAAGCGTTGCATGGTGATCTTACACAGCAGCAGAGAGATAAAGTAATGGGCCGTTTCCGTCAAAAGCATTTGCAATTATTAATTGCAACAGATGTGGCAGCAAGAGGTATTGATGTGGATGGTATCACCCATGTAATCAATTTTGAACTGCCGGATGATATGGAAGTTTATACCCACAGAAGTGGCCGTACAGCCCGTGCAGGAAAAAGCGGTATTTGTATTTCTATCGTTCACAGCAGGGAATCTTATAAGATCAAACAACTGGAACGCATGGTCAACTCCCAGTTTCATAAAATGGATGCACCCAGCGGAAAAGATGTTTGCCGTAAAAAATTCTTTCATTTTATGGACAAGCTGATGCAGGCAGATGTATCTCACGGAGATTATGAAACTTATATGGCTGATCTTACAGAAAATTTTGCAGATGTAAGTAAAGAAGAAATACTGCAAAGAATAGCAGCACTGGAATTCAACGATTTTCTTAAGTATTATGAAAATGCGGAAGACCTGAATGCCAATTCAAGAGGCGAAAGACAAAGATCTGAGTTTGGCAATAATAGCAGCAGACCGAGGGAGGATGTAAAAAAAGACCGCAGCAATTTCAACCAAAGGGATAATGGATTCACCAGGTTATTTATTAATCTCGGCACCAAGGATGGGTTTTATAAATCCAGTTTCTTACAGTTTGTGTTAGACGAAAGCAACCTGAATAAAGAAGTATTGGGAAGAATTGATATGAAGGAAATGAACAGCTGGGTGGAAATTGATAAAAATGCTGCAGGCAAAATGATCAAAAGCCTGGACGGGAAAAAATACAATGGCCGGATGATACGGATGAATGAGGCAGATGGCGGTTTCAGGAAACCAAGTGATGAAGGCAGAAAACGTATTCCGTTAAGAGAAAGGAATTAATAAAACATTTTAATAAAAAAAGAACCAGCCCTTGTGGCTGGTTCTTTTTTATGAGCATCCTTTAGCAATCGTTGTTAATCAAGTATTCTCAGGTATTAGTTTGTAGAAACCAACAAGCATTTCCAAATCTCTCTCTTTTTTCCACTATCTGGATAAGGATGTGTTATAAATAAGATATAACTAACTCATTATCAAATTTTTATTTTCTGGCATACATTAGGAAAGGTTGTATTGAATTTTAGCATTAAAAGCTGTTTAGCAACTTTTGATCAAACTAAAATCAGATCATAATGAAAACAATTTTTCACCAACTTAAATTCCAGCAAGCCAGGGCAAACCTGGTATATCTGGCAATTGCATTATTGATTTCTAATGAAACAAATGGCCAGTTCAGAACTTACGCTAAAGTTTTTTCAGATAACATAAAAGGCGGCACTACGCTGTTCGGTAATACGCTTACTCATATCGTTACAAACGAATTAGTTGATACCGCCAAAATGAATAACAACAGAACGAACGGCAACAGTATATATGGTAATGATAATTCAAACATTCAATATGCAGATGTAGATGGAAGTACAGGAGCAGGTGCTGGAACAAGAAATTCTTCTTCCGCAGATCTCTCACTGCCAGCAGGAAGCAATAAAATTAAACTTGCCCGTCTTTATTGGGGTGGCCGTGTAAAGACAAGAGATATTGATCTATCTCAGGACACTTTCAGAAGAGTAAAGATCAGGTATGGCAGCAGCGGAGCATATACCGAATATGCAGCAGCTCAATTAGATAAAAACATTGCTGGTTACGGTACGAATGCATTCAATCAATACCAGGCATACGTGGACATTACTCCTTTTATACAGGCAAATGGAAGTGGCACTTATACTGTTGGCAACGTTGCTGCTTCTACGGGAGCAGTTGACAATGGTGG
This sequence comes from Chitinophagaceae bacterium, assembly GCA_043788995.1. Classification (GTDB taxonomy): domain Bacteria; phylum Bacteroidota; class Bacteroidia; order Chitinophagales; family Chitinophagaceae; genus Ferruginibacter. Next base: position 27,054 of record JAYWII010000062.1, on the reverse strand, counting down.
TAATTATGCAGGGTGGTGTATTGTGGTGGTGTATGAAAATCTTACTGCTTCTACTTACAACAGCGTACGGGTGTACGATGGTTTTCAACAGGTGTATAATGGCGGTTCAGTTCAGGTATCTTCCGTAACACTTACCGGCCTGAATGTTCCATCCGGGCCAATCAGCCTGATGGATGCAAAAATGGGGGTAATGGTTTGGGAAGGAGACGCAAAATATAACTTGGATTATTTTAAAATAAATGGCAGCAGTTTTTATAATGAGTTAAACCCGGTTGACAATCCCTGGAATGGTACAATAACAGATACAGGTAAGCATGTAAGCAATAAAAATCCTGATTATACAAACCAGATGGGTATTGATTTAGATCAGTTTTACGTTGGCAGTAGTTATGGGATACAACCTGGTGACACAACTGTATCATTAGAGTTTGGCACAAAATCAGACCAGTATTTTCCAGGCCTTTTTACTTTTCAAATCAAAACAAATGAACCGACTGCAGTAATTGACAAATATGTAAAAGATGCCAACAGCAATCAAATTGCTGAAGCAAACGAAGTGCTTACTTACACACTCAAAGGAAAAAATACAGGAAAAGGAAATGCCAGTTTCTGTGTGGTAACGGATACACTTCCTAAATCGGTTACTTATGTGCCTGGTACTGCAAAAATAGTTTCTTGTGCAGGCCTGGAGTCCAACATGATTCTTACAGATTCTGATAATGATGACCAGGTGGATTTTATCAGCCCTGGTAATGTACTTGCTTTCCGGGTTGGCCACGGTGCTAATGCATTGCAGGGTGGTATACTGGCTTCACTGGAGGCTTTTGAAATTGAATTTAAAGTTACCGTGAATAACCCGGGCACTAACGGTTATGTTCCTCCGATTATTAACGTAGCAAGAATAACAGCGTTTTCTGATGCAGGAGTAAAATCAACTGATGATGGCACTGCCATTTTAGAACCCATGGGGGGGCCATTGCCCGTAACATTAAAAACTTTTTCAGCTAATCATTCCGCCATGAATGTTGTAAAACTGAACTGGACAACTACTATGGAAATAAATTGCCGCAGCTATACCATTGAAAGAAGTGAAGATGGGAAAGTATTTATAAATGAAGGAACAGTTGCCGGCAATGGTAATACAAATATTGAGAAAAATTATTTTTTTAATGATGATATCAACGCTGTAAAAAACAATACTGTTTATTATCGCCTAAAGCAAATAGACCTTGATGGAAGAAACAGCTATTCAAAAATAATATCTATCAGATTAAAAACTGCAACCAATGGTTTTACTGTTTCTCCTAATCCATTCAGCAGTTATATCAATATTAATATTGATTGGAGCAAAAATGAAACGGCCAATATAAAAGTTATCAGCATGAGTGGTAAAGAACTGGTTTCAAAAAAAATCCATTTGATCAAAGGCACTAATTATGTTGCAATAAATGAATTATCTCCATTGCCATCCGGCATGTATATTCTCCAGGTTAACAGCAATGAAGGAAGTATTATCAAACAAGTAAGTAAGCAATAAAAGTCTTATCCAATCAGTTCGTGTTTTACAATACCGGGTGAAAGCCTGGTATTTTTGTTTTAAGGATAAGGCACCGGCTCCATGTTCAATACCTGGTGCAGATGATGCAGTAAATGCTTATTATAATCTTCAGCCAGCCATTCAATTGTATGTAACGTACCAGTAAAACATTCTTTTTTTTCAACACCAGCGGGAATATTTTTTAGTATCACACAGGCATGCTTATTCAATAATGCCCACAAAGCAACCAGGTCATTTGTATCGTACTGCTGGTAATCTGCTGCAGTTACCCAAAAATTTTGTGCATAAACAATATGCGGCAGTTCTTCATACTGAGCTACTATAAAGCGGCGGATATTATTTTGAATGGAATCAACCAGGTGACCAAGTATTTCCTTTTTACTCCATTTTTCAGGAGCAGACTTCAATAGAAAATCAGGCTCACTTACTTTGTATAATAAAGGAGCATAAGTATTGATGATACCTTCTAATTCAGCAATTGATTGCTTCAACTTTAAAAAAAATTATTGTTTATAAATCTTACCGTCTTTCATTACAAATACTACTTTACCCATCACCGTAATATCTTTTAACGGGTCACCATCTACGGCAATGATATCTGCCAATTTATCTTTTTGAATGGTACCAAGAATATTTTCAACACCTAATAGAGTAGCAGCACTAATGGTGGCACTTTTAATAGCCTCCATTGCAGGCATCCCTCCTTCCGTCATGTACTGAAACTCAATGTAATTTTTCCCATGCATAAATACACCGGCATCTGTACCAAATGCAATCTTTACACCAGCCTTGTATGCTTTTGTAAAAGTAGCCTGAATTTTAGGGCCTGTTGCCAATGCTTTAGGAGTTACAATATCTGAGTAATAGCCAGGAATTTTAGCTGAGTCTGCAGTAGACTTTCCTGCAATAATAGTGGGCACTAACCAGGCACCATATTTTTTAAACAATTCAATGGCTTCATCATCCATAAAAGTTCCGTGCTCAATAGAAGTTACACCCGCCCTGATAGCTCTTTTCATACCCTCTGCACCATGAGCATGGGCAGCTACTTTAAAACCATAATCTTTTGCTGTTTCCACGATGGCTCTGATCTCCTCTTCCGTAAACTGTGCGCCACTGCCATCTTTTGCCTGGCTCAGCACACCGCCTGTTGCAGTAATTTTAATCAGGTCAGATCCTTCCTTATACCGTTGGCGCACAGCCTGGCGGCATTCATCTACACCATTTACCACTCCGTCAATTGGTCCGGGGTCTCCGCTAAATTCCCTTTTTAAACCATTGGTGCCGTCTGCATGACCGCCGGTGGTGGCAATTGATTTTCCCACTGTATATATTCTTGGCCCCACCGTAGTGCCGTTATTGATAGCATTACGCAGCGAAATATTAACCCTGCTTCCGCCAAGGTCTCTAACTGTGGTAAAGCCTGCCATCAAAGTAACCTGTGCATAATTAACTGATTGAAAAGCGACATCCTGCGATTCTTTGGTAAAGCGCTCACTTGCCGCATTTCGTTTGGTTTGAGATTCTATGTGAACATGCATATCCATTAACCCAGGCATTACTGTTTTACTTTTAAGGTCAATCACTTTATCGTTAGCACCCGGGGTTGCATATCCATCCAGCACATCAATTATCTTATTATTTTCCACTACAATTGTCTTGTTGCTGAGCATTGTGTTATTCACTGCATCAATCAGTTTACCACAATGCAGGTAGGTTTTTTGAGCCGTAACATTGATGGTGATGGTTATTGCAAAAACAAACAAAAAAATTTTCATCAGTAAGATTTTAAAAGTTTGATAATTTAAATTTTTAACCCATTACATAAGGAAACATCAGCCCGGGTAAATTTCAATCTTGAATATACTTAAAAAAATCATGCATACTTTTAATCTGGCAAAAGCAGCCAGTAACAGAAAAAAAAATTGTTTCCATTTTTATTTTACATTAGGGGTTAATGCAGCCTGTATTAGCCGGATTTATTTATAACTTTAGCATTATGCCATTTATGGCTAATTCATTTTTAACATTAAGAAAGATTGGGTACACCAACCCGACAGCAGTTTTAAATTGACCTTCTGTTATTAAGATGAAAAAATCTTCAACTAAAATTATTATACCAGTATTTTTTATACTTACGCTTTTATGTGTTATAATCTTTGTGGTAGCCACTTACCGCAATATGAGACAAACGGAGGCGCAAAGTATAAAAGTAAAAAACTCTTTAAAGTTTTTAGTACTAACCGAAACCTTATTGAGTAACCTGCAGGACCTGGATAATACACAGCGGGGCTACATTTTTTCATCTAAAGAAAATTTCAGGATACCTTATTCAAAAGCTGTAGCAAAACTTGCATCTGACACCGGCAAGCTTAATAACATGCTGACAGACGTTCCGGAAAGACTTAATGCCATTTCAGAGTTAAAATACCTGTTAATAAAAAAAATTGAAAACTCAAGGCATGCTGCTTCGCTGTATGATAATGCCGGTATTAATCCTGTACTGGATGTGATGAATAAAGGAACGGGGCTAAAACTAACTGACAGCATAAAAAATTTGGTATTTCAAATTGAGGATGCAGACCGCAGTCTGCTGGACAAGTCAAATGCTTACATTGAAAAATCAGCACAAAATACCACGTACCGGTTTTTCCTGCTTGCCTTTATTTTTTTTGTGATACTGGTTTTTTTTCTCCTTATTATTAATAATGATATAAAGAAAAGAAATGAAACAGCTGCCCAATTAAGAATGCAGGCATCATTGCTTGATACCATTCCTGATACCATTTTTACTACAGATAAAAATCTGATCATAAAAACCTGGAACAAATATGCTGCGGAGATGTATGGATTTTCTGCAACCGAAGCCATTGGCAAACCCATTAATTCAATCTTTGATATTCAAATTAGCGATGAAGAAACGGTGACTAGTTTTACAGCACTGCAGGAAAAAGGTTCTTACAAAGACGAATATACCGTTATCAAAAAAAATGGTGAGGCTCTTTTTGTGCTGGCATCTGTCAATACCATTATTAATGATGGAGAAATAACCGGCTACGTATCTGTACACAGGGATATTACTCAAAGGAAGGAATTAGAAAAGGAATTAAAAGTATTCAATACTGAACTAGAGCAACAGGTAAAAATTAAAACTGCTGAAACCATTAATATTTTAGAGCGTATTACAGATGGGTTTCTTGCACTTGATAATAATTTTACTTTTACGTTTGTAAATAAAAAAGCAGGCGAAATCCTGGGATATGATCCTGAAAAAATGATTGGGAAAAATATTTTTACTGACTTTCCCGAAACCGCCAGTGAAGCATTCAATAACGCATGCTTACAATCTTTTAAAACACAGCAATATTGTTTGCTGGAGAATTATTACGACCCCCTCAGTTTATGGCTGGAAAATGATATTTATCCTTCCCCGGACGGGCTTTCTATATTTTTTAAAGATGTTACTTTTAAAAAGAAGGCAGAGCTTGCACTCAAAGAAAGTGAAGAGCAGTATAAACACCTGATTGAAAACCTTCATGCAGCAGTGGTAGTACACAGACCCGATACCAGCATTTTACTAAGTAATCATGAGGCTTCCAGGCTGCTTGGGTATTCCTCTGAACAAATGCTTGAAAAAAAAGCAACTGCTACTCAATGGAATTTTGTATCTGCGGATGGGAAAAAATTACCTTTGAACGAATATCCTGTGATGCAGGTACTAACAACAGGCAAACCTTTGAATAATATCATTGTTGGTATCAGTAATCAGCAAAAAATAGAAAACACATGGGTGTTGGTAAATGCATTTCCTGAATATGATACATCTGGAAAACTTAAGCAAATAGTGGTCATCTTTTTAGATATATCAGACCAAAAAAAAACAGAGGAAGAAATAAGGCGTAGTGAAGAAATGCTGAACATGGCCCAGGCAATCGCCAAATTGGGAAGCTGGGAATTTAACCTTAAAACATACGAGTTAAAATGGTCAAAAGAGTTATACCATATTTTTGAAGCTGAGCAGGTGAAAGATGAGAACCTGTATGAATACTTCCGGAATAAATTTCACCCTGATGACCTGGGGAAATTAGATAATGTAATGAAATATGCCATTGAAAACTCCAGGGGATATCAATACCAGCACCGGATAATTGCCAATGACGGAACAGTAAAGCATATTTTGGGCATAGGTGAGGTAATATTAAATACAGAAGGTGCAGTGGTTGGTATGAAAGGAAGCGGACAGGATATCACCGAAATTATTAAAGCCGAGGAAAAACTACAACAGTCTTATCAGCAGATAAAACAATTAGTAACGCACCTGCAGGATATAAGGGAGCAGGAAAGAACCAATATGGCCAGGGAAATACATGATGAATTGGGTCAGCAGCTTACAGGTTTAAAAATGTATATCTCCTGGTTAAACAAAAAATGCATTCCACAGGAAACTGAGGTCACGGAAAAATTCGCTGCCACCATGCTGTTAATAGAAGATACCATCCGGTCTGTAAGAAAAATTTCAACAGATCTCAGGCCCAGCATACTGGATGACCTTGGGCTGCTGGCTGCTATGGAATGGCAAAGTACCGAATTTGAAAAACGGTCTGGTATTTCTACAGAGTTCATTAATTTAACCAACAATAAAGAAGTTCCAGCAAGGCTTAAAACAGGCTTGTTTAGAATATTCCAGGAATCACTTACTAATATTGCCCGTCATGCGGATGCAAAAAAAATTGTTTCTTCGCTGAAATTCGAAAGCAACAAACTTACCCTTACTATTAAAGATGACGGTAAAGGGTTTATCTATAAAAATATAGATAGCAAAAAAACATTGGGTTTATTGGGTATGGAGGAGCGGACAAAAGAAATGGGTGGCAGGTATGAGATAAAAAGTAACCCGGGAGTAGGTACCACAGTTTCTGTAACTGTACCTGTTTAAAAAAATAAAGTATACAATTTAGCTGGATAATTTATGATAAGAATATTGATTGCAGATGATCATACGATAGTAAGAAAAGGTTTACGGCAAATACTGGCTGAAGAATTTACTGATTCTCAAATAGAGGAAGTATCGGATGCGGACGAGCTAATAAAAAAAGTAATTAAAGAAAAGTGGGATATTGTAATATCCGATCTTGCCATGCCGGGTAAAAGCGGATTGGAGGCACTTCTCCATATCAAGCAAATATCTCCTGCCCTTCCTGTATTGATACTCAGTATTCATCCGGAAGAACAATATGCTATACGGGTTTTGAAGGCTGGCGGCTCAGGTTATCTTTGTAAAGATACTGCCCCCGATGAGTTGGTAACTGCGGTACACCGGATATTGCTTGGAAAAAAATATATCACCATATCTATTGCAGAAAAAATAGCAGACACACTAAATAAGAACAGCGAAAAAAAATTGCATGAAACTTTGAGCACCAGGGAATTCAATGTTTTCAAAATGATTGCCTCGGGTAAAGCTGTTTCAGAAATAGCAGAAAGTCTCTCGTTAAGTGTAACAACTGTTAGTACTTACAGAGCCAGGATTATGGCAAAAATGAATATGAAAACCAATGCCAACCTGATACTTTATGCTATCGAAAATAGCCTCCTTTAACGCCCTTGCAACATATTGAAATTAATACCCGTCTTTTAACGGTATTTTTTGTAGTGCAAACAACTACAAAAATGTAGTAACTAAACTACCTAAAGTTTATCCTTTGTACTATTTCCCGTATTGAAATTGATACGTTATTTTGTTATGCCCGCTTTATAAGTTCAATCAGTTAGAAAAACCGCCAATATTTATGAAATGTAAGCTCTGCTGAATCTATTTATAGTTTCAGGAGCAGCTATTGTATTGATGAAGTAAGTGAAAATATTTTGCCATCTGAGTTAACTACCACAAGACTAATTTCAGGCAGCAGGTAGCAGGATAACACCTGTTTACCGCTGCTATTTTTTTTATTACAAAACCTAATAAGGTTAACAGTTGTATGTTTTATTGTAATGCTTCTTTTATAGCCCTGACTTTTAACAGGCATTCTTCATATTCCGCTGCGGCATCACTGTAATACGTAATAGCACTTCCCGCCTGAAAGGATAAATATCTATTTGAACTATTGTAGAGAATACTTCTTATTACAACATTAAAATCAAAATCACGCTGGGGTGTAATAAATCCAATAGCCCCGGAGTAAAGCCCTCTTTTGGTTTGTTCGTAGATTTCTATCAGTTCCAGCACCCGTTTTTTAGGAGCCCCTGTCATAGATCCCATAGGAAATGTAGCTTTTACCACATCCACCCAATCCAAACCTTCAGCTACTTCTCCACTAATGGTACTAATCATCTGGTGCACCTGGGGGAAGCTGTAGATACCAAACAGTTCTTCCACTTTTACGGTACCTTCTTTACATATACGGCTTAAATCATTTCTTACCAGGTCCACCACCATTACATTCTCACTTCTCTCTTTACTGCTGCTTACCAATTGCAGCCTGCTCTGTTCATCCACTTCACTATTGATCAAATTTCGTTTAGCCGTTCCCTTTATTGGCTGTGAAAAAACCCTGTTACCCGATTTCTTTATATAACGTTCCGGGCTTGCACCAATACAATACTTATCATCCAGCTTATACAATGCAGCAAATGGGTTTGGAGATATGGCAGAAAGTTTATTATAAACAGCAACCGGATCTATCATTATATCCAATGCAAAAAATTCCTGACAAAAATTTATTTCATAGCAATCACCACGGAGCATGTGAGCCTGCAATTTTTTTACTGTATTAATATAATCAGTCTTTGATACCTGGTTCTGTACTGTAAGGGGTTTACTACTTTTTAAAATCACCCCTGTATCTGCCGCAGCAATAACAGCACTAAAAATTTCTTCTGCTCCCGACTCACAATAAACAGTCAATTGTTCTTTATTCAGTTTCAAAACAAATTCAGGAACAAAAAAATGTGTATCAGGAAAATGAATCCCATCAAAATTATCGGAATGAAGATATTCTGTTTCATTTTTAAGATCATAACCCAGGTGACCAAACAGCCACTCTCCGTTATGTTGCCTGCTGAATGCTTTGAGTTGTTCAAAAGCATTGCCGGAATTGGCTATCACCTGATGCTTACAGTCTGCAGCAAGCAAACATTCAAACGCAGGTGTTTCAAAATGGTAACTGTTGTTATCCAAAAAACAAAAGATGCCGAATTGGTTTGCCCAATTCAGCATCTTTAATTTTATTGATTCAAAATTATTTACAGGGAATGTAACAGCCTTGTTCACTTTAATTTATTTCAGCTACAATCCCACCTTATGCAGCAGGTTTAAAAATCATCGTCATCATCAAAACCTCCACCACCATCAAAATCATCAAATCCAAGATCTTTGAATTCTTCATCCACTTTAAATTCTTCTTCCTCTTCCTCCTTGGCAGCTTTTTTACCAGGGGCCTTTTTTTCTTTCGATTTTGGAACATCAAATTCATCAAAGTCTGGATCCCAGTCATCACCTTCCTCTGTCTTTTCCCAATCATCGTCCACCTCTACTTCGTCTTCTTCTTCATCATCGTCCTCATCTTTAGATTTTTTAGAAGTTGCTTTGCCTTTCTTTGCAGGCTTTACATCCTCTTCAATATCTTCATCGTCATCACCTTCCTCATCAATATCCTTTTTAGGTTTTGGAGATGATTTTGCAGATGACTTTTTATCAAGCTCTTCAGCTTTTGGAGTTGCATTTTTTCCTTTGATTGATTTTGCTGCCATAGTTCAGAAATTATATTGTAAAATTTCTTAGAGATTTTTAATTAGCCAAATTAAATCGGCTTTTTTTTAAATATTTTTTTTAATCTGCCACCACTATCTGATCCCTGCCAGGGCCATTACTGATGTACTTAACTGGAACTTTCAAATATTCATTGATATAATCAACATAATCTTTCATTTTTCCCGGCAGTTGATCATACTTTTCTATCGCAGTGATATCTGTGTTCCAGCCATCGAAGCTTTTATACACAGGATCTATCTCCACTTTGTTCATTTGAAAAGGTACATAATTTTTTTCCTGCCCGTTGATATTATATCCGTTACAAACTTTTAACTCAGGAATATTGTCGAGTATATCCGTTTTTGTCATGATGATTTTAGTAACTCCATTGATCATACACGCAAAATTTAAAGCTACCAGGTCAATCCATCCGCAACGGCGTGGTCTGCCTGTAGTAGCACCAAATTCGCTTCCTGTCTTTCTTATCAGCTCCCCCATTTCATCATTTAACTCTGTAGGGAATGGACCGCTGCCCACCCTGGTACAGTAAGCTTTTGAAACACCAAATACATCTTTTATTTTTTGAGGTGCCACACCCAGCCCCGTACATACTCCTGCAGAAATGGTGTTACTGCTGGTAACAAATGGAAAGGTGCCAAAATCTACGTCCAGCATACTTCCTTGTGCACCTTCAGCTAACACTTTCTTTCCCTGCTGAATTTTTTCATTGATAAAATACTCTCCGTTTACAATTTTAAATTGTCGAAGTTCTTCAATGGCTTCAAAAAATTCATCTTCCCATGAGCTGATATCTTCCTGGAAATTATAATTGTCCAGCAGGCGCTGGTGCTTTAATCTTAACTTGATGTATTGCGATGTAAAGCTTTTATCCATCAGGTCTCCAACCCTTAAACCATTGCGGCCGGTTTTATCCATGTAAGCTGGTCCGATACCTTTTAATGTTGAGCCAATCTTATCATTACCCTTTGCAATTTCACTTGCTTTATCTAAAGCCCTGTGTGTTGGTAATATTAAATGAGTGCGTTCGCTGATGTATAAATTCTTCTTGTAATCAACACCCATGGAAGCTACTGTTGCACATTCCCTTTTTAATGTTACTGCATCCAATACCACACCATTTCCAATCAGGTTGGTAGTGTTATCATGAAATATACCACTGGGTATCTGGTGCAACACCACCTTTACACCATTCACATACAAAGTATGCCCTGCATTAGGCCCGCCCTGAAAACGGGCAATCACATCGTAGTTAGGTGCAAAATAGTCTACAATTTTTCCTTTGCCTTCATCGCCCCACTGGAGCCCCAGTATTACATCAACCATAATTTAGTATTTGACAGTTGTTTTATTGATAATGATTTTTTTTCTGAAAATTTTATTGCAGCGGTAAAAATAAATTGAAATAGTGCAATCTCCTAAAATGAAATGCGTTTGTTTGAAAATTGGGGAGAAGATTATACAGCTGGTTAACATACATAAAAAAGTGCAACAAAAGCTGCACTATTATTTATACTAATTTTATCAGGCCACCTTGAGCATACTCATTTTACTATTGCTGAATTTGCGTTGGGCATACTCCAGTGTTACTTCAAATGTTTTTACTTTTTGAGATGGTAATTCATACATAGCATCTGTCAAAATCCCTTCACAAATACTTCTCAATCCTCTTGCACCCAATTTATATTCCAATGCTTTTTCCACCATAAAATCATACACCGCTGGTTCAAAACTGAGTGTAATTCCTTCTATCTCAAACAGCCTGGTAAATTGTTTTATCAGCGCATTTTTAGGTTCAGTTAAAATATTGCGGAGTGTAGGTGCATCCAGCGGATTCAGGTAAGTGATCACCGGCAAACGACCCAGTAATTCCGGTATTAAACCAAAATGTTTCAGATCCACTGCATTTACAAACTGTAATAAATTTTTCTGCTGAAATTCCTGCAGTTCCTTGTTTACATTAAACCCAATAGCGTGGGTATTTACACGGCGGGCAATCAGTTTATCCACGCCATCAAAAGCACCACCACAAATAAATAAGATATTCTGTGTATTTACTTTTACTAATTTTTGTTCCGGGTGTTTACGGCCTCCCTGTGGTGGCACCAGCACTTCTGTACCTTCCAGTAGTTTTAATAAACCCTGCTGCACTCCTTCTCCGCTTACATCCCTGGTAATGGATGGATTATCACTTTTACGGGCTATTTTATCAATTTCATCTATAAAAACAATTCCTCTTTCTGCTGCAGTTACATCATAATTGCATGCCTGCAATAAACGGCTAAGCATGCTTTCCACATCTTCTCCCACATAACCAGCTTCTGTAAACACAGTAGCATCTACTATTGCAAAGGGCACATTCAGCATACGGGCTATTGACCTTGCCAGCAATGTTTTACCAGTGCCGGTTTCTCCCACCATAATGATGTTGCTCTTTTCAATCTCCACATCATTTTCCACTTTCTGGTTTAGCCGTTTGTAATGATTATAAACCGCCACTGCCAGTATCTTCTTGGCATCATCCTGCCCAATTACGTATTCGTCCAGGAATTTTTTTATCTCTATAGGTTTTCTAACTGTAAGCTTACTATTAGCGTGGGAATTTTGTTTTGATTCAGGATAAATCATTAGTTCCTGCGATATTATTTCCTGTGCATGTTCCACACAGTTTTCGCAGATATGTCCTTCCTGGCCGGCAATTAAAATCTTCACCTCATCCCTGTTACGGCCGCAGAAAGAACAATGCAATGTTTGTTGTTTTGCCATTATTTTGATGTGTTAGGCTTTGTGGTTTATTCAAAGCAGCCAGCAAAGATACAGAAACACTTTGCAGAATGCCACTTTCATGACAATTTTAAACGGGAATTGGCTGCAAGAAGAAATTACCTGGATAAAAGATTTATTCAGGTTGTAAATGCCTGTGAAGCATCTGCTTCAACTGTTGTTTTACAATGCAGCCCATTGTTTTACATTTAGTGTAGCGGTGCGTATGAAAAACAGTACCCAATTCTTTTCTTAACGATACTATTTTATAGTTCTCTGATATCTCCTCTTTACTCATTACCTGCAATAATTCTGATAACCTGCGGCTGTTCTTAATTGCCATTGCTGCCATTGACCTGCTTTCAGACAAACGTATTTGTTCAATCAATTCATTATCTAACAAACTGTTTGTCATTTGCACATATCCATAATTTTCTTTGTAAAACTGTGGCAGATAAAGATTCATTCTGCCCTCATAACACTGCTGATCAAAATCAATTGCCTTTATACGAAAGCTTACACCTGGCGGCTGTTGATTTTTTACCACTACAAAATTATAGCTCCGCATATCTCCCAGCAATCTTGTAAAACAGCGTTCGTTGAACCGAACAAATTCTTCTGCCAACAGCAGTTGTTCTTCCTGTGTTAACTGATTTGTTTGTTGTAAAAAAATATCACCCGGTGTACCATCGATATGTGCCTCGGCCAATGTTTGTTGATGATAAAAAAAGTTGCTTTGGTTGGGAGAAAGCAATTGCTCCAGTTCCAGTCCGTAAATACGGGAAGCGTCTGCAGACTTGATATAAAAAAAATCAGCCTGGTCATTTTGTGTATTGATGATGGTAATGCGAAAAGGCATACTGTTGGCAAATTCGCAAAAATCAATGGCTTTTATTTCCAGGGATTCAGCCGGGATATTTTCCTGTTTATTCAACAGCGCAAATACAGTCAGCAGTTTGGGTTTCAATTCACTCAGCAATGCTTTATCATACACTACATTTTCCCAATGTGTGGGCTTTCCATTGGCATCCTTAATGGAGTTGGTGTGGCTGTAATAAAAAAGCTCTGCATAATTAATGGGGAGTACAATATCTCTTCTGTATTTTTCAAGGTATTGCTGTAATAGATCGCTTACGGCATACAATTCTTTTTGCATCAATGGCCGGTCGCTGTCTTTACTGATCGCCGCATTTATTATGTCGGAAAAATACATTGGGTAAAGATACTGATTCATTAAAGTTTTAATGAATCACAGATTATAACATGGCCAATAATCCGTCATTGAAAAAGTAAGAAGACAATAATTTTTATTCAAAGAATTATACCCTTACGCCAGTTCTATCAAAGTAATCTCCGGCAAAATACCTACCCTGCCCGGGTAGCCAATAAAACCAAAACCACGGTTTACATACAGTTGTTGTTTTTCATTTGCATAGGCTCCGCCCCACTGTTTGTACATGTATTGCACCGGGCTCCATTTAAAACCTGGTATATCCACACCAAACTGCATCCCATGCGTATGGCCACTCAGCATCAGGTCAATGGCTGGATAGCCTGGCAACACCTGGGCATCCCAATGGCTGGGATCATGACTCAATAATATTTTAAAAGGATATTTTTCGGTACCCTGGTGGGCCAAATCAAGTTTTCCATGCTTAGGGAACCTTGCTTTAGCTCCCCAGTTTTCAATACCCAGTAATGCTATCTGGTCACCATCTTTTTCCAGTACTACGTGTTCATTCATCAGTAACCGCCAGCCCATATCTGCATGAACCTTTTTTAAATTTTCTAAGTTTTGTTCTTTCGTAATACCATCCTGTGGCCATTTTACATAATCACCATAATCATGATTACCCAAAGTGGAATAAACTCCCATTGGGGCTTTCAGCTTACTAAACATTTCTTTGTAAGGATCCATTTCAATAGCCATATTATTTACCAGATCGCCGGTAAACAGGATGATGTCTGCCTGTTGGTTATTTATTTTTTCAATACCATGCATTACAGCATTTGCATCTGTAAAACTGCCGCAATGAATATCACTGATGTGCAAAATTTTCAACCCTTTAAAACCAGCAGGAAGATTATCAAATGACAGCTTCACATTTTTTACTTCGTATTTATATTTGTTTCCAAAACCGTATATCAGGCTGCCGAACAAGCCCCCTCCCGCCACCAAACCCAGCCAGCTTAAAAAAGCAGATCTGCTGATGCTTTCTGTACTCTCTGTATCAACTTGTCTTGTACTGTAAAATATTTTTATCACTACCCATTGAATGCCCCGGCGAATATCATCTATCAGCAAAAAGAAAACAGTAGTCAGCTTTGACAGAAATATACCTATCATGATGGCAAATAAATAAGTACGAAATATTTTAGGGGTATTCTCGTCCCTCGTCATAGAAAACATTAAAAAGCCAAGTGCTACCAATGCAGTAATAATCCAATAGACATTATAAATGATGGTTCTGGATTTGGGTGAAGCGGATACACTAACTGCTTTTACTGCCTGGAAAATATATACATCTATTATGAGGAGGATGGCTATAAAAATAAAGGCATTAAGTGGTGTACGCATAAATGATGGTGATTAATTTTCTTTAAAATATGAAGATAAATCTTTTGAAAGATTGCAGTGTTAATGAATTGTTTCAGCGGTAACTGCATTAAATCCCCCACTTGATAAATTCATCCAGCTGTTTATTGATCACATCGATACTCGCCGTATCTGTAAACTTGCCGTTTTCATCCATCAGTTTATTTACAATTGAAATGGGCAACAGGTTAGGATAAACTGTAACCCTCAGATAATTTAAAACTCCCGCCAGGTGCTCCATCCCTCTTAAATTACCAGCCCTGCCTGTGGATACACCAGCCAGCAATGCTTTTTTGTTCCACCAGATGGAATGAGAACTGGAATTATCAAACAGCATTTTTAATACGCCAGGGAAACTCCCATTGTACTCCGGGGCAATAAATAAAAAGTGTGTAGTGGGTTTAATTATCTCATTTTCAATCCGGTGAAATTCAACATCTCTTGATAGCAAATTGATATTTTCCAATGAAAGAATCCCGGCATCGATCCCTTTATTTTTTAAAAAATGCTGGTATTCTTTTGCCACTTTCAGCGTATTGCTTCCCTCCCTGTTGGTTCCCGATATGATGGTATACATTAATTTCCAATTGTTTAATTTGATGCTTTGCTAATACAAGCCAGAAGACGGATTGTTCCCATTTTTATGCCGAATGGTTAAATTTGCCATGTTGACATACAATTTGTTTGATAACTGTATTTTAAAATGCTGATAAGTTGAGATGCAAACAGTAACTTTGGCGGCCTTATCAGGGGAAATTACAACACTAAAAATAATATTGAAGTGATGAGTGGTCAACAGTGAGTAAATACATTACTTTAGACTGTGCGGACCATACTCACAACTCACAACCGACCACTCACAAAATATAATCATTGAAGGCTGCAGCATAATATGCAGCAAAGTATAAAATAACATGGCAAGAATAATTGGGATAGCTAATCAGAAAGGTGGAGTGGGGAAAACAACAACTGCTATTAACCTGGCAGCGAGCCTGGCAGTGTTAGAATATAAAACGCTGCTGGTAGATGCTGATCCCCAGGCTAACAGCACCACCGGTGTTGGTTTCGATCTGCACAATGTAACGCAAAGTTTGTACGACTGCATGGTAAATGAAACCAATGCAAAAGATGTATTGCTAAAAACAGACGTCCCCTACCTTGATCTGATCCCATCCCATATTGATCTGGTGGGTGCCGAAATAGAAATGATCAATTATCCCAACAGGGAAAATGTGCTGAAGAAAATTTTAGAACCCATCGCAGATGAATATGATTTTATCATCATCGACTGCTCCCCTTCCCTTGGCTTAATAACAGTAAATGCGCTGGTGGCTTCTGACAGTGTGGCGATACCGGTACAGACAGAATTTTTTGCACTGGAAGGATTGGGTAAATTATTAAACACCATCAAAATTGTACAAACACGATTAAATAAGGAGCTGCAGATAGAAGGAATTTTAATGACGATGTATGATGGCCGCCTGCGCCTGTGCAACCAGGTGGTGGCTGAAGTAAGAAGACATTTTGAGGAACTGGTGTTTAACAGCATGATACACCGGAACACCCGGCTGAGTGAAGCTCCCAGTTTTGGTAAACCCGTAATACTGTACGACGCAGACAGTAAGGGCGCTATCAATTACCTGAACCTTGCAAAAGAGATTCTGCAGAAAAATAATATGACGAAGATGAAGCAGGAGGATAAGATAATTGGCTAATATGCAAATTTTGCAGATGTGAAAATTTGCAAATCAGAAATTCTCCTAATATGGACTTTGACAAATTGATAAAAATACAGAACCATTATTTTATAAAAATTTAGCATTACAACAGGCCCGTTTGCACATTTGCAAATTGGCACATTTGCACATTAACATTATGACCGCTCCAAATAAAAAAGATGCACTGGGCAAAGGTATCAGAAGCCTGTTGCAGAATATAGATGCAGATCTAAAAAGCACTGCCGGTTCTTTAAAAAGTGAAATAGTGGAAAGAACCACTGCCTCTGCAAGGGTACCGCTGGATCAGATTGAGATCAACCCAAAACAGCCAAGAAGAGATTTTGATGAAACAGCATTAAGTGAACTGGCGGCATCTATCAAACTGCACGACATTATTCAACCACTTACCGTAAGTAAACTACCCAACGGAAAATACAGGCTGATTGCAGGTGAGAGAAGGTTCAGGGCTTCAAAAATAGCAGGACTGAAAGATGTACCGGTTTATTTACGCCAGGCAAATGATACCGAACTGCTGGAACTGGCTTTATTGGAAAACTTACAAAGAGAAGATCTTAACGCCATAGAAATTGCCCTTAGTTACAAGCGCCTGATGGATGAACTGGATTACACACAGGAACAGGTGGCAGAACGAATGGGGAAAGAAAGAAGTACTGTTACCAATTATATCCGTTTACTGAAATTACCGCCGGATATACAGGTGGCTGTAAGAACCGGTGTAATTTCCATGGGGCATGCAAGAGCATTGGTAAATGTGGATGTGGTGGATAAGCAACTGTTTATTTTTTCTGAAATAAAAAACAAAGGCCTTTCGGTAAGACAGACAGAAGACCTTGTAAGAAGGATGTACACCGGTGACGGGGCTGTTAAAAAATCTGTAAAAGCCCAGCTTCCGCCATCATTCAAAAAGATAGAAGATAATTTAGCATCCCAGTTCAACACCAAGGTAAAAATGCAGCATAACAAAAAAGGACATGGCTCAGTTACATTTGAATATTATTCATTGGAAGAGCTGAATGGGCTGCTGGATAAACTGAATGTGAAAGTAAGTTGATGAAAAGGATACGCTACATTTTCTATGTGATCTTATTCCTGTTACCTGTCCATTTCTCCATGGCTCAGTTGACAGAGAGAAAAAATGCTGACAGTATTCCTGTACAAAAAGCTGCTGATACAACTAATAAGAAAAAAGCCAATTCATTTGATCCCCATAAAGCCACCTTTCGCTCTGCTGTAGTTCCTGGCTGGGGACAGATCTACAATAAAAAATATTGGAAATTGCCTTTAGTGTATGGTGCACTGGGCACTACTGCTGTTGTATATTTTTACAATGTAAAAACATACCGGGAATTAAAACTGACTTACATATACAAAACTGATACAATTGCCGATAGCAGTCAACCCATAGACCCTAGGTTCAGTAGCATCAGTGCCAATGGCGTCAGGAGTTTACGCAACAGTTTCCGGCAGAATGTAGATTATGCTGTACTTTTCTTTATACTTTTCTGGGGGTTGAATGTGGTGGATGCTACCGTAGATGCCCACCTGAAAGCATTTGATGTAAATGATGAACTCAGCTTAGATATAAAGCCAGGCTACAGCCCCTTGGCAAACACCACCGGCATCAGCCTGGTGCTGAATATTGGTAAAAGAAATTCCAGTAAATAATGGTCTGCCATCCCGACGAAGGAGGGATCTGCCGAACATTGGTATAAAGCCAAACAGCCCCCTCCTTCGTCGGGATGACATTCTAAATGATAAGTCTTAATATTGCACTCAAATTTTACAACATGAAAATTGCACTGATCGGTTATGGAAAAATGGGTAAAGCCATTGAAGCAATTGCGCTTGAAAGAGGACATTCCATCCCACTCAAAATAGACGTCAGCAACCAGCAGGATTTTACTAAAGAAAATTTACAGGCTGTGGATGCAGTAATAGAATTTACCGGGCCTCATAGTGCAAAGGAAAATATCATTAAGTGTCTTGATGCCGGTGTGCCGGTAGTATCTGGCAGTACCGGCTGGCTTCAGGACTGGGAAGCAGTAAAGCAACATTGCATTGAACAAAATGGCACACTGTTATACGCCAGCAACTTTAGTGTAGGTGTAAATATCTTTTTTGAGATCAACAAACAGCTGGCTTTGCTGATGAATAAACATAAAGATTATGAAGTGAGTATGGAAGAAATTCATCACACAGAAAAAAAAGATGCCCCCAGCGGAACCGCTATTACACTGGCAGAGCAGATCATTGAAAACCTGGGCCGGAAAAAATCATGGGTAAACCATATTGATTTTAATCAGGAGGAAATTCCCATCATCAGTGAACGCATTGACCCGGCTCCCGGCACTCATAAAATAAAATATTCTTCTGCCATTGATGATATTGAGATCATTCATACAGCCCATAACCGTAAAGGCTTTGCCACCGGTGCAGTACTGGCTGCAGAATTTTTAAATGGTAAAAAAGGAATTTACAGTATGAACGATGTGCTGGGGATATAATTTTCCGGCTATCGATACCCATCATTAAGAACTTCCCCGGAAATTTGTTGTTAATAAAAGTATAAGGATGTTATTGTGATTTTAAGTTTGTATGAACGGCAGACTGCCAGAACATATTATCACTAACTTGCATCCACTCAAAAAAAATAAAGCTTCTTTATGAATATTGCAATTGTTTGCTACCCTACGTTTGGCGGTAGCGGTGTGCTGGCTACAGAGTTAGGAAAAGTGCTGGCGGATAAAGGCCACAACATTCATTTTATTACTTACCAACAGCCTGTAAGGTTATCTGGTTTTCATGCTAATATTTTTTATCATGAAGTAAGGGTAACTACTTACCCGTTATTTGATTTTCCTCCTTACGAAACAGCACTTGCCAGTACCATGGTGGATGTAATCATCAATAATGATATCGAACTGATGCATGTACATTATGCTATTCCTCATGCATCCGCTGCATACATGGCAAAACAGATTTTGGCCAAAGAAGGTAGATACGTTCCTGTCATCACCACACTGCATGGCACTGACATTACATTGGTGGGGAGAGATAAAACTTATAAGCCAGTAGTTACTTTTTCAATGAATGAAAGTGATATTCTCACGGCAGTTTCACACAACTTAAAAGAAGAGACTTATAAAAATTTCGATGTTAAGAAGGACATAGAAGTGATCTACAATTTTGTGGATGTAAAGCGCTTTAATAAAAAGCCGGTAGATGCTTTTAAAAAACTGATTGCCCCCCATGGAGAAAAGATCATTGTGCATGCATCTAACTTTAGAAAAGTAAAAAGGGTGGAAGATGTGATCAATACATTTTTACTGATCAATGACCAGATGCCATCCAAATTATTATTACTGGGTGATGGACCGGAAAGACCTTTTGCTGAATCTATCTGCAGGGATTGTGTGAGTGCAAGCAATATTAAGTTTTTAGGCAAGCAGGAGCAAATGGAAGATATATTACCGTTGGCGGATTTGTTTTTACTGACCAGCGAATATGAAAGTTTTGGATTAGCAGCACTGGAAGCAATGGCTGCCGAAGTTCCGGTAATATCTACTAATGCGGGTGGATTACCAGAGATAAATATTAATGGGAACACCGGCTACATGAGTAATGTAGGAGATGTAAATGATATGTGCAAAAATGCACTGGAGATATTAAAAGATAAAGAAACGCATGACCGTTTTAAAGCGAATGCACTGGCACAGGCAAAAAAGTTCGACATCAACAATATTGTACCACAATACGAAAAATTATACCAGCAACTGATCTTTGCATCAGCGGCGCTTTAACCAGGCTTCCGGATTCATTTCCGCTTGTTCATTGCTGATCTGCAGATCAACTGCACCAACACCATCTAAATTAGCAGCAGCTCTGCCAATCACCTGTCCTACTTTTACAGACTGGCCTTTTGAAACAGAAACACCATTAATATTACTGTAACCAGTGAAATATTTACCGTGTTTTATCACCACCATCTGTACGTCATCATAACTGTTCACTAACATCACTTCTCCATCAAATATAGCTTTTACTGATGTGCCAATATCACAGCCAATTGAAATTCCCTGGCTGTTTATTGTAACTCCATTGGGAAGCACATTTGTACCAAAATGTAATATGGTATAACCACTACTTATAGGCCAGGGTAAATTCCCCCTGTTGCGTTCGAAGCCAGCATTTAATGTAACATCAGCTTCTGTGGCGAGCAATATGCTGGCCTGTTTTGTTGCAGGTGGCTTTACCTTATCCACTTTTGCTGTTGCAGTAGTTTTTGTATTGATTGTAGCTGTTGTAGTAGTTTTTGAAGTAGCCGTTTCAGCTTCCTTTTTTCTTCGTTCTTCTTTTGCCTTTGCTACTGCCGCATCATTTGCTTCTTTAATAGCTCTTTTAATTGCCGCAGTAATGGCATTATTCACCTTCTGCATCTGCTTTTTCTTGGCAGCAATCTGGTTGTTCAATTCTTTCCCCTGTGCCTTTAGCTTATTAACTATTTGTTTTTTTTCTTCTTGCTGAGATTGCAATGCATCCACCTCTTTACTTTGCACCTTCAACACCACACCCTTTTTTTGCTTATTGTTACTTAACTCATCAATTCTGCTTTTTAGCAGCGCTTGTGTACGTAAAATATTATCGCCCTGCATTTCCCTAAAGTTGCGGTAACTTTTTAAATAAGTGATACGCTTTATAGCATCATTAAAACTGGAAGAGGAAAAAATAAAATTCAGGAAATCTGAATTACTCCTATTTTTATAAGCGTAAACCATACTCCTTTCATACTCCTGTTTCAACGTATCCAGCAGCAGCTGCAGTTTATTTACATCTCTCTGGGAGCGGTAAATATTATTATCCATCAGGTTGATCTCCCTGTTGATATTGTCAATAACGCTTTCTTGTATATTCAGCTTCCGGTTAATATGTGCCAGTGTACTGAGATTTTCTTTGGTGGTTTGTTTATTCTTGCTCAGCAATTCCTGCACCTGCTCCAGTTCTTTTTTCAATTCCTGCCGTTGCTTTTCCAGTTCCTGCTGTTCCTTAGAAAAAGGAGCCTGGGCATTTACCAATACCGTTAACATCAAAAAAACAATGGTGAAAATGAGTCTGTTCATGCGCTGAATTTATGGAGTTAGGCGAAAAATAATAAAGTAAATTTTTTTCCAGCTTATTTTTTTAGGTATTGAATTGATGAAGTATTTCAGCAGGTATAAAAATAACGATTACCGTCGTTTGTAATTTTTAGGTATGGTAAAATTGATCTGTAAATCTTTGTTAAACTCATACTGCTTATAGTTCATCTGGATATCTAACTTATTTTTTTCTGATACGGTTATTTCCCGGTATGTGGAGAAATTGATATTGTTCTTATTTTCAAATTCTCCGTAAGTAATATCTGCAGTTCGGTTTCGGCTGATATTTAAATCATCTAGTTTACTATGAGTTAGTTCCCTGCCAGGTTTTGTAAGTGTTAGCAGATGCTTAAATTTCTCTCCAATGGTGGCCAGCAAAATTTTAGACTCTGTCTCTTTGTACGAAACAATACTGTCATTAAAAAAGATAGGATTACCAACCAGGAGGTCCTGCAATGTTTTAAAATCAAAAGGAATTTCAGAAACTTCCTGCAGGTAATCAATGGACCTGAAAAGCACCTCCTTATTTATCTTATCAATAACAAATACACTGTCCTTGGTTATCAATGCCCTGAATGCTTCTATATTAAAGACGGTGGCAATTCCTAATACCCAAATGGTACTGTCTTTAATCATGCGGACATATGCTGTAATGGACTGCTTACTCTTATTGTCTTCGTATTCTACTTTTATTTTGGCTGAGAAGGTTTTAAAATCCATGTGCCTGGAATGGATTTCAGCTACCAGGTTATTAATCATTGCTAAAGAGTCCAATGCGCTCTGGTTGGTGATGAGTACCGACGTTGAATCTTTTTTTGAAATTGCGGCCTGAATTTTTTTTGTTGATTTACAACTGTCCAGAAAACCAGTCAGCACCATCACAATAATTAAAAACTTTACACTATCCACTAATTTTATTACTGACTTTATCATCTAAAAGTTCATTTTTATTTTTTTCCTGTATGTCCAAAGCCCCCGTCACCTCTTAAAGTGTCATTCAAAATTTCAACCAACTTTAGCTCCGCTGTTACCACTGAGCTGATAATCATTTGTGCAATGCGGTCTCCATGCTGCAGTAACTGAGGTTCATTGCTAAGATTGATCAGTATCACTTTTATTTCTCCGCGGTAATCACTGTCTACTGTACCAGGTGTATTTAAACAGGTAATGCCCTGCTTGATTGCCAATCCACTCCTTGGTCTAATTTGTGCCTCAAAGCCAGTGGGTAATTCTATAAACAAGCCAGTGGAAATTAATTTACGTTCCAGCGGTTGCAGTAAAACCGGCTGTTCTAAATTGGCCCTGATGTCCATTCCGGCAGAACCTGCTGTGGCGTAGGCTGGTAATTCGTTATTGGATTTGTTTACAATATTGATTGCAATATGCTGCATGGCCGCAAAGGTAACGATGTAGTTAAAAAATAGTACAGCAAAATTTAATTTAACTAATTGCTGGTTTTCTTATGCAGCAGTATGGTGGCATACGCAACCAAGCCCTCTTCCCTGCCTACAAAACCCATTTTTTCTGTGGTGGTGGCTTTAATGGAAACGGCATTTACCTCAATAGAAAGTATACCGGCAATTACTGCCTGCATTTGGGGTACGTAATCTTTTATTTTTGGTGCCTGCAGGCAAAGCGTACTGTCAATATTCACTATTGAGTAACCTTCTTTTTGTATCAGTTCTAAACTCTTCTTTAGTAAAATTTTACTATCAATGTTTTTCAGCGATGCATCCGTGTCAGGGAAGTGTACTCCAATATCACCAAGACATGCTGCTCCAAGCATGGCGTCACATATTGCATGCAGCAAAACATCGGCATCGCTGTGGCCTAAAGCACCTTTGCTGTGAGGGATCTTTACACCTCCCAGCCAAAATTCCCTTTCTTCCACCAACTGATGAAAATCTATTCCAAAACCAATTCTCAGATTCATTAAAATTTATTTTATTATTGAACAAAAATAGGGCAGGAAATAAAAAAGCGCCTCTGCAATGAGACGCTTTATATAAAAAAGATGGGTATTAATTTTTTGTATCTGGCGTTGCTGTTGCGCCACCGCTGCCATCAAAATCAAAGAAAAGACTAAAGCGGAGCGTATTGGATAATGGGTTCCTGTTAACACCGCTGCCAGATGGCAGCAGGTAAGAGAAATTCAAACCAAAATTATTATACTTCAAGCCTGCGCCCATTGTCCAGTATTTCCTGTTTCCTTTGATAGGATTTTCATAAAAATAACCTGCCCTCAAAGCAAACTGGTTATTATACCAGTATTCTGCTCCTATAGATGCCTGTACTTCTTTGACCTCTTCAGAAAATCCTCCAGGTGCATCACCAAAAGACTTGAACCAACTGCCTACAACACCCTGGCTGCGGTATTCAATCAAACCTGCACTATCAAACAATGCTGGAGGAGTGGGTACTAATAATTTATGAAGGTCTAAAGCAAAAGTAATTTTATTGCTCTCGTCAATTGCTGAAGTATATGCCACACCCAATCCTAAATTAGCAGGGATATAATCTTTCTGTGTTGCATCACTGGTGTAAGAAATTTTTGAACCCAGGTTGGTTAAAGCAATGCCATAATTCAATCCTGAACCATCTGCTTTAAGATTGGAGTGAAATAAAGTGAGGTCAGCAGCCACAGCTGTACCTGCTTTATAAGCTACATTATTAATAGTACCGTTAGCAAGATTAGAATTGATAAATCTTAAAGCAATACCCAAAGACAATTTTTCAGAGAGCTTCCGGGAATACCCGGCATCAATTGAAAACTCACGAGGGCGATAAGAAGTTAATTCATTTCCGAAATTATCTGTAAACTGGATATTACCTAAACTGAAATATCTTAAAGAGCCGGAAATAGCCTCCTCATCACTCAATTTATAATATCCTGCGCCTGATATGAGATATACATCATTCAAACCAAGATCTTTCAGCCATGGAGTATAAGTAAAGGAAACCCCTCCGGGTATTGTATTAAAAGGATATTTTGCCAGATTCCAAAAGGCTGAGTTGGCGTCGGGTGTAGTTGCAACACCAACATCTCCCATACCACCACTACGGGCATCAGGCGAAATTCTTAAGAAAGGAACAGCTGAGGTTACAACATTAATGGTATTGGCCGAGGACTGTCCATTTACTATACTACAAAAACTTACCAGTACCAATGCCAGTACAGACAGTTTAATTGAAACTTTTTTCATTGCTTTTTTCGTCTTGATTAGGTAGACTTGGGTCGATAAGGGAACAATTTTTCTTTAGAGTTAAGGTGTAAAAATAAGGGTTTTGTTTAAAACTCCAACAATACACAAATCATCTGGTTAAAAATACAAATCAGTACGTGCCATTTTTTAAACTTATTCTGCAGCACTTAATAAATTTACTAAAACACCAGCCTTTGCCGGTAATTTAAAGTGTTATTCCTGTTTTAAATAACGAAACTTACTGCCGGTTATTGCACTTAGCCACTGGAGGGAATCATCACTTTTGAAAAATTGGTTAGTATATAATAACTATATACGGATACAGATGAATAAAAGATTGAAGAAATAAAGATTGGCTAAATTATTGCTTTAACCTGGTGCAGGAATATTACCGGGTCCCATAAAAAATGCTAAGCTTTCGCCAATTTTACAAATAGAATTACGTTAATATTATCATTATCGGCTAAAGTAATTATATTCGCAACCGTGTAACTCCACACAATATAAAAGAAAACCTTTCGTTTAAAACTTTGCAAAACGAACGCACATGCAAAAAATACTTTCTTTAAAAAATCTGGTACTCCTAACAGCAGTAACCTTCTCCATCGCCTCCTGTAAAAGTGGTGGCAAGTCCGGTAAAAGCGGAAAATCCTCAGTAACGGGATGGAATTATGATGACAAGAACATGGGTAACTACCATGTTAATAAAATGAAATATCCAAAAGCCGGCCCAGGTTTACAATTTATACAGGGCGGTACTTTTGTGATGGGTGCAAAAGACGAAGATGTTATGGGAGACTGGAACAATGTTCCCCGCCGTGTTACGGTGCCCTCCTTTTTCATTGATGAAACTGAAGTAGCCAACGTTCATTACCGTGAATATATCTACTGGCTGGAAAATACTTTCAGTGGCGATACGGCTATTCTGAGAAAAGCATTACCCGACACTTTGTGCTGGAGGGAAGAGCTGGCTTACAATGAACCATACGTAGAATACTATTTCCGTTATCCTGCTTATAATTTTTATCCTGTAGTAGGTGTTAGCTGGCAGCAGGCTCATGATTTTTGTGCCTGGAGAACCGACAGGGTGAATGAACTGAACCTGATAGAAAAAGGGTATCTTAAAAAGGATTTTGCAAAAAAAGAAATGAAAGGCGGTGGTGCTGAAGGATCTTTTAATACTGAATCTTATTTATTGAACCCTGAATTTATCAAAGGAAGAAGTAAGCCAAAGAAATCAGAATTTAAAGATGTGAGTGGCAAGCCAAGGTCAAATGTGAAGATGGAAGATGGTATCCTGAATATGGGTTACCGCCTGCCTACTGAGGCTGAATGGGAATATGCGGCTTATGGCTTATACGACCAAAACCCAAGCCCAAGGAAAAAAGAAAGCGGAAGCGGCGAAGAGTTAATCTCAAACCAACAAATATATTCCTGGAGCAAAAACCCTAACGGTATACGTGATAACCGCAGGGGCAATTGGCAGGGTAAGTTTCTTGCTAACTTTAAGCGTGGAAGTGGTGATAACATGGGTGTTGCCGGTGGTTTGAATGACCGTTCTGCTATACCTGGTAATGTAAAATCATTCTATCCCAACTCATTTGGTTTATATAATATGAGTGGTAACGTTTCTGAATGGGTGCAGGATACTTACAGGCCTTTAACCACTGCAGATGGTGAAGATTTTAACTACTTCCGTGGTAATAAGTTTCAGAAATATTACAAAAATGGTTCTGGTGAATATGAAAGAGATTCATTAGGTCGTCTGAAGAAAACAGACGTAAACGATGAAGAAACAAAAAGCCGTCGTAATTATCAGCATAATTATGCTTTAAATCACTTAGATGGTGATTCCGCAAGCCAGGCTACTTACCAATATGGAGTAACAACTTTAATCAGCGATAACTCTAAAGTATTTAAAGGTGGTAGCTGGAATGACAGGGCTTACTGGCTTTCTCCTGGTGCCCGCAGGTTCCTGGAAGAAGATCAGTCTTCAAGCACCATTGGTTTCAGATGTGCTCAAACCTATATGGGTTCTCCTGAAGGTCCGGGCTTTAAAGAAGGTAATATCTTCGGTAAGCGCAGGCAGAATACAAGAAAGAAATAATAAAACTTTAAAAGTATAAAAATATTAAAACCCTTCAATCAACAATTGAAGGGTTTTTTAATGCCTTTAACTCAGACGCAAATTCATTGATCGAAGTAGTCTTTTAGCTACTCCATTTTAATTATGTTATAAAAACTGGTTTATGTTTTATCATTCTATAAGTTAGATTGTGAAAAATACCATCG
>JAYWII010000061.1:0-3377 GCA_043788995.1 Chitinophagaceae bacterium | reverse complement strand
ATGGTTTTGCCTGCAAAGCTTTGCCCGGTCAAACTCTTGTGCAATCCTATTGTGTGGGAAATGATGACCAATGATATAAGGAGGAATGGAGCGTCGCCACTGAAGAAAAATTATTGTACTGGTGCTGGAAACAAAAAATTAATTATCGTAAACCTGTCCCCGGGGATTCACTTTTACTATTACAACAATCAGTTCATTGTCGTATACATCATATAAAATGCGGTAACCGCCTACACGATAACTGCGTTCGCTTCCATGCTCTGATAATGGCTTACCAACTTTAGGATCTTCCGCAATGGAATCAATGGCATCACGGATTCTTCTTGCTGTTGGCCGGTCTAATTTATTGATGTATTTGAGTGCCTGCTTCTCAATGCGAACGGTGTACATTTAATTCCGTAGCCGGTGTTTTTTATTGATCACTTTTTTTGCGTCGTTCCAATCTACGGTATCACCTTTACGGGATTTTTCCATGTCTGCCAGGTCCAGCATATTTTGCAGCAATGCAGCATGATGCCGCATGCTAAGCGTAACATGCGTTACTTTTCCGCTGCTGTTTTTGATTGTTTTAAATCCTGCTATCCGTGCCATGGTGAAATATTAATACGCAAAAATACTAAATTTGATTATGACAGTAAACGAATTAATAGAAAAACTACAACAACAACCTGCAGATGCAATAGTTACATTTAAAGACTTAGGTAGTGATGAATGTGGAGAATGCTATATAATAAACCATGTGGAGAAAAGAGAATTATTTACAAGTAGTGACATTAGGTTTAACAATGAATTTTCAGAGTTTGGAACAAACTATAAAACTGTAAAGAAAGGATGCGTTATTCTATCATTAAATGAATTTTAATAAGCAAACCGCTGACTTTTCCCAAACGCTAAAAAGTGCATCAGCAGCGGCTTTTGCTTCATGCATGCATTCAATGCTGTTCCCATGGTAACACCTTTATAAATCACATCATCTATAATTAACACACGCTTTCCTTTTACAAAATTTTCTGCTACCTGGTTGTGATCCCGGAATACTTCTTTAAACGGGATCTTCTTCCTGGAAGCAATTCCCATGGCCAGCGCTTTTGCTAAATGAAAAACACTGTCCCGGTTATTTACACAAGTGATGATATCATAGCTTTTATCTTTTATGATATCATGCATTAAAACCGTCATCCGGTACAGACTTATTTTGTCATCAAAGAACTTTGCTTTGATCACCAGCTGAGCGGTAATGTTTGGATCCTCTCCGGGGGTACCATCTTTGTATTTACCAAAACTTTTTCCCCGGTAGATATCGCAGGGTAACAGGTAGGCATAACCTTTTATTATTTCTGTGGTACCTGCCAGCTTCACCTGCAGTAAATATTCTTTCTCGATATCGAACTGAGCGAAGATGATATTTTTCAGCCGTGCCAGGTTAATTACATCTTCCCGGTTATACTGCAGTACCAGGCTGCGAACTTGTGGTTTCCGCCAATCCCGGAAGATGGAAAAGATGTTGGCTTTATATTCCAGCCGGTTGCGCTGCAGGTGGTAATGTTTTTCTATGGTGGCCAGCTTGTAGTTTTTCATGCCTGGCAGATTGTCTTTAAAAACTTTCAGCAGGTTTACGCAGTGATGATTGCTCCGGATATCGATATCAAAATGTTTTTCTATTACGCCGATATCAGGTCCATAAAAATAAATGATGCCATCGGTATCATCCAGCAGCTCCTGGAAGCGTTCTTCCGTTAAGGTATCTTCATAGAGCTGGCCAAACACTTTTGTATTCCGGCTCCATCCTAACAGGAAGATCTCACCGCCAATAAACCATTCGCCATCCAGATAAAGGTCCATGCTAAAAAAGTTTAAAAATGCCCGGTGTGGAAACACCGGGCCTCAATACCAAAACTAACTGCTTATGAGAAAATCTTAAATCGTTATACTGTGGTATCTACCTCTGCAATATTTTTATTATCGTAGTACCATTTCATTAAGTATGCTGCATCATCCCAGTTAAAATTACCATCAGCGGCCACCTGTGCAATGAGTATACTCAAGCTGTTAAGAAAGGCGCTCCTGTAGTCTCCTGAGAGCTGCTGTATTGTTTTTACTGCAGCAGCTACAATTTCATTTGGATCCGTTAACCCTAAGGTTGCATCTACCAGGCGAAGTTCTGTGAGTACTACCGGAAGTTTTTCCCTCAGGGTATCTTTGATCTTATCATCCAGATCACCTGGTATCAGCTTTGTAATAATGTCTGCAATCTCCGGGTGTGCAGTATCATAATTTTTTATAGCATCGGTGATTGTAACACCGATGTGCACAGCTTTTTTTAATTCAGGCAACAAGCCTTTAAAAAGCTTCGAAAAGAAGTTTCCAATTTTACGCATGAATGATTTTAGAGACATGACTTTAAATTTATTTGATGATTACTAATTACGCATCTTGCTTAACGCCGGTATCTGCAGCGAAGATTAAACCGATGCCTGCAAGGATAGCTGTTGAGGATTGTATTACCTGAGATTGGTCATTTATTAAAATGACGATGCCGGTGATAACGCTGATCACGCCGGCGCTGGTTGTTTTCCAATTTTTTAAAATCTGCTTCATGATATTTTTTTTAGTGGTTTGATTGTTATTGAAAACGAATTTTAATCTTCTTACCCCGTGGCCTGGTATCTACATACGCAGCAACCGTTATAGTAGCCACACTGGTACAGTTGTTGGCATCTGTTACCGTATAATTATAAGTACCTGCAGACACGGTAAAAGTGTCGGTGCCGGTAGTGCTACCTGTACCGCCAATGGATGTAACCGTTACCGTGGTGGTACCGCCTGCAGTGCTGATGGTGCCACTGGTGGCCGTGGCTACCAGCGCCGGTGGTTGTATAATAGTTGCAAAGCTGGTATCTTTTACACTGGCATTATCTGTAGTGATCAGTTGATAATTTCCAATTGCCCTGCCCGAAATATTTTGGGCGGTGGAGGTATAGCCAGATGGGCCTGTCCATGCATAAGTTACCGGAGCTGCTGCTCCTGAAACAGATGAAGTAATTGCGCCGTTGCTATTTCCAAAACAATAAACATTCGTTACCGTTAGCGTGGTGGTAAATGATGGTGCCGGTATCTGGCTGAGTATAATGGTTGCTGATCCGGTACATCCGTTAGCATCTGTAACCGTGTAGGTATTGCTACCAATGTTACCAGTTTTAGTGCCGGTGTTTATGTAAGGCGGTACGCCACCGGTGGCACTCACTACAACATTGGTAGTAGTTGCCGGAGAAATAATTGTACCTGGTACGGCTGTAGCTGTAACAGCCGTTGGCTGTGTAAGTGTAATATTTTTTGTAACCGCAACCAACAGCGTATCTGTTACAGTAAGCGAATAA
>JAYWII010000060.1:0-49249 GCA_043788995.1 Chitinophagaceae bacterium | reverse complement strand
GGGGTCAGTTTAAGCCGGTATCAGGGGGTCAATTTGAAATGGCCGAGGGGGGTTAGTTTGTTTTGGCGGGAGGGGGTCAATTTGCGTGGATTTTCCAGACAAATGTCTTTATCTTATCTATTGCAAAATCTGGCTTCAATAGCTAAAAGAAGTCTCGGCGCAATTCCTGCGGAATTGATTAATATATCAATTGATTTGAATACCTTATACTTTTGCAATCACCTTATTTACTCAATTTTTTCTTAGATACATCTGCACAGTATGGAGAAATAAATTCGCCAACAGATTTAAGCGACTTGCCAGCTTCCAAAAGAATTTCTTCGGTCAAATCGATTATTGATAAAACAGATCATTCTTTAGGGAATAGGTAGGCTATTTATTACTATAGCTCTGGCAGCTACTGAATTAATACATGCTTATTTTCAAATGTAATTTTTTCGCTATTGCTTTACGGGTTCAATTTAAGAAAATTCACCTTAAAGTTATTTTGGATACTAAAAACCAATATATTTGTATACAAAAAACGATAAAGTTTAACGGTTTGGTGTACCTAAAGAGGTAGCTTTTGTGTAAGGAGATGGAATCCTGTAAATGGCGAATTAATGGATTTAATTGTATTGCCAGGTCCAAATGTTACCAGTTGCGTTTTTGAGGTGAAGATTTGGACCCGCTTTTTATCACCACTGCAAGTGCCGACTTAAGCCTGAAAAGTTAGAAAAATATGCACTCAATGGGAGTGTTATTGTTACATTACCAAGAACAAAAGAGATAGAGTCTAAAACAATTCAGGTGCAATTTTATCAAAAAAATGGATGTACCATTCCCTAAATATAAATTATCTATTAAGGAATATCGTTATTATTAAATAGGTTGTAATTTCCAAAATGCTTGCATATGAAATCCAAATTACTTTTAGTTCCTAAAGCTCCGAATCAATCATTTAGTGTAAGGCATGATCATGTTCCTTACTTTTTAAACAGGCGCCATTATCACAAGGAAATTGAATTGGTTTATATAACCAAAGGACATGGACGCCAGTTTATCGGTAACCATGGATGCAGCTTTAAGAGTGGGGATATTTTATTAGTTGGCTCTAACCTCCCTCATTGCTGGCGATGCGATGATATGTATCATCAAGGCATACCCAATTTATATGCCGAAGCTAAAGTAGTACACTTTCTTCCTGATTTTTTGGGTGAAGATTTTAAAAATTTGCCCGAAGTAAGCCAAATAAATGAACTTTTAAAAAATGCACAGTTTGGTATATCTGTATTTGGAATAACAAAAGAAAAGCTAAAACCGATTATTAACAAAATGCTGGATACAACCTCTGGTAGTATGAGGATAGTTTTACTGCTCGAACTACTAAATATCATGTCATTATCAAGTGATTTAACTATACTTAACCCTGCCGAAATACCGTGTCAGGAAAATGCAGATACAAATCGGTTGAATGAAATTTATAGGTACACAACTACTAACTTCATAGAAAAAATAACTTTGGAAGAAATTGCTTCTGTTGCCTGCCTAAGTGTGAATTCATTTTGCAGGTATTTTAAATCTCAAACGCAAAAAACGTATTCTCAATTTTTAAACGAAATAAGAATTGGGCATGCATGTAAATTATTAATAGAAAACAAACTGCCGGTTAGTGAAATTTGCCAGGAAAGTGGGTTTAATAATTTCTCAAATTTTAATCGCTATTTTAAAATAACAACCGGATTTAGCCCACTTGATTACAAAAAATCATTCTCTAAAAAGTAATTCATTTTTAGTAGGGATTTGTTACCTATGTTTAATAATATAAGTAAGACGTTTTTTTCATAAAGTCAACTCTACTATTATTTCCCCCCGATTATTTTTATATTTTAATGACAAAATAGAATTATAAAATGCCAATTTATTGCCATTTAGCAATAATTAATATATCTAAATTTGATGTAAACAATGTGAGGCAAAACAGGCTTGCTTACATAGCCTATTGACGATGTATGCAATATTAACCACCATTAAATAGAGTAATACTTTTTATCTGTTAACAATTAATATTAAATAGTATCAAAAAGTGCAATTGTGGATAATATGGATGATGCGTACAAATTAATTAATGTTGTTGCCCGTTCCTTCCAAAACAACACTTATAGAATAGTTATTAGTAATTGGTGCACACCGTGCCAGAAGTTTAAAAGTATTTATAATAGAAAAATGCAGAAATATTTTTAATGTTGACAATAAGTAATTTGAATTTATACGTTTCATAATTTTAATAAAAATGACAGACACTGTTTTTAATAAATCAGTTTTACGCATTGATGAGAAAGATAATGTAATGGTTGCATTGCAAAACCTTCAGAAGGGAGATGTAATAAACCGTTATGAAAAGGAAGTTGTTCTTCAAACCAATATCAATGCCAAACACAAATTTTTTATAAAGGATTTACACCAAGGTGATGAAGTAATTATGTATGGCGTATTGATAGGAACTGCTAATCAACCTATACCTGCGGGCGGGCTGATGACTACCGAAAATGTTAAACATGCAGCCAGTAAGTATAGTTATAAATCAAGTAAATACCAATGGGTGCCACCTGATGTTTTAAAGTTTTCAGGCAGAACATTTAATGGGTACAAAAGGGCAGATGGCAGGGTAGGTACCGCAAACTATTGGTTGTTTATGCCAACAGTTTTTTGTGAAAACAGAAACTTAGATGTTATACGGGAAGCACTGCATAATGAACTGGGGTATGCGGTTACAGAAAAATATAAACAATATACCCACCATCTTGCGGAGTGTTTGAAACGTGGAGAAGACCTTGCTTCATCTGCAGGTTCATTTTCGTTATCATCTTCTCAAGAAGTTAAAAGGTTGTTTAAAAATATAGATGGCATAAAATTTTTAAACCATCAGGGAGGCTGTGGTGGCACCCGGCAGGATGCGGCAGTGTTGAGTAAATTATTAGCATCTTATGCCGATCATCCCAATGTGGCTGGCATTACAGTTTTAAGTTTGGGATGCCAGCACATGCAAGTACAGGATTTTATAAATGATTTAAAAATACGAACACCAAATTTTGATAAACCATTGTACATTTTTGAGCAACAACAATCCGAAAGTGAAGAACAATTAATAACCGGTGCCATTCGAAAAACTTTTGATGGGCTTATTGAAATAAATAAAATAGAACGGGTACCTGTGCCACTTAATGAATTATGTATTGGAGTAAAATGCGGAGGCAGCGACGGCTTTAGTGGTATTTCTGCAAATCCTGCTATCGGTTATACTTCTGATTTGTTGGTAGCCCTGGGTGGTAAGGTATTGTTAGCGGAGTTTCCGGAATTGTGTGGTGCAGAGCAGGGATTAATTGACAGGTGTGTAGATGAAGGAATTGCAAATAAATTTATAAAATTAATGAGCGATTATGATGCGATGGCTCATCTGGATGGCTCTGGCTTTCACATGAACCCATCTCCCGGTAATATAAAAGATGGATTAATTACCGATGCAATGAAATCGGCAGGTGCGGCTAAAAAAGGTGGTACAGCACCTGTGTCAGATGTGCTTAATTATACAGAACCTGCTACCAAGCCAGGCCTAAGTTTAGTATGCACTCCCGGCAATGATGTGGAAGCTACCACTGGTAAAGCGGCATCAGGGGCAACACTTATTTTGTTTACAACAGGCCTTGGTACGCCAACTGGTAATGCAGTAGCCCCCACTATAAAAATAGCAACTAATTCTGCATTGGCTAAACGTATGGCAGATATTATTGACATTGATACTGGCCCAATAATCTCAGCAGAGAAGACAATCGAACAAATGGGTGAAGAAATTTTAGAGTTTTGCATAAAGGTAGCAAGTGGTGAAATAATCCCCAAAGCAGTATTGCTCAACCAAGATGATTTTATACCCTGGAAAAGAGGTGTTAGCTTATAAACATATTTTAAAACTATAAATAATAAAAATGTTCTCCCTTAATAATAAAACAGTTATTGTAACCGGCGGCGCAAGTGGTATCGGCAAATCAATTTCAAAAGTGCTGGCGCAGCAGGGTGGGCATATATGTATTTTTGATATGGATGAAACCGCCGGCCAAAATGTAATGAATGAAATAATTTTATCTGGCAACAATTGTTCTTTTTTTAAAACTGATATTTCCAACCAACAGGAAATAAAAAATGTAACCGCCGGATTAATAACTACAAATGGTTACATAGATATCCTCATAAACAATGCAGGTATTGCCCATGTGGGTAATATTGAAGACACCGCCGAAACCGACATGGATAAATTATTTGCCATTAATGTAAAAGGAACTTACAATTGTATGCAGGCGGTAATCCCATTTATGAAACAAAAAGGTGGCGTTATTCTTAATATGGCTTCTGTAGTGTCATCAGTTGGCATACAAGACAGGTTTGCTTATTCCATGTCCAAAGGTGCGGTCTTAAGCATGACGATGTCAGTAGCTAAAGATTATATTGGGCACAACATCCGTTGTAATTGTATTTCACCTGCAAGGGTGCAAACACCTTTTGTAGATGGGTTTATTGCAAAAAACTATCCCGGAAAAGAAAGTGAGATGTTTGAGAAATTGTCTAAATCACAACCCATCGGCAGAATGGGGCAACCCGATGAAATCGCTTACCTGGCTTTGTATTTATGCTCCGATGAAGCGTCTTTTATTACCGGTTGCGATTACCCGATTGACGGTGGGTTTATAAAATTGAATAACTAACACACCAGTCAAAATAACAAGAAGGGCGGTGTGTAAAAGTTTGGCAAACAAAAATTAAATACACAACATGAAACTAATAAGAGGGGGCAATACCGGGGCCGAAAAACCGGGTGTAATTATCAACGAAAAAATGTACGATGTATCCGCTTTTGGAGAAGATTATACCGGCGCATTTTTTTCAACAGGTGGAATCAAAAGATTACAACAGTTTATAGCGGATAACAATACAACTTTACCAGAATTGCAGGCGGGCGTTCGTTTAGCAGAGCCCGTAAGCCAGTCTTCAAAAATTATTTGTGTAGGTTTAAATTACAGCGACCATGCAAAGGAATCCGGCATGGCTTTACCAACAGAGCCGATTTTATTTTTTAAATCTACCACTGCAATCATAGGCCCCAATGACAACATTACCATTCCTAAAAACAGTGAGAAAACAGATTGGGAAGTTGAGCTGGCAGTAGTGATTGGTAAAAAGGCAAGTTATGTGGATGAAGACACTGCAATAGAATATGTGGCAGGATACTGTCTTCACAATGATGTAAGTGAAAGGGCATTTCAATTAGAAAGGGGCGGCCAATGGGTAAAGGGAAAAAGCTGCGATACATTTGCGCCATTGGGCCCATGGCTGGTAACTACCGATGAAATAACGGATGTACATAATTTGAATTTGTGGTTAACGGTAAATGCTGTACAAATGCAAAACAGCAATACGAGTAACCTCATTTTCAATATCCCATTTTTAATTCATTACATCAGCCAGTTTATGACCTTGTTGCCTGGCGATATTATAAGCACTGGCACACCACATGGCGTAGGTTTTGGTTTTAAGCCGCCCAT
The DNA here is from genome assembly GCA_043788995.1 of Chitinophagaceae bacterium. Classification (GTDB taxonomy): domain Bacteria; phylum Bacteroidota; class Bacteroidia; order Chitinophagales; family Chitinophagaceae; genus Ferruginibacter. The sequence continues at coordinate 43,676 of JAYWII010000060.1, read as the reverse complement.
TTATTTAAAGGATGGAGATGTAATAGAATTGGGTATTGATGGCCTTGGGAAATCGAAGCAGGTTTGTAAAGCATATACTAATAATTAACTGGTATAAACGATTTTAGAATTGATGGTTCATTTATGAGCCTAATTGCAGAATCAAAATTTAAGATCGTTGCGTCGCACTCTTGTACTGTGAACCATTCCTAAGCATGGTAGTTTCTGTCAATACTACTTTGCAATGCCTTTAAATCAATTATAAATGAAACGATTGACATGAATTTAAACTTAACAGATAAAATAATAGTTGTAACAGGTGGTGCCAGGGGCATAGGAAAAGGCATTAGCAAATTATTAGCTTCAGAAGGCGCAATTGCAGCAATAGTCGGCAGAAGTGAAACATACAATCTTGAAACGGTAAATGAAATCATTGCAGCAGGCGGGCAGGCATTTCAGATAGTAGTTGAATTGTCAGAACCTGGTAATTGTGCAAGGGCTGTTAAAGCAGTTGCAGAAAAATTTGGCCGTATTGATGGCGTAGTAAATAATGCAGGGGTAAATGATGGGGTCAGTCTTGAACATGGCAGTTACGGGGCCTTTATGAAATCGCTGCATAATAATTTAGTACATTATTATTTGATTGCACATCATGCGTTGCCATATCTTATTATGAGTAAGGGAGCCATCGTAAACATTGGTTCAAAAACGGCGGAAACTGGCCAGGGCAATACCTCAGCGTATGCCGCATCTAATGGTGGCCGCAATGCACTTACAAGAGAATGGGCAGTGGAATTATTAAAATATGGCATTCGGGTAAATGCAGTAATCGTTGCTGAATGTATGACGCCTTTATACGAAAGTTGGTTAGAAACCCTGCCTAACCCTCAGGAAAAATTAGCTGCAATCAAGCAATTAATCCCATTGGAGAACCGGATGACCACCACAGAAGAAATTGCCAATATGGTAGCCTTTTTATTATCTGATAAATCAAGCCATACTACCGGGCAACTGGTGCATGTTGATGGCGGCTATACCCATTTAGACAGGGCTATCCTGACAGAGAAAAAATAGATTACTGGTGGTTGCTGGATAAAAAATATTTATGTACAAAGGGTTGCTTTTTTTTATTGTTTTAAAACTATCTGCTGGAAATAATGGTTTGAATTGGTAATGGTTCACCTCGCTACATGAATGGTTTAAAAATTCTATTTCTATTTTTCAAGGATGCACTGCTTTTTTATTGATAGATTAAGTAATAAGAAACACCATATCAGCATAAAACTTTCACCGGTACAGTCTGACAAAATGTTAATGCTGCATCAAGAAAAATCAACACTGGAAAAGCCGGAAGAATATCAAAAATTTATCTGGAGGGCGGTAAATTTTTAATACCAGGCAAACTTTAATGATTCCAAACACATGAAGTAAATATTTTTATAATTGTTTTAAAATAATTAGCACATGAAAATCTATAAAACTACTGCCGGCATTGCAATTGAACATCACGAAAAATATTATTTATCATCAGCTACTAACTGGGATATATTTATTAACCGTGATAATTTATACCAGGTAGTGAGTGCAGAACTAACAGGCAGCAGCAAAGAAATTACCAAACAATGGTTGGCAGAAAGTACTATACTGCCACCCATTCAAAACCAGGAAATTTGGGCAGCGGGTGTAACCTATTTAAGAAGCATGCATGCAAGGGTGGAAGAAAGCAAAGATGCTGGCGGCGGTACTTTTTATGATAAGGTATATGATGCAGAGCGGCCAGAAATTTTTTTTAAAGCAACTGCACTACGTACCGTTGGGCAATACGGGTTAGTAAGGATACGCAAAGATTCTACTTGGGATGTGCCAGAGCCGGAACTTACTTTATTTATAACAACATCAGCTAAAATTGCAGGCTACACTATTGGCAATGATATGAGCAGCCGCAGTATTGAAGGTGAAAACCCACTGTACCTGCCGCAGGCAAAAATGTATGATGGATGTGCAGCATTAGGCCCTTGTATATATGTGCCTGAAGAACCCATTAGCCCGGAAACCTCAATTGAAATTTTGATTGAAAGAAACAAGGTTCCTATGTTTAAAGAGCGCATTACTATTAATCAAATGAAAAGGAAACATACAGAACTTGTAAGTTTTTATACAGGGAATGTTCATTTCCGTATGGTTGTTTTTTAATGACGGGTACCGGTATAGTACCACCCAATAGTTATACACTGCAAAGTGGGGATGTAATAAGCATAACCATTGAAAATATTGGCACACTTATAAATACTGTACTGTAATGATACACGGAAAAAATATAATTGGAAACGCTACTTCTGCTGAGGGCAGCACTGCTTTTAATAGCTTTAATGTTGCAGAAAAAAAAGTATTGCCAAATACTTTCTTTGAAGCCACAGCTTCTGAAATTGATATAGCAGTGAGCAAAGCTGCAATAGCTTTTGATATTTATAAAAATACAAATGGAAAACAAAGGGCCGTTTTTTTAGAAACCATTGCGTTGGAGATAGAGGCGCTTGATATGGAATTAATAAATACAGCCAGTACAGAAACGGGCTTACCCACTACAAGGATAACTGGCGAACGTGGCAGGACTACCAGCCAGCTTCGTCTTTTTGCAGGGATGCTTAACAATGGAAGTTGGGTAAACGCTATTATTGATACTGCAATGCCGGAGCGTAAACCACTACCCAGGGCAGATATCAGGCAAATGCAAATTGCGGTGGGACCGGTTGTCATTTTTGGGGCAAGTAATTTTCCATTGGCCTTTTCCGTTGCAGGAGGTGATACAGTATCTGCTTTAGCAGCAGGATGCCCGGTAGTATTTAAGGCTCATCCTGCACATCCCGCCACTTGCGAATTGGTGGGAAGTGCCATAATCCGTGCTGCTCAAAAAAGCAATATGCCAGAGGGGGTTTTTTCTATGTTACATGGGGTAAGCCACCATATTGGCCATACATTGGTTTCCCATCCGCTGATAAAGGCGGTCGGTTTTACCGGTTCGTTAAAAGGCGGAAAAGCATTATTTGATATTGCCGTAACACGTAAAGAACCCATCCCTGTTTTTGCCGAAATGAGCAGTGTAAACCCTGTAGTTTTTCTTCCCGAAATAATTGAACAAAACCCAGCAGTGCTGGTTGAAAGTTTTGCAGCATCGGTGGTGTTAGGTGGAGGGCAATTTTGCACCAATCCCGGTATTTTTCTTTTATTAAAGAATGAGTTTTCTCAAAACTTTATTACCTATTTAAAAAATGCGCTTGAAACTAAACCTGCTGTGCCACTGCTTACAAGCGGAATAAGCCAATCATATTGCATTGGCATACTGCAGCAACGAAATAAAGCAGGTGCCAATGGGGTAACTCAATTTGATGAAGCTATTTCGCAGCCCCATTTATTGCAAACCACTGCCAAAATGGTGATGGATAATCCATCATTAACAGAAGAAGTATTTGGCCCATCTACCGTAGCCATTGTAGCTGAGGATATGGAGGAATTGATTGAATGCTGTAAACAATTGCAGGGGCAACTAACGGCAACGCTGCATGGTACAGCTAATGACCTTGAAAATGCAGGAACGCTGATTGAAGTGTTACAATCCAAAGTCGGCCGGTTAGTCATCAATGGTTTTCCAACGGGAGTGGAAGTATGTGATGCAATGGTTCATGGTGGCCCATTTCCTGCAACAACAGATGTGCGGACAACATCCGTTGGCACACAGGCTATCTATCGGTTTACAAGGCCAGTTTGTTATCAGGACTTTCCCGATAACTTACTTCCGGATGAATTAAAACAAAGCAACCCTTTAAAAATTAGTAGAGTTATAAATGGTAAAATTGAATTGCCCTAAAACAAGTTAATTTAATGATTATTTTTTTACAGCTTTGGCAAATACAAAAATTATTTATTATAGAAAAGCTGAACAGGTAGCTATTAGTTTTTGATTATCCCGGTTAAAATCGGTATCAAGTTTACGATTGAATAACAGGATTTTTTTAATTGAAAATCAAAAAAACATAGAATGAAAAAATATTATTTTTTGCTGTTGGTGCTAATAATGCAAAATACAGGGCATGCTTATGGCCAAACCAAAAGGTATGATAAAACAAAAGAAGGTTTTTTAGTTTTTCATCAGATAGTTAAGGATGAAGGGGGTAAAATAATTCCCTGGTGTGCTGCCAGGCCAAGCGATGCTTATGAAATTATTTTGAACAAAGTTTGGAATTTTTGGGATACGATGAGGGCTGATAAAAATGGCCTTCCTTATTATATGAACCACCAGGTGTGGCTGCCGGATAACAATGATAGCAGGGGATTGGGCGGCGACCAGATGGCACAGGCAATTTCTTCCTGGCAGTTGCTTTATCAATATACCGGCAATGAAAGGGTAAAAGATAATATGCGGTTTATTGCAGACTATTACATCACACATTCTTTATCTGCTCCCACAGACGCCTGGCCCAATATACCATATCCTTATAATACATATGTTTATTCGGGGTTTTATGATGGTGATATGATATTGGGAAAAGGGTTTACACAACCTGATAAAGCAGGAAGCTTTGGTTTGGAACTGGTAAAAATGTATATGCTTACAGGTGATGAAAAGTATTTGGATAATGCAGTGGATATTGCTAATACATTAGCGGGTCTCACAAAAACAGGCGATAGTATTAACAGTCCTATGCCATTTAAAGTACATGCCATTACCAATAAAATAGGGCTGCTAAAAAACTATGAAGGGGATACATTGGGCAGCACCACGTACAGCAGTAACTGGTCCGGTACTATGCAATTATACCAATTACTTACCGGCTTAAAAAAAGGCAATGCTGCATTATATAAATCCTCGTTTGACAAGTTATTGGACTGGATGAAAAAATACCCACTAAAAAACAATAGGTGGGGGCCTTTTTTTGAAGATGTGCCGGGATGGTCCGATACACAAATCAATGCGATAACTTTTGCAAAGTTTATGATGCAAAACCCAGATTTGTTTCCCGACTGGAAAAATCAAGTGCCAAAAATATTTGACTGGGTGTATAAAAAATTGGGCAATGATTCCTGGAAAAAATATGGTGTGATAGTAATAAACGAACAAACCTCTTACCCCGTACCCGGCAATAGCCATAGTGCAAGGCAAGCATCTGCAGAACTTTTATATTCAAATTTAACTGGCGACACCAGTAGGAATGAAAATGCTGTTCGTCAATTAAATTGGGCTACCTATATGGTAGATGTGGATGGAAAAAATAACTATCCAAGGGATGAAGTGTGGTTTTCTGATGGCTATGTTGATTATGTGCGGCATTATTTAAATGCGATGGCAAGTATGCCCGAGCTTGCGCCGGATAATGCTAACCATATACTTTCATCCACTTCAATAATAAGTAGGGCAGATTATGCTCCTTTCTTTAATAAGTATAATGTAAAAGATTTTCCGTTTGAAGAAGAAGCTCAAATGAAAATTTATTATCAAACGTTTGATAATAAGTCAATAGAAACTATTAGAATGATTGCAAAGCCGTCTCAAATTTACCAGGGCGATAAATTGATGCAGCAAAAGGAAAATTTGAAAGGTGATGGATGGACGTGGAAAGCTTATGATAAAGGCGGGTTGCTTACTGTTAAACATAGTTCCAGTAATAAGATAAAAATCAGGCAGTAAAATAGCTGTTGCCCGGTGATTGAAGAATGGGCAATGATGGCCTGAAATACACTAAACAAACTTATATGCTGAACAGTAAATGTATTTGAAAGAATGTGTTTTATATTCTTTCAAATACATTTAGAAGTACCAACCCTGTCCATCATTTTAATTATTGGGATATTTTCTCCAGCCATCCATTCATTTTCATCCTGCTTTTACAGCTGTTCATCCATAACCAATTATAATTTGTACAAAAATTAATTGGTAAAGTTGCATTTGTTCCTGAACACAGCAAACACTATTGCTTAATGAATTTTATGCAGTCCAACTGAGCGCTATCAGCAGTAGTAACTTTAATTAGGTACACACCCGGTGATAGTCTGGAAATATCCAGCGGAATGAAATTATCCCCCACCGTAAGCCTGGTTGTTCTTTGATTAATAATCTTTCCGGCCATATCAGTTAAGCTTAAATGCGCTGCTTGTGCTACTGGGGTTTGTAGTATTACTGATAAGATATTTTTTGCAGGGTTTGGGTATACAGCGCCCAACTGTATGGAAGTAGCATTGATTGCCTTCACAAGTACAACGGGGCCGTAAACAAATTTCCCGTCCAAATCAATCTGTTTAAAACGGTAGTAACTATTAGTTTTGCGTAAATAAAAATCATTGAAAGAATAATTAATGGTATTGCTGCTGCTGCCATTGTTTGCCAAAGTGGGAGCAAAACCAATATTCTCAAATTTTTTGGCGTCTAAACTTTTTTCTATCTCAAAGCCTTTATTATTTATTTCAGTAAATGTTGTCCATGTTAAATTAATAGCAGTATTATTTTTAACTGCTTTAAAGTTGGCAAAAGTTACAGGGGTTGTAAAAGTGGGGATAAATCTGTAAAGCTGGTCTGTTGCCGGCCTCAAAGCTATAGTGCTCGATTCCGTTGCAGAACTTGCACTGGGAGAAGTTCCACTATTAGAAAGTGACAAAAAGTTATTTGTGCCTGTTGCCAATGCAGATAAGCCAATAGAGGCTCCACCAGATGCATCAGACCCTACAGAACCAACTAAGCCACCGGGTATTTGGCTGTATGCAAACTCTATAACATTAGTAGTTTCGTATAATTTTAGCTGCATGTTCAAAGAAGGGGTAGGGGTCGGGCTGCTGTAGTCCCAGCCAATAATCATATCTGTCCATTGTAAAGTAAATATCCTGTTGGGTGCAGTTCCACTGGCGAGGTAAGATATTTTATCACTGCTGCCATATTTTGTATCCTCCCAAAAAGGAGCAAGTATTGGTCTACACGTGAGCATTAAATCTTTAAGGCCATTAATATATGCTGCATTGGCTGCATCAACATCATTAATGGCACCAAAAAATGCAAACCCATTAGCCGATACACCAATAGTACTGTAAGCAGTTCCATTGTAATTGAATGCAAAACCAATGGGCAAGTCATTTTTATGCCCCTCTTCTGTAGCTCCATATCCTGTCAAATCTTCCAAGGGTACAATCGTTCCGTTAATACTTGAGTAAGTCGCAGATGTGGCAGAAAATGTATAATTAACTTGTGCGGGTGCATGGCATACGATAGCAAATAAGAAAATAATAATGTAAAGTTTTTTTTTCATAAAAAAGTTTAATCGTTTTTAAAATATAGTAGTTAATTGAAAAAATTGCATTTTCAAATAGGAGGAAATTAGATTCCTTCAGTATTATAGCAACTTATAGTCCAGGTAATGCTGAATTAATTAAATTTAAATTGGATGTTAAACTCGACTTTTATTGGGTAGCAGACTAAGAATATGAAAGAATGAAATTAGGGAATAATTTCATTGATAGTTTCAAAAGAAATAACATTTTTTGAAACAATATTGGCAGATTTCGAAATGGGCCTTTGCCGAACCGCCTCATTGAAATTTTAGCTGAATAGCACTCTATGCGGATTTATCTGGTAACTATATTCCGGTTGGTATATCTATGCCAAAATAATATTAAATGTTGCTATTGTATTGGACGTACACTAACACCATATCTCATAATTTTAAATTTCACTTTTTTTATTGTAGTATGACACGATTGTTGCACCTCTATTTTCAGCCTTCCACTATTAGAAAACCTGTACTAGCTTGTATTCTGGGTATTGTTTTCATTAATCCGTGTATGCTATTTGCACAATCTCCTATTTTGTTAAAGGATGAAAACACTTACTTAGCTGCACATATCAATCAATATGACACAGCTAATTTTAATAAATTGACTAACCACTATAAATTATTACTAAACAGTGAAGTTACAAAGGCCGAAGTAAACACTTCCTCCTGGACGGTGCATAAAAGGGTAACAGCAGTTAGTGGGGTAAAGGAATGTTACAATGTTCAAATTGTTTTTCATTGTATGCAGGGTAATTTGGCCGCTGCATCGGTTTCTTTAGATATCAATTTTACTGAATGGTCTATTAAAAATTATGTGTTAATGCCTGGTGCTGTGTACAATGGTAACAGGGTAAAATCAATTAAGCAACCTTATCTAACATTTTGGGCTGATGCCCGGGATATTGGTATCAATAAACCTCAATTGGTTTCAGATATTCCAAGGCTGAATATAAATGATGGCCCTTCGAGAATTCAGCAACGTTCAGGGGACATGACTACACCTGCAATTGGTTTTTTTGATTCATTACAAAAAAAAGGGTTTTGGTTACTCACCAATCAAGCAAGTGGCAAAATAGATAATGGAATAGATATTGAAGAGTCTGCCACCAGAAATAATGCCACCATATCTATAACGGCTCCGGTTGTACGGGAGCAATTTAGTTATTTCATAGCCGACAATACAGCCCCTTCTAAAGATAAACCAGCTAATTTTACCAAAGGCGATTCTGTTGTAATCGCAGCAACAATTTATTTTTTCGATTGCGATAATGTGCAGGGTTTGTATAACTATTTTGCATCAGTTAAAAATGATGTACTGCCCGAACAAGAAGCACCTGCCACGGTTCCATTTTCCGCAGCTTTCGATATGCTGGAAGAAAAATTTAACCGCCAAAATTTTGAACCAACCTTTGGTTATTATTCAGTAGGCATGAGAGAAAGTTGTTACCAGGATTGGCAAATAGGCTGGACTGGCGGTATGATTTCAACTTATCCTCTTTTATTAAGTGGCAGCGATAGTACAAGAAACAATGTAATAAAAAACTTTGACTGGCTTTTTAATGGCGGCGTTTCACCTTCTGGATATTTTTGGGATACTGGTGAAAAAGGTAATAAATGGTTTGGCATCTTCCCATCTAGTTCTGTTGCTAAAGATTTGCACCTTGTGCGCAAAAGCGGCGATGGCCTACTGTACATTTTAAAACAATTTGCCGCATTTAAAAAACTTGGCATCCAAGTAAAACCTGTTTGGGAAAATGGCACCAAAACGGTTGCTGATGCTTTTGTAAATACATGGAAGCGATACGGTCAATTGGGGCAGTATGTAAATAATACTTCGGGTGAGTTAATTATTGGGGGTTCTACAAGTGGCGGCATAGTGCCGGGAGCGTTGGTACTTGCGGCAGCTTATTTTAACGAACCACAATATGCACTGATTGCAAAAGAAATTGCAGCAGACTATTTTCAAAAATATATTTCCAGAGGATTAATTTATGGAGCTGCCGGAGATGCCATGCAAAATTTTGACAGTGAGTCAAGCTATGCATTGATAGAATCATACATGCTTTTGTACGAATATACCAACGATAAACACTGGCTTTCCATTGCAGAAGATGTGGCTATGCAATTTGCTACCTGGGTTAGTTCTTACGAATATATATTTCCTGCTAACAGTACTTTGGGAAAATTAAATAAAAAAACAACCGGCGTTGTATGGGCCAATACGCAGAACAAACACGGGGCTCCAGGTATTTGCACACATTCCGGATTGGCGCTGTTGAGGCTGTACCGCTCCACCGGCAAAGAGTATTACCTGCACTTACTGCAGTTGATTGCAAAAGCAATACCGCAGTATATTTCTACCAAAGAAAGCCCCATACCCGGGCTTCAGGAAAGCTGGATTTCTGAACGGGTAAGCACTACAGATTGGCTGGAAGGTATAGGTGAAATTTTCCCCGGTTCTACCTGGGCCGAAACGGCTATGATGTTAACCGCAACTGAATTGCCAGGGATTTATGTAGATACAAAGCGTACCATTATTGCCTGTTTTGACCAACTCTCTGTTCGGATTATAAAGCAAACAAAAAATAACATTCAAATAGAAATTAGTAACCCTACAATTTATAATTGCATTACAAATATGTTTGTAGATAGGGAAAAGGGCAGAGGTGTCAGTTTGTTTCAGGAGGGTGCTATTAAAATAGCATTGAAACCAGGTGAAGTAAAATTGATCACTATTAAAAGGTAAAATAATATTGTATTAAATTATTAACAACAGAATAATAAACCATAAAAAATTTACATGCCGGCTTTAAAAAGAAATATTTCAATTGCGCTTATTCTCCTACCGATGCTATTTACAGTAACAGTAATCGGGCAAGTTAAAAAATCAGCCATAAATAATTGCAGGGTAACGTATCCAAATAGTAAACTAATAAAGAAATTTAAATGGATTAATCAACCTACAAAATATGCCGGTACAGCATCTGATATGCATTGGTGGACATGGGGCATAGATGATAACATCTATATCCTTGACGATGACGGGGAAAATTTCGGCGGACGGTATTGGTATGCACACATACTAAAGGCAACCGGTGTGTCGCCCAATCTTAAAGTGGAAACCCTTACTGATTTTGACGGTTATGATTTTAGAACGACTATACCTAAAAAACTACTGCTCCGATATGTATGTGGCATAGTAGCAGTAGATTCAGCCTTATATGTGTGCCTGTATGATTACGACTGGAATGTGCCATCAAAACAGGTACACTACGATTCTATTTATAACAGAATGAGTGTACTTAAACCATGGGAAAATATTGACCCTACCATTATTGATAATTTGGGTTTCATAAACCGTTATTCAAAACAGGGCGGAGTGGCCGGCATCATCAAATCTACTGATAACGGTAAAACATGGACGAATATTCCTGTACAAAATACGCCTGTATTTTTCGGTGCTAATTTTGGTGCGCCATCTTTTATAACTTTTGGCAAAGGCAATTCAGAAACACCCCAACAGTTAGGTAACTATGTATATGCTGTTTCAAATGATGTAAACTGGATTTCGGGTGATCATGTTCGAATGGGCAGGGTACACCGGGATAGCATTTTACATCGTTCTGCATGGCAGTTCTTTGCCGGCAGTGATAAGAAAAACAGCCCCCGATGGGTAAAAGATGAGAACAATTCAATACCTGTTTTTTCAGACCCCGGGCATGTTGGCCATCCGTCTATCACCTATAATAAATCTTTAAAACGTTATATATTATCGAATTTTAGCGATGCTGTTCCTCATACAGAAAATGCAACACCTGCGCAGTATGCCCAATGGGACAAAGCATCGGAATTGCAATTGTATGAAAGCGAGTATCCATGGGGCCCCTGGTCAATTTTTCATTCAGAAAAACCATGGGGCGGAAATAACCATACCAACTACCTGGGCCAAATTCCTTCAAAATGGTTTACTAATAATGGGTTGACTGGTACTATACTTTTTTCTGGCGACTATACACGTGATGGAGCCCATTATGGTTTAATGATGCAATCATTTGAACTTATATTAAAGTAAAAAAACAGGGTATAAAATTTATAAATCCCTTTTTGCTAAGTAAGTAGAATCCGGGAAAAAAAATGGCATCTCAAAAAGCCTTTCAATTCCTCTCCTTTGAAAAGGAATTAAAGCTGAGGCCAACATAACAAGGTAGGTTTAAGAGATGCAATAATTACAATAACAGATTTTTAATTAAAGAATTAATTTTTATGAATCAAACAGACGCAAAAAAGATTCAACTATTTATTTTGAACCTTTTACTATCGTTTATTTCGTTTTCATTGTTTGCCCAAAAACCAATTGCAACACTCCAGTTAGTTTCGCTTCAATCAAAGCCGATTATTAAAAAAGGAGATAAGGGAACTGAAGATAACCAGTTTGGTTTTGAAGGCGGAACCTGTAGAAAAGTAAACGGTGTTTATTACCTTTTTGTAACGGAGGTATTTGATTTACCGAAAACTGCTGCTACAAGATTAGCAATTTGGAAAAGCAGCAACGGATTAAAATTTGAAAAAGTAGGAATCATTGCACAAACCAACCGCAACTGGGATGATACTACCAATCACATGTCGCCATGGTCGCCAATGCCGGTATATGATGATGCAAGAAAAGTATGGAGTGTTTTTAATGTAGGTTACAGAAGAAAGGCAAATTCTACCACTGTGTACAATATGAGCGGAAGAATTTTAAGGCACGATTCAAAAGTAAAAGGTATTAACGGTATTGCAGGCACATATAAAGAAGCTGGCTGGTTAAATATTGAAAAGAAACCTGAATGGTGGGAAGGCCCAGGCGAAATGGTGTCGTTTTATCCATACAAAGTTGGCAAAGATTGGTGGGCATTTTATGGTGGAAACAGTGTGCCCGAAGCAGTTGACGCAACTGGTGCAACAGACCCCAATGCTAAAAATATTTTTTATGCAGGATTGCTAAAAGCTACGGGTGGACTGACTAGTAAATGGATACGGCAAACAGCATTGAATCCGGTGCAAATGGATAGTGAGTTTGTTGAGAATTCAATTGTTACTAAAATAGCTCCTCAGCTTTATATAAACCTATATGATGGAGCCAACAAACAGGAAATATCGTATGCCTGTTCTAAAGATGGAATTCATTGGGGAAAAGAACAATTATTGAAAGTACCCAATGCCCCTGCCTGGATTAAAAATACCAGAACACCACTTTGCCTGATTGATGAAGGCAAGGGTATCTACACCGTTTTCTTTACTGCATTTGATGGTAATAATCTTGATAATATAGAACCAACATGGCATGATGGATTTGGCAATGTAGGGAAGTTGCAGGTAAAAATTGTCACCAATAAAAAACAGTAATAACCACAATTTAAAGTATCATAGATGTTTATTTTATTGGAAAAATATTTAAAAACCTGCTTCCTCTACGTTGTTCTTATATCATTTTCTTTCAAAGCGTTTTCTCAGCAAAAACCAATGGTAATGTGGTTTAGTAAACCAGCTTATCAGCCTGCTGTATTTAGCTACAACACAAAGGAATTTACAGAGGCATTTCATTTTGAAGAAAAAGGGTGGAATGAAGCATTGCCTATTGGCAACGGGAAGTTAGGTGCAATGGTTTTTGGAGGTGTATTGAATGAGCGGATACAATTAAACGAAGAAAGCCTATGGGATGGTTATGCAAGAAATGCAGTAAACCCCAAATCAGGAAAAGCTTTGCCGGTTATTCAGCAACTGATGTTTGAAGGCAGGGTTGATTCGGCAGAAAAAATGGCAGCAAAAACAATGTTGGGTGTACCATCTACCATCAAGCCTTATCAGTCGTTGGGAGATTTGTTTATAGAGCAGTTGCACAGTACAGCAGATACTTTTTATACAAATTATCGCCGATGGTTAAGCCTTGATTCTGCAGTAGCTGTGACCCAGTTTACCTATAACGGAGTTAACTATAAAAGAGAAGTTTTTGCTTCTCATCCTGCCAATATCATAGTAGTAAAATTTACCTGCGATAAAGCAAATGCACTCAATCTTCGTATCCATCTTACCAGGGAAAAAGATGCCATTACAAAATCCGCTTTGGATATTTCCAATTGCATTGCTATGCAGGGGCAAATTAATTGTATCAATGATGATACCAAACAACCCGTAGGAATGAAGTTTGCTTCCTATGTAAAGGCAATAGCCCCTACCGGTAAAATAACAGTAGGCAAAGATGGAATGATAGTAGTAACAAGCGCAACCGAATTGGTTTTATACATCACCGCTGCTACCAGCTTTGCAGGAAAAAGCCCCGGGGCCACTTGTGTAAAAATTATAAACACCGCAGTAAAGCAACCTGTTATTGCTCTTTTCAACAATCATTTAAAAGACTACAAGGCTTTGTACAATCGGGTAAAAATAAATTTATCTGCCAACAACAACCCTTTTGAACTTCCTCAGAATGAAAGAATACAGAGAGTAAAGGATACAGATTATCAAGACCCTTATCTTTCTGAATTATTATTTCAGTATGGCCGGTATTTATTAATTGCCTGTAGCCGAAAGGGTGATTTGGCGGCCAACCTGCAAGGCATCTGGAATCAAAAAATGAACCCGCCCTGGAGTGCAGATTACCATAGCAATATTAACCTGCAGATGAATTACATGGCTGCCGAAGCAGTAAATTTACCAGAGTGTACCGAGCCATTATTTACCCTGATGGATACCTTAGCAGTTCATGGGAAAATTACCGCAAAAAAAATGTACAATGCCCGTGGCTGGGTAGTTCATCACCTTACAGATGTATTTGGCAGAACAGCTCCGGCAGACGACGTACCCGGTTTGTGGCCAATGGGTAGCGGTTGGCTTTGTCATCATTCTTACGATCATTACCTTTTTAGCGGAGACAAAAATTATTTGCGTACCAAGGCATTTCCAATAATGAAAGGGGCTGCACAATTTTATCTTGATTTTTTGATACCGATCCCTGCAGGGTTACCTAATGCAGGCAAGTTGGTTACCAACCCTTCTCACTCACCAGAAAATGCTTTTGAAAAGCCAGACGGCACACAATATCAATTTACCTATGGTGCTACGATGGATATGCAAATTTGCCATGATTTATTTACCAATTGTTTGCAGGCCATTAAAGATTTAAGTACAAAGGAAAAACCATTTGAACCTATCTTAAAGTTGAAATTAGAAAATGCATTGGCTAAGCTTGCACCCATTAAGATAAGCCCGGCAACAGGCACCTTACAAGAATGGATAGAAGATTACAAAGAACCAGAAATTGGCCACCGCCACATTTCGCATTTGTATGCACTGTTTCCCTCCAGCCAAATAAATAGTAGTACACCTGCCTTGTTTGCAGCAGCCCGTAAAACATTGGAAAGAAGATTAACAGGCAATCCCAATGCTGAAAAAGACGAAGCAAAAAATAGGTATGGCAGTTATGGTAGCTATTTAGATGGCAAAAGTTTTGGCGGCTGGCAAAGTGTCTGGATCAGTATGATGTGGCTTAGATTAGGCGAGGGAAACCAGGCGTATAAGCACCACCAGTACCAGTTAAAATATGGCATGATGCCTAATTTTTTTGGATGGGCTTACCAGTTAGATGGCACTTTTGGCTCCACGGCAGTAATTGCTGAAATGCTGTTGCAAAGCCATACGGGCGTACTTAATTTATTGCCTGCCCTGCCAAACTATTGGAGTGTAGGCAACGTGAAAGGCTTAAGGGCACAAGGCGGTTTTGAGGTGGATATCAATTGGAAAGGCAATCAATTGACAGAAGCAAAAATTATCTCTGGTAAAGGATTTCGATGCAAGCTAATAATTAAAAACCCTGTAAAAATTTATAAGGATAAAGTTGAAATTAAAGTAACAAGAGAGAATGATGTAGTTATATTCAACACTAAAAAAGGAGGCGTTTATACAATAAAACCATTTTGAAAAAATCATTTTTATGCTAAAATTTACAGTTACATACCCATACAGCTTAGTAGGGATATTGAGCCGTAAAAAAGTTGGTAGCGATTGAAATGGTTATCAGAATAAATTGATATTCCTTTTATAATGAAGTCAAGTAAACGCCGATTTGATTCTTCTTTTTTTTTACAACTTAAAGTTATTTATGTTAAGCTAAATAAACACTAAATGAAATTAGTAACAAATGTTTTGATTTTTACCACTGTATTTATCGCAGCCTGTAGGCCAATAAAACATACCACTAACGCTAAGTCGGTAGGTAATTTGTATTATACCAATCCCATCATTAACCAGTATCTGGCAGATCCTAACATGATGTATGAAAATGGGTACTACTATCTTTTTGCTACCGGCGAAGCAAGGGATGGCAGGTTTATTCCTATTCATCGCTCTAAAGATTTATCCAGTTGGGAGTTTGTTAGCGGTGCCGTTGAAAATGGGAAAAAAATAGATTGGAATTATAAGCATTTCTGGGCGCCGGAAGTAATAAAAATCAGCGGAAAATTTTACCTGTATTACACTGCATCGCCTGAGTTTTCTCCTGAAAATTCAGCGAACAGGGTAGGGCTGGCAATAGCTGATAGTATTCAGGGGCCATACAAAAATTATGGCGTAATTATAAACAACGCTTCGCTTGACGGGCATCCATTTTTTGATAAAGACAGTACCCTGTACATGTTTTACTCCATTGAATGGCAAAACACTAAGGGATATAAAGCTGGCAATATTTATGTAGATAAAATGCTTACACCCACTACCGTAGAAGATAAGCCTACCTTGCTATTGGACAAATACGACTGGCAGGAAGGGCCATTTATTTTCCCGGATGATAACAGCTATCACTTAACCTTTAGTTGCGGTAATTGGCGGGATAGTACCTACCGGCTTAAGTATGCCACTGCCAAATCTGTTACGGGCCCTTATATTGAAACAGCAGATACAATTTTAAAATCCAATGCAATAGTAAAAGGTCCGGGTCATCATTCTTTTTTTGATGATAAATTAGGCAAAAAATGGATTGTTTACCACGGATGGGATACTGCATACACAGCACGCTATCCTCGTATAGACAGGGTGTATATGAACAATGGGAAAATTAGCATCAATGGGCCAACCTATACCAGGCAATTAATAAATAAATAACATGCACTACAATAGACAGGTCAGGTAATTTCAAAGGTTGCAGCATTGATTGTAAAGAAAATAATATTAACTAAACCATGGATGCCATTTCAGGTTAAATATTCAAACGATTTCAATAGGTAGCTATTATATTTTTCCGATTTAGATCATTGACTAATTATAATTTTTTAAAGCCAAAAAATATGTAGAAACGAAAATGCCGGATGTGAAAACCACTGCAGCAATGGTTAGTGTTGGTGGTTGCAGCACCTGCAAAATAGCCATAGTAAATAACAACAATAAAAAGGATAAATTATGATTTTAAAATCAGCATTTGTATTATTTGGATTAATACATTTCGCAATCAACTTAATGGCACAATTGCCCGTAAATATTGATATTCAAAAAACACCATTATCGTACCGGGGAGCTTACATGGTTTTGGGTGTTAGCGAAGATACTCACGGCGACCCTAAACTTTATTTAAGGGATATTTCTGGTAATAAAATGTGGGAGAACAACAACGTTTTTTTACTGGAACCATATAAAGATGGTAAAATAGAAAAAGCCCTTATAACAGCTACCTCATCAAAAGTATTGCTGGTATCTGCATCCGGCACTATCGAACTATGTTTTCAAAACGCCGATGTGGTAAGGATAAGGGGAAAAGGAACCGGATTTAAATTAACCCAGATTGCAAAAGACCAAAGCAATTTAGTAATGCCAGTAAAGCCCGGCCAATGGCGGGTGCAACAGGGTGGCAATGCACATTTTGTATATACTGCATTAAAAGGTGTTGCTGAGCAAAATGGCGAAAGATATACGTTGAATTCCGATGGGTTAAATAAACAAGTGCAAGGTGAAGTATTTCTGGTGCAGCAGGTAAATGCTACTGGTGAATTTGAAACTGCCATTGAGCAATATCCCTATGGATGGAAACAAAATAGTTATGCTGAAAGTTTTGACGATTGTGTAACCAAAGCCAATAAAAGCCTTGCAGATTGGGTAAAGAAAACGCCTGCTGTTAGCGATGCTTATAAGCAGTCAAATTTATTTGCTTCTTACCTTAACTGGTCATGTGATGTTTACCCACGGGGGTTTATAACCCGTGAAATAGTTTATACTTCTAAAAACACCATGAGGGCTGCGTGGTCGTGGGATCATTGTTTTACAGCAATGGCATTGGCCTATAAAGACCCGGAACAGGCATGGAATAATTACATGCTTATGTTTGATCATCAAAATGAAACAGGCAGCTTTCCGGATTTTATGAACGACAGGCAGGCACTATGGGGCTTTGTAAAACCCCCGATACATGGCTGGACGCTGAAACGTATGATAGATGCAAATCCTGCTTTGGGCGATGCCAAACACCTAAACCAAATTTATTTACCATTGCAGCGATGGACAAATTTTTGGTTTACTTACCATGATGATGATCATGATAGCATTCCGGAATATCACCATGGTAACGATGCCGGGTGGGATAACGCCTCCATTTTTGATTTGGGCTTTCAGGCAGAAGCCCCGGATTTGGCTGCATACCTCGTTGTGCAAATGGATGTACTGGCAGAAATAGCACAAAAACTTGGTAAGCCAGCAGAAGCAAAAAGTTGGAAAGCAAAAGCAAATCGTATGCTGGATAGAATGATAAAAAATCTATGGAATGGCCAACGCTTTGTTGTTAAAAGAATGGAAGATAACCAGGTCTATGAAAAAAGCGAGTGCCTTATGAGTTACCTGCCTTTGGTATTGGGCAGGCGGCTGCCTAAAAACATAGCCGATAAAATGATTAACGACCTTAAAACAAACGGGCAATTTACTGCCATTGGGTTGGCAAGCGAAAATCCTAATAGCCCATTGTACAGTGCCGATAGTTACTGGCGTGGACCGGTGTGGGCGCCGCCAACATTAATTATAGCAAGTGGCGTTTATAATTATGGTGATAAAACATTTGCAAAAGAAATTGCCAAACGCTACTGTGATAATTGCAAAATAAATGGATTTGCCGAAAACTATGATGCCATTTCAGGAAAGGGTCTAAGGGATTTTTCATTAACATGGTCGTCATCGGTGTACCAAATATTGGCGCATGAATATTTGAGATAATCGATTATATCCGTTTTTAAGATCAACAATTTTAACCATACTGTTGCATTCAAAATACCAAAATAAATCTGTGTGGTGTTAGCGTATTGAAGTAACAGACAAAATAATTCAACCATGTATAAAATAATAAAATTAATCTCGATTGCTGTGGCCCTATTGCTGTTAGATAATCAGGTTATGGCCCAGCAGCCACAACCTGTTTTTTCACCAGACAAGCATATTAAAGTAGAAGTATTGCTACATGAGAAATTATATTACCGGGTAATGTATAATGATGAAGTAATAATGCAAGCCTCCCCCATTGGAATTTCACTTGATGGTGAAGCAGGCGGAAACGCCCCAGTCATGATTAGTGAGCAACGAAACATTGTGGATACAGTGGTACAGGCTGTTTGGGGAGGCAGAAAGAATATCAGCAATCAATACAATGAATTGCAGGTTAATTTAAAAGGGGATCTATCTATTCAGTGGAGGGTGTATAATGCCGGGGTGGCTTATCGCATTATTACACATTCAAAAAAGAAAGAATTAATTGTCAACAACGAAGAGGTTGCTTTTCGTTTTAATTTCAACGTATCGGCCTGGGTATTAAAAGATAAATCTTATGAAAGTAATTATATCAGCAAGCCCCTGGATGTGCAGGATGTAGCGGATTTTAATAACAGTTTGAACAAGGTATTTCTTCCGATGATTGTGCAAGCCACGCCAACAGTAAAAGTTGCCATTACAGAAGCAGGAATATACAATTATCCCTCTTTATTTTTAGACAGGGGCAATGATTATGAAAATTTTTTAAACGGATCATTTGAAAAATATACGTTGTCATCCAAGCCAGGTAGTTTTAGTAATTATGCCGAGGTAGCAGATAAGGAGGCAGGGTATATTGCAAGGATTCCGGGTAATTTTGAACTACCATGGCGTGTACTTATTGTGAGTGATAATGATGCTGTATTCGCCGATTGCGACCTGGTATATTTACTCAGCAAGCCTGCTGCATTTTCTACTACAGACTGGATTAAGCCCGGTAAAGTAGCCTGGGATTGGTGGCACGATTATATTGCAGAGGGAGTCAATTTTAAAGCTGGAATCAATACCGCTACCTACCTGTACAATATTGATTTCGCTGCTCGCTTTAAGCTGGAATATATTATGGTGGATTGGATGTGGACTGATAAAAATGACCTGGGTTTATTTAGCCCCGATGTTGACATAAAAAAAATAATTGAATACGGAAAAAGTAAAAATGTAAGGGTGTTGTTATGGTGCCCGGGACATACATTATACAAGCAATTAGATAAAGCGCTTGATCTTTTTGCGGGTATAGGTGCGGCGGGCGTAAAGGCCGATTTTTTTGGCAGGGAAGACCAAACTGGGATGCAGATGTATGAAGTTATTGCAGCAGCAGCAGCCAAACGAAAACTGCTGGTTGATTTTCATGGATGTACTAAGCCAACCGGCTTATCCAGAACCTATCCCAATGTAATCAATTACGAAGCTGTGTTGGGTAATGAATACAATAAGCTATTGGACAAAGTAAGTGTAAACCACAAAGTGATGCTTGCATTTACAAGAGCATTACAAGGCCCCATGGATTATACACCCGGCGGCATGCGCAATAAACATAGCGACTATGCAGTTTTTTTTATCAAACCATTGGTGCATGGCACCCGTAGCAACGAGATGGCCTTGTATGTTATTTATAACGAACCACTGGTGATGTTGTGCGATGCACCCGGTGAGTATGAAAAGGAACCTGCCCTCACCAATTTTATCTCCGCCATACCCGTTAGTTGGGATGATACAAAAGTACTTGATGCATCATTTGGAGAATATATTGTAACAGCAAAGAAAAAAGGAATTGAATGGCATGTAGCAGGTATTACCAATGATAAAGCACGGGAAATTACTTTAGATTTTTCTTTTCTTGATGAAGGAAATCATGCCGTAACATTATTAAAAGATGGGATAAATGCAAGTAAGATAGCAACTGACTACCGCTTTGAAAATTTTACTGTTACCAATAAAACCAACATGAAATTACCTCTGGTGGCTGGCGGTGGGTTTGTTTTACATATCAAATAAAATAAAAATTTTTTTGGTGCAATACATTTTGCCGGTATCTGGTTAGTCACCAGATACTGGCCCCCTCGTTATCTGATTGCTAGCCAACCTCTACTTATAAAATTTAAATAATCATTTTTTGTCCAGGCTGTTTAGCAATGGTCATCATTGTTGCATTTTATCCCGAGAAGGATATTCTGTGCTGCCTCGGTACGCCCTCTTTTATTACATACCATTAAGGGGCAGACTTTTATAATACATAACTTTTAATCCTGTTTAGCATATACCTCAGGTAGCATCTATTATTTTTTACAGTTACCTGAATCATTTTATAAATGAATATTTACTAGCTTTTTTTTGCTAAAATCCTATTACTACTTGCTAATACGATGGAAGAAAAGTTTGTGTTTGTTTGTCATTTTTACATCTTAACGATTTGCCTGACATAAATTTTGCCCCGTCTTAATAAATGTGCTGCATTTCCATTACATCCTTATTTGCCATTTTTTTATTCTAAACTAAATTTTTATGAACAAGATTTTACTATCCTTCGTATGTTTTTTGGTAGCTTTTGTAAATGTATTTGCTACCAATTATTATGTTGCCCCCAATGGTAATAACACTATTAACAATGGCACATCATTATCTACCCCGTTTCTTACCATTCAAAAAGCTTCAGATGTTGCCGTTTCAGGCGATGTTGTTTTTGTACGGGCAGGCGTCTATCGGGAGATGGTAGATTTGAAGGCAGATGGAGTTACTTATCAACCATACAATGGAGAAGCGGTAACCATCAACGGAACTGATTTAATGCAGAGCTGGACAGTAGCATCTGGTACCACTTATCAAACCACTATGGGGTGGAATGTAGATGCAGTATGGGGCAGTAACCAATTATTTTCAGATGGAAGTTTAATGGAACTGGCCCGATGGCCCAATCAAACTTCTACCGATATTGTAGCACCTACGAATGCTGTTGCCGATAATGTTACTGCATCTGGAAGCAACTTTACAATAATAGATGCAGATTTTAATGAACCCGCCAGTAGATGGGTAGGTGCCAAAATTTGGGTTAATCTTGCACGGATTGGTTATGATGGACAGGGCTGGACTGGCACCGTAACGGCTACCAGTGCCGGATCTATTACAGTAGCCTTTGTAGAGCCGCCACGATTGGGAGATGAACCCTGGAGCCTGGGAAGTAATACAGAATATTTTTTGTTTGATCCAACTGCTACCGGCGTTAGTAATTCTGGTGGCGTAGATGCGCTGTTAAGCAATGGCGAATGGTGGAAAAATGGTAGCTTCTTATATGTAAAAACACCCAATGGGGGCATTCCTTCTGCCACCGGCACCGGCACAAACGTAATAGAAGCTAAAAGGAGGCATTTTGCATTCTGGCCTTCGGTAACCAGGGCAAACTATACCATCAAAAATTTTAATCTGTTTGCCTGCGCCATTACTACTGATAAAGATGCAACTACCAACAGAATAATTGTAGAAGCAGCGCATGATATTATCATTGATGGTATCGTAGCAAAATATCCATCTCACCAAACAGATATGACTGGAAACTGGCAAGATCAGCATTACAACTGGACAGGTATTGTAATTAGTGGAAGAAACAACATCATCCGAAACTGCAATATTCAGTTAACTGCCACTGCTGCATTAAGTGTATCAGGGTTTGGCAATAAAGTGCTGAATAATACCATTTACAATACCAATTATATGTGTTCTAATGCAGGGGCACTTAACACAGGCTTTGTTTGTTTTGATGTAGAAATAGCCAATAATGTTTTGTACAATACCACTATGATGGCCATCAATTTCCGGTACGCACAAAACAGCAATATCAACGTACGTGATGTCTGCAGAATTCACCACAACACTGTATATGATTTTATGCGAAGAAGTGGCGATAGCGGCGGAATTGATATGTTTGGTCAGGATGGTAAATGGATAAGGATTGATCACAATTTAATTTATACAACCAAGCCAGTTATAGGTACGATGGTGCATGGCATTTATTTAGATTACGGCGGTGGCACCACTGGCGATCAAGGACATTATACGGTTGATCATAACGTGGTGGTTAATTTACCTGCTCCTATTTTATTAAATAATTTGCAAGATGTAAATATTTATAATAATGTGCTGCTTTCAAATACCAACAACTTCTCTATAGAAGGATCGGCCACGGGTATTAATGTGAATTTAAAAAACAACATTACCAGCAAGCCTTTTAATACCACCAGTACAAACCTTATATCTGCTAGTATTTCAAATAATGTTACAGACGCTATGGGTGCAAAAGCAAATACTTATTTTGCCAACGCAACAGGTAACGATTATCGCTTAATCTCCACCGCTACTGCAGCTATTAATCAGGGGGTGAGTGTAGGCATTTACGATGAAAACGTAGTGGGAGTGCCAGATATAGGTGCGTTTGAATATGCAGCAAGTGCCGATGCCGTTGCACCAACACAACCAGGTACTCCTTCAGGCAACAGCATTACCGCTTTTACTTTTAATGTATCCTGGGCTGCTTCCTCAGATGCGGTAGGGGTTGTGTATTATGAAGTTTATAACAATGGTCAATACTTTGCTAGCACAACCACAAATTCTTATGCCTTTGCCGGCCTGGTGCCAAATACTATCTATAGCATCACAGTTCGTGCAAAAGATGCTGCTGGTAATATTTCTCCAATGAGTAATATTGGAACTGTTGCAACATTATCTGCTACCAACATTGCATTAAGCGGAGCTGCTACCGGTTATAGTTGGTATGGCAATAGCGTAGCTAAAAGTAACGCCAACAGGTTTGCTGAACCTAAAGTGAATGATGGCAACCTTACCACTACTTTTAGCTTAACAGGCGGGCCGGATGATGGAGGATGGAAGTTTGAAGCTGCTGGGGTAATATTTAATAATCTGCAAAACAACTTAAGTAGCCTGAATTTCATTCAAGGAGATATTGTAAATGGCAACACCGCATTTACTAACTGGCTGTCCATGCAGTACTCTAAAGATGGCACCACCTGGATAGAAAGCCAGTGGGCAGTATCCCCTTTTTATCCCTATGGCAATACCGCTTCAACAGGAAAAAATTATGTGTTTAGCGGACCCGCCATTTCCGGGGTTAAAGGTATAAGGGTATCTGGTATAGTTTTTACAAATGACAGCTCCTGGCAGGCAACGATGAAAGAAGTAAGGGCGTACAATAACACTCCTGCAGATGTTATTGCACCTACAGTTCCTGCCTCCTTAAATGCAACCAATATTAGCTCCAATAGTTTTACATTTAACTGGGCTGCTTCTACAGATGCAGTAGGAGTTACCGGTTACGAGGTGTTTAGAAATGGCATTTCTATTGGAACCGTTACAGGTTTAAACATATCAGTTACCGGGCTTACCTCAGTTACTTCCTACAGTATGACAGTTAGGGCTTTTGATGCCGCCGGAAATTATTCTGCACAAAGCAACCCGGCTTTAAATGTTACCACAATTGAAACCAGCTCTTCAGGTACGGGGTATTATTGGTTAAATATGACCACCGCTACAAGTAATTCAACAAGGGTAGCATCACCATCCATTAATGATAATAATATTATAGATGAAGTGATACTTCCGGATAATAACAGTGCCAATAACTGGCAAGGTGCCGGCATAGTGTGGCCAACCTCAAAATCTAACATCACCAAGGTTGAATATTACAATGGTACAGAACTAAGTAACGGTGCAGGAAATGGCTATTTTACTGCAAATATTGCTTTACAATATACCACCAATGGCAGCACCTGGAGAAATGCCACAGGCTGGTCAATATCGCCTGCTTATCCGTATAACAACAGTTCAAATAATCAATTGTACACTTTTACCGGTGCGGCTTTACCAGCTTGCAGAGGGGTAAGAATAGTAGGCCAGGTTTATACCAATAATTTTTCGTGGGCTGTACATGTAAGGGAAGTAAAAGTATTTAATAGCAGCAATGTGTTACAAAGGGTAACGTCTGCAATAACGGATGCTAACCTTTATACTACCGTCAATATATTTCCTAATCCGGCATCCAATACTTTGCACATTACAACAGGTGCAGGCAATGCTACTATATCCATATTTGGGGAAGATGGACGGCTTGTAAAACAATTGATAACAAAAGGAAGTGTTACCACGATTGATGTATCAAATTGGAGCAAAGGAATGTATATCGTAAATATTAAAAGTAGAAACCAGGTTATTGTTAAAAAAATAGAAGTTAACTAGCAGAAATAGTTTACTGCAAAAAAACTGGCTGATAATTTCCAGCCAGTTTTTTTGTTGATTTATTGTAAAGAAAATGAAGTGTAAAATCTGTTTATTTAAAACTATTAATCTTGTTGTTTTTATTTTAAATGCGCCCTCGGAAATAAATTTATCATACTATATTAAAGGATTCTTTTGTTGCACCGCTAATGAAGCCAGCCTTATATAAAAACTTTCAAAAAAATTTCACTTAACTTGATAAATACTTTTTAATAAAAATATAAATATTTTGTATGAAAAAAATAATGTTGGCTACACTTTTACTGATAAATTACTATTGCTATTGCCAGCAATATGAAGCCAACTGGGCTTCATTAGATAAACGCCCCATCCCTGCCTGGTTTACCGGCGCTAAGTTTGGTATTTTTATTCATTGGGGTGTATATGCTGTTCCGGCATGGGCACCAGCTAATGAGGACATTGGTGTGTATGCAAAATATGCAGAATGGTACTGGCCACGTATTAATGGCATGACCGACCCCAACCCACAACAAGCAGATGTAAATAAAATGTTTTTAGCGCATCATAATAAAATGTACGCCCCTGATTTTAAGTACCAGGATTTTGCGCCGATGTTTAAAGCAGAAAATTTTAAACCTACCGAATGGGCTGCACTCTTTAAAGCTGCTGGTGCCAAATACGTAGTGCTTACCAGCAAACACCACGAAGGCTTTACGCTTTGGCCAAGTGAACAAAGCTGGAATTGGAACAGCGTAGATATTGGGCCTCATAAAGATATTTGCAAAGAGCTTACAGATGCTGTAAAGAAACAAGGATTGCACATGGGGATGTACTACTCTTTGTACGAATGGTTTAATCCTACCTATAAAATCAATCCTGAAAAATATGTGGCTGATAGAATGATTCCACAATTAAAAGATTTAGTAACTACCTACAAGCCAGATTTGATATATACCGATGGCGAGTGGGATTATCCAAGCACTATGTGGCAGAGCGAAAAGTTTTTATCGTGGTTATACAATGAATCGGAAGTAAAAAATTCTGTAGTGGTAAACGACCGATGGGGAAAAGATACACGGGGTGTACATGGTGGTTTTTACACCAGCGAATATGGTATAGCAAACGGCGATACCATTGCCAGTGAACTGGCGGCCCATCCTTGGGAAGAAATCCGGGGCATTGGTACCTCATTTGGTTACAACCGGGTAGAAAACCTAAACAATTATTTGTCATCCGGGGAGCTGGTACGTTTGCTGGTAAACGTTGTAGCCAATGGTGGAAACCTATGCCTGAACATCGGCCCAAAAGCTGATGGCAATATACCAGTGATTATGCAGCAGCGCCTGCTGGATATTGGTGCCTGGCTTAAAGTAAATGGAGAAGCCATCTATGAAACTACTACTTGGAAAAACAGGCCCAAAGCACAAAAAGGGCAAACTGTTTTTTACACCGCCAAAGGAAAAGATTTGTATGTACTGTGTACCGAATGGAAAGATAAAAATATAGTAGTGCCAGGTATAAGCAAAGCAGGGAAAGTAAACTTGTTGGGTTCTTCCGTGAAGATAAAAACAACATTTAAAAATGGTAGTTTAACTATTATGCCTGCACTGATAAATCCGCTGAACAATCCTTGCAATGATGCCTGGGTATATAAAATTGAAGGGGTTTTATAAGAGCACTTTTACCGTTTTGAAGATGCCCGGTTTACTTAATTTGAAACAACAAAATTTACCAAAATGATTTCCAATCTTTTTATTTCAAATATAAAAATGAAATATTTTGTTTGTTTAAAACTAATTTTTAGCATACTAGTTTTACTATCCACGATTGCCGGTTTTCACAGCAAAAAGTAGTTAAGCAACGATTTAAAAATACGAACCAAGTACTTTTTTCTACAGAAGATAAAGCCTTGCAAAACCTCTATAATCTTGCAGAAAAAAAAGCAGCAGAAAATATAAGAAATTTTTCACCCACGTATAAAGTATTGGTAGAGGGTGGCGAATACCCATTTGTATGGGTAGAAACCCAACCGATGGGAGGGGTAATGTATGCCAAGCGAAACCTGGAAGTGACGTATAATAATGTGGTCATTTTCCTTAATCACCAAGCAGCTAGCGGCAGGGTTCCGGGAATGATTATCCCACTGAATAATAATATTTGGAATTTAACAGACCTAGTGAAAGCAGATAATGATAAGCTGGATATTTTTTCTGAAACCCTGCAAGGTTTTTTTGTACCAGGTCCGGCATTAGAACTGTATTACCTGATAGATAAAGATACAGCCTACCTCAACCTGTTGTACAGGTGTTTTGAGGCGTATGATAACTACCTCTGGAAATTCAGGGATTCAGACGGTGATAGCTGCCTGGAATCATGGAGCCAAACCGATAGTGGTGAAGATTTTTTAGTGCGTTATCATTATGCCCCTTTTGTTTGGCCATTCGATTATCCTCCAGTAGAAAAAAATATTCCGGGCGACACTAATTTTATTAAAAAATATTGGACAGATACCGATTATAAAGAATATACCCACGAAAAAAATCCCATGCCGTTTGAATCTATTGATCTAATGGGTTATTCCTACACCTGCAGGGATGTACTGGCAAAAATTTCAGCGATTAAAAGGGATGGCAAGGAAAATTTCTGGCGTCAAAAGGGTAATGAGGTAAGTAATAAGATGAAAAATTATTTATGGATACCAGAAAAAAATGCTTACTTCTATAGAGATAAAAACAATGCGTTTTTTAACAGCCTTACACACAATAATCTTAGGGCAATGTATTTTGGCACCATGGATCAAAGCATGGCCGATGGTTTTATAAGGGAACATCTTTTAAACCCAGCAGAGTTTTGGACACCTATGCCACTACCCTCCATTGCTGCTAACGACCCTTATTTTAGAAATATATCTTTTAATAACTGGAGTGGCCAGCCGGAAGGGCTTACCTACCAAAGAGCCATTGCAGCGCTTGAAAATTATGGGCATGTGGCTGAGGTTACATTAATTGGAAAAAAATTATTAAGCGCCATAGCAAAGAGTAAAAAATTTACTCAACAGTTTGACCCTTTTACATCCGAACAAAATGGCCGTGATGGTTATGGCCCCACCATTTTAGCCGTGTTAGAATATTATGCCAGAATGTACGGGGTATATCCAAAAAACGACACCATGCATTTTAATGGATTGTATGCCAATAAGCCCTACACTTACCTGCAGAAAATTAATAATGATGCCTATAAACTGATACAACAAAACGGAATTATTACCGGTTACCTAAACAATAAGGAGCTTTTTAAAAGTACTGCCGGCGTAAAAGTAATGACAGATAAGCTTGGTACGGTAGTAGGGTTTGCCGGTATTGATACGCTTGAAAAAAAAGTGAAAATAATAATTAATAAAAAAACTTACACTGCCATTATACATCCCAATAGTTTTTATACAATTAAAAATGGGGCCATACAATTAATTAGCAAATTTCCATTCGACTATCCATATACTGGTAAAAAGCATCATTGAAAATCATTTGACGAATTGCCATTTTATCATTGAACTTTCATTTTCCTCCATCCTTGTTCTTGCTTTTTTCCAGGAGTTTGTTATTATAGTTAACTACAGCGTTATTAACATCGTATTAAGCCAAAAAAATAATTATTTGATCTTGATTTACTTAGTATTCATGCCCCTGAACGGTGCATGCAGGGATACGATAAATTTTATGAGGGCCCAATACTTTGGTAGTGCCGACCTAATATTATTTTATATTAAAGTCCGATTTGACCCGATTTTACAGGAACAACCGTATTGAAATAGAACCTATTATACGCCACTTTTAAAAAATAAATGGACTATTAATAATGTATAGTTTTTATAATACCGGGATGCTTAAAATCAGTATTTATTGTTTACAAAATATGCTAATATTGTATTCAAATATGTTAATTGGAAGGATGAAAAGTAGCGTTATTTGTGGTTATTTTATGTATTATTAAAATTTCAAAACTG
The DNA here is from genome assembly GCA_043788995.1 of Chitinophagaceae bacterium. Classification (GTDB taxonomy): domain Bacteria; phylum Bacteroidota; class Bacteroidia; order Chitinophagales; family Chitinophagaceae; genus Ferruginibacter. The sequence continues at coordinate 14,828 of JAYWII010000060.1, read as the reverse complement.
CTTGTATTATGTGTAAAAAAAGTCTCCTAAAACCTATGCTGTTTTCTCTCCTGCTTCTTCTGGGAATTCAGCAATCCCAAGCTCAAGACAAAGTCGTTTCAGGAAAAGTTGTTAACGAACAAAACACCCCTATTTCAGATGTATCTGTTATTGTAAAAGGAAGTGGTACAGGCATCAACACCAAATCAGATGGAACCTTCCAAATATCGGTTCCTTCCAATCAGGGTGTACTTGTATTCTCCAATATTGGGTATGCAACAAAAGAAATTTCTATCAATGGCAGTACTGTTATTAATGTAACACTGTTACAGTTAAACACCACCCTTACAGATGTGGTGGTAGTAGGATATGGCTCATCAAAAAAGAAGGATTTAACAGGGGCAGTTGCCAATGTAACTTCCAAAGATTTTAACCAGGGTGCTATCACCAACCCCATTCAACAAATACAGGGCAGGGTAGCAGGTTTGGTTATAACTACTTCTACCGGCGACCCCAATGCCAACCCAAGCATAAGGCTGAGGGGGCAAACATCGTTATCCGGCGGGCAAGATCCATTGATTGTTGTTGATGGAATTCCCTTGGATGATGCTAATCAGCTCTCAAATATTCCTCCCGGCGATATTGCTTCTTATGATGTACTAAAAGATGCATCTGCCACTTCTATCTTTGGTTCAAGAGGTGCAAATGGGGTAATTATGATTACAACCAAAAAAGGCAGGACTGGTGCTGTAAAAGTTGAATACAACTCATTTTTTGCAATGGATAAGCAATCGAAATATTTAGATTTACTTACCGGCGATGAATGGCGCAAAGCAAACCCTGCTGCAGTGGGGGGAAGGTATGATAATGGAGCTAACACAGATTGGCAAAGGGCTGTAACCAGAACAGCCTATACCCATAACCACAATCTAGCGATATCGGGCGGCTCAAAAGGCTTTAATTATCGTGGCTCTGCAAGTTATTTAAATCAGGAAGGTTTGATACTCAATAGTGGTAAACAACAAATTGGTTTACGTTTTAATGCACAGCAAAAAGCATTGAATGATAGGTTAGAAATTAATTTAGGTATAGTAAGTACTCAAACAAATAGAAAATTTGTAGCTGGGTTTACCCCGGAAAGAATGAACAGTACCTCTCCAGCCTTAGCGGTTTATAATGATGATGGTTCATATAACACATTTAGCTTTGGGTTGGGCGAACAAAACGCAGTGCAAGCCACAGAAAAAACGGTATCTAAAGCAACGGAATACCTCACTCAAATTTTTGGTACTATTGATTATGAATTGATCAAAAACTTTAAAGTGGGAGTCCTTGGAGCTTTTACTAATTTTAATTCAACTGGTAATTATTTTTTGCCAACAAATATAAACGGCAATCTGCTTAACGAAGCATCCAGAAGCAGTAATACAAGAAAAAACCAGCGAGGAGATGTTCATTTGAATTATTTGAATAACTGGGGCAAGCACAATGTAAATGCAACAGCAGTATATGAATACAATTATTTTGCAAGCGAGGGTTTTTCCGCCAGCGGCAGGGATTTTGCAATTCCATTTTTCCAAGATAATAATCTTGGTACCGGCGATCCTTTGCAAAGGTCTATTTCTTCTGGAAAAGACGAATTTAAATTGATTTCTTTCTTAGGCAGGGTGGGCTATAATTATGACAGCAAATATTACATAACTGCAAGCCTGAGAAGAGATGGTTCTTCAAAGTTTGGAAAAAATAACCGTTGGGGTTACTTTCCGTCTGCAAGTATAGCATGGCGTATTAGCCAGGAATCTTTCCTTAAAAATGTTTCATGGATTGATGAAATGAAAATAAGGGTTGGATATGGGCAAACAGGTAATTCTGATGCCATAACCCCTTATGCCGCTATCCTTACTTATGCACCCATCGGCAGTAATGTTTATAATCCGGTTACAGGTACTTTCATCACCGCTTATGGGCCAAACCAAAATGCAAATCCTGATTTAAGATGGGAAAAAAGAATTGGTAGGAATATCGGAATAGATTTTAGTTTATTTAAGAAAAGATTGACAGGTGATTTTAACGTATTTAATGATAGAACAGAAAATCTGTTGTTTGACTATACCCTCCCTTCCCCTCCTTTCTTTATTTTGCCCGGTGGCCCAGGTGTGCCAGAATCTGCAAGGGTTCTTGCTAATGTGGGAACGCTGAGTAATAAAGGTGCTGAACTTGCTCTAAATTACCGCATAATTGACAAAGCAAATTTTTCATGGACACTTGGTGGAATAATTTCATCTGTAAGAACACGGGTTACCTCCCTTGCAGGTAATTTTGCAGGATTTACGATTAAAGATACCGTTGCTATTGCAGGTTATTCTACCGATGCAGCAGGCAATTCAACAGTTCCTACTACTTATCTAAGAGCAGGATATGTTCCTTATGTATTTTATGTGGGTAGTTTTAATGGGATTGATGCCAATGGTAAGCAGCTAATTGATTCAGTAAAAAGATTCATTGATCCCAGCCCCAGGTTCAATTATGCTTTTACCAATAATTTCAGGTATAAGAATTGGAACCTTAATATTTTCTTCAGGGGTGTATCCGGTCAAAAAGCCTATAATAATGGACTGGCTTATTTAGAAAGTGGTGTCCCTAATAGATTTATCCGTGGCTATAATACCACCAAATCAGCACTTACCAACGGAATAAAGGATGGCCAGGCCTTATCTGATAAATGGTTAGAAAATGCTTCTTTTTTACGATTAGATAATGCTTCCCTGGGATACACTTTTCAAAATATAAAAGGCGTGCAAAATTTAAATGTTTTTATAGGCTGCAATAACCTTTTTGTAATTACAAAATACAGGGGGCTTGATCCGGAAATTGGGGTAGCTAATGCTAATTCCGCCTATATCTCCAGAGATAACAGTACGCCAAGAACAAGGTCTATATCGGTAGGTATAAATGTTACATTCCAGTAATACATTCTTAAAAACAATTTAGATTAAAAACAGCGTTTATGAAATCAATAAATTTTAAAATAGTTACAGGTATATTCATCTTATTCCTGACAATGAATATATCCTGCACCAAATTAGATCCTGTTCCATATAGTGTGGTTACCTCAGAAGTGTTTTGGTCAGACCCTGCGCAAGCTGCAAATGCCGTTGCCCCTGTTTATGATGCTTTAAATGGATTTGCCAATGGGGAAAATATGCGTTTGTCAAACGCCTCTGGTGGGCAAATAGCAGATATCCGTGATTTTGGCGGTGGTGGTTATTTACAATTGATGTGGAAACACACCTGGTCAAAAACCGATGGATCCATCAATCAGATGTGGAATACTTTGTACAAGGGTGTAACAAGTGCTAATTTTATTTTAGCCCAACTTGATGCCCTTGACGACAAGCCATCCAATATTGCTGCATTAAATGCACAGCTTAAAGTAATGCGTGCCTTTTTCCTGTACCACGCAATGGACAATTTTGGAAATATTCCTTTAGATACGCTTTATAATGCAGATCCTAATACCATCAAAACAAATTCACGTCAGGAAGTCTTTAATTTTTTAGAAAGGGAACTAATAGCTAATGCGCCATTACTGGATGATAAATCTGACCTTAATTACGGAAGGGCAAATAAGCAGGTTGGATACACATTGTTAGCCCAGTTATACTTAAATGCCCAGGTTTACACAGGCACTCCCCGTTGGGCAGGCACCATTGCAGCTTGCGACTCAGTTATTAATTCAGGACTTTACTCTTTAAGTGGCAATTATTTCGATAATTTTTCTTTTGATAATAATGTTCATAAAGAGGAAAATATTCTGGTAGCTCCCAAGGACAGGGTGCTTAACAATTTTCCGGGAATGATGGAAACCATTCAGGATAATGGGGGCCCGGCAGTAGGCATAACAGGAAGCCCATGGAATGGCTTTTGTGCCACGGCCGATATATACAATAAGTATGAAGGATCCGATAAGCGTATCCGACAGTGGTTAGTAGGTGTACAAAAAGATGCCAATGGAACCAGGACTATTGATGACGATTATAGTCCTGGCGATGCTCTTGCAGCCGGAAGTGGTGTCCTTTCTTATAATTTGAATGTTGTCTCTTTTGATCAGTCCCTTTATCCAAATTCTGATTCGTTTCAGTTTGCCGGTGCAAGAAATGTAAAATATTACCCTGAACAAAATGGCAGGTGTGATGGAACCAATATGGGGAATGATTTAGTGATGATGCGCCTTGCAGATGTTTATTTAATGAAGGTGGAAGCTGAATTGAGGTTAAATGGATCCGTTGCATCCATGGATCTTTTAAACCAGGTTCGCCAGCGTGCTTATGGAGATGCCAGTCACAATATCCCGGCACCAACATTAAATGATATTTATGATGAACGTACACGGGAATTTATGTGGGAAGGATATTCAAGGAGAGATGGAATACGGTTTGAAGTTGCCAGCGATACCCCTTATTTTTCCGCAGCCAGGAGGCCAGAAAAATTGTTAGACCCGGCTGATGGGCATACCAGAATATTCCCTATACCAGCAGTACAGATCACGGCTAATTCAAACCTTACGCAAAATCCAGGATACTAACCGGAGTATAAAAAAGTTTTTACAGCAGGAGCAATACATAAGTATATTGCTCCTGTTTAGTTTTAAAGCATTTATGATCACGTTATGAAAGTGAATATTTTTTCTACACGATTTATTTCGTTTTTTTTTACCATGCTTGTCATTTCCTGCTCGTATAAAAAGAAGGAAATTTCAAACGATCAATTATTTCAATTACTTCCCTCTTCTCAAACGGGCATTACTTTCATTAATTCAGTAGCGGATACAAAAGAATTTAATGTATTTAATTACCGCAATTTTTATAATGGCGGCGGGGTAGCTATAGGTGATATCAATAATGACGGAATGCCTGATATTTTTTTTACCGCCAACCAGCAGCAAAATAAGTTGTATCTCAATAAAGGCAATTGGAAGTTTCAGGATATAACAGCAACAGCGGGCGTACAGGGTATTCATAAATGGCATACAGGTGTTACTATGGTTGATATTAATGGTGATGGGTGGTTAGATATTTACGTATGCAATAGTGGGGATATTAATGGAGATGACCGGGCCAATGAACTGTATATTAATCAAAAGAATGGAACTTTTAAAGAAGAAGCACATACCTACGGTCTTGATGATAAAGGGCTCTCAACTCATGCGGCTTTTTTTGACTTTGACCATGATGGGGATTTAGACTGCTATGTTTTAAATAATAGTTATCGGCCCGTAGAAAGTTTTGGCTACAACAGAAACCTCAGGGATATCAGGAATGTTGATGGCGGCGACCGGCTTTATAGAAATGACAAAGGAAAATTTAACGATGTAAGTGCTGCATCAGGTATATATGGAAGTGAAATTGGTTTTGGTTTGGGTATTTCTGTAGGCGATGTAAACAATGATGGCTGGCAAGACATATATGTTTCCAATGATTTTTTTGAAAGGGATTATTTATATATTAATCAGCAAAATGGCACTTTTAAAGAAACCATCTCTGATGCTATGGGGCATATCAGCCAGGCTTCGATGGGCAGTGATATGGCAGATATCAACAATGATGGTTTGCTGGATATTTTTACAACAGACATGCTCCCCGAAGGCGATGCCCGTTTAAAAACTACTACCAAATTTGATGAATACGATGTGTACAATGCCAAATTAAAAAATGATTTTCACCACCAGTTTACCTCCAATTGCCTTCAGTTGAATAATGGCGATGGCACCTTCAGTGAAATAGCACAATATGCCGGCGTAGCAGCAACAGACTGGAGCTGGGGTGCATTAAGTTTTGATTTTAATAATGATGGCTGGAAGGATTTATTTGTAAGTAATGGCATCAGCAGGGATTTAACCAACCAGGATTTTGTAGAGTATTTTGCCAGTGACGAGGTGATGCAGCAGGCAAGGGCCGGCACGTATAACTTTAAAGAGATTTTAGATAAAATGCCTTCTACACCCATTACAAATTATGGATTTGTAAATCAGCAAAACTTATCCTTTAAGAATGAGTCGAATAATATTGGGTTTGAAAAACCAGGTTTTAGCAATGGTGCTGCGTATGGCGATTTAGATGGGGATGGCGATTTAGATTTGGTCGTAAATAACGAAAACATGGAGGCATTTGTTTACCGCAACAATACTTCAGAAAAAATGAAGCATCATTATTTAAAAGTAAAATTAAATGGCATTAGCCCTAACAATTTTGGTATAGGTGCCAGGGTTACCATTTATAATAGCGGCAAACAGCAGGTGATGGAGCAAATGCCTGCCAGGGGTTTTGAAAGTTCTGTAGAACCTATTCTTACTTTTGGGCTGGGAACAAATAGCCGTATTGATAGCGTTATTGTTCGATGGCCAAATATGAAGACGCAATTAATAACCAAACTTGCTACAGATACAGCAATCACATTGAACCAGGTTGATGCTACAATTGCAGTAGTTGCCAATAAGCCTCTTATTAATTCATTGTACAACAATATAACAAGCAATGTTATTGCAGGAAGTATTGTACACCGTGAAAACAATTTTATTGATTTCAACAATGAAAGATTAATCCCCAAATTTCTCTCTGCAGAAGGGCCTAAACTTGCAGTGGGAGATATTAATGGTGACAAACTGGAAGATTTTTTTATGGGTGGTGCCGTAAATGATACTGCCAAAATATTCATCCAACAGCCGGATGGGAAATTTATTCAACAACAACAATTTACCCTAAACCGTGATAAAGACAATGAAGACGTTGGAGCAGCGTTTTTTGATGCAGATAATGATGGTGATTTGGATTTAATGGTAGTTTCAGGAGGAAATCAATTTCAGCCAGCATCAATAAATGCTTTAACAAGATTGTACATTAATGATGGAAGTGGCAATTTTTTACGGGCTTTTAAAGGGTGGCCTACTATTGCAATAAATGGTTCTTGTGTGGTAGCGAGTGATTTTGATAGAGATGGAGATGAAGATATATTTATCGGCGCAAGAAGTATCCCCGGGTCTTATGGGTTAATGCCTTCCAGTAAATTTTTGCAAAATGATGGCCATGGTAATTTTAAAGATGCAACACAATCTATTGCCCCCGATTTGTTGAGGCTGGGAATGGTAACAGATGCAAAAGCAGCAGATATTGATGGAGATGGTAAAAAGGAATTAATTGTGGTAGGTGATTGGATGGCTGTAACAGTATTACAATTTAAAGAAGGCAGGATGCAGAAAATTTCAGAAATCGCTCATTCATCCGGATGGTGGAATTGCTTAGCCATTGCAGATATAGATGCAGACGGCGATGTAGATTTAATTGCCGGAAATAACGGCACTAATTCTAAGCTTATGGCCAGTATAGAAAACCCTGCTCAATTGTTTACCAACGATTTTGATAAAAACGGACAAACTGAATGTATCCAGGTATATTATAAACCTGATGGAAAGGCTTATCCGCTTAATCTTCGGGCAGATTTAGTGGCACAAGTACCTATGCTAAAAAAGAAATTTCTTACCTACAATTCTTATGCAGGCAAATCTATTGAGGAAATTTTCAAAAAAGAGGATTTGGATAAATCTGTAAAGCATTCTGTAGTGCAAACACAAACTTGTGTTTTTACAAATAATGGAAAAGGGCAATTTACAATGCAACCATTGCCCGTGATGGCACAGTTATCATCTGTATATGCTGTGTTAGTTGCAGATTTAAACAGCGATGGCATACAGGATATATTTTTATCAGGAAATTGCTATGGCCTCAAGCCGGAAATCGGCAGGAATGATGCCAGTTATGGAGTTTGTTTGATGGGTACTCCCCTGCACACTTACCAATACATAAACCCAATAGTAAGTGGATTATTTGTCAAGGGCGAGGTAAGGGATATAAAAGAAATAAATACTAAAAGTGGAAATTATATTATATTGGCAAGGAACAATGAATCGTTACAAATATTTAAAAAGAAGTAAACTCAAACCTTTGCTTTACCTGTAAGTAAAACTGAGGATGTGTAAAACATTTATTACAAAATTGGAAAATATATTTCTATATCCACAACAGTATCTTCATTTTCCGGCAGTTTGCCATCGAGAAATTTTTCATAGTTGTTTACAATGCTGATGATATTTTTATCCAGTATGTATTGCTGCATGGCCGTTTTTAGTTTAATGCGGTCTTTAAATTTTCCGTTAAACTTCCCCACTAACATTCTTCCGTTCACCGGCATCTTCATACAACGTATTTTATTCTTATTGTTCGCTTGTTTGTTTACTGAAAGCATTCCCAATACACTAATTGAGTCGTTGAGCAACTCGGTAAACTGCAACATAGGCGCCCCCATAATAGTTAGCTGGTTATAAATAACATATTCCTTCAACTCTTTAAACACTGTATCCAAAACAGTAAATTTTTCTCTAATTGGCTCATGTTTGTTCAGCGATGCCACATTGCTGTCCGCAACTTTTCTTATTTCTATAGGAAAGCCATAATAAAGGCTATCATTTTCCATGAACTCTTTTAAGTAATCCATGAAATTTGTTTTATTTGTTTGGTTTTTTCCGTATGAAAACATCCAGTCGAATAATGAGATGTGGGTTTCTATAAATACTGCTGTTAAGTTTATATCGGGAGTTGCAGAAAGAAATATATCATAATGAAGGGATTTGTTTTTTTCTACTGATTTTATTTTGAAATGAATGCTTGAAGGGCTTTCAACTGAAAAAGTCGTAAGGGGTGTACTTGTTTTAAAAAAATGATTTTTATAGTCTTTGATTGTGCTGCACTTGGTTGAATCTTTTTCAAATGCTGTTTTTATATCAGGATGCCATTTCTTCCAATTATCAGGATTGTTTAATTGCATTGAAACTTTAATGGCAGAAGCTGCAATTTTAATCTTCTTGTGGCTGGTTACCGGTGTTAAATGAACCAAAAAGGCCGCTGTTATTAAAACAATGGCAATAACAATTAGTTTTTTCATGGAAGGTTATAAAAATAAATTGATTGATTTTTGTCAATTACCGTTAAAGTTAAACTCTTTTTCTTTTAGTGATTATAACAATCGTAAAGGAAACAATACATGCCAATTTAGCACAGCAAGTAGGTAATCTGTTGCAAATATTATCAGGAGCATTACTCTAAATTTACTGTTAATTATTACCCTGGCTGAGTAGCTTGTTTTTATAATATATTTAAAAATTTTCCGTAGAAAATAAGCATGCTTTGCCAAATAGAAATAATGATTGTGGATTTTTTATCTGCAAGCCAATGCTGTATGACATTTTAAATTATTCCCTTTCTGGGTTAGTTTTAATCTATGATTTTTAAATTAAAATAAATGGTTTGAATTGTTCTTCAGCGCTAGATTACATTTCAATGCTTAATTATTAAATACATCTATTATTTTTAAACAGGTTACAATGATCCAGAAACTATACTATGTGCTTTTTTTTACTTTAATTTTTAACTTGGCAGGCAAAGCTCAGGGCTTAACTCCAATCAATGTAGTTACCACCCCAGTCCCTTTTTTACGGGTGTCACCTGATGCACGGGCAGGGGGTATGGGGGATGTGGGCATTGCAACTGCGGCAGATGCCAATTCAATTTTTTGGAATATGGCCAAAATCCCGTTTGCTGAAAATACAGCTGGCTTGTCTGTAAATTACAACCCCTGGTTAAGGGATGTCAGCTCAAATATATATATGGCGGTAATTGCCGGATATAAAAAATTGGATGAAACCCAGGCTATTGCTGCTTCCATCAGGTATTTTAGTTTGGGTCAGGTACAGTTTACTGACTTTAACGGTAATAGTTTACAAACATACAAGCCCCGTGAATTTTCAATTGATTTTGGTTACGCAAAAAAGGTATCACAGCGAATGGGTTTCGGGATTACTGCCCGGTATATTAATTCTAGTCTTGCAAACGGAGCTGACGGGGGCGAAGTATATAAAACCGGCCAGGCTATTGCGGCTGATATTTCTTTATATTATCAGGCACACAACATACAAGGCGAAGGGCTTTCCTGGGGCATTAACGCCTCCAATCTGGGATCTAAAATTGGTTATACAGAAGATGTGAATGCGAAAGAATTTTTGCCTGCTAATTTAGGTGCAGGCATTGCCTATGCTAAAGTGATTGATAATGACAGTAAGCTAACATTTGCCTTGGATGCAAATAAGTTACTGGTTCCTGCACTTGAATATACAGGGGTGCCCAACCAGGATTTTATTAATATTAAAAAGTACCGGGAATATAGTGTTGCTGAAAGCTGGTTTGGCAAAAATCATAGCTACAATGCATCTGCGGGTGTTGAATATGGATTTAGGAACCAATTTTTTGCACGGGCCGGATACTTCTATGAAGACAAAACACAAGGCGATAGAAAATATGTTACTGTTGGCGTGGGGATAAAATATGCTACAGTTGGTTTAAATTTTTCCTACCTCATTCCATCGGGGCAGGGAACACAACGCAACCCATTATCTAACACCATAAGGTTTGGTTTGCTTTTTACACCCGCTACCAAATAATCAATAAAAAAATTAAAAGTAATAATATGACCAATAATAATACCTCACATTTCAAAAGGATTTTTTCTTGTTTAATTTTTTTCGGAATATTATTTTTATCCCAAACTGCTTATAGCCGTGATATATATGTAGCTGCTGCCAATACCAGTGGTGTTGAGGACGGTACGCTGGCAAATCCTTACAATACTATTCAGGAAGCGGCAGATGTGGCAGTGGCAGGGGATGTGGTAATAATTAAAACAGGCACTTACCGGGAGCAAGTGAAGATGGCAGCGAATGGGGTTATCTATCAGCCTTTTCCCGGAGATGTTGTTACCATTGATGGAACCGAACTACTTACTGGCTGGGCCAACTTACCTGGCACCAGTGTGTATAAGGCATTTATGCCATGGAATGCCCCAGACGCAAATCAACTTTTTTTAGACAAAAAAATGATATTTGAAGCAAGATGGCCCAATCAGACTTCTAGTGATTTAATAACCCCTACAGATGCTATTGCGGAATCTTCTACAGCATCGGGAAACAATTTTATACTTAAGTGCAATGCTTTTAATGAACCCAATGGGCGTTGGGTGGGTGCTACAATATGGGTTAATCTTTCCCGTTTTGGAATAGATGGGCAGGGCTGGACAGGTACAGTGGTAGCTACTAACCTAGCGGCAAAAACAATAACTGTTGATTTTAGGGAACCTCCCAGAATGGGCGATCAGCCGTGGAGTACGGGGGAGGGTACAGCATTTTATTTATTTAACCCAACTAAAGCTGCTGTTAATGCCACAGGCGGCATCGCATCGCTGCTTGATCCGGGAGAATGGTGGAAAGACGGCGATACCATGTATGTACGTACGCCTAATAGCGGCCTACCTGCCGAAAATCAAACAGGAATAAATATTATTGAAGCGAAAAAAAGAAAATTTGCTTTTCAATCAAGTGACCCAACCGCCAACCGCAGTGGTTACACCATTAGAAAATTAAACCTATTTGCCTGCAGTATTTGTACAGATGATTTATACTATACAAGGGGAAATACTATTGTAGAAGATGCACACGACATTGTTATTGACGGCATTAATGCAAAATACATTTCGCACTTTACTGACCACACCGGCGATTGGCAAGAGCAATATTATGCTAATACCGGAATAGTATTAAGTGGGCGTAACAATGTGCTTAAAAACTCCATTTTGGATATTAGTGCAGGCCCCTGCGTTTCTATGCTGGGTTATGGTAGCAAACTGCTTAATAACGTTATTAGAAGTGGCAATTATTCCTGCTCCAACGCTGGTGCCGTAAATACGGCTAAAATTTGTATTGATGGGGAAATAGCATACAATACCATCAGCAATACCACGGTAATGGGTATCAATTATAAATATTTTAAAAATTCTAATCCTGCTATCAGGGGCATAGCAAGGATTCATCATAATAAGGTTACAAATTTTATGCAACGGGCCGGCGATAGTGGTGGTATTGATAATGTAATTGATGATGGGCAATGGGTAAGGTTGGACCATAATGTTTTATACTGCACCAGGCAAAGGGAAGTTTATTCCCCCAACAGTGTATTTGGGTTTTATTTTGATTTTATGGCGGGTAGGTATATAGTTGACCATAATTTAGTTTACAATGTGGACAGGGCGATGATAATAAATAGTTCGGCCCACATGAGTATTTTCAACAATACATTTCTTTCAGGCAATCCAACTGAAACCTCTATTCTTAATGGAAATGGGGGCACTGGCTTAACAGATACTATCAGAAACAATATTTTATCAAACACTGCTAACACTACTTGCTGTAGTTGGGGAAATTTGCAGGATGCTGTATTTAACAACAATGCGTTATTTGTTGTAAATGCTTTGGCTGCAAGTACCTTTGTGGATACTGCTGCGAAGCAATTTCAATTAAAATCATCAGCAAATAATGCTATAGATAAAGGTCTTGACTACACACCCTGGAATGATCCCGTTACGGGATCTGCGGTTGATTTGGGTGCTTTCGAATTTGGCACTCCAATATGGCAGGCAGGTACCCCAGTCATTCCTAGCCCTGTAATATCACCCAACGGTGGCAATTTTGATGACTCAATAAGAATCACCATTGCCTCTGATATCACAAATCCCAATTTTACCATTCGTTATACAACAGATGGTTCAGAACCCAACAGCAGTTCCCCTCTTTACACAGGAAGTATCCTGCTTACAGATTCCGTAGTAATAAAAGCTAAATTATTCTCTTCACCATCGTTGTCTGGTGAAGCTTCCGCAGCAGTATATGTTATTACACCTAGCCCCCTTATTCCACTCCGTAACGCAGATAACCCTTCTCCTGTTTCGCAAGGGGTTATAGCAAATTATTATGAGTGGGCACCCTCATTAAATTACGATACCATACCACCCGGCTTATCTTCTTTTGTGCCAAACCGAACTGACACAACCGTTGGGATTAGTTTAACTACCAATACAATCAATGGCACTCCACTTGCTTTTCGGCAGGATAATTTTATGTTTCAATTTAAAGGATACATAGAAGTGCCAGTAGATGGTGTTTATACCTTTTATACCAACTCTGATGACGGAAGCAAACTATACATTGGTGATAAACTAATAGTAAGCAATGACAGGCTACAGCCACCTACCGAAAAAGAAGGTATTATAGGATTAAAAGCAGGAAAACATGCCATTCGTGTGGAGTTCCTTGAAGCTGGCGGAGGGCAGGTATTGCAGGCTTACTACAAAGGGCCCGGGAATCTTACCAAGCGACTAATTCCTGCAACTGCATTGTGGTATGTGTCAGGGTCCACCGTTCTTTTTAACCCGGCGGCAGGCAGTTATCCTGTAAATGTAAATGTCTCGCTTTCTTCCAATACGACCGGCGTTAGTATCAGATATACCACAGATGGCTCTGACCCTACAAATACATCTCCACTATATTCCAGCCCAATAAATATAACCACTAACACTGTAATTAAAGCAAGGACGTACACAGGTAACGTTGCCGGCACTACTGTTAGTGCAGCTTATACCATCACAGGCCCGTCTACATCTATCAATCCCAACGGAGGAAATTTTACAGACAGTACTACCATTACTTTAACTGCAAACCCGGCGGCAGGAAGTATGATTTATTATACATTGGATGGTTCTGTTCCTACAGCTTCGTCCCTTCTATATACCGGGCCTTTTAAAATATACACCAGCAAGCAGGTAAAAGCAATAGCTATTAATGGGTCGCTTAACGGTACCGTGGTAAATGCCAGCTTTAGCGCTGCAGGCCCCGATGTATTGTTCAATCCCAACGGCGGCAATTTTACCGACAAGGTTTCCGTAGTATTGAGTTCGCCAACAGCATCTGGGGTTTCCATTTATTATACTACAGATGGAAGCCAGCCTACCGCTGCCTCTACTTTGTATTCAGCCCCAATAGTATTAAATGCAAGTGTTAACATCAATGCGGTTGCAATTAAGGATAATATTTTAGGTGTTGTTAAAGCTGCTAACTTTATTATTACTAAACCCATTGTAGCCATAAGCCCAATTGCAGGTGTTTATAATGACTCTGTAACAGTTAGGTTAACCAGTGTTGCAACAGGGGCTACTATTTACTATACTACAGATGGCAGCACCCCTACCACCACATCGTCGGTTTATACACAACCGTTCTTAATACAAACTAATACACTTATTAAAGCCTATGCTGTAACAGTGGGTGGCTTATCGGGGGAAATTGTGAGTGCTGCGTATGAAATAAACAAACTCGGCGATGGGGCTGTTATATTTCCCAATCCTGCACCCAGGGGTAAATTTTCTGTGAGGCTTAATAAGCCGGGCAATGGGCAGGTTATTCAAATGAATATTTTTGATGGTGGCGGAAAAAAAGTGTTTAGCAACAATATTTTTGTTACTTCCGGAGGAGCCCCACAATTGCAATCTTACAATTTGCCATTTTTAAAACCATCCACTTATTTAGTAACACTGCAAACCATTTCTTATCATGCAGACAAATTTTTTGCACAAATTCCTTTAGTAATAAAATATTAAATTCAGTTTTGTTTTGGTAATGAAAAAAGGCCCTTGTTTTTAAAATGAATAAGGGCTCTTTTTTTCTTAAAAAATTTTCGGAGAAATTTTCATAACACATAGATGGCAAAAGAGTAAATTTTTTATTTAATTAGTAGCATCTTTTTATGTAACTAAAGCTATTTTTTTTATCGAAGTAGTCTTTTAGCTACTCCATTTTAATTGTGTTATAAAAACTGGTTTATGTTTTATCATTCTATAAGTTAGATTGTGAAAAATACCAT
>JAYWII010000059.1:0-49326 GCA_043788995.1 Chitinophagaceae bacterium | reverse complement strand
TCTGCCTTTGTTAGTTTAATCGTATATCGTATCATTTGTAAAGTGTTTTACAAATCTACATATAATACGTCATATTATACTTAACTTAACACTAGTTGGTATTTATCCATCAGCATGTGCAGCGGAACTATTTTTTCAAACTATCCGCTATAAAATCATAACAGCCAAACTTAATATCAATGAATTCTTTTTCTGCAGCCTGCATGTTAAGCCGCAGAATGGCTTGCTTTTGTTGAACATCAGCTTTGTTTAATTTGTCATCTTCCTGTTTGTGTTTATAAGCCAGGAGTAAGGTTTCCTGGTCCCGGATATCATATTGAAGCATCTGAAAAATACCTGATATCTTTTCCAATTGATGGAGGTGGCTTTCCACCTGGCTTGCAATGCCCGGTATATTATCTCTCCTGATCACAGAGGTTAATTTCTTTTCCAGTCTATCAGTATCAGTCATATGAAAGTTGACAGAATGACTCCATTCTGCCAACTCATTTGAAAAGTGTTCTGAAATTGTTGTTACCATAATGATTGAACTATTAGCTTTTAATGATCCGACTGCATTTTTTTAAACCATGCTTTTGCATCCCGTGTAAAATGTAGTTTTTCTTCATTTGGCGAATGTCCTAAAGCTATCAGATTCACGGGAATCACATTTTGAACAATGTTGAGTGCTGCTCTTACAACATTCATTAAAGTTTTGGCAGGGTAAATAGTAATGCATGCAGCTGCCAGCTCAAGGTCTTCTGCAGTTGACAAAATATTTTCACTGGCAATAATACAATCCTCAATTGCTGTTGCTTCATTGCTCATGGCGGTTTCTTCCGGCAACACACATACTGCAATGCCTGTTCCCGCCTTCAGCAGTACGTTACTAAATGGTATTTTTTCTGCCAGCACTTTTAATATTGTTCTGTCTTGTATGATAATGAATTTCCAGGGCAGCATCCGCATCACTGCCGGGGCAATCATTGCCGCATGCAGCAGTTTGTCAATAGCTTCTTTATTTATCTGTTCTCCTGTAAACTGCTGAATGCTTTTTTGATTATAAATAATGCTGTGGGCATCTTTTAAAATATTTGTTTCCATATAGTTCTTATGCTTATTTGGATATTCAAATCAAAGCGATGTACACAATCACACAGTATCAATGATGGGAGTTAGATTATATATTGACGGTGGTCAAAATAAAAAAGAGGAGATTATTCCACGCAGGATCTGCATCCTTTTATTTGATGCCTGATTCACTGGTGAATAACCTGCTTTCCTTTGGAATTGTTACAGAAAATGGGAATGCCTTTTGCCTTATTTTGCCACGCAGATTGATAGATGGCTTCCACCTCCTTCATGGTGGCAGTTTCAGGAAGGTTGATTGTTTTTGAAACAGCATTATCGGATAATATGAGCATTAAAAAATGATAAAATTTGAATACCTGTAAAATGTATTATTAAAGCAATTGTGAAACTATGAAGCAAATCAATGTTTATGTTGATGGTAGTAATCTGAATGATGATGGTTACTTGCAAACTTTGTAAATCAGTAAGTAATTGATATGATTTCAATAGCACTCTTTCACATAAAACCAATCTTTTACTAACAGAATTTTTCATTACTGAACCTAAAATTATGTTGCCAGTGTTGCACCATACCCATTGATGAAATGGAAGACAAGGGAACTGAAAAGGGTGGATCAAAAAAATGATTTGTATTACAAATATTGCTGCCTGGGTGCGGTGTTTACAAATCCCGGCATGACATTAGATCAATTGATATATGGCATCGGTACAGATGTTGCATCAATAGTTGCCCGATTTTATTATTCAGCGGCCACTGGCATTGTTGCACACTTAAAAGGATGGAGCGATGAATCCAAGAAATAAAAATATATAGTAAAACAAACTTTCTTAATCATGATGAACTGGCAGGCTACAGAAATAAATAAAGTATTTGATACAACCGGAAGCTCCGGTAACGGACTGTCTGCAATGGAGGCTGAGAAAAGGCTGCAACAATTTGGCCCTAATGAAATAATTGCCGCAAAGAAAAAACCAGCGTGGCTGATGTTTCTTCGACAGTTCCAGGATTTTATGATCATCGTATTAACGGTTGCTGCAATTCTCTCCGGACTTCTCGGTGATCTTACCGATACTATTGTTATCATAGCTATTGTAATACTAAATGCCATTGTAGGTTTTGTACAGGAATACAAGGCAGAAAAGGCAATGGAAGCGTTGAAAAAAATGGCACAGACCAATGCCGTGGTCATCAGGGACAATGTACACACCACCATATCTTCCACCGCATTGGTGCAGGGCGATATTGTTTTACTGGAAGCCGGTAATATTATTCCTGCAGATATCAGGTTGACAGAAGCTGTTCTTTTGAAAGTAAATGAATCCTCTCTTACAGGAGAATCAATGGCAGTGGAAAAGCAAACCGGGGTGCTGGCTTCTGCCGAGATTTCATTGGGAGATTATACCAATATGGGGTTTAAAGGCACACATGTTGCCAATGGCCGTGGCAAAGGAATTGTGGTGGCCACTGGTATGAAAACAGAGCTGGGTAAAATTGCCGAGTTACTGCAGGAGCCTGAATTGCAAACACCTTTGCAAAAACGGCTGACGGTGTTTGGAAGAAACCTGGCATATATCGTTCTCTTTATTTGTGCCATTATATTTGCCGCAGGTTATTTGCGTGGCGAAAATGTAGTGCTGATGCTGCTTACTTCTCTTTCACTTGCAGTAGCTGCTATACCAGAAGCATTGCCCGCTGTTATTACTATTGCTTTATCGATCGGAGCAAAACGGATGGCTAAAAAAAATGCACTGATCAGGAAATTACCAGCTGTGGAAACACTGGGCTCCGTCACTTATATCTGTACTGATAAAACGGGTACGCTTACACTCAATAAAATGACCGTGGAAGAAATTGCCGGTGCCGATTTTTTAGTTCATAAAAAAGATGAAGCTGATGCCAATTTTTCAGATGACGGCCATAAATCCCTGATGCAGGCAATGGCACTGAACAATGATGTGATCATTGATGAAAAGAATGCTGATGTTGGCGACCCCACTGAAATTGCTTTGTATGAATTCGCCGTATCAAAGGGATACGTTAAAGCTGGTGTTGAAAAAGAATATCCCCGTGTGGCAGAAATTCCTTTTGATGCGGAGAGAAAGTGTATGAGCACCATTCACCAACATGGAGACAAGTATATAGTGTTTACAAAAGGAGCAATGGATATGCTGATGCTAAAAGCAGCTGATACTTCAAGATTAGAACAATGGCAAACAGTATTGGACAGGATGCTGGCAGAGGGTTTCCGGGTATTGGGATTTGCCATTCGGGAATTAGATGCATTGCCTGCTGATATCACACCTGGTACGATAGAAGTGGAGTTGCAATTACTCGGCCTGGCTGGAATCATCGATCCGCCAAGAGCCGAAGCCCGGCAGGCAGTACTGGAATGCAGGGCAGCCGGTATTAAACCGGTGATGATAACCGGGGATCACCCCATCACCGCAATCAATATTGCAAAGCGCCTGGATATTATTGAAACAAAAGAAGACCGGATTGTTACCGGTGCTGAAATGAAATCAATGACTGAAGCAGACCTGGAAAAAATAGTGGATGATATAAAAGTGTATGCCAGGGTTTCACCGGAACAAAAATTGAATATTGTAAAAGCCCTGCAGAAAAAAGGTGAGTATGTGGCCATGACGGGAGATGGTGTAAATGATGCACCTGCGTTAAAGCGTGCTGATATAGGTGTGGCAATGGGAATTACCGGTACCGATGTTTCAAAAGAAGCAGCCGACATGATCTTGCTGGATGATAATTTTGCCAGCATTGTAAAAGCGGTAAAAGAGGGCAGAAGGATTTTTGATAATATCAGGAAATTTATCCGTTATGTGCTTACCGGAAATTCTGCAGAGATATGGACCATTTTTTTAGCTCCTTTTTTAAACTTACCCGTTCCATTACTACCTATCCATATTTTGTGGATCAACCTGGTTACAGATGGATTACCCGGCCTTGCACTGGCAATAGAACCGGCAGAAAAAAATATCATGAGCCGTCCGCCACAAAGTCCGGGGCAAAGTATTTTCTCCAATGGCATGGGTGTTCATATATTATGGGTGGGCCTTTTACTGGCGGCATTAACTATCGGTACACAGGCGTATGCCATACATGTGGAAGATTCTCATTGGCAGACAATGGTATTTACTGTGTTGTGCCTGGGGCAGCTGATGCATGTAATGGCCATCCGGTCAGAAAACACCTCCTTATTTGTACAGGGAATCTTTTCTAACAAACCACTGATCTCTTCAGTAGTATTTATTTTTATACTGCAGCTTACTATTATTTATGTTCCTTTTTTGAATGTACTTTTCAAAACACAACCATTAACCCTGTCAGAGCTTTTTACTTGCATCGCAATATCTTCTGTAGTTTTTATTGCGGTTGAAATTGAAAAGTTATATCGCCGCCGGTATAAAAAAATATCCTGATAACAATCAGTATTTTTAATTGTAGCCGTCAATGCAGCCTGCAAAAATGCATACTACCTTTATGTAACTAAGTTTATGCTCATGAACGATAGTTTCCTCCATACGAAAGAACATTGCGTTTATCCCGGCGAATACAATCCATTGCCTGAAACAGAAGCCTTGCTGAATGAATTACACCAGGCAGGCATAGATTCATTTGCAAGCGTGCCTGTAAACATGGATGAGTTTGAAGATTGTTTCACCATAGAAATGTTGGTGCCCGGTGTACAGCGGGAAGAGATTTGTATTCACACAGAAGAAAATATTTTATCCGTAAGAATACTGCATAAAAAACAGGACGATACCAAGGCGAAAAAATTACAGATACATGAATTTGAATCCGGGTCATTTGAACGGCATTTGTTATTGCCTGAAAATGCAGACCCTGAATTTATTATTGCAGAATACCGGCAGGGTATTTTGAAATTGTATGTGCCTAAAACTAAAGAGCCCATAAAAAATAGTATCAGCCGCATTGTAGTTTATTAAGTTTACTTCCATGGGTTTTTCTTTCACACACCCTTATGCCATTGATCCCCTGTTTAAAAAAAAAGTGGCTTATTTCTGTATGGAGTTTGGTATTCACCAGCCATTAAAAACTTATGCCGGTGGATTAGGTTTCCTGGCGGGCTCACACATGCGTAGTGCTTATGAATTAAAGCAAAATATCGTGGGCATCGGTATTCTCTGGAAGTATGGATACTACAACCAGGTTCGCAAGCAGGATCAGGCCATGGATGTGCTTTTTGAAGAAAAATATTATGGATTTTTACAGCCAACCGGCATTAAGTTTACCATTAAAATTCCAAGAAATGATGTATGGGTTACAGCCTGGTACCTGCCACCGGAGGTGTTTAATACAGCACCCATTTTTTTTCTCACAACAGAGCTGAGTGAAAATGATTACCTGGCTAAAACCATCTCACATAAATTATACGATGCAAACCCTGAAACAAAAATTGCTGCTGCTATATTATTGGGAGCAGGCGGATGTAAATTACTGGAAGCATTGAAGTGGGAGCCGGATATTTATCACCTGAATGAATCCCATGCTTTACCGCTTGCCTTTTATTTATACAATAAATATAAAAGCCAGGATGAGGTAAAAAAACGAATGGCGTTCACCAATCATACACCAGAGGAATCAGGTAATCAAAAAACAAGTATGAGACTGCTGGAAAAAATGGGATTCTTCTGCGATATTCCGGCAACAGAAATAAGGGCCATTAGTGGAACAACCGGAGATGAACTGGATCATACAGTAACAGCACTTCGCCTGGCAAAAAAAGCAAATGCGGTTTCAAAAATGCATGAGCATACCCTTCATAAAATCTTTGCTGACCAAAAAGATATTTGCCAAATCATTGCCATCACCAATGCTCAAAATTATACTTACTGGCATGATGAAGAAATGTACCAGGCACTTGCAGGGAATGACGATGAAACAATCATTAAAAAAAAGATCAAAAGCAAATTGAATTTATTTGAAGAAGTGGCAGACCAGTGTGGAGAAATTTATGATCCAAAGGTTTGTACTATTGTATTTGCAAAACGTTTTGCCGGATATAAAAGAGCGGATCTTTTTTTTCATGACATGGACAGGTTTCACCGGCTGGTGACCAATAAAGAAAGACCAGTGCAAATGATCTGGGCAGGTAAGCCTTATCCGATGGATTATTCTGCCATTGGCGTATTTGATAAAGTGGTGGATATATGTAAGACCTATCCAAATTGTGCCACATTGGTTGGGTATGAATTAAGACTTTCCAAATTATTGAAGCAGGGAGCAGATGTATGGCTGAATATTCCCCGCCTTACGCATGAGGCATCCGGTACCAGTGGCATGGCAGCTGCCATGAATGGTACTGTAAATATTGGTTTACCTGATGGATGGTTTCCTGAATTTGCAAAAGACAAGATCAACTCATTTGTAGTTGCTTCCTGTGATATTAATTTACCTGAGCATATGCAGGATGATACCGACGCAGCCAGTTTGTACCAGTTGCTGGAAACTGAAGTGCTGCCCATGTATTATGATTATCCAAACCGCTGGATTGAAATAGTAAAAAATGGATTGAAAGATGTGATCCCTCAATTTGACAGCAACAGGATGGCAAGAGAATATTATGAACTCTTATATATGGAAACATAGATCCTACCCTTTATTTCATTTTATATTAATATCCCTCCACAATGGGTTCAATACAATTTATAAAATCTGATCACATTCAGAATTTTTACTGACCACCGTCTTTGAATTCAGCTTACCTGTTGAATACTTTTGTTCTGCAAACAATAATTAACAACATTTAAAAACAAGGAGGTTATATGGGAACGCAAGCATTAGCAAAGGCAGCTGAAACAATGCCTTCATTATTTAATGATTTTTTTAAACCATGGAATGAATGGTTTGATAACGGCAACTTAATGGGCCGCACATTTAATATGCCTGCTGTAAATATTACAGAAGAAAAAGATGAGTACAAAGTATCACTGGCTGTACCAGGTATGAAGAAAGATGATTTTAAAATAGATGTTGATGGCAATATGCTTACTATCAGCAGCGAAAAAGAAGAGAACAAAGAAGAAAAGGATAAAAAGTTTACCCGTAAGGAATACAACTATTCATCCTTCAGCCGCACATTTACATTGCCAGAAGAAATCAATAAAGAAAAAATTGAAGCCAGGTATGAAGAAGGGGTATTGAAAGTTTCATTGCCTTTTACAGAAAAAGCTAAAAAACCTGCAGCGAAACACATCGCTGTTAAATAGGCCAGCTACGGTATGGCTTACCACCCCGTCATACAGGATGGCGGGGTTTTTATTAAATGGATACCTTTTTATTAAATGATTTAGTGGTGATCAGAATCAGCGTAATTGCTGATTGAAATTCTTACACATGAAACCAGGTAATAATATTTTTACACCCATAGCTCAATTTGAATACCAGCCGGATAACACTGTAATAACAAGAATAAAAAACTGTTGTATGTCTGAATTTAAACTAAAACAATTGCAATACGAAAGTGATACCTGGAAACGTACACTGGGTTTTATGATAGATGAAAACATCCGCCTTAAGCACAGGATCACAGAAATACTTAAAAATGGATTTGATAAAAATCAGCTGGAGGCTGTGGAAGAATTTCAAAACAGTTTTATTAAAGAAGATGAACTGATATACCTGATGCGGAATGAAGTGTCAGAATTTGATAAGCTAATTGTAAGGGAAATATTTGAAGACGGACAAATTGTAAATGATGTTTATAAAAAACTTAATCAACTCCGGCATAATATCACCGTAGCAGAAGGACAGTTTAATAAGTTAAAGCATGAGTTTAACCATTACCTGTTGAGTAGTATGTAAAATGGCAGTATCATGGCAACACAGATATTTTTAATGAGTATAATGCAGGACCAATACCTGCATTTTAATTTAACAGCTGTTCCAGTTTCTTCATATTAATGATAACAATACTGCTGCCTTTTAATTCAATCAGTTTTTCATTTCTGAAATCGCCGAGTGTGCGGATAAGCGACTCTGTAGCTGTTCCTGCAATACTGGCCAGGCTTTCCCTGTTGATCTTGATAACGAAATTTTCATCCGTATCCTGCTGGTATTTTTTTTGCAGCAGCACAAGTGCCTCTGCTACTTTTTTCCTCAGTGAATTATAAGCAAGACCCAGTAGTTGATTTTCTTTATCAGCAATATTCTTAGCCAGCATCCGGATAAATTTCTGGGTCACTTCTTTATTATTATATATCAGTTCTTCAAAATCTTCTTTGGGTATTTCTGCCAGTTCAGTTTCTTCCAATGCCACTGCAGTGTCTGTGTAGGGTGTTTCTTCCAACAATGCAATATGCCCGAGAAAATCTCCCGGGCTGAACAAACTTGTAACCAGTTCTTTGCCGTCTTCATTTACTTTACAGGCTTTTACTTTTCCTTTTAATACATAAAATAACCTGTTGGGGTGATTACCTTCAGAATAGATTACCTGTTTCTTTTTAAATTTATTGATGTTTCTATCTTGTGCAATGGATTCTAATGCATTTGCTCCAAGCGATGTCTGCATCAGGTGATACAGTCCTTCTATATCAGGATTGAGGTCATGTTTCAGAGATTCAATTTTTTTCAGACGGCTGTCTACAGCGTTTAATAATTCTGTTCCGGAAAAAGGCTTGGTAATATAATCGTCTGCACCCTGCTCCATTCCTTTTCTGAAATCACTGCGTTCTGTTTTGGCTGTAAGAAAAATAAAGGGAGTGTTTTTGATGGCTTCATTTTTATGAACAGCATGCAATACACCGTAACCATCCAATACCGGCATCATGATATCGCAGATGATCAGATCCGGTTGTTGTTCTATTGCTTTCTCCACTCCAACTTTTCCGTTTTCTGCCGTAATCACTTTGTAATTTGACAGCTCCAGTATCTCCGCTGTATTGATACGTATATCATCATTGTCTTCAATCAACAGTATCTTTTTCATATCAGCATTTTTTTAGTATTAAACGTTACAATAAACTCTGTGCCTTTATCCAGCTCACTCCTGCATTTTACGCTTCCATTCATCAGTTCGGTATATTTTGATACAATGTGCAGGCCCAACCCGGTACCCTGTATATTACCGGCATTGCTGCCCCTGAAAAAGCGCTCCATTAAATGTTGCTGATCTTCTTTGGAAATACCGATGCCCTGGTCCTTAACAGAAAGCAGGATCTTATTTTCTTTACTACAACTTTTAATTTCAATTAAGCCCGTTTCCGGTGAAAATTTACTGGCATTGGAAGTCAGGTTCATAATGATATGTTTCAATAAGGATGGATCCAGGAATACTTCGGTTTTTCCTTCATGATGATACCGGATCGTTTGCTTGTTTTTAAGGGTGCTTTCCATCCCTGCAGTTGTGGTCAGAATCAGCTCCCGAATATTGAAATGTGCAGGCCGTACCTGTATTTTTCCTTCCTCAATTTTCCCTACGCTCAAAAAGTCATTCAGGATATCGGTAAGCATACTCACGGATGAAATGATCCGCTGCAGGTGTACTTCTCTTTTTGGCTGATCTGCTGCACTATTATATTTTTCAATTAAGTAAGCTGATGACAGTACGGTACTTAAAGGTGTCCTGAATTCATGTGAAGCCATTGACACAAATCTTGACTTTAATTCACTGAGTTCTTTTTCATTTTCTAATGCCTGCTGCAATTCCTGCTCAATTTTTTTTGTTTCTGAAATATTGAAAGCAACGCCTACATAACCGAGTATGCTGCCATCTTTATTCTTCATGGCTGAAACATTCAGCTGAACCGGGAACATCGTTCCGTCTTTTCTTACATACACCCATTCATTTTCATTGTGCATACCCTTGCTGGTCATGGTATAAAACAGTTCCATCGTGGGGGCGATTTCTTTTTGCAATTCCGCTGAAAGTGAACTGGCCCGTTCTTTTACCAAAGATGGCTCGTGAAAAATAAGGGGAGTATGTCTTCCAATTACCTCTGCTGCTTTGTAGCCCAGCTCTTTCTCAGCTTCTGGATTAAATGTTTGGATAATACCATCTTGATCTACTGTTATGATTATGGCGCCGACGTTATCCAGCAATGTGTTTTGAAATGTGATGCCCCTTTGTAATTCATTCCTGGATAGTTCCAACTGGTTTAATGTTTCCATCAGATCTTTGGTGCGGAGTTGCACCATTATTTCCAGTTCATCATTAATTTTTTTTAATTCTCTTTCAGCCTTTTTTCTCACCGAGATATCATTGATAAATGCAATCACATATTGATCACCATCAGACGGGTAATGTCCCAGGCTTACTTCAACGGAAAATTCTGTTCCATCTTTTTTTATTCCGAAAAGTTCCATGCCTGCACCCAGGGGCCGGTCTTGGGAGTTATGGAAAAATTTCTGCCGGTAACCAACATGCTTTTCATGAAACCGTGCAGGTATCAGTAGTTCTATTTTTTTACCAATAATTTCGCTTTGTGAATAACCAAATTGTTTAAGAATAAATGGATTAGCGGTTACCATTTCGCCATTTTTATTTACCATCAGTATGCCAACAGAGGCCAGTTCAAAAAATGATTTTTCAACAGGGTTTACTACAACAAGGTAATATTCCGTTCCCTTGTTTTTGTAATACCGTATCGTCACTTCTCCAAAAAAGGAATGACCATTGATGGAAGTATATTCTACCAGCTCACTGAAGAATCCTTTTTCCTTAATTACTTTTTCACGTTCAGCGATTGCGGCTGCGGTAAGCATTTCTTTTCTCAACTTCCTGTACAGCGTAATATCTATTTCATTTAAAGAAGTAAGCTCAAACATCTTGAGGAATGATTTATTGCAATAGACAAATTGTTTGGATATCACTTCCATGATAGCCGTACCTTCCTTCATGGTATTGCATAAAGTGAAATAGAGCTCATTATTAAAATGATTTTTATCGCTGTATAATTCCTGCATGGCACTCAAAAGAATAAATTAAAGGACAAGCTTCTTGCAACTGTTGTTGTTTAAAAGTGGGCATACGTAAATGCAGCTTTGGTCACTGTTTACAACCCACTAAGCTCCAAAAAGATGTCCTGGTTATTAATGATTAAAGTCAGCCCGTAAACTGATTATTGAAGGCAAACCGGGGCTGATGAAATATGCTCAACCGTATGCGCCGGAAAGCAGGATGAAGAAAAAATTGACACGGATTAATGATCCTGTTCACAATCATTAAATTTATTGATGATGGATATTTTCTGATCCATATACCACTGTTACATTTGTTCAGGTTTTTCATAGGATATTGGACTAAGGGGCTGGATTTCTATCTGGCTCCTGTTTTTATCAGGTCATTGTTTGGTGGCTGCTTTTGCTTTTTCTTTCTCCTCCTTCTGTTTTTGTTTTTCCAGTTTTTTAAAATATCCCTTGAACAGGAAGTTGTGTTTCAATGCTTCCATATCCTGGTTAAAATTGTCAGTACCTTTTTGAATATTATCCAGGCTGGCATTAATTTTTAATACGATTGCCGAGTCTTTAAAAAGTGCATGCAACGTTCCGGTGCCGTTATCTTTTTCATCACGGATACCTGCTACCAGCCTGTTCACTTCTTCCACCAGTGAATCTGCCTCACTACCCACTGATTTTATTTTAAGAATGGCTTCGTTAAGATTCAGCGCAATGGATGAATCCTTTAAAATCATACCAACAGAACCTTTACCATTTTTTATATCTCCAGCCACAGATTGAAAACTTCCTGCCATATCATTAGCTCTTACAGTGGCAGAGCGTATATTAGCCAGCGTAAGCCTGATATCCTTCGGTATCGATTCATCATTTAATAGTTTCCATAAACCAGCACTGTTATTGATCCGTTGTACCGTTGTTTTTAATTCAGCAGCTATCACGGCGATATCTCCATTGGTTTCAGAAAGCGTCTGCAGTATGTCATCTGTGCTCACTGATCTTTTTGAAAGCAATATGTCTCCTTCTATAGCAGTAGCGGCTGGCTGGCGGGTAGGATAAATGTTTACCAGTTTGTTTCCCACAAATCCATCAGTGCCGATTGACGCTGTTGCATTCTTCCTGATGATATGTAACATCTCTTTTTCAATGACCATGGTAACTTCAATAGTAGTGTCGTCGAGAATATTAATTTCTTTAACCGTACCTGTTTGAATACCTGCATAACGTACATTGTTACCTGGTACCAATCCCTGTATATTTTCAAATCTTGCTTTCAGTACATAAGTATCTCCAAATAGATTTTGATTGTTGCCGATCATGTATAGCAGCAGTACCAGGAACAGTAAACCCGCCAGAACGAATCCTCCCAATTTGGTATTATTAATTGCTTTGCTTGCCATCGTTTTAACTATTCAAAAAATTGCTTCACTTTAGCATCTGTATGTTGCTGTATTTGTTCCCATATGCCATTTGCATAGCATTTGCCATCTATTAAAATCACCACCCGGTCGCTGGTCATGCGTACACAATTCATATCATGCGAAATGATGAGTGAAGTGGTATTGTACTTTTCCTGTATCTCATTCATCAGTTCAATAATGCCTTTGCCGGTAATAGGATCAAGGCCCGTGGTAGGTTCATCATACAAAATAATTTCTGGTTTTAAAATGAGGGTACGGGCCAGTGCAATTCTTTTACGCATACCGCCGGATAATTCCACCGGCATCATGTCTACCGTATGTGCAAGGCCCACATCATCCAGCGCTTCCAGCACCATTTTATTTACCTCCTCTTGCGATACCTGTATCCAGTGGCGGCGCAATGGAAACTCCAGGTTATCCCTTACCGTCATTGAATCATACAAGGCATTGCTTTGAAAGAGAAAACCAACTTTGGCTCTTATTTTATCCAGCTCTTCTGCATTTATTTCAGTTATGTTTTGCCCAAACATTTCTATTATGCCTTTATCGGGCTTTAGTAAACCAATAATGCATTTGATTAATACTGATTTTCCTGAACCTGATTTCCCCAGCACTACCACACTTTCACCTTTTTTTATTTCCAGGTTAAAATCATCCAGCACATGATTATCGCCAAAAGATTTAAACAGGTGCTGAATAACGATGGCATATGCTGTTGCTGATGAAGTGCTGCTATCTGTATTCCCTATCGTTGTTTCATCTGTCATGTTTAATTAATACCGAGCAGATCTGTTATCTGCACTGCCAGTAAATCAAGTACAAAAACTATTACAGATGCCACCACCACTGCTGAATTGGCTGATCTCCCCACCCCCTCTGTACCCTTGCTGCTGTTATATCCTTTGTAACAGCCAATGATGCCTACTGCAAAACCAAAAAAATAACTTTTTATAAAAGCTGGAATCACATCACTGAATGAAAGATTGTTGAATACCTCAGACCAGTATAAGTTAAAGCTGGTGATGCCCCGGATGTTTACACCGATGTAAGAACCATATAATGAAATAGCATCCCCCAGTATGATCAGCACCGGCAGCATCAATGTGGCAGCAAAAACTCTTGTTACCACCAGATATTTAAATGGGTTGGTGCCACTTACTTCCATTGCATCTATTTGTTCTGTCACTTTCATAGAACCCAGTTCAGCTCAATGCTGCTTCCAATTTTTCCAGCAAAAATTAAAGCACTGATCACCGGACCAATTTCACTGAGAACAGCAATGCTTACAATGGCCGGCAGCTCTGATTCCACTCCGTACCTGAGCATGGATGGCCGAAGCTGCATGGTTAATACAAGGCCCATGATAAAGGATGTTAATCCGATCAGCGGAAGTGAATTATATCCGATCAAATAGCACTGCCGGGTAAACTCATGCATTTCATAACGTGGCCTGAATGCCTGTGAAAAGAACCGGCCGGTAAAGCGGGAAAGTTCGCCTGCTTCTGAAAGAAATGATTTTATGTTGTTGGGTAATGGCATGTTTAATTTGATTAACAAATTATCAAATTTTTAAACGCCTGTTGCATAGGTGTGGTCAGTTGAACAACTGATTGAAATCAGGTAATATTTGGGAAGGAACGAGGAGAAAAATAAGCTATTGAGCAGTTACCTGAATTTTAAAACTGGTTTGCAGTTTGGTTACCAATAAACGCTTCATAGCAGCTTTTTCTTTTACTAATTCCCTTTTTATCTGCATCAGTATTTGCTGTTGCTGTTTATTTAATTTTTTTATCCTGGATGAATTTAACAGCGAAACCCCGGCACACAGATC
The DNA here is from genome assembly GCA_043788995.1 of Chitinophagaceae bacterium. Taxonomy (GTDB): domain Bacteria; phylum Bacteroidota; class Bacteroidia; order Chitinophagales; family Chitinophagaceae; genus Ferruginibacter. The sequence continues at coordinate 35,072 of JAYWII010000059.1, read as the reverse complement.
ATGAAAATCTCCAAGCTCATCCAGTAATTGATTATACTGTTTTTTGTTAATGGTATGTTTTGATAATACTTTATGCCAGGTTGCTTTATCACTTCTAAGATTATAAAATAAATCCTTCAGGTTTTTGCGAATAGTGTGCAACGATTGTTCTGTAAAATGAGCCGCCGCAATCATTTCATATACAGTCTGCCATTTTTCATTTGCATATATCCTGATTCTTGTTAATGGAAACTTACCGGGGGCATTTTTATTTGTCTTCCGTTCACTTGCAGCAACGGGATTGGTTGCAATTATTTCAGCCAATTCAGTTTTTAATTTATTCATTTCTTCACGGAGTAAATTAAAGTATGGCCCAAGTTTTATCAGCTTCCTCCTGGAGGTTTTTTCTATACGTTGCCGCTGTAGTTGCAAATCACGGAGTAAGCCTGCAATGTGGTAACAGTGGTTTAATTTTTTTGAGATATTTAGTTTACCTGTTGGCTCATTTTGGATAGAGATCATTCTTAAAAGAGCCCGGAGTTTTTTATAGGCAACCCTGAATTGATGTATCTGTTCAGTATCAAAATTTGCTGCAATCTTATTAAGCTGTTTTTTTATTTTTTTGTAATGGCTCCTGGTAATATGTTGAATGGTTTGTTTATTCATTATACAGTGGCTCCGGTTTAAAATGGTAACTTCCAGATCGCTATTACAAAATAGTAAAATCTTTCAGATAATTTGTTGTAAAACACTGGCCAGGTTTTAAACTGGCCAGTGCTTTTTTAAAAATCCAACATACAGGGAAGGTACTATTTATTTAAATGGTGCTAAGCAATGCCTGTGATTCCGCCTTGTTGATGTTTTCAATTCCTTTCATTAGTGCATCCGGATTAAAGGAGATACTGTCAATATCCTGTTTCACAAGGCATGTTGCATACTCAGGAAAATCGCTGTGTGCCTGGCCTCGTAAGCCAATTTTTACCCCGGCATCTTTTGGTGATAGTAAAATTCTTTTTGTCTAATTCAAACATCAGTTCATGCAAAGGAGCATGCAGTAAATTGTTGCTTAAGAATTCTTCAAAAGCAAAAATAGTGGTGGTAAATCCGTCAGGAACGGCAATTCCACGGGAGGCAAGTTTTGAAAATATTTCGCCTAAAGAAGCATTCTTGCCACCAACCGTTGCTACATCAGCAATGCTGATCTCTTTAAACTTTTTTATATAGTTGTTCATGAGTGTTATAATTCAAGAAGCTTGAGTATGCAGTGCCATTACCGGCACATGGCTATGTAATACAAATTGTTTTGTATGACTTTTGTGAACGATCTTTTCTGCAAGGCTATGCCGCTTAGGCAATACAACCAGCAGGTCGATATGATTTTTTTCTGCAAACTCTATAATGCTCTCATCTGTTTTTTCATTGGTGATAAAATGATAATTGGGATCTAAGTTGCCGATCATTTCCTGCAGCATACCGGATTCAAAAACAACATCCGGATCAAAAGCTGTTTTCTTTCCTGTGTTCAGTACGTGGAGTTCTGCATTAAAATCGGTTACCAGTTTTTTAATTTCATCCACTGGTGTGGTCGCCATCACTTTACTAAAGTCGCATGCAAATCCTATCTTCTTAATGGATGAAAATTTTGCATCTTGCGGCACTGTAATAACCGGCCATGTTAAATGCCTGGTTGCATACACAGCATGTGTGCCAAAAAGAAAATGTTCTGCTCCGGTGGTACCCTGGCTTCCCATCACTACGGCATACGGATCACTATCCCGGCAGGTTTCTTTCAATTCATGGAAGAACGTACCCATTTTTACTTCTGTTTCAATAGTTAATTTTCCTGTTGTTCTGCCATCCAGTTCTTCCTTCAGTTTTAAAATATTTTTTTCAGCATCCTTTCTTATTTCTTCTTCATTTACCAGTACCGGCACTTCCAGGTAAGTAACGGGAATCTGGTATACATGCAGCAGCAACAATTTTGCGTTGATTGCCAAAGCCATTTCTGCAGCGTATTTGGCTGCATTACGGGCAGCATGTGAAAAATCGGTTGCAACCAGTATTGTTTTCATGATTGTTATTTTTATAAATTAATAAAATTGTACCAATGCTATGTGCTGGTAATCCTTCAGTATATCTTCATCTGTAAATTCCACATCTCCGCCGTTCTCCAGTACTTTTTCTATTATATCATCCACAGCATCTTTTATGTAAGAGAATTTATTATATGGCGGGGTTATTTCATCAATGCTGTCATCACTTCTTCCATGTGCTGCTGCATACATATAATTTTTTTCCACTGCCAGCAGCCGGCCTTTATTATGCATTGCTTCTCTCCATACATTTTTTATACCCACAGCCAGTTTCTTTTTGTCTGCCGCTTCTTCTAATTTATTTAAAAGGTCTCTTTGTATGATTGCCTTCCAGTCTGTTATATGCGGTGCTATGATATCTTTTAACTCCTGCGGTGTGGCATCTTCATAATTGCCCTGTATGTATTCGATAACAGCGGTACCATGTTTGGTAAGGCTTTTAAAATGACCCAGTATCCGTTCAGTTCCTAAAACAAATAATGGCAAGCGATAGGCATTCAGAATAATATTCAGCGTATTGTCAATGCTCAGCAAGAATTTATTCATTATTATTTCTTTTCTTTCAGACATGTCCGAAAAATTGGCAACCCTTTCCGATACTTCATTGATAACGGAATGAACAGATGTAGTGGAAATAATATTGGCAAAGGTTTCAGAATTTCCCAGGTATAAACTGATCTGTTTGGCACTTAACATCAGCACCAGGTATTTATGCAATTGCTTTTTGCTGTATACCAGGTCACGTATCTCAAATGACTCATCCACAATGATTTTTTCTTCCACCGCCATGTCCAGGTAAAGTACTTTTTCAAACACCGGTGAAACATAAATGGCAATGCTTTTTTTGTGGGTATTAAAATTTAGGTTTTTAATGCAGTTCCTTATTTTCTGCATCACCAGCGAAATAATATCGTCTGGATAATTTTCCATTAACTGCTGCTCTGCCTTGGCTGCAGCAATTTTTAATGAGTAGGTTAACTCCTCTTTTAAACCCATTTTTGGTTCAAAGGGAAGAATGATTGATATGGCGGGGCGGTAATGAACCACTTCCATCAATTCTTTTATTTCAGGGGAAATACTTTTGTTCATGGCAAGTGTTTTTAGGAAATAAAACTACGCATTACTATTCCCTAAAACTTTGATGGCCATCAACACTTATTTTGATTGTTATCACTATTGTGCAATTTTAATCTGGAAGGCATTGCACAAATGAGGCTTTAATAAGAAATCTAAACTTTGTCTTCAGGCAATGGCAACATAACAATTACAGGCATATCAACCAGGGATATGCCTGAATAATTTCACCAACAGTTTATTATATGTGTGCTATAAAGATCGGCTGCGTAATTGTTTTGATCAACAGGTCTGCATGACTGCGTTTAAAGAATTGTGATAAGGCATTTCTGCCATAGGCACCCATTACTAAAAAGATGTTTTTTCTTTTATACAGGTAGTCAAACAGCCTGGTATCACTGCTTCCTTTCAGCACTTCAAAATTCAGATCGGTATAATGTTCCTTTAACCACTCTTTAAATTTGTGTTTATCCGGGTCCCGCCATTCACCATTTTCATTTACCTGCAGGATGGTTACTTTCTTATTATGGAACTGTGGAAAAAGATAGGTGAATTGTTTTATGGCAAATACGGATGAGGCGGAACCATTGTAAGTGAATACGATCTCATCTATCCCGGTAAATCTTTCCGGGGCAATGATTACCGGGCATTCAGCATTTTTTAGCACCTGCTTTACAAACTCAGTAGGGCTTCCTTCGTAATGGTCATCAAAAGAAGTTTCGGCATCCATTACCATTACATCTGCAAAACGGCTTTCCTGCACCAGGTGTTCAACGGGTACACCCCGGTCGTGGTGCAGGCTGAAATTGGTTTCTCTTTTGATACAGCCATCTTTAAAGTAGTGGATGTTCTTTTCTATCATCTCCAGTTTGTATTGATGTGCTTTGGCGTTTTTGCTGATATCCCAGTCAACAAAGCTCATACCCTGAACATATCTTAAAACGGGGCTTTCCTCAGCCTCCAGGTTCTCCAGGAACACACCGGTAACTTTTGATTTGGTTAGCCTGCCCAGGTAACAGGCAAATTCTAATGCATTTTGATTCAATTTAATGGCATCAATAGCCAGGAGTATTTTTTCCATTACTCATTTTGCATCAAAATTATTGAGGCCGCTGTTTTAATTTACTGACGGTAATTAGTGGCCAGGTTGATTGTTGTCAATGAAAGCAGCGGCTGCCGGAGAATGGAAGGAAGAGTAATGATGTTAATACTTGTTGCTGTTAATAACAATGGCTGCATGTTAATATGCAGCCATTGTTCAGCTTTGTATTTTTATTATCCTGGTTTAAAATTGTAAAGCAATCTTCCGCTTCACTAATACAACAGCGTTGGTAGTTTCAAAGGATAAATATGATAATGATAATAACCAGTTTAAATTATACAGATGCTACCTCTGTGATCATTTTTTCTGCCAGCGGAAATAAAATATTATTTTCCAGGTGTACATGCCGGTGAAGATCTTCTTCAAATTCTTTCAGCTCCGCAAGTACTACTGAAAAAGTGGTGCAGGCTCCTTCAGGTATGGTATAGTTGCTGGTGAGCTGCCTGATTTTATACATGATGGCTCCGGCTTCATCATGTTCGTTTTCCATTACTCCCACTGGTCCAAAAATATAACTGCTGTCGAGACTTTTCTTTTGGTTAAAATGAAAAAAAGCTTCTACTTCTTTTACCCTTGGAAATAATACCACTTCTTCTTTTTGCATGTGCAGCGTCATTTCATTTTTCAGGTGAAGGAATAATTCTAATACTTCTACCATATTTGGAAAACGGTCTCCATGCTTGGAGGCCACTTTGGTTAAATGATCTGCAATGGCAGGCATGGATTGTTTTAAATAAAAATGATGATGGATCAAAATGTAACCGATCAGTTGCTCTGCACTCATTTCAGCAAAGGGCATACTGCTGTTCTTTTCAGCACTGGTGGCTTCCAGTTCTTTCATGATCTCTTCAATGGACAGCCCTTTTTCTGTGCAGGCTTCGGCCAGCGTACGTTTGCCTTTGCAGCAAAAATCGAGGTGGTATTTTTCCAGTACCGGAACAACCTGGTGATGTTCGGTTACAATGGTGGCGAGTGTTTGTTCTGTAATGTTTATCATGTTACTAATTTTTACAAAAATGATCTTAATAAAATATTGTTTTTATGATTGCAATCACTTTGTGTTTTTTTTGCTGAAAAAATGAAACTGCATTGCTGAAGAACTACCTGGATCACCGTACCGGATCCGAATAAGGCAGTAATAAAAGTGGATAGCTCTTATACTAATTCAGTAAAAAAAGCAGAATAAAATAAGTAGCTTGTTGATTCATTTTTATCACAAAAAAATACTGAAATAATTATGACACTGGAACATGTTGCCATCTGGACAGATAACCTGGAACACCTGAAAGAATATTACATAAAATATTTTCAGGCTGTTTCAAATAATAAATACATGAACACAAACAAAGATTTTGAAAGTTATTTTTTGAGTTTTGAATCAGGAGCAAGACTGGAGATCATGAGCATGCCGGGAATACCTGGTAATTTGAATGACAGTATTAAAGCACAGTACAGGGGGATCATTCATTTAGCTTTTGGCGTAAATAGTATGGAAGAGGTGAACATAAAAGCAAAGGAATTGCAGCAGGATGGTTTTCCTGTTTTAAGTGGGCCAAGAAAAACAGGCGATGGGTATTATGAATTTGAAACATTGGATCCGGATAATAACCGTATAGAAGTAACTGCAAGGTATTCTGAATAAAATGGTTTGTATAAAAAAATTGCTGAGTTATCATACAGACGGAAACCTGTGTGCAGGAAATAAAATATTACATAGTTTTTTAGTGTGATTTAAAAGCAGGTTCATTTATTTGAACCTGCTTTTGTTTTTCAATTTGAAACAGGGTACTTTAAAAAGGGTTAATTTTATAGAACAATTCAGGACCTTTTTTAGAAAACATTTTCTAAGATTATCCCTGGTTATTTTTTATTTATAAGGGGCTTTGTTTTACAACCGGAACAATGGGGGTTTTATGCATGAGATTTCATTGGTAAAAAACATTTTCAGCACAATAGAGGAAGCATTTCCTGGAAGAGTTGAGCAGATTACACGGATTCAGTTAAAGGTGGGTTTACTGAGTAATGTACAACCCATCTTAATGCAAAATGCTTTTAATGCAGTAGTGGAAGAAGAAGCCAGGTATGCAGATATACAACTGGAAGTGGAGGTGTTACCCATCTTAATTTATTGTGATGATTGTGATAAAACAGCCGAAGTGCACAATTACAGGTTTGTATGCGACTGTGGCGAACCTTCTAAAAAAATAGTACAGGGAGAAGAGCTAATGATTAGCCAGGTAGCGTTCAGGGAATAAATATTTAATATAATTGCTGAGTTATGAAATAAGGAAGACCTTACATTTCATCACTCAAAATTCATCATTCATAATTGATCAAAGTGAATCCATTAAAACCAAAAAGTAACAGGGCGCCGGTTGGTTCGGTGCAATGTGAGAATACTACACTCAATTTATTAAAAGCAAATGACTTTGTTGCGAAGGTCATCCGGGATAGACTGCCAGAAATGCTGGTGATCAATGTTTGTTCCTCACCCGGCAGTGGTAAAACCACGCTGATGCAGGAAACAGGAAAGCTTCTGGCTAATAAAATAAATATGGCGGTATTAGTAGGTGATCCGGAAACAGAAAGAGATGCTGTAAGAATGAGAGAAGTTGGCATCAATGCATTACAGATTGTAACGGGCGGCATGTGTCATATCGAAGCACAAATGATATTGCAGGCATTGGATCATATTAATTTGGATGGCGTGGACCTGTTGTTTATTGAAAATGTTGGCAACCTGGTTTGCCCTGCAGCTTTTGATTTGGGCGAAGATTACAGGGTAACAATATTGGCTTCCACCGAAGGCGATGACAAGCCAAAAAAATATCCACGGATGTTTTTAACCAGCGAGCTGATGGTGATTTCAAAAGCAGACTTGTTGCCTTATGTTCCTTTTTCCATTGAAGCAGTAACCAAGGATGCAAGAGATGTAAACCCGGATATTGAAGTGATGACCATCTCCAGTTTAAAAGGTGATGGAATGGAGGAGTGGTGTGAGTGGTTACTGAATAAAGTACAGGAAAAGAAAAACAGATTAGTGATGAGTTAACCGTTTGGAATTGGATACATACCATATACATATTAACGGCATCGTACAAGGAGTAGGTTTCCGGCCAATGGTTTATCAATTGGCAAATGAGCTGCAGTTAAATGGATATGTAAAAAATGGCAGTGATGGAGTACATGTGGTTTTTAACGGAACAGCGGAGTTAGCTGAATTAGTTTTAAAAAAAATAGTAAAGCAGGCACCGGGTCAATCAAAAATAATTTCATCGGGCTTACATAAAATAAACAATAGAAGCTTTACTGATTTTTCAATCGTTGTTGAAGATGAGGATAGGTTTAAAAAACAGGTATTGATATCTCCTGACCTGTCTATTTGTAAGGATTGCCAGAACGAACTGCAGGATGTAACAAATCGTCGTTATCGCTATCCTTTTATTACCTGCACACAATGTGGCCCCCGTTATTCTATTATTGAAAGTATTCCATACGAAAGGCAAAATACTGCCATGGACAATTTTGATATGTGTGATACCTGTATAGGAGAATATGAAAATATTTCAGACAGGCGTTTTTTTTCTCAAACCAATTCCTGCCCGCAATGTAATATCGGTTTTAATATTTGGGAAAAAGATAAAGATGTATTACCCATCAAATCAGAAGAAGCTTTGCTGAACATTAAAAACTTTCTTCAACAAGGAAAAATTCTTGCGGTTAAAGGCATCGGGGGTTATTTATTATTATGCGATGCTGCTGATGAAAAAGTTATTCAGTTATTACGAAATCGTAAACACCGGCCATCTAAACCTTTTGCTGTTTTATACCCGGGTATAGAAAAAGTGCTGGAAGATTTTGAAGTAAATAAGCAGGAACAGTTTTTACTGGAAAGTGCAGAAGCTCCTATTGTACTGCTGTATCCCAAAAAAAATATTGCTGATACACTGGCAATAGAAAGTATAGCGCCAGGGTTAAAACGATTAGGGATTATGCTTCCTTACAGTCCACTGCTGTACCTGGTTGTAAATGATTTTGGTAAGCCGCTCATTGCAACCAGCGCAAATATTTCCGGATCTCCCATTATCTATAATGATGAAGATGCATTGAATTTTCTTTTTGAAATCGCTGATTATATTATTGATTATGACAGGCCGATTGTGATTCCCCAGGATGAGAGTGTGGTGCAGGTTTCGAAGTATACAAATCAACCAATTATTTTACGCCGGTCGAGAGGATATGCGCCTTCTTTTTTGCAATACCAACCACAGATAGCAGTTACTGCACTTTCAACAGGAGCATTTTTAAAAAGCAGTTTTACCTTATCTGTAAATGGAAATGTTTTTGTGAGCCAGTTTTTAGGAAGTGGTGAAAGTTATGAATCGCAGGAGATGTATAAGAATACTCTGGCGCATTGGTTCAGGCTTTACTCAGTAAAACCAGCTGTTATAATTACAGATAAACACCCCCATTATTTTTCACACCAGTATGCCATTGAACTGTCTGAAAAATACCAATCAGAAATAGTCTTTGTTCAACATCACAAAGCTCATTTTGCAGCAGTGCTGGCTGAGAATAATTTGTTACATACTTCTGAGCCTGTGCTGGGTGTTATATGGGATGGAACAGGTTTGGGCGATGATGGAAATATATGGGGTGGGGAGTTCTTTAAATACCTGAATAATGAAATGATTCGTTGCAGTCACCTCAGTTATTTCCCGTCTATTGCTGGTGATAAGCCTGCATTGGAACCACGTATTGCAGCACTATGTGCCACAGGTTCCAATACCGAAGTATTAAGGGGAAAGTTCACTGATACCGAATGGAAGAATTATCAAAGATTAATTCAAAACACCACCCTGTTCTCATCCTCAATGGGAAGAATATTTGATGCGGTGGCGTCCTTGCTGGATATCTGCGATAAGCAAACTTATGAAGGTGAAGCTGCTATGTACCTGCAGGCATTAGCAGAAGCATATGTGGATGAAAATGGTTTTGTGATGAAAGATTCATATTTCGGAGAAGATATGGGAAGTTCCATTATTTCCACTTCATCGCTGATAAATGGAATCATCAGGGATATAGAAAAAGGCGAAGAAATGAAATATGTCGCTGCTAAATTTCATTATTCATTGGTATGCCTGGTAGACATCATCGCAAAGAATAACGGCATTCAAAAAATTTGTTTTAGTGGGGGCGTTTTTCAAAATGCTTTATTGGTGGATTGGATACAAACAGCATACAGTAAAAAGTATGAATTGTATTTCCATCAAAACCTGTCACCCAATGATGAGAATATTTCATTTGGGCAGTTGGTGTATTATGACAATAATATTGGCAAGACCATCGAAGCAGAAAACGAACTGAAAAAAAGTATTCCTGGGCATGAAAGAATTTTACACAAAAGCTAAATACTTAGGGAATGTAAGGAAAGCCATCTCATCATTCATAACTTTAAGAAATGAAATATTTATCAGAATACAGGGATGCGGCAGTGGTGGAACAATATTTAACAGAGCTTAAAAAGATTGTTACCAGGCCCTGGACCATTATGGAAATATGCGGCGGGCAAACACATAGTTTGGTGAAAAATGGTTTGTTGTCTTTGCTGCCCGAACTTATAACGATGGTACATGGCCCGGGTTGCCCGGTATGCGTTACGCCGTTGAACCTGATTGATAAAGCGGTGTACCTGGCAGAAGAAAAGAAAGTGATCCTTTGTTCATTCGGTGATATGATACGGGTGCCCGGCAGTAAAAAAAGTTTGCTGGAAGCCAAAGCTAACGGTGCTGATGTACGCATTTTATATTCTCCGTTGGAGGCCGTAAAGATTGCAGAGCAAAATCCTGGCAAAGAAGTGGTTTTCTTTGCTGTAGGATTTGAAACTACTGCACCTGCAAATGCCTTGTCTGTGATTCAGGCGCAACGTAGCGGCGTAAATAATTATTCTATTCTCACATCGCATGTGCTGGTGCCGCCGGCAATGGAAGCCATTGTGAGTGATGAGAGTAATGTGGTGCAGGGGTTTTTGGCAGCGGGGCATGTTTGTTCCATCATGGGGCTGGATGAATATTATCCATTGGTGGAAAAATACAACTTACCAATGGTGGTTACAGGCTTTGAACCAGTGGATCTGCTGCAGGGGATAGTGATGCTGGTAAAACAATTAGAGAAAGGTGAAGCCAAATTAGAGAACCAGTATGCAAGAGTGGTGTCAGCGCATGGAAACATGAATGCAAAGGAAATGATTGAAAAAGTATTTGAAGTAAGCAACCGGGAGTGGCGTGGCATAGGAGAAATACCTTTAAGTGGTTATGAATTGAGAAAAGAATTTGAAGCATTTGATGCCAATAAAAAATTCAATGTGCAGATTGAGCTGGCGGAGGAAAGTAAAGAATGTATTGCAGGTGAAGTGTTGAGAGGGTTAAAAAAACCTTTCCAGTGTCCGCAGTTTGCTAAGAAGTGTACTCCGCTCAATCCGCTGGGTGCACCCATGGTGAGCAGTGAAGGAGCCTGTGCAGCATATTATCATTTTTCGCAGGCAGAAGAAAAAGTATAAATTATTCTATGTTACCGGCATAACTGCTGTTATTAAGCATCGTTGCACAGTTTATCCCGAACTTGTTTCGGGGCACGCTTGTACTGTGATATATCATTCAGCAATAAACACAACCGGTATAAATAAACACAAACATGTCGCTGACAGAACGGAAAATAAAAATGGAACTACAATGCCCGATGCCAAAATTTGATTTTGACATTATCACATTGGGCCATGGCAGTGGCGGAATATTAACACACCAGTTATTAAATACGGGTGTGTTTTCTTTGCTGGCCAATCCTATGCTGGATGAAAAGCATGATGGGGCTGTATTTGAAGCCAATGGTAAACTGGCGTTTACTGCAGACAGTTATGTAGTGTCTCCCATTTTTTTTCCGGGAGGAAATATTGGTGACCTGGCAGTGAACGGAACAGTGAATGATTTAGCCATGTGTGGGGCAGTTCCAAAATATTTATCCCTGTCTTTTATCATTGAAGAAGGATTGCCTGTTAAACAGTTTTGGGAAATACTCAGTACCATTAAAATGGCTGCAGAAAATGCGGGGGTATATATTGTGACTGGTGATACCAAGGTAGTGGAGAGAGGCAAAGGCGATGGCATTTTTATCAATACCAACGGCATTGGTTTTTTACATCCTTCAGCAAATATTCATATCAGCAATATCAAACCCGGCGATAAAATTATCATCAGCGGCAATATTGCTTCGCATGGGGTGGCCATTATGAGTGTGCGGCAGGGATTGGATTTTGAAAGTGATATTGTAAGTGACACAGCAAATGTTAACTATAATGTGATGGCGCTGATAGAACAGTTTGGAGAAAAGATACATTTCTTAAGAGATCCAACAAGAGGTGGAGTGGCGACTGTTTTAAATGAAATAGCTAAAGACAGCAATACCGGCGTCAATATTTATCAAAATAAATTGCCGGTAGAAGAGGCAGTAAGCAGTGCCTGTGAAATGCTGGGACTTGATCCGTTGTATGTGGCAAATGAAGGCGTATTCATTGCTGTGGCAGCTGCTTCTATTGCAGATGATATGCTTAGTGCTTTACAACAATTACCTGGTGGAATCAATGCAACCATTGCTGGTGAAATAACGGAACAACATCCACGGCAGGTAATATTAAAAAGCCTGATCGGCGGCAGCCGTGTGGTGACCATGTTGCCGGGAGAACAACTGCCGAGAATCTGTTGAGAAAAATTACATTCATTTAAAAAATAAATAATGATTCAATTATTCCTTACTGTATATGCCGGTTTTACGCATGCTTTTGAAACCGACCATTTGCTGGCAGTGAGCAATATTGTTACCAACCGAAATCAACTGAAGCTTGCAGTTAGAGATGGTATTTTCTGGGGATTGGGTCACACTTCTACCATCATATTAATTGGGGTATTGATGATTCTGATGAAGGAAAATATTTCCGCCGATACCTTTCATTATTTTGAAGCTGTAGTTGGGGCAATGCTGATAACACTGGCACTGTACCGGGTTTATAAATTATGGAAAAGACAGGGGTTTATCAAGAACGAAATCAGGCATACCCATTCAGATAGCATGGCACATGCACATGGGCATAAGCTGGCATACAGCGTGGGCCTGTTGCATGGTTTGGCTGGCAGTGGGGCATTGGTGGTGCTGGTAATGAGCCAAATGAAAAGCCCGGCAGATGGTATCATTTACCTGTTGATATTTGGTCTGGGCTCTGTGTTTGGAATGCTGCTGGCAGCAGGTTTTTTCAGCGCTCCTTTCTCCCAAAGAATTATTCAATCGAATGTGTTGCACATTTCATTGGTATTGATGTCTTCTGTTTTTTGTATTGTTTATGGAGGAAAAGTGATTTATGAAAACCTTATTTCCTGATACCAGTAAGAAAGTATTTAACGCTTGTGCTATCAGGAGCTTTGCAAAACCCTCAAATTACAGTATTATTTTACCTGCAATATAACCCCTGCTCCGTAAGCCCTTACCTGTGGCTGGTACATGCATTGCAAGGATACCGGCCCATTGTTAAAAACACCTTCTTTTGCGATAACTGTTTCATAAGCGATGGTAGAAATGCCAGAAGGTATTTGCTCGGTAAAAAACTGGTATCCTGCATCTCTTACTGATTTGTAATAGCTAAAGTCTTTTCCATATTCATAACCGCTGGTTGCATCAGCCGGTTCTGCAGCTGCCGATCTTTTATCATCAATAAAAACGTATTTCAATTGCTTTGGTGTGGTGATGCTGATAATTGTTTTGATCTTATCAGCAATTTTTAAAATGGTTTTTTCATCCATTATCTCCCATTTGCCACTGTTGAGCCTGAAAAATTGTTTTGAAATTTTTACGCCGCTATAATTTTCATTTAAAGGTGGTGTGGCAGTAAAATAATAGTAATTAAAACCACCACTTGCTGTTATGGTATTATTCTTTTTTACATTAATGAAAGCCGGAAATTGCTCCTGTTGACCGAAGCCAAATAATTGCCCCTTTAATAAATTATCTGTTACAGAAAGCATGCTGTCACGAGGCCTTGCACTTAATTCCATAGGAATACCTGTGGCAGTTGACTGATGTTTATATAATAAACCCACCACCAATGCTGTTGCTTTTGTTGTACTCCAGTTGTGTTGTTCTTTTGATTTTAGCAGCCACTTCATAATTCCTTCCACAACATTTTTTGATGTACCTGTTGTTTCAAAAGCGGCAGCAAGTTGTGTGATGGTTTCTTCATTATTGCTTTCAAAATCATCTGCATTGCTGATGTCTTTCCACCGGATGCCATTTATATTGTCATCAATGGCCAATTGCCTGATCGACTCCAGTTGTTTTACTGCTTTTTTAAAATACATATTTTCCTTTCCTTTATACAGCATACTGGTATTAATAACATAAGCCTGTTTGCCTAAATTATAACTATTCATTTTTTCCCATGCTTCACTCAAAACTGAATCAGCGGTAACTAAAGTATTAGCTGGCAATGGGTATTCATTTAGCCAATAACTTCTTGACAGCAGGTAAAATATATTTTGATAACCATCCTTTTCTTTGCTGATAAAAGCCTGGTCACAAAAAGAAACCAATGCAGGCAGCATTTTATTGAACTTGCTTTTGGTTGTTTGATTTAGTAAAAATGAGATCGAGTCATTTTTTAATTTCCCAAAACCACCCAGCAGGTAGTAAGAAATATAGCTGCTGCTTTTACCAGCTTTAAACCAGCTAATACCACCATCGTCGTTTTGTAATAACGAAAGATCATTAATATATTTTTCCAGCATTACTTTACTTTGAAGGGTATCAAATATTTTAAGCAATTGCTGCTGATGAATTTTGGTTGAATGATTGAGTTGGAGCCAGGGCATTGTTTGTTCACTAAGTTCTTCTGGTAATGCAGCCATGTTATTTTCTTCTGGCTCAGCCTGCAGTTGTTTAATTGTTTGTTGGGCTGCTGTATCTGTTTGAATGATTTTTATTGCCACAGCATGTGCCAGCATCTTATTGAAAGTTTGTTCTGCACATCCGTATGGATAAAAAGCCAGGTAAGGTAAAGCGTTCACCATTGCTGCTTGTGGCTTGGCACTGATGTACATTCCAATACCATAAGGTACAGCATCTGCAGCAACCGCAGGAGTTGCAATGGCCGTGTCAGTTGAATTACTGATAACAAAAGGTACATTTTGTGATACCAGTATTTTTTTGCTGAGAATGGGAATGGTATATTCTTCACCATCAGAAAAACTTCCAGCCTGCGCACTTACTTTTATTTTTAAAGGATGTAGTAAATTTCCGGGAACTGTTAGCTGGTAAGCAATGCTTTTGTTTGATTTTTTATCAATAGAAAAATTTTGATTCGGACTTGCCATCATTACTGAAGTAATATTTTCTCCTGTAACAGCATCTTCAATCATACATTTTGAAGTACCTGAAATATTGACTGTATCAAGATTGCTGATCCTTGTTTGCAGGCTAATCACATCTCCCTGGTATAAAAATCTTGGCATATTGGGTTGCACCATCAGCGGTAGTTGTGTTACAATACTTCGTTGTGCATACATGAACTTTGCATCTTTTGAATGTGCCAGCATTTTCCAATTCCATTCAGTTACACTTTCGGGTATGGTAAAGTTGATGTTGTAAAAGCCTTCGGCATCCGCATGCACTTGGGGGAAAAAGAAGGCTGTTTCAGAAAAATTCCGTCTTACTTTAATGATCGGTTCTTCTGGCTTTGGTAATTGCAGTGGTCCTTTTGTACTGATCAGGATAACGCCGTTGGCGGCCTTGCTGCCGTAAATAGCTGTGGCATCAATACCGTTTAATATTATTCCATCTGTGATTAATTCAAGATTTATTTTATTCAGTTCACCAGTATATACAACTCCATCTACAATTATTAACGGAGCGTTATTACTTCCAAAAGAAGTTAATCCCCGAACTCTGATAGTAGCTATACTACCAGTTAAATCCCGTTTTACGCTTCCATATCCAACCACAACCACTTCACTCAAAGCATTATTGCCGGTTATACTTATACCAGCTACTCTTCCTTGTAATGCCGAACTTGCCCCGGGGTTTCCATCATTCATGTTTTTAATAAAACCATCATAAGCATAGTCCAATGGATTCAACCACCAAAGCGGATTTGTGTTTTCACCCATTACTTTTAAAGTATCCTCAACAATATTTTTATTAAATAAAGAATTAAACCTGATTCCATTAATATCATCCTGCCATGATTCATTAAGATAGTAGCGGATATGTTCATTTGAACTTGTCCAAATATGCTTTTCAATTTTATCCAATGAAGCATCATACATCGTGGTCATTAATTCAGCAGCAATATTTTCATTTCTGGTTTTAATAGTTACCACAAATGTTTCTTTACTTCCGGGGGTTAATTTTTTCCTGTATTGCTCTATAATTATTTCGGGTTCCTGTGCTGCAGTTTTTGTTACATACAGTGTAGTTTTTTGCTTATAGAGTTTTTTGTTGAGAACATATAGGTGAGTTATATAAATTTCATCAATAGCATCTTCAGGAATTATAAAATTCCATTCTTTTATTCCTTTTGACTCCGGCTTTACATCATAAATATATTTAACCTTGATTCCCTTACTTGTATTTGCAAAATATTGTGCATGATATATGGAATAGATAGTACTATCCGAAGAACCAAAATACCATTTTATTTTTTCACCTTTGGCTGCTGAATTAATGGGTAAATGATGAAAGTTGGAAGCCATCCCCGGAAAGCTCCCTTTATCCCTGTCAAAAACAGAAAACACCCTGCTCTTTTCTCCAACAATATTGCCGTTTTCTTTACAGGTGATAACCAGTTTATAATCTCCGCTTTCTAATAATTCCTTTGGTAATGCTAATTTATCTGTATTGGAGGTTAGTGTTTTTTGATAGATCAGCAGCGGTTTTTCAGCCAGCTCATTTGCGTCTTTTTTAGTCTGTATTTTGTAGTTCCAGTTTTCCTCTTTTAACAGGTAATCTGTAGCAGCCCATTCATCATCTTTTGCAATTGATTTTTTATCAACCTTATAAATACTGGCTTCCACTAATTTTGTAACTGCTCCAGAGAATTCATTTTTTGCTGTCACGGAAACAAGACCCATTTCATTTCTTTCATACATGTTTGCCACAGCAAAATCAATTTTTACAGGCCGGTTAGTAAGCCTGATATCTAAGGCCTCCTCATGGCTTTCGCCGGTGGCATCCACTGCTTCTGCATTAATGGTATATTTTATTTCCCGGAATTGTTTTTTGCTGAATTCATATTGTTTTAAAAAACCGGCAGGTATTTTTATCAGCAGTTCCCCGTTGTTATCTGTATACCCTGTAGTGTCTGCTATTTCTTCTTTTGCCCAAATCTCACTTTCAGTTCCTGTTATACTGTCTTTTTTCTGACTGTAAAAATCCGCCTCCACATCATAGTTTACCATCACGTTATTAAGCTGGGCACCTGCAAAGGATTTTACTTTTATTTTCACAAGAAAACTATCACCGAGTTGTAAAAAGTCAGTTGGCTTTTCTATTACTATTTCAAAGCTTGGTCTCTTATACTCCTCCACTTTAAAATGACCATCATTTTGATTATCTATATCGATAATATCTGTATCCAATTGCCAATCACCGGTAGCAGCTTTTTCACTGATCTTATAGCTTCCTGAAAAAGAGCCAAACTCGTTTAATAAAAGTTTTAATGTATCAACTGTCTTTCCAAAAGCATCAACTATATATACTTCCAGTTTTTCCTTTGTGAGTTCTTTCACTTCCTTATTAAATAATTTTTTTAGAAAGGAGAATTTAAGGTTCTTATTATTTAGTACTACTCTTTCTCCGGTAGTTGGGTTCCGGATTAATATGATGCCTTTAAAATAAACTGTTTGCCCTGGTCTGTAAATGGCCCTGTCTGTGAACAGGTGTAGCAGCATATTGTCTTCATAATAATCAAGCAGTTCGTCTTCTTCTTTATCAAAAATAGCATCAGGTTTATTCATGTCTTTTTCATTCACCGATACTTCCAGCGTATCTGGTCCGTTCATTACAAACACATCCTGGATATATTCTTCTTTTACTATTGTATAGCCCTCCCGGTTAACTTTTTTTATGGATGCATTTTTTATGGGGCCGTTGTATGTTGATTTATATTTTACCAGCAGCTGGGCATAACTTAAAGGAAGGCCGCTTTCCCTGTCTAATACAAAAACCCTGCTGTCATTATTGATGGTAGTAATATTGCTAACATTAAATGTAAAGTAACTGCTGTTTTTGTTTGTATTTGTAATGGTTGAATCACTGTACAGCACAGCGTAATATCCCAGCGGCAACGAATCCATTTCAATAACACTTGCATGGGCCTGGTAGTCTTTAGTGTCGGGTAGTGTTAGTGTAATAGTTTTAAAGGCTGATGTGTTGATCAGTTGTTCTGTCTGTATTTTTCGTTTGTTGATCTGAAATTCAACGCTGTTTAATTTTATAATTTTTATGTGCAGTGTATGCACATTTTTGAATGACAAATGATAAGTGACAGGTTCACCCGTTGAATACACATCTTTGTTTTGTATGTTTATTTTTTTGCTTTGAATTTCCTGCTTCATTACCAATAAGTTTTTTTTCAGGTAAAAAAAACTATCCAGCAGGTTACTATTTTTTTCAAATAGGTCCAGCGTCTGTATAAAGTAATATCTGTAAGTGCTGTCAAAATTTGCTAATGCCTGGCCTCTGTAACCATAGTCGTAAACATCAAAAGAGTTGTTGTATTGTTTTCCCAGATTATGCCAGTACAGGCAAAGTTGATAAATGCCATGTGCTTTTACTTCGGTGTAAGGAGAATTAGACAGTTGCTTTAAGTAGGTTTCATAGAATTTTGTATTGATACTGTCAGTTGCTGTATTTCTTTTATTATAAAAATATTTCCTGGCAAGCGACTCAATAAAATAAAATATCCCTGGTTCCTCCTCATGATAGTGTGCCCAGTACTGGTATAATTTGTAAACCGGGTTTAACTGCTTGTTGATGCCTTGAGGAATATCCCGGTGATTGATGAACTCATCTGGTTTTAATAATAGCCAATCATTATTGGTACCATAATAAGAACTATTGGCTGCATCTGTATAATGTAATTGTTCTGCAAAAATAATATCTGTGTAGTCGGGTTTAAATAGAAATAATAATGGATCAGTGGATAACCACAGCAAGTTTTCTGCATTTTCTTTTTTTAATAATAGACTGATCTGCTTTGCCTGTTCAAGATATAGCTGTACCAGGCTGTCTAATTCACCTGTATTTAGTTTCCTGTAATCTGTTGTATTATCCGGAATTAGGAACAGGTTTTTATTTGTTTTATAAAAGAACCTGTGCCTGAAGCCTGCTATCCTTTTGGCCTTGAGAATAAGTAGTATGGATTGGGTTAGTAAAGCAGTTTCCTTTTCACTTAAAATACTGTCAATAAAATGGGAGTTATAAAAGTAAGTAGTGTCCTCGGATTTAAGATCCGCTATCTGCATCTGGTGATAATAACATCTTGTGATAACGGGGGCATCATTATTTTTTACTGCATCTTTTTTTATAAGTTCTAGCCGGTTGGTTAAATCAGCCAGATTTGTTTTTTTAGAAATAGCGGCCTCCACTTCACCCCAGTTCACTTGCTGGGCGCTGGTATGGTAACAACATAGAAGTATAAGTGCAATGAATAGCAGTAATTTCATTCTCATAAGCTTTTTTTGATGATTCATAGAACGAAACGATTACATAAATCTACAGGAAATTTTTTTTAAAGCCGTTAGCTGAAAATGAAAGATATTTTATTAAAGCTCTCACATTTCCTCAAACCCATTTACTTTGCAGCATGCAAAAATTCAAACAATACTTTATAAGAATACTCTTCATATTAATCGCCCTGTACCTGCTGCTGTTAATTCCAGATTCAGACAAACTCAATATTGTAAAAGCTGTTGGCAAACCTTTTGTATGGAACCAGGACAGCGTATGGAATGCGTTGGAAATTGAATTCAAAGAAGCAAAAGATAAAAGTAAGCCAACGCTTGATTCAGGCATACAATTGTTGTTGGAAAAAGAAAATAGTTTGTACAAATATGTGCAGGAAAATAAAATTGGCGCTGCTGATTCAAGCCTGCAACTGTTACTCACTAATTATTTTCACTTGGCAGCATTGGTTGCTGCACAGCCAGCTCAAAGAGATACTTTTATCCAGATATATAACCAGTTTCGCAATGAAGTTAAGTTGCAGTCGCAGCAATGGAACATGAATAATAAAGAAGTTAGAAACAGCCTCTATCAATTATTATATGGCATGAGGGCTGCAGCCGAAGAAGTATTGTTACAAACAGACAGCATTCCATTTGATCCAGCCATGAATGTAAAAAATGAGCCATCAGTTACTCCATCCACCAGCATCTTCGGAATCAAAGTACACAGTGGCGACCTGCTGGTATCGAGAGGTGGCGCAGAAGTATCAGCGATGATCTCAAGAGGCAATAATTATCCCGGTAATTTCTCTCATGTGGCATTGATCTATGTGGAAGAAAATACAAACCGGCCTTACCTGGTGGAAGCACATATTGAAAAAGGCGTAGCGGTTGCTTCCGCAGAACAATACATAAAAGATAAAAAACTCCGCTTTATGGTACTGAGACCAAGAGCTGATCTGCCGCAATTAAAAGCTGATCCTATGCTGCCACACAAAGCTGCAAAGCTGGCGTATGAAGAAGCATTGAGCCGTCACATCCCTTACGATTTTAAAATGAATTTTTACGACAGTTCAGCTTTGTTCTGTTCTGAAGTGGGATCATATGCGTATAAGAAAATGGGCATACAGTTATGGCAGGCGGTATCTACTATTTCATCGCAGGGTGTGGTAAACTGGCTCAGTGATTTTGGTGTGGAAAATTTTGTAACACAAATGCCCAGCGACTTGGAATACGACCCACAGTTAAGTGTGGTGGCAGAATGGAGAAACCCGGAAACACTGATGAAAGATCATATAGATAATGCAGTGATGGATGCATTACTGGAGCAGGCAGACAAGGGAAAACAGATCACCTATGCACACTGGCAATTACCTTTTGTAAGAATGGTAAAATTGTGGTGCATCATTAAAAATCAGTTTGGTGGCGTAGGTATTATTCCTGAAGGCATGAGCGCCACACAGGCATTGAAGAACCAAACTTTTGTTGCTTTATATAACAATGTAAAAACACAAACCAATACTTTATCCAACCAGTTTATTAAAGCGAACCAGTACACCCCACCTTACTGGCAACTGGTGGCCATAGCAAGAAATGCGGCACAACAATAAAAGCATCCAAAAAATATTTCACCATATTTATTTGTCAGCAAACAGAGACTGATAAATCTCATGTTTTTTTCTGATTCTCCTCCTGTTCTCATGATGCCGGCGTAAATATTTTTGTTATGAAAATTTAACTGACACAAGTAAAAATATACATTAAGGTCCAGCGGTGCTGCTCCGTAAGCAGCACCTTCCTTTAATACAAAAGATTAAAAATATAGCAGTAAGTAAATCAGTTACTGCAAAACTAAGTAGGTTGCTGATTGGTTTTATAGCCCCAACTATTGTGCTGTTGGGGCTCTTTCTTTTACCGGGAGCCGCTGGCAAACTGATGATAATTTCATTGGCTGTTGACAGCTGTCATAGAATACTGCGGCCACCTTTATTATTTTACATTCAATAAAACTGTGGGTATGAAAACAATCAATTTTGCAGCAGCATTGCTCATTTATATTGCTTCGGGCTGCTCTTCCATCAAGATAACACATACATGGGAATCTCCCATGGCGCAACAAAAAGAGTACAGTAAAATAATCGTAATGGCGTTGTTAAAGGATAACGACCGCAATTTCAGGGAGCGGATGGAAGATCACCTGGTAGGTGATTTGACAGACCTTGGCTACAGTGCTGTTTCTTCGTTGAGGGAATTTGGTCCTAAATCTTTTGAAGGCATCAAGGAAGAGGAAGCCATTGCAAAATTACAAAGCAGCGGCGCCGACGCTGTTATCAGTATTGTGCTGCTGGATAAAGAAAAGGAAAGAAAATATGTTCCTGCTTCATTTGTTCGTTCCCCTTATAATATTTATCACCGCCGCTTCTGGGGTTATTATTCCACCATGAGTACCCGTATTTATGAACCCGGCTATTACACGGAACAAACCAATTATTTTTGGGAAAGTAATTTTTTTGATCTTACCACTAAAGAGCTACAATACTCTGTACAAACAAGATTTTTTGATTCTAATTCAGCAGAAAGTTTAGGGCATGAATATGGGCGGCTGATTGTAAAAGATATGGTGAAACATAATTTGCTGATCAAGAAAAAATGAGATCAGGTTGATACCAGCTAAATTTATCTATTCAATCCCGAAAGCTTTCGGGATTGTGTCATTTTTAATCCCGATTCTTCGGGGCTCACTTGTACCACATACCTGATTGCATCGGTGTATTACATACGAACAGCCTGCAATTTTTACAACAGTATTTAAGGCAATCCTTTCAGTTTGTTATAATCATCCGGCGTATCTATATCAATGGCACCGGCTGGAAAACTAACGGGGTAAATATCATCTGAAAATTGTTGCATCATTTTTTTTGCACCGTATGATCCGTGTAGCATGGCAAGTTGGTTGAAATATTTTTTGTCAAATAAAACAGGCGTACCTGTTATATCATTGTAACTGCAGGCTGTAATTCCTTTTCCCGTTGATTGTTTTGCATCTATCATCGCCTGTAACAGGCTGGAAGAAATATAGGGCTGATCACAAACTAACACCATCACATTGTCTGCATCGCTGTAATGCTCCTGCAGGTACAGCATTCCTTTGTGAATAGAAGTGCCCATACCCTCTTCCCACTGCTGGTTTTGTACAAATGGAATTTGTTGTGCTTGCAATATTTCTTTCAGCAGATGATGATAACAACCGGTTACCACCAGGAGTGAAACATCATTTAATTGTTTTACTTCATCGATAATGTGCTGCAGTAATGTTTTGCCGTTGAAGTCCAGCAGCATCTTGGGCTGACCCATCCGGGAACTGCTGCCTGCTGCCAGTAATAAGCATACGGTCTTCATTAATAATATGGATTGGCGGGAGACAAAGGTTTATTGAAACCGGCTGCTGCTGGAGGTGCATTCACAATATTGCTGTGATCATGAATAAAGCCATTCTTATTCCTAAGTGTGGTACCATTTTTATTGGTCAGTATCGATTTGATCTCTGCAACAATGGATAAAGCAATTTCTTCTGCTGTTTCTGCACCAATATCCAAGCCAACAGGGCCATAGATTTTTCCTTTATCGGTATCAGTAATGTCCATTCCTTCTTCCTTTAATTCATCCAGCATCTTCTCCATTTTTTTCTTTGGTCCCAGCACACCAATGTACCTGCAGGGCTGTTTGATCAGTTGCCGCAGCATACCCAAATCATAATTATAATTGTGCGACATCAAAATAAAAATAGATTGATCATTGATATTTATCTGCGGAAGCGCTTCAGCAGGTTTTGCCACTATAATGTTTTTCACTTTTGCAAAACGCTGTGCATTGGCATGTGTTTTTCTTCCATCAATAATAGTAGTGTGCCACCCTAAAATAGTTGCCATTTCCACCAATGGAAAAGCATCATTTCCGGCACCGGCAATATACAGTTCCACCGGCGGGGTGATCAACTCTATAAAACCAGTTACCATTTCATTTTCATCAGCAGCGTATTTTTTTATCAGGGAAATATTGTTACTAAAAACTGCTGCCGCATCCTTTTCAATGGATGCAGTCAATTCACTGTTACTGATACTGCCATAGTTGTTTTCTTTTGTAAACAGCAGGCAGGTTCCCGCCTGCTCACCGGATGGATGATCTAAAGAAAAGAGTGTAACCAAAACAGCAGCTGTAGTTTGCAGCAATGTTTTTTCAAGCAATGCAATGGGGTGATCTTCTATTGCAGGATTGATGGGTTCGAATAAAATATAGACAATGCCATTGCAACCTAACTGCACACCCAGTGTATTGTCTTCTTCATCCGTAGTGTCGTAGGTAACCAGTTTATTTTGTTGCTGGCTGATGGCGAGCAATGCTTTCCGTAATGCATCACCTTCTAAGCAACCACCGCTGATAGCACCGGTGAGTAGCCCATCTTCTGTCACCAGCATCCTTGCTCCGGGCCTGCGGTAGGAGGACCCTTCTACATGCACCACGGTGGCGAGTACAGTTTTTTTGCCAGCCTGTTGTGCCTGATTATAAGATCGTATGATGTCTTCGATTTCTTTCATAACCTGTTATCAAAGTCAATAAATTAAAAGTGCCATGTTCTATTTCTGAATATATACACCTACTTCACCCGAAGAAATAGACTTAATCGTTATTTTATTATTACCACTAAAACTAGCTTTGCTAATAATTAACGCTATTGGTTTTTCACCTGAAAAAACTGTATCATTTTTAAAGTTCGAATCATTAAAAATTAATTCATCGCCAAGATGAAAGCCGTTATCATATTTCCACCAACCAGTTTTGATTTTGTCATCAGTTAATTTACAACTAGTAAAAGCAATAAGAATAAGTATAAATAATGCAATGTGAGATGATTTCATCGGAACTAAAAAATATAAGTGACTACTATTATTCCGGCAAATAAGCTCCGTTATCCAACCATATCTTAAACTGCTTTACAAATTCTTCATGTGTCAACGGCGGCATTTTGTTTCCTTTAGTGGGATGCCATCCAACAAGCACCAGTGTATCTTCTGCCACATGATGTAGTAAATCTTCTTTTGTTTTATTACCATTGGCCGCAGGGTCCAATATTTGTGCAGCCAGTTCCCTGGCGGATCTTCCTTCAAAGATCATTTTCATATCCGCAGGCGGCATGCTCCAGTTAGGATTGATTGGTGCACCCAGCTCATTTTGATCCTGGTGGCAATTAGCACATTTATTGGCGAACATGCCTTTACCATCTTTACCACGTTTTACATTTGGTTGATGCAACTTGCTTTCATCACCCTGGAATGGGATATCTCCTGCCGGGTGGCAGTTCATACAGCGTGGACTCATCAGCACACTGTACACTTCCATAAATGCTTTTTTTGAAAGCAGGCTGTCCGTTGCTGTATGATTATTGATGCTGTTGTTGTTTTTAAAAGCGGAGGACGAAATATAAACAACCCCTGTTAGCAGTAAGAGGTAAACGCTTTTTTTAAAGGGTAATGATATAGAAAAATACTTCCTTGCCATAGCTGATGCTTCTTAATATCTTCACGAATGATGCTGCAGGAACTACCCTGCAGCATCATTAAAATATGAATCGTTTAAAAATAATTATTAACCTCTCAATTTCATTGCTCCAAATGGTGACTGCCTGATACGCTTACCTGTAGCCGCAAAAATAGCATTAGCAACAGCCGGTGCTGTTGGCGGATAACCGGGTTCACCCACACCGCCCATTTTATCTGTACTTTCTACTATATGCACATTAATTTCGGCCGGCGATTCATTGATCCGGAGTACCCGGTAATCATCAAAATTACCCTGTTGCACCACACCGTCTTTAAAAGTAATGGCTCCATACAATGCGGCAGACAAGGCATAATTTACGCCACTTTCTATCTGTGCATTTACGCCATCAGGATTTACAGCCAGGCCGCAGTCAATAGCCGCAGTGATCTTATGTACTTTTACAAATCCGTCATCACCAATAGAAACTTCTGCCACCTGTGCACAATAGCTCTGGAAAGATTCATGCACTGCCACGCCATGAAAATGCCCTGCAGGTAATGGTTTACCCCAGCCTGCTTTCTCTGCCGCCAGTTTAAGTACACCCGCATTTCTTGGATGATCTTTCAGCAGCATGAGGCGGTATTCCACCGGATCTTTTCCTGCCAGTTGCGCCAGTTCATCCATCATACTTTCCATTGCAAAAGCAGTATGTGTATGGCCAACAGAACGCAACCATAGGGTAGTAATGCCCAACTTAGGAGCATACTGGCTGATATGATAATTAGGAATAGCTTTTAAATAAGGTGAATCAGAAACTCCCTCTGCAGATCCGTTACCATCATCACCCGGTAATGCCTGGCCCACCATTACATGTTTCCAGAACAGGGGCATGCCATTAGCATCGATACCGGCTTTGATCCTATGTAGAAACGAAGGCCGGTAATAACCACCCTGTGTATCATCTTCCCTGGTCCAGGTCATCTTGATGGTTTTTCCACTGGCTTTGGCAATATGTACCGCTTCGGATACAAAGTCTGAACTCATCGTAGCTCTTCTTCCAAAACCTCCACCCAAAAAGGTGGTATTTACAGTAACCTGCTCCGGTTTAAGTCCTAATATTTTTGCGGCTGCAGCCTGGTCAAACCCTGGCATTTGCGAACCCGTCCATATATCACATTTATCGCCGGTAATTTTTACGGTACAGTTCAGCGGCTCCATGGCAGCATGTGCCAGGTAGGGAACAGTAAATTCTGATTCAATTGTTTTAGCAGCTTGTGGAATAACCGCAGCCACATCGCCTCCTTTTTTCACTTCCTTGCCTCCTTCGCTTGCAAACTTTCTAAATTCATCAAACTGGGTAGCTGAATTAACACTTACATTTCCACCCATGTCCCAATCCACTACCAGTGCTTTTTTCCCCTGGATAGCCGCCCAGGTATTATCAGCAATAACAGCCACGCCGGTAGGTATCTGAACTACATCCACCACACCACTTACTTGTTTTGCTTTGGATGCATCAAAGGATTTTACTGTTCCTCCCATTACCGGCGGATGCGCCACCACGGCAATTTTCATTCCTTCCACTTTTACATCTATGCCGAAAACTGCTTTGCCATTTACTTTTTCTGGACCATCCAGGCGTTTCATTCCTTTGCCAATATATTTCCATTGCTCCTTTGTACGGAGCGGAATTTCTGCAGGTGCAGTTAATGTAGCAGCGCTTTCAACCAACTCGCCATAACTGAGTTTTTTATTGCCATGGATCACAAAACCATTTTCTGTTTTACAGTCCGAAGCTGCTACTTTCCATTTTTTGGCTGCAGCTTCTGTCAGCAAAATTCTTGCTGTGGCGCCGGCCTTGCGGTAGCGGTCAAATTCGGAATATGTGGTGCTGGAACCGCCAGTCATCTGGGCTCCCCACTGTGTGTGAAAATATTCTTTGGCAGGTGGTGCATGCTCCACACTGATATTTTTCCAGTCGGCATCCAGTTCTTCTCCCAATAGCATGGTGAGAGTGGTCCAGATACCCTGGCCCATTTCTGCATGTGCCAGTAATATTTTAATACTGTTGTCAGTGCCGATTCTCAGGAAGGCATTGGGTGCAAAGATCACAGCACCGGGATCAGGCAGAAAATTCTTTAACCTGCCTGCATAGGCAGGCATCATAAAGCCAATGATCAGTCCGCCACTAACACCGGCGCTGGTTTTAATAAAACCGCGGCGGCCCATATTTGTTGTTTCATTACTCATTTGATACCTCCTTCTTTTTGCAGTTTGGCTGCTGTGTGAATAGCTTTTCTTATTCTTGGATAGGTGCCACAGCGGCAGATATTTCCCATCATAGCATCATCAATATCCATATCGGTTGGTTCCGGTATTTCTTTTAGTAAAATAACTGCAGCCATGATCTGTCCGCTCTGGCAATAACCGCATTGTGGTGCATCTTCTATCAGCCAGGCTTTTTGTACCGGGTGGCTGTTATCTGCAGAAAGTCCTTCAATGGTGGTGATGTTTTTACCGGCTGCTTTGGATACCGGCGTGGTGCAGGAACGGATCGCACTACCATCCACATGAACAGTACAGGCACCGCATTCCGCCACACCGCAGCCATATTTGGTTCCGGTAAGACCGATCACATCCCTGATCACCCATAGCAGGGGCATGTTAGGTGGCACATCCACACTGTATTGTTTTTGATTGACCGTTAGCTGGATCATTGTTGTTGTTTTTTTGAAAATTAAAATGAGTTGATTTGATATAATTATTTTGGTAAGGTTATTTGTTGATTCAAATAAGTTGCAATCGAAAATTACAATTTTTTTACCGCATGCAGCATATTTCTTTGCAGTCTGTTTAAAGGATGTTTTTAATGACATTGCCTGCAGGATGAATGGCAAATATTCAGGACGTTGTTTTGGTGTACAACCGCAGCAACCCAATGATGGATACCAGTGTCCAGGTTCCTTCCAGTATCATAAATGGAAGATAGTTGATTAAAAAAGAGGCATAGCAGGCGAGTGCAGCACCAATGATGTTCAGGATAAAAAATAAATGACCTTCCTTTGGTATCAGTGAAAAGATGTTGAGGAAATAAGCCAGTAAAATAAGGCCCACGCCAATGGTTCCAATGATGTCGTTATAATTCATACAGGGAAAATTTATTTGCGCCGGTTAAAAGTAAAGGGGCGGTTCTCATCCGCTCTTTTTTTCTTATCGAAAAATTTAATGAGGAGGATACCGGCTATAAATCCACCAATATGTGCAGCATAGGCCACGCCATCTTCATTGCCACCCAGCATACCCAAGCCACTAATGATCTGAAACCCGATCCAGAAACCCAGTGCCACCCAGGCTGGAACTGCAAATGGTATCCTGAACAGGAGCAGCATATTTACCTTACGCTGTGGAAACAATAACATATAAGCACCCAGCACACCCGAGATGGCACCGGAAGCGCCGAGGCTGGGAATCAAAGAATTTTGTGCAGTAAAATAAGTAGCAAACACATGACTGAGGGAAGCCAGCACACCACACAATAAATAAAATACAAGATACCTTGTATGCCCCAGCCGGTTCTCAATATTATCTCCAAAGATCCAGAGATACAGCATGTTCCCAATAATATGTGCCCAGCCGCCATGCATGAACATGGAAGTGATGGTGGTGAGATAAACAGGAATCGGTGTTATTCCCAGTCCTGGTATCTGGAACTGGTGACCGGTAGCCTGGTCCACTACAATTTGTGATTGTGTTACTATGTCAGTACCGGTTAAGATCTCTGCTGGCACCGTGGAGAAGGCATACGTAAAACCAATATTGCTGCCCATGCCTTGCAGGAAAATGAACACCAGTATGTTTAAAATAATAAGCACATAATTCACTATTGGTGTAATGGTTCTGTCTGAGTTATCATCGCTGATGGGAAAAAGCATGGCAGTAGATTTGTTTAAAGATAAAATTTAGTTGAGCAAATAAAAACATCCTTCAAAGAAATTATTTAGCACCATTCTTTTATTGTTGTTTTGAACAGCCTTGTATTTCATTTAACATGGCTGTTCTATATTTATAATTATATGCAACCCATCAACACACAACCCCATCATCACATCACCCTTATTGGTGCAGGCATCATGAGTGCCACACTGGGTATTTTGTTAAAAGAACTCAATCCCAATTTCAATATCAGCATCTATGAACGCCTGCCTGAAGTGGCAGCAGAAAGCAGCGATGCCTGGAACAATGCAGGCACCGGCCATTCCGCATTTTGTGAATTGAATTACTCACCCCAAAAAGAAGATAGCAGCATTGATATTTCCAAAGCCATTAAAATTGCTTCCGCATTCGAATTGTCCAAATCATTCTGGGCTTACCTGGTCAGCCGCCGGTATTTTGATCATCCCGAAGCATTCATCAACAATGTTCCCCACATCAGTTTTGTTTGGGGAGAAGATAATACCAACTATTTAAAAAAGCGATATGAAACCATGAAGCAGCATCCATTGTTTGCAGACATGGAATTTTCATCAGACCCTCAACAATTAAAGGAATGGATGCCATTGGTAATGGAGGGGAGAGATGTCGAAGAAAAAGTGGCTGCAACAAAAATGTCCATGGGCACCGATGTGAATTTTGGCAATCTCACCCGGGTGCTATTTGCACACTTAACCAGCCTGCCAGGGGTAGAGTTATTATTATCGCATGAAGTGAGAGACCTGAAGAAACAGGAAGATGGAACCTGGCTGGTGGAATATGAAGACCAGGTTTTCGAACAAAAATATCAACGCTTTACGGATGTAGTGTTCATTGGTGCAGGCGGTGGCTCGTTACCGTTATTAGATAAGTCAGGCATTGAGGAAGCAAAAGGTTATGGTGGTTTTCCTATCAGCGGGCAATGGCTGGTGTGTAACAATCAAGCTGTGATACAGCAACACGAAGCCAAAGTATATGGCAAGGCCAGTGTGGGTTCGCCGCCCATGAGTGTACCGCATTTAGACACCCGGATCATTGATAAAAAAAGGGCGCTGCTCTTTGGTCCCTTTGCCGGCTTCAGCACCAAATTTTTAAAGAACGGTTCTTACTTCGATCTGCCTGCAAGCATTGAGCTGGATAATATCCTGCCCATGCTGGGCGTGGGCATTCACAATATTCCACTCACCAAATATTTGATACAGCAGGTTACTTTATCTCATGAAGACAGGGTGGAAGCTTTAAAGGAATATTACCCCAATGCCAAGGCCGGTGAATGGCAACTGGCCATTGCAGGGCAACGGGTGCAGGTAATAAAAAAAGATGAAGAAGACTGGGGCAAACTGGAATTTGGAACCGAACTGGTACACAGTGCTGATGGCAGCCTTGCAGCATTACTCGGTGCATCACCCGGAGCCTCCACTGCAGTAAGCGCTATGCTGGAAGTATTGAAAAGTTGTTTCCCTCAACTGATGCAAACCAATGAGTGGAAACAAAAATTAGAACAGGTAATTCCGTTGTATGATGAAAATATTCCGGTGGAAGAAATTATTCAGCACCGGGTAAAAAATAATGCGGTACTGCATTTGGATGATTAGTTTTATTCTCCAAAAATGTATATTTACTAAAGAAATTGATTCAATGATAACGAAAGAAAAATATTCATTTAAAAATGTGCTAACTGCGGTGAAGAAACTTTCTGCAGAGGAGAGACAATTGCTAAGGCTGAAATTATTTTCCAATGATGTATTGGATGAAATGAAAACAGTTGAAAATAATCTTAAGAAGCAAAGAAGGGAAGTTAAGAAAAGTGATGACGAAATAGTTACACTCACCAATTCAATTCGTAATAAAAAATATGCCAACGCAAAAAAAATGCTGCATTGATAGTTGCGTTTGGGTAAAATATCCACCCCTTACCTTTCAAACCCATTCCTCGTATGGCTTCCATCGCAATACGGTTTATTCCCTGATCCGCCGCACCTGCAAAAAGCAGTCACTTTATTTTTCTTGCTGGTGTTACCATCTTTAGGTTTCCTGGTTGGCATCCGCATCATTATTCATATAAAAACTCAGCGCCCCGGATGGACATTGTTTCACCTGCTGAATAATGCGTTTGGTACTGGCACCTTCCGGCGTTATCCACGGGCTTTGTTGTGGTTTAAATACTTCCGGCAGGGCATTGGCGCCCTTCCAGCAAAGGGTGGAGTGAATGCATAAGGCTGGTTTCCATACAATCGTTACTTCCCCGTTGGTATATTTTTTTGTAATGTCTTTCATGCTGCTGACTAATTGAAGAACTAAGTTAAGAGGTGAAATCAAAAACCCGTACGATACTTTTTTATTTTAATACAGGAAGAAAAGAAAGGTAGCAGGAGTAAGCTGTTGATTGCCTGCAAATGGGCAAGTAATAAAGCACAAAGTTAGTACAGCAAATAGCTGCCACTATTGATTACAATCAACAGAATGCTTGTGTATCGTCATGGTGGAGGCGGAGCGCCTGCTCTAAATTGCAGGCGGTGATGGAGATAGTATGTGGATCAGTTAATATTTAAAACTACGTTATGAAAAAGTTACTGATAATGGCAATGGCACTGCTGGTAAGCGGAACATTGCTGGCCCAGGAAAGCAAAGCAATAAAATCAGAGCCCAAATCATTCATTGCTTTTCATGCAGGCCCTTCTTTTCCTGTAGCTGATTTCAGCAGCACAGATTTCGAAAATAACCCGGATGCAGGTTTTGCCAAAACTGGCATTAACCTCAATCTTACCTATGGATACCAATTTCAAAAGAACCTGGCTTTGGTGGGCAACTTGTTATTCAATCAGAATAAAATTGACAAGGGCGGCATCACCTATAAAGATGGAACTTCTGAGCAGGAGATTGTACTGAAAATGGATCACTGGCAATTTTACGGAGTTGCTGCAGGTCCTGTAATTACCTTGCCTGTTGGAAATAAGGTGTACGCAAACTTTAAGGTTATGATTGGCGCAGTAAATGCCAATGCACCCCAGATATCTTACCAGGGTGTGGAATTAACCAAAGAAAGCTGGAATGTGGCACCCCTTTACCAGGGCGGTGTTGGTCTTCGAATGGATGCAGGTAAAAACATGTTCATCATGGCGGGTGCAGATTATATGTACCTAAAACCTACCTTCCTATATACCTTTACCGGCGCAGCTTTTGAAGGAGTGCCTACCGATTTCAAACAAAAAATGTCTGTACTGAATGTTACAGCAGGAGTGGGATTTAAATTCTGATGAGTAAAGCGGGGTTCAATAAAAATGCTCCCGGTCTTTTGGCCGGGAGTTTTATATAATGCAGCTTAATTTTGTAATACAATATGGCAGACGTACATACACCGGCACAACGCAGCTTTAACATGCAGCAAATAAAAAGCATCAATACCAACCCGGAGTTGCTGGTAAGGCGTTTTCTGCATGCCCATGGATTCCGGTATTCGCTTCACTCAAAAAAGCTGCCCGGCAAACCAGATATGGTGTTAAGCAAATACAACACCGTCATCTTTGTGCATGGCTGCTTCTGGCACGGACATGAAAACTGCAAATATTATAAAGTACCACAAACAAGAACCGACTGGTGGCTCCACAAGATCAATACCAACAAAGCCAATGATGCCAAAGCAGTGAAAGCATTAAAGAAAGCAGGATGGAAAGTAATTACTGTATGGGAGTGTGCATTAAAGCCTGCGAAGCTGGAAAGAACATTGGCAAAATTATTAAAAAAGATAAAGACAGTTTAAAAATAAAGGATTGCTTCACTGCACTACATCATTGAAAGCTGTTCTTAAATCTCCACCAGTAATTGCATAAGCCGCCTCTTTTGGTTCGGTTACGGCGGAGCCGGAATTAAAAAAATGCGGAGCAAATTTTTTTAAAGAAGCAAAAGGAGCGGCGTTGCAGTTACGCAGCCCGCCGGCTGGGGAGGCAAAACCTGTAGTTTAAAACGGGTGCAAAAAACAGCAATTACCCGGCAAAAATACTTTTAAAACCGGCAGTTCAAAAACTAACAATCCCCGAAAACCCTCCAGCCTTAGCCTCGGGTTCCCAGGGATCAGTATATAGAACAGGTATTCAAAAGCAGTGCATGGCAAAGGAAACCGGTAAACCCCAAACAGCAACCGCAACATTATTCCGGGCCAGCCCTGCGAAAACATCGCTTATTTCAATTCTCCAAACTTGGAGTTCCATTGCCGCATCATGGTTACTTTTCCATCCTTGTTAAACCACCATACTTCGTGCAATTCCCTGGTGTCTACTTTACCATCTGCAAAAGTATCTACTTCTGTACCCCAGATGCATACAAAATCGTCATTGGTATCTGTACTGTGCAGCGGAACCCATGCATGAATCGTGCTTTTTGATTTGGTCATAGTACCACGGTACTTTTTAGCACCATCCATGTTAGCAGCCTTTCCACGGGTAACCGAGCCATCCGGCAGCCAGATAGTGACAGTATCAGCAAAATAGTCGTGGCGGTCAAGCTGGTTATCATCCCAGTCTTTCCAGATATCCAGTACTTTGTTGGCATAGTCGGGGTTGCCCATTTTAAAACTTGAACTGTAGTCAGCTACATAAGGTGCTTTTGAAGCCTGGGCCATGGTTTCATTGATTAAGCACCCAAAAAGCAATGCCATCAATACAATCGGTAATCGTTTCATAAATAAAAATGTTTTAATGGTTAAAAAAATAAGTAGGGCGGAAGGTTTCGTAGTGTGGGAATGAAGTAAGTGTATCTAAACTTACAGTTTTAAAAAATCAATTCATAGTGTTTGGAGAGATTTATTTTTAGCTCCATCCTCCACTCAAACTTTTATGATCAAATCTTACCATACAGAATCGGTCCCCACCTCCAATTCCCCAATAAAAAGCCCCCTGTTTTGCAGGGGGCATATAGAATATCAATTTTAGCATAAGAAGAGTTGCCTCCTTAATTTTCATTGGGTTTCCCGGATCGGGGTTTTTGATTCATAGGCGTATTACGTTGCTGGCGTACAGGTGCTTCCTGAATCCGCTGTTGTCTTATTTCGTTTTGCTGTTGACGGTTTTGCTGCAGCAGCATTCGTTGCTGCTCCGCCCGCTGTTCCCGTACCTGCTGCTGGCGTATTTCATCCTGGCGTTGCTGGTTCTGGAGTTGCAGGTCTCTTTGCTGCTGCTCCCGTTGTTGCCGTATTTCATTTTGCCTTTGTTCGTTTTGTTGTTGCAGGGCCCTTTGTTGTTGCAGCTTTTGTTCCTGTAGCTGTTGCAGCCGTAGTTGTTCATGCTGTTGTGCCTGTTGCTGCTTTAGCTCATTTTGCCGTAGTTGCTCATTCTGCTGCTGGCTTTGCTGCTGCTCCCGCTGTGTCTTCATTTGCTGTTCTTTCATCAGTTGCTCCTTTACCCTTTGCTGCCTCATATCATTCTGCCGCTGGGTGTTTTGCTGCAGCTCATTTTCTTTTTGCAGCGGTGGCCTTACCATTGGCTGCTGCTCAGTACGGCGGTTAACCACCGGTTCTTCCATAGCTGTTGCGGCATCCTGCTGAGTATTGGATGGTAATGGCTTTATCCTCCTGTCATTGTTCCGGGTAACAGGCTGCGCCGTGTTAGCGGGTGCAGTGGTATTAGTTGGCAGCGGCTTTACCCCGCCAGTTTTAATAGCACCATTTACCGGCTGCCCCTGCTGTATTTTATCCTGTTGAAGATCGGTCCGCTGGTTATTGCCCGCTGCCCCGTTGTTGGGTTTCAGATCTGGGCGGTACATCCGCACTTCCTGTTTTTCTACTCTTGTGCGTTCATCCTTACTGGTAAAAGCTACCGGCCTGGTATTGATCTTTTGCCGGGTGATCTTTTCCACGGCTTCCCTTTGCGGACCTGTCGCATAGGTAATATTATTGTTTACCTGTGTGTTGTTAATGATAGTTACATTACTGAATTGGTTCCGGTTCCTTTCCGGCCGGATGATGTGGTTACGGATAGAAGGCCCCGTAATGTATTGCTGCTGTACAAACCTCCAGTAATTATGAGGTACGCTGTTGTACGAAAAATTATACCCCATTCCCGGGCTCAGCGGTGCCCAGCCATAATAGCCATCATTCTGGCACCAACCCACCCAGGCCGGTCCCCATTCATATCCCGGTACCCAGGCCCAACCCCAGGTGGGCAGGTAGGTCCAGCGGCCATAGTGAAACGGTGCCCAGCCCCATGCATAATCACTTGCCCAGGTCCACCCGTAGCTGGTGTACACCCAGCGGCCGTTATCATAATAAGGTTCAAATCCCGGCGCATCAGCTATCCATACCTGGCCATACCGGGCATCATACACCCAACTGCCGTAAGGGCTCAGCTCCTGGTAAAAGGTATTAAAACTGATACCGCCATATCCCTGTGCTTTGGTCTTATTGACCAGGCCCAGGGTAATAGTTGCCAGTAAAATAACCATGATCTTTTTCATATTTGCTCCTTCGAAGTAGTCTTTTAGCTACTCCATTTTAATTGTGTTATAAAAACTGGTTTATGTTTTATCATTCTATAAGTTAGATTGTGAAAAATACCATCGAAT
>JAYWII010000058.1:0-49613 GCA_043788995.1 Chitinophagaceae bacterium | reverse complement strand
CAAAAAATCAAATCGTCTTAGGCTCGTATTCAGCGCAAACTCAATATTGACAATACTTTCAAAGAACTAATGATTATAACAACGCAACGCTAATGATTTATTTTATGTTCATATAAAAATGTAAGCATCATGTTGTGTGATCATTAAAAATTCTCAATACTTCATTTTCCTTTTTACATTTACAGCATGAGTAAAATTAAGTCAGCATTTTTTTGTCAGAACTGTGGATATGAAAGTGCTAAGTGGTCGGGGAAATGTCCTAACTGTGAAAGCTGGAATACTTTTGTAGAAGAAATAGTGGTGAAGGGAAATGATAAAGCAGAAAAAGGAGAATGGAAAAATTATAATGGTAAGGAAAAAATAAAAACCATTTCAATAAATGAAGTAAGCAGTGCGGCGGAACAAAGAATCGTTACAGGAGATGCAGAACTCAACCGGGTATTAGGAGGAGGGATTGTAATGGGTGGAATTGTGCTGGTTGCCGGTGAACCAGGCATTGGAAAATCAACTTTGTTTTTACAGATAGGGTTGCAACTAAAAAATCTTGTTACATTATATATAAGTGGAGAAGAAAGTGAGCAGCAAATTAAAATGAGAGCAGACAGGTTGGGTACTTCGACAGGCTCAGCAGCAAATGAAAATTTTTATTTGCTCACTGAAACAAGCACACAGGTTATCTTCCAGGAAATAAAAAAATTAAAACCACAATTATTAATTGTTGATTCTATACAAACATTACAATCCCCATTTGTAGAAAGTGGTGCAGGCAGTGTGAGCCAGATAAGAGAGACGGCAGCAGAGTTACAGCGTTTTGCTAAAGAAACAAACACACCGGTATTTATCATCGGGCATATTACAAAAGATGGAACCATTGCCGGTCCTAAAATTTTAGAACACATGGTGGATACCGTATTGCAGTTTGAAGGCGACCGTCATTATGCTTACCGGATTTTAAGAACGTTGAAGAACCGCTTTGGGTCTACTTCAGAACTGGGTATTTATGAAATGACCAGTGATGGAATGAGAGCTGTAAGTAACCCATCTGAAATTTTAATTACGCAAAAAGAAGAACAGCTTAGTGGCATTGCCATTGCTGCCACCATTGAAGGAATAAGGCCTTTGCTCATAGAAGGCCAGGCATTGGTAACACAAAGTGTGTACGGCACACCGCAGCGGACTGTTTCCGGGTTTGATTTACGAAGATTGCAATTGTTGTTGGCAGTGTTAGAAAAAAGAGGCGGATTTCATTTTGGAGTAAAGGATGTGTTTGTAAATATTGCAGGAGGCTTAAAGGTAGAAGATCCTTCCATTGACCTTGCAATAGTGTGTGCCTTACTCAGCAGTTATGAAGATGTACCCATCAATCAGCATTATTGTTTTGCAGGTGAAGTTGGATTGAGCGGAGAAATAAGGGCCGTAAACCGTATAGAACAAAGAATAGCAGAAGCGGAGAAATTAGGTTTTGAAAAAATTATTGTTAGTAAATACAATGCTAAATCAATGGCGAATCTGAAATATAATATTGAAGTGGTGCCGTTGGCAAAAGTAGAAGAGCTGTACAGGTATTTATTTTAAAATTATTTGCATGCAGGCATTAAAAAAAATCATACAAAATACACTTCACTTGTTTTATCCTCACATATGTACAGGATGCGGAAGTGATATTTTGCCGAAAGAAAATTTATTGTGTGCAAGGTGTTTAAATGATTTACCAGTTACCGGTTTTGCAACTCATCCTAATAACCCTGTGGAAGAGATTTTTTGGGGCAGAATCAATTTGAAAGCAGCACACAGCGAATTTTATTTTGACAAAGATGCTTTGATACAACACCTGGTACACCAGTTAAAATATAAAAGCAATCAGTCTATTGGTTTGTACCTGGGAGAAATGATGGGTAAGACTTTGCTCGGCAGTAAACGCTTTGATGCCATTGATGCTTTAATACCATTACCCCTTTATCCTGAAAAAGAACGAAAGAGGGGTTATAACCAGGCAGCAATTATCTGCAATGGTATGTCTCTTACCATGAACATTCCAGTAATTACAAATAAATTGGTACGGCAGCGCTACACAGAAACACAAACAAAAAAGCACCGTACAGAACGCTGGGAAAATGTAGAAGACAGTTTTAAAGTTGATGATGCAGATTCTTTAGCAGGGAAACATTTATTGCTGGTAGATGATGTGGTAACCACCGGTGCCACTTTAGAAGCAGCAGGTATGGTTTTATTGAAAGTGCCGGGTGTAAGTTTAAGTATTGCCACATTAACAATTGCTTCAAAGTAAGGTAACAATCAACAAATGAAAACAAATTAAAAATACAGTTACTTTTGAAAATGCTTTTGATATTAAAACAACAGGTGATCAGATCAATTTATCACTTTACATTCATTGTTGCCTGTTGCTTCATTTTTTCTTCCTGTAATAAAGATTCATTTATCAGCAGTCCGGATGCTACGCTAATTACCAGTACCGACAGTTTGAAGTTTGATACTGTTTTTACAAGTATTGGTTCAATAACGCAATCTTTCAGGATCAATAATACCAACGATCAGAAACTACTTTTTAGCAGTATTAAACTGGCGGGTGGAGAAGCTTCGTCTTTCAAAATCAACATCAACGGGATGCCTGCATCCCAGGTAAGTAATGTGGAATTGGCGGCAAATGATAGTTTGTATGTTTTTGTAACGGTTCATATTGATCCGAATCTTTCCGGGTTGCCATTTATTGTAAAAGACAGCATTGAAATAAATTATAATGGCAATAAACGGTTTGTGCAATTGGAAGCATATGGGCAAAACGCCAATTTTTTACGCAACGGTGTAATTAAGGAAGATAGGACCTGGAGCAATAATCTTCCTTATGTGATTCTGGGAAGCCTGCAAGTGGATACCAATGTCACCTTAACCATCGATCCCGGCTGCAGAATTTATTCACATGCAAATGCTCCCATTCTGGTGGACGGCACTCTAATTATTAATGGTACAAAGGCACATCCGGTGACTTTTACAGGCGACAGGCTCGATGAAGACTATAAAGATCTGCCTGCCAGCTGGCCGGGAATTTATTTCAGGGAATTTAGTAAGGATAACCACTTGAATTTTACCGTGATCAAAAATGCTTACAGGGGTGTGGTATCAGAGTATTTAGCTGGCAATGGCGTGCCGAAAGTTACCATGCAACAATGCATTATTGATAATGCTTATGACGCAGGACTATTATTTGTAAACAGCAGTTTTGATATCAACAACAGTTTAATTACTAACTGCGGCAGCAACATTAGTATTATTTTAGGCGGAAACTATAGATTGACCAATTGCACTCTAGCCTCTTATTCTACCTATATACCACATAAGAATCCTGTTTTGTCTGCAAATAATTTTGCATTGATAAATGGAAGCCCTGTCTCCACCGGTCTCAATGCTGTTTTTGAAAATTGTATTTTCTGGGGAGAAGAAGGTAACGTGGTAGAAGATGAGGTAATAATTGACAAACAGGGAACTGATCCTTTTAAGGTCTTTTTTAACAATTGTCTTTATAAAACAACCAATGATCCTGCTAACAGCGTTATAACAGCGTCAATCAAAAATATGGATCCGATGTTTGATGCTATTGATGTTTCAAAAAGACTATTTGATTTTCATATCAGTAACACCTCAGGGCCGGGTATAAACAAAGGGGTTACCAACAATTTTTTAAAAGACCTGGATGATAAAAACAGGAACGCAGGACTGCCGGATATTGGTTGCTATGAACAGCAGTAAGCATTATTTAAACAAAATATTTTTTTAACTGTTAAATAAAAAAAATCAACATGATAAAAATGTTAATCATCTCCGCCGCACTTATTTCATGTGCAGTTGGCACAAACAACGTAGCTATGAATAATGACACAGCAACAATTGTTTCAGTTGCTCAAAAGTCCATTTATGATTTTAAAGTAGAAGCATTGGATGGCAGCACCATCGATTTTGCATCTTTCAAAGGCAAAAAGATTTTGATAGTGAACACTGCTTCAAAATGTGGATATACTCCGCAGTATGAAGGATTGGAAGCATTGTATAAAAAGATGGAAGGAAAACTGGTGATCATTGGTTTTCCTGCCAATAATTTTGGTGGACAGGAACCAGGTTCCAGCAAAGAGATACAAGAATTTTGCAAAAAGAACTATGGCGTAACGTTTCCTTTAGCAGCAAAAGTTTCTGTAAAGGGTGATGACAGGGCAGCTATCTACAACTGGCTTTGCACTAAAAGCGAAAATGGTGTGCTGGATGCTGACATCAAATGGAATTTTAATAAATTCTTATTGGATGAAAATGGAAAGTTGCTGTACTACTTTGACAGCAAAGTAACTCCAATGAGCGATGAACTGGTAAGTAAATTGTAACTGTTAAGAAATAAGCGGAACGCCATCTGATTTTTTATACATCAGATGGCGTTTTTATTTTACTTTGCACTAATGCAGTTTTCAAAAATTACCGGACAAAAAGATGTAAAAGAGCACCTGGTGCAAATGGTGCAACAAAACAGGCTCAGTCATGCCCTGCTGTTTTTAGGCAAGGAGGGCAGTGGCGCATTATCACTGGCAATGGCCTTTGCCCAGTACATTGTTTGCGAAAAAGTAAATGGTAAAAAAACTGCTGATCCGGGCCCATCCCTATTTGGAGAGCCAGAACCAGCTTCAGCGGCCAACGATCAACAACCAACAATCAACGATTCCTGCGGCATTTGCCCCGCCTGCCAAAAAGCTACCCAGTTGATTCACCCGGATATTCATTTTTCTTACCCTGTTATCCCAAAAAAATCCGGGGACAAGCCGGTGAGTACAGATTATATTAAAGAATGGAGAGAATTTATTTCCATACAACCATATGGAAATGTATACGACTGGCTGCAATTTATCGGTGCCGAAAACAAACAGGGAAATATCACGGCAGAAGAATGCAATGACATCAATCGAAAAATAAGTTTAAAGAGTTTTGAGAGTGAATACAAAATTCTCATCATCTGGATGCCGGAATACCTTACCAAAAATGGCAACAAGCTGCTGAAGCTGATTGAAGAGCCACCACCCAATACCTTGTTTGTGCTGGTGGCGGAGAACGAAGAACAGATATTACCCACTATTATATCACGGACACAACTGGTAAAAGTACCCCAGCTCACCAATACCGAAATTGAAGTGGCGCTGGAATTAAATGCTGGGGTAAAAATAGAGAAGGCCCGCCAGATAGCAGCCCTCAGCGAAGGTAATTACCGGGAAGCTCAGCACCTCCTGCAGCATGAAGACGATGACTGGCAGGCAGTGCTGAGAGAATGGCTAAACCTGATTGTAAAAAGAAATACCGGTGGACAGGTAAAATGGGTGGAGGAGATGAGCCGGAATGGCCGGGAAAAGCAAAAGCAGTTCTTAAAATATTTCACTCACTTGCTGGAAACAGCCATCCGGGTGGGTGTAATGGGTACTGTAGCAGAACAGCAGGTTTCTGAAAATGAATTGGATTTTGCCAGGCGGCTCAATAAGCTCTGCGGTATCGGCCAGCAGGAAGCCATCATCAACGAATTAAACAAAGCCAGCTACTTTGTAGAACGCAACGCCAATGCTAAAATGCTCTTCCAGGCCCTCACCATTAAGTTCTACCACATTATTAGTAACAATTCCCTAATTTTGATTAATTGAGGAAAGTGGTTTTTGGGAGGGATAGGTTCAGGGTAACTTGTTACTTTTTGTTGTTTGCCAATAATTTTTTTGTAACCGGCTTTTTCAACAATATTCAGCATTGTTGTAATTTATACTGAGCGAAGTCGAAGTACTCACTTGTATGGCAGTGCTTTCAGCAGCAAGGCTTTACAATTAAATGCTCGTTCAGTAGAGATATACAGTACAAGAGTGCAACGCCAATGAAGTATCATAGTAGTACCACCACCGGGTCCCCAAAAATTCCTCCTTCAACTATGCTTTAACCTGCCTGCAGCAGCAATAAAAAACTAACTGCAGCGTGGAAATTATCAACTATCAATTAATTACAAGATATGGCATGTGGAAGTTGTGGAACAGGTAGTGCTGCTCCGGGAGGTTGTAAAAGTCATGGCAGTTGTGCCAGTGGAAGTTGCAACCGTATGAATGTGTTTGACTGGCTTGCCAATCTGCCATTCAGTGATCCGGAAAGTTCCTGCAGGATTGTAGAAGTGAGTTTTAATAATGGAAGCCGCAAAGATTATTTCAGAAACAGCACCAATCATTTTTTTGAAAAGGGCGACATGATCGCTATAGAAGGAGTGAATGGTTTTGATGTGGGCAGCGTAAACCTGACGGGTGAATTGGTTCGTCTGCAGATGAAGAAGAACAACATCAAGGAAGAGAACCCGGAAATGAAGAAGATACTTCGCCGGGCCAATGATAACGACCTGAATAAATTAAAAGAAACCAAGACCAGGGAAAAAGATGTAATGATCCGCAGCCGGGCCATTGCAAAGCAACTGAACCTGGATATGAAAGTGTCTGATGTGGAAATACAGGCAGATGGACGAAAAGCAACTTTCTTTTATATTGCCGATGATAGAGTGGATTTCAGGGAACTGATAAAAATATATGCCGGCGAGTTTAAAGTAAAAGTGGAAATGAGGCAGATTGGTGCAAGGCAGGAAGCAGGTAAAGTAGGCGGTATCGGAAGTTGCGGAAGAGAACTTTGCTGCAGCACTTGGCTCACTGATTTTAAGAGCGTAAATACCAATGCGGCCCGTTATCAAAACTTAAGCATCAACCAGGCAAAATTGAGTGGTCAGTGCGGTCGGCTGAAATGTTGCCTAAACTATGAACTGGATACTTATTTAGATGCGCTGCAGCATTTTCCTGATGATTGCGATTCAATAGAGGTAGCGAAAGGGAATGCCTATTTGATAAAGAAGGATATCTTCAGAAACCTGATGTGGTTTACATTACCTGGCAGCACCAAGCAATATCCAGTAACCATTGAAAGGGTTAAAAAAATAAAAACACTCAACAGGCAGGGCGTAAAGCCGGATGACCTGGAACCAGTAGAGGTGATGAGTAAAAAACCTGTGGAAGTAGAACCAACTTACGCAGATGTGGTTGGACAGATCAGTTTGAAAGCACTCGAAAAAACCAGCCGTAAA
This sequence comes from Chitinophagaceae bacterium, assembly GCA_043788995.1. GTDB lineage: Bacteria > Bacteroidota > Bacteroidia > Chitinophagales > Chitinophagaceae > Ferruginibacter. The sequence goes on along the minus strand of JAYWII010000058.1, from coordinate 42,475 downwards.
AGAAGAGAATCAGAAAAAGGTACTGAACAAGGTAACAGACAGGGAGGTGGAGATCAAAGAAACCAGCAGCCAGGCAACCGCCAGGGTGGTGGAGATCAAAGAAATCAACAACCCGGTAACCGTCAGGGTGGCGGTGATCAAAGAAATCAACCAGGTAACCGGCAGGGGGGTGAGCAAAGAGGCCGTCAACAAGGCAGTAACGATAACAGGCCTCAAAGAGGTGGACAGCAGCCAGGCAATAATCAGCAACAGCGGCGTAACCCCAATCAGCAACAACGGGGTCCCCAGCAAAACAGGCCACCGCAAAAGCCAAATGACCAGCCTGATAATTCAAAGGATAATAAAGATTAAAAAAACATAAATGAAAACGTCGGCTTCAAACCTGGCGTTTTTTTATATTTACCATATAATTGCAGGTATGTCTATTTCAGTTACGAATCTTACAAAAATGTATGGCACTCAAAAAGCAGTGAATGGCATTTCATTTTCTGTTGATAAGGGTGAGATCGTTGGTTTTCTTGGTCCTAATGGGGCTGGCAAAAGCACTACGATGAAGATGATTACCGGCTATTTGGAAAATGATGGCGGAGAGGCTGTGGTTTGTGGCGAAAAGGTAACTACCAACTCTCTATCAACTAAAAAGAAAATTGGTTACCTGCCAGAAGCAAATCCACTGTATTTTGATATGTATGTAAGGGAATATTTAGAATTTGTAGCAGGAGTGCATGGTATAAAAAATTCAAAGATCAAAATTGAAGAAGTAATCAACACTGTTGGATTAAAGCTGGAAGCCAACAAGAAAATTGGACAACTCAGTAAAGGCTATAAACAAAGAGTAGGTATTGCAGGTGCATTGATACATGATCCTGAAGTGTTGATTTTAGATGAACCTACCAGCGGACTTGATCCCAACCAGATAATTGAAATAAGGGAAGTAATAAAAAAATTAGGGAAGGACAAGACTGTACTTTTTTCTTCTCATATTTTGCAGGAAGTGGAAGCTCTTTGCGAAAGGGTGATCATTATTAACCGGGGTAATATTGTAGCCGACGATAGTCTGCAAAATTTGCAAAAAGCCAGTAATAGTCAGCAGCAGGTAATCGTTTCATTTAAAGAAACTGTAAATACCGCAGACCTTTCTGCTCTAAAAGAAGTAAGTGGTGTAAAGCAACTTTCAGCATCCAGCTTTCAACTTTCCACTAACAATGCAGATGCTGTAAAAAAACAAATTCTTCAATTTTCTATTGATAAAAATCTTGATGTAGTTTCATTACAAAGTGGCGAACAAAGCCTGGAAGAAGTATTCAGGGAACTTACCAAAGGGCAATAAACATTTTTTAAAAATTTACAGTTAATCTCCGGAATAAATTCTCTTAATGCTCGGGTTAGGTTTATTTAACTGCTTCTTTGGGTATCAAATTTTTATATTATTAAAAAATAAATGCCCTTCATTTTTGTAGCATAGCCTGTATGTCGTTTCTTTGCATTCAATATTTTAAACAACAACAAATCAAAATATCATGAGTTACATCGCCTCCATTTTTGCCCGTCAAATTTTAGACAGCCGTGGAAATCCTACTGTAGAAGTAGATGTATTAACAGAAAATGAAAAACTGGGCAGGGCTGCTGTACCGAGTGGAGCCAGCACAGGTATCCACGAAGCGGTGGAATTAAGGGATGGTAAGAAAAATTATTACGGCGGCAAAAGTGTATTGAAAGCCGTTAGTAATGTAAATGGTGTGATAGCAGAAAACTTACTGGGCTGGGATATAGCAGACCAGGCGGGTATTGATGCTGCTTTAATTAAATTAGATGGCACCGCTAATAAAGGTAAACTAGGCGCTAATGCAATGCTGGCGGTAAGTATGGCCGTAGCAAAGGCTGCAGCAATAGAAGCCAACCTTCCGTTATTTCGCTATATTGGAGGTACCAATGCTAAAATATTGCCTATCCCCATGATGAACATTTTAAATGGCGGAGCACATGCAGATAACAAAATAGATTTTCAGGAATTTATGGTAATGCCGATTGGTGCAAACTCTTTCAGTGAAGGACTGGCATGGGGCGTAGATATTTTTCATGCTTTAAAAACAGTATTGAAGAAAAAAGGGTTCAGTACCAATGTAGGTGATGAAGGTGGTTTTGCGCCAAACATCCAGAGTAATGAAGAAGCTATTGAAACAGTATTGACAGCAATACAGGCGGCAGGCTACAAAACCGGCAGCCAGATCATGATAGCAATGGATGCTGCAAATAGTGAACTGTGGGATGCTAAAAAGAAAAAATACGTATTCCATAAAAGTGATGGCAAGGAAATGACCAGTGAGCAATTAGTGGCTTATTGGGCAAGCTGGGTAAAGAAATATCCTATCTGTTCTATTGAAGATGGTATGGCTGAAGATGATTGGAAAGGATGGAAAATGCTTACAGAAGCGGTTGGCAGCAAATGTCAGTTAGTGGGCGATGATTTATTTGTAACCAATGTAACCCGTTTGGAAAGAGGTATTACAGAAGGTATTGCCAATGCCCTGCTGGTAAAAGTAAACCAGATTGGTACCGTTACTGAAACCATCAATGCAGTGAGCATGGCTCAAAATAATGGATACAATACCATTATGAGTCACCGTAGTGGAGAAACAGAAGATACTACCATTGCTGACCTTGCCGTAGCGTTAAACTGTGGTCAGATCAAAACTGGTTCTGCCAGCCGTACAGACAGGATGGCAAAATACAATCAGCTGATCCGTATTGAAGAAATGCTTGGTGACAATGCAGTGTATCCAAAAGGAAAGATTAAATTTGGTAAGTAAGATTTCATTTGAACATTTGTTAACCGAATCAATTCCCTAGTGGATTTTAAAGCATGAAGCTGATAAAAAGTATACCGGGCTGGTTAAAAAACAAGTATTTACTGGCTGGAATCCTTTTCCTTGTGTGGATGCTTTTCTTTGACCCGAAGGATATTGGCAACGAATTTGGCAAATGGAACAAGTATAGGGAATTGCAATCCAGTGAGGCTCATCTCGTTAAAAAGATTAGTGAAACACGGGATGAATTGAAGGAATTAAAGAATAATGCTCAAACCATTGAAAAATATGCAAGGGAGAAATACCTGATGAAGAAAGATAATGAAGATTTGTTTATTGTGAATGATAAGGAAACTGCTAAATAGTTAAATGTAAATACAATATTCATTATCAGGGTTCGTTTATAATACGGATAATTGATAATTAATTTTTTTAACAGCATTAAGATTTACTATGCACAGCTTCACACAGGAGGATCTGATACAATATATGTATGCTGAGACCTCTCACGAAAAAACAACAGCCATTGAAAAGGCTTTAAACACAGACTGGAAGTTTAGGGAAGAGTATGAGGCCCTGATTTCTGCTCAAAAGATACTTGAAAAAGTATCCCTTTCACCCAGGAAAAAAGCACTTGATTTCATTACTAACTATGCTGGAAAACCGGCAAAGGAAGTTTTAGATATCCAGGGCTGATTTCTTTAAACATTTAATCAATTAATTTTATCCTTCCGTCCTTAGGCGGGAGGATTTTTTTATGACTACAAAACAACGGTACGAATTTGTTATCAACTACTTCCTGGAAAATACTCCTGAAGCAGAAACCGAACTTATTTATGACAATCCCTTTCACCTGCTGGTGGCTGTAATACTATCTGCTCAGTGTACTGATAAGCGGGTTAATATGACCACCCCAGCCATATTTAGCAAATATCCTGATGCACTGAGTATGAGCAAGGCAGATTTTGACAGCCTGTTTCCTTTAATAAAAAGTATTTCTTACCCTAATAACAAAACAAAACATTTGATAGGCATGGCTACCATGCTGATAGAAAAATTCAATGGCCAGGTTCCTATGACAGTGGATGAATTGATAAAACTGCCGGGTGTAGGAAGAAAAACAGCCAATGTAATTACTTCAGTAATTGATGAGCAACCCAATATGGCAGTAGACACACATGTATTTAGAGTAAGTGCAAGAATTGGATTAACCAATAAGGCTAAAACACCATTGGCAACAGAAAAACAACTGATCAAACATATCCCCGAAAAACATGTATACAGAGCCCATCATTGGCTTATACTGCATGGCAGGTATATTTGTACAGCAAGAAACCCTAAATGCAGCAATTGCGGCATCCGGGATGTCTGTAAATTTTACAATAATAAAGCCTCAGATAAAAGATAATTCAGGATTTATCGTTTTATTTGTAAATAATCATTAATAAAATATGATCCCTCAAAAATGGGCACATTTTTAAAGAATTATATTTCATGAAAAGAATTACACATATAATAGTCATTTTTTTGCTGTTATTGTTATCAGGGTATAAAGCCACTGCACAATATTACTTTTATGACAATTTTTCCTATGATATGCCCATTATGTTTGAATTGGGTGGTTCTGTAGGACTTATGAATTGCCTGACAGATGTAGGGGGCAAAAGTGGCTTAGGCAAACCTTTTGTTAAAGATTTGAATATTGGTAATAACCAGTTAAATGGCAGTATCTATTTTATGGGTACTTATAAAGAGAAAATTTCACTTAGATTGGAAGGAACCTTTGGAAGTGTAAAAGGCTATGACAGTATTTTAGCGGATGTAAAATCCAGTTCCCAGGGCAGGTACGAACGTAACCTCAATTTCAGGAGCAAGATTTCGGAAATATCTCTCATTGCAGAATTTCATCCCTTATTTATTTTTATTGACTGGATGGGAACAGACAGAGATCCTCCTTATTTTTCTCCATACATAGCTGCAGGAATTGGATACTTCTCATTTAACCCGCAATCTAAATCAAGAACTGGCCAATATGTAGACTTACAGCCTCTCAGTTTGGAAGGGCAGGGATTTTCTGAATATCCAGAAAGAAAACCTTATAAACTTTCGCAGATTAGTTTTCCAATAGGAGCAGGGGTTCGTTATGAATTGGGGCCATCTGTCAATTTAAGAGCAGAATTTTTATTAAGGCTAACAACCACCGATTACCTGGATGATGTTAGCAAAAGGTATATTAGCCAGGATGTTTTTGCAAATTATTTTACAGGAGCCGAACTGCAAAATGCCCAGGACTTGTCATTTAATCAAAGAACAAATACTGGCCCCAATAGCAACATATACAGAAAGACTGAAGGCGGTATCAGAGGGAACCCCAAAAACAATGACTCCTATTTCACTTTCAACATTAAAATAGGATTTTCACTTGGCAGGGAAAAGAGATAGTTTTTCGCAGACCAAAATAAAATATATAAAAGCCCGTGGTTAACGGGCTTTTATATTATTAGCCTCTTGGAATTTGTCATATGGTAACTATCCCTAAACGATATTTTTAAGCCAATTTTTTGAAATAACGGTACGATAATAAAACCTATTCCAAAAAAAATCCCGCCGTTAGGCGGGATGTGCAGTTGGTTTTGGTAAACGACTAATGTAAAAATCTAAACTTGTAAATCTTTTATTTAGATTAATCAATTTTGGCTGAAAATTGATTAATTCCGGCGCAGTTTGGAATAGTTAGTTCCTTAAATTCAACTACGTTCCCATCTATGACAAAGCTATTTTATGAAATGCTGCATAAAAATAAAAATATTTTTTGCCTGTAGTATATCTACTACATTTAATCATATTTGTAGTTAGGGCAAGTGTAATTATTTAATAAGTAATCACTAATTTTTTATATAGTGATAATAAGTAAATTCAGAAGAAATATTTGTTTGCATATTGGGTGCATATTATATAAAATACATTAACAGTGGCGTAAACAAATTTTTATTGTTTGGTAAATAGTAAATTGCAGCAATTTTATTAAATCATGTTGAGTATTTGTAAAAAAGAATTACAACAGTTTTTCAGCAACCTCACCGGTTATATAGCCATTATTTTATTTTTGCTGGTAAATGGTTTGTTTTTATTTGTTTTGAAAGACAGTAATATTTTTGATTTTGGTTATGCTTCTTTAGATAATTTTTTTGAGCTAGCTCCCTGGGTGCTGATCTTTTTAGTGCCGGCCATCACCATGCGTTCCATATCAGAAGAAATAAAGAGCGGCACCTTTGAAATATTAAGAACCAAACCTGTCACCTGCTGGCAGATAGTCTTGGGGAAATATTTTTCTATCCTGCTGGTAATGCTGATAGTTATCATCCCCACATTTATTTACATTATTACAATTAAAAATCTAAGTGCTACGGGAACTATCGATAGCGGGGGTATAGCCGGAAGTTATATCGGCCTTTTTTTGTTAGCAGCCGTATTTGCAGCTATCAGCCTCTGCTGTAGTAGTCTTACAGGCAATGCTGTGGTGGCTTTTTTGCTGAGTGCGTTTGTCTGCCTTGTTTTATATTTTGGATTTAATGCGGTGAGTAAGCTAACTGCATTCCAGGGTAAGGCGGATTATTATATTGAGATGCTGGGTATAGATTTTCATTACAGAAGCATGAGTCGTGGATTAATAGACAGCCGTGATGTGATTTATTTTTTAAGCATCATATTTTTATTTCTTTTAGTCACTGTTAGAAACCTGCAAAAACGTTAAGCACTCCTCTGATGAAATTATTATCCTCAAAAATATTTTTGCCGCTGGTATTGCTGATACTCATCGGTATCAACTGGCTGGCAGCTAATTTCCATAGCCGTATCGATTTTACCGACGAGAAAAGATTTACCCTCTCCAGCTCTACTAAATCTGTTTTGAAAAACCTGGATGAGCATGTGGATATTACAGTACTGCTTACCGGCGACATTAAATCCGAATTTAAAAAACTCTCAAACAGCACAAAAGAACTATTGGAGAATTTTAAAAATTACGGAGGGAATAATATTCAATACCGGTTTGAGTTACCAGGAGAAGATTTGAATGATTCTTTAAAAACAATGGTATTTGATTCACTGGTGGCAATGGGGCTTCGGCCAACCAACCAGCAGGTACAGGTAAAGGAAGGCGAAGGTAAAAATCAACGGCAGATATTCCCGGGGGCGGTATTAAAATATGGTGATAAAACAATTGCTATTGATTTACTGCAGGGCCAGGTACAGAAAAATGTTTTTAATTCGGATGACCTGTTAGATAAACAGTCACTCAACAGTGCAGAGGCTTTGCTGGAATATAAATTTGCTAACGCTATTCAGAAGTTAACAGAAAAAGAAGTGCCGGTGGTGGCCTATGCTTACGGCAATGGAGAGCCGCAATTTGGCTATCCTCCGGTGAACAGCATTTTTGAAACGCTGGGCAGTAATTTTATCGTGGATACAGTAAACATCCGCACCGCACCAATACTCAATCCGGATTATGCAGCGATAGTGGTAGTAAAGCCAGTAGATAAATTTTCTGATGATGATAAATTCAAGCTGGACCAGTATGTAATGAATGGCGGCAGGTTGTTATTTTTTGTAGACCAGCTGTATGCTGAAAGGGACAGCCTGCAAGATGGAGAACTGATTGCTTATGCAAGAGACCTGAATTTAAATGACCTGTTTTTTCGCTACGGCGTAAGGATCAATACTGACCTGATTGCAGATAAACACAGTGATAAAATTCCTGTGGAGGTTGGCAGTATGGGTGGGCAAAGTCAAAAGCAATTATTGCCATGGCCATATGCGCCTTTGCTGCAGCCCGGTTCTGATAATGCGATTGTAAAAAACCAGGCAGATGTACTGGGCCAGTTCGCTAATTCAATTGATACTGTGGAAGCAGCAGGGATCACTAAAACCATTCTTCTGTCATCATCTGCCAATGCATATACAATGGTTACACCGGCAAGGATACAGTTGAACAGTTTACAAACAGAGGAAAGTGCAGATAAATTTAATAAGAAGAACATTCCGGTGGCAGTATTGTTAGAAGGGAAGTTTTCTTCTTTATTTGCAAACAGGGTAAGTCAGGCACAGTTAGATACGCTTAAAAGTTTTGACCTCCCATTTTTAAAAGAAAGCAAAGAACCGGGTAAGATCATCGTAGTGGCAGATGCAGATATTGTATTGAACCAGGTATCTGAAAGCATCGGGCCTTTATCAATGGGCGTGAATAAATACACCAAGATCCAGTATGCCAATGAAGACTTCTTTTTAAATTGTACAGAATATCTTGCCAATAAAAAAAACATCCTGGATGCAAGGGCAAAGGATTACAGTTTGCGTTTACTGGATGTTAAGAAAGTAAATGATCAACGCTCAGTATGGCAAATGATCAATATAGTTTTGCCTGTTTTATTTGTCTGCCTGTTCGGATTTGTTTATCAATGGTGGAGAAAAAGAAAGTACACCAATAATTAATTACTCAAATATTAATGACCTTCAGATTGCCAAAATATTGCCGGCAGTCTTATTTTAAAATTATCAAATGGATAAAGAACAACTCACCTATCTTGTATTTTGCTGTGTAATTGTTGTGGCATTGGTTTTTGATCTGGGGCTCCTCAGTAAAAAAAATGCGGTAATTGGATTGAGGGCTGCATTAAAACAAACGATCTTTTGGGTATTGCTTTCTGTGGCTTTCTGTGGTTTTATCTGGTACGAAAATGATGGCGGTAATGGTAAAATTGATGCTATCTCTTACATGTCTGCCTACCTGCTGGAATGGTCACTCTCTATTGACAATATTTTTGTTTTCATTATTATCTTTTCCTTTTTTGGTGTAAAAGAGAATAACTATTCCCGGGTTTTATTAATGGGGATTTTAATGGCCATTCTTTTCAGGATCATTTTTATTGCACTCGGTAGTGAGTTGGTGGCAAGGTTCAGCTGGATCATGTATATTTTTGGTGTATTCCTTTTGTACACCGGTATAAAAATGTTCAGCAGCAGTACGGAAGAAGAATTTGATCCCGAAGCAAACTGGGCTTACCGGTTTATGAAAAAATTCATGCGTACCACTAATGAAGAACCGCATGGAAAGTTCATCATCTTCAAACACAACAAAGCATATTTTACCAAGCTGTCTATGGTGGTGATTATGCTGGGATTGATTGATATTGTATTTGCACTCGACTCTATCCCTGCAGTATTCTCCATCATACCAGATCCAAATAAAAAATTACTCATTTATTCATCTAATATTTTTGCTGTGCTGGGGTTAAGAAGTTTGTTTTTCTTACTGCGGGGCGCTGCCAGCAAATTTGATTTCCTGCAGCAGGGTATTGCCATTGTACTCATCTTTATTGGAGTAAAAATGCTGATAGCAAAATGGGTGCATATTCCAGTTTGGGTATCTCTCCTGGTAATTGTATTTTGTATCAGCGGATCCATTGTATATTCTATCTATCATAAAAGGAAAGGAGTGCCGAAGGATGTGATCATTAAGTAGGCTTAGCTAATATTACGGAATTGTATACCATTAATAAAATAGCAGCAATAATTAAAGCCAGTTGGTTGCAGCAGGATGATGAAATACCTGTAGAGCATATTTTAATTGACAGCCGTAAATTATTATTTCCAGCCACTTCCTTGTTTTTTGCCATTGGCGGACCAAGAAGAAAAGGCGATACATTTATAGGAGAGTTATTTGCAAAGGGGGTAAGAAATTTTGTAGTGGAAGAAAATTTTGTTCTGGCAGCAGTTGGTAAATTTCCGGGTGCAAATTTTCTGCAGGTAAAAAGTGTAATGCAGGCTTTACAGCAGCTTACAGAACATCACCGTAAGCAGTTTCAAATACCTGTAGTGGGTATTACCGGCAGTAATGGAAAAACAATTGTAAAGGAATGGCTCTACCAGTTGCTGAACGAAAATTATTCAGTAGTAAGAAGCCCCAAAAGTTACAACTCACAAATTGGTGTGCCGCTGAGTGTATGGCAGATGAATCAACATCACACACTCGCTATTTTTGAAGCAGGTATTTCGCAGCCGGATGAAATGCACTGCCTCGAAAAAATTATTGAACCCACCATCGGTATCTTCACCAATATAGGTGAAGCACACAGCGAAGGGTTTCTTAATATACGCCAGAAGATAAATGAGAAACTGAAATTATTTGTAAGAAGCCAGTTGCTTATTTACAATGCAGACAGCCCTGATATTAATGAAGCAGTAAATACTTTTGCAAATAATATCCGGAGTAATACCGGATTGCAATTATTTATCTGGGGCAAAAAGGAAACTGCCACCTTGCAAATAATCGCTATCGAAAAAAAAGGTAATCATACTGATATTATTGCCAAATACCACATCAAAATAAATGAAGGAACGAAAGATCAACTCCCGGCATCTGGCTTCAAACTTCAAACTATCAGCATTCCGTTTATTGATGTGGCTTCCATAGAAAATGCCATTACCTGCTGGTGTGTATTATTACACTTGAACACAAGTGATACAATAATAAAGGAAAAGATGTTGAAGCTGCGTCCGGTAGAAATGCGGCTTGAGTTGAAGAAAGGCATCAACCATTGTTCAGTCATCAATGACAGTTACAGTGCAGATATTAATTCACTCACCATTGCATTGGATTTTTTATTGCAGCAGCAACAGCACGTTAACCGTACAGTTATCCTCAGCGATATTTTGCAATCGGGAAAAAGCGGAGCTGCTTTGTATGCAGATGTGGCCACGATATTAATACAAAAAAATATCAGCCGGCTCATAGGTGTCGGTCCCGAACTTTCTAAACACAAGGATGCATTTAAAAATATACCACAAACAATTTTTTATGTTTCTACGGAGGATTTCAGGAAAAACTTTCACGCTATTCATTTTCATGATGAAACCATTTTACTGAAAGGGGCAAGGATATTTGAGTTTGAACAGATCAGTCATTTGCTGGAAGAGAAAGTACACCAGACCGTACTGGAAATAAACCTGAATGCCATTACCCATAATGTAAAGCAATATCAGCAACACCTGAACACCGGTGTAAAACTGATGGCCATGGTAAAGGCTTTTAGTTACGGCAGTGGCAGTTTTGAAATTGCCAACTTACTGCAATTTTATAAAGTAGATTACCTGGCAGTGGCGTATGCAGATGAAGGTGTTGAACTTCGTAAAGGAGGCATCACCCTGCCCATTATGGTAATGAGCCCGGAAGAAAATACGTTTGATGTACTGGTGCAGTATAACCTGGAACCCGAATTGTATTCATTCGATATATTATCAGCATTTCAGCAATACTTGCAGCAATCAGGCATTGATACCTATCCGGTTCATATCAAATTAGATACAGGCATGCACCGTTTGGGTTTTGAAGAAGCGGATATGAATCAACTGGCAACTCTTTTACAATCCGCTTCTATATTTAAAATACAATCCGTTTTCTCTCATCTTGCAGCAAGCGGTTCCCCGCTGCATGACGATTTTACAAAAGAGCAGGCTGCCGTTTTTTTAAGATGCTGCGATGTGCTTCAGAAAGTACTGGACTATCCGTTCCTGAAACATATCGCTAACACAGCTGCCATAGAAAAATATAAACATTTACAGTTTGATATGGTGCGGCTGGGTATTGGTATGTATGGTGTGGACAGTGATGACGCCATGCAGCAGCAATTAAAAAATGTAACTACTTTAAAAACTACGGTGGCACAAATAAAAAAGATACATGCCGGCGAAACAGTAGGCTACAACCGCACAGGTAAAGTGCAGCAGGAGAGTGTGATTGCCACCGTTCGGATAGGCTATGCAGATGGCTATCCCAGGAGGTTGAGTAACGGGGCAGGAAAAATGTGGGTGAATGGAAAACTGGCGCCTGTAATTGGTAATGTGTGTATGGATATGACCATGCTGGATGTAACGGGTATTGATGTAAAAGAAGGGGATGATATCATTGTTTTTGGAGAGCAACTGCCAGTGAGTGAAATAGCTGGTTGGGCTGATACCATCGCTTATGAAATATTGGCTGGCATATCGCAACGTGTGAAGAGAGTTTATTTTGAAGAGTGATATTGGTTGTTGAGAACAATCTTAAAATTTATTATACCATTTTTTAATACAAAACAATTGGCTAATGGAAATTGATGAAAATGTAATTGAGAGGTGGTTTATAGAGGATAATTTCATTAAGGGATATGCATCATGTTTAGGAGATCTTAAAAAAGGAAAAAAATTAAAGTTTAAGCGTAATGAGGTTGGTTATATTGACTTAAGAGGAATAAGGCTGAACGAGTTTTCAAATAAAGAAAAAGATGTTGAAAAAGTTGTGACTGTAAAGTCTAATCATTTTTATAAAGTTGATTTTTCAAGAGCGGAACTAAGTAATACATTTTGGAATAACTGTACTTTCATTGAATGTAAATTTGAGAAAGCTACTTTTTATAATGTAAGTTTTAAAAACTGTGTATTTGAGGACCTGATTTTTTTAAACTGTAATTTTAAGCATTGTTATTTAGCATTAAATAGTCGGATCAATTCTGGCATCTTTAAAAATGTTGATTTTTTAAATTGTACTCTGAAGTATGTTAACTTTTGTTTTCCAATAATTTCTCATTGTAAATTCTCTGATTGCAAAATCGATAAAGTTAATTTTGATGGTAGTAGATTTAGGAATACTGCTTTCGCTGGAGAAATTGAGTCAGCAGATTTTTCTGGCTATTCTCAAACTGCTAATACAAAATATTTAGGTCTTTTTACCACTTTTGATCCTAAGTCTTATAAAAATAGCATGGCGAATGTAGAGTTTTCAAATACTGTTATGAAATACGTTGGTTTTCATCATGAAGTTGATTTATCAAATTGTAAATTTCATTTAGATGAAGATCACATCTTAATAAAAAACCCATTTCATTGTTATTCGAAAGTGAAAGAAGTAGTAAATACAAAATGGAATACAAAGCATAAGGAATATGCAAACCATATTCTGGATTTATTATTTCTTGGTAAAGACAAGGAAAAAATGAAATTCGATTTCCAAAACAAAGTTACTTATGCCAAAAGTCCAATAGGATTTGATGATAATTTTTTTGAATTAATAAAATCGGTAAATAAAGAGAGTGTCTAAAACAAATTCAAAATAGGGAATTCAATATCTCTAGATACATTAATCCTTTAAGAAAAGATAAAATACATTCTGTCTTGCAGGAAAAATCCCTCCTTTTGCAGATTAAACTTACCCATTCACATAACATAATCCCACAACAACATCATGGTCCTTACTTTTGAAATGTAAGTCTGAACTATTTGGGCTACACTCAATCGTTATGGCAAATTATTGTTTACAAACAGAAGGCTTATTCTATTCTTTCTCCAAAAAGGAAATTATTTTAAACAACATTAACCTCCAGGTGGAGGAGGGGAGTATCTATGGTTTTCTTGGCCCCAATGGAGCAGGTAAAACAACCACACTCCGGTTAGTGCTGGGGTTGCTAAAAAAACAACAGGGTAGTATTTTGGTATTTGGAAAATCATTGGAGCAACACCGGCTGAAGATCTTGCAACAAACCGGGTCACTGATTGAAAGCCCATCTCTGTATGGTCATCTCACGGCTTATGAAAATCTTTTAGTGTTGCAGAAAATTTATCAATGCCCCAAAGACCGTATTCAAAAAGTGCTTGATCTTGTTGGGCTTTCTGATACAGCCAGTAAAAAAGTAAGCCAGTTTTCTTTAGGTATGAAACAGCGTTTAAGTATTGCTGTTGCTATGCTTAACAGTCCATCATTGTTAATACTGGATGAACCTACCAATGGTTTAGATCCTAATGGTATCATCGAAATGAGAGAACTGCTGTTAAGAATAAACAGGCAACAGGGGATTACGATTCTTGTTTCAAGTCATTTACTGGCTGAGATAGAAAAATTAGTAACACATGTGGGAGTGATACACAAAGGCAATATGCTGTTCCAGGGAACTTTGCATGAACTTCAAAACAAGCAACTGCAATCATCTGTGTTGAGATTTGAAACCAATAATGAAATTATGTCTTTGAGGATCATTCGGGATAATAACCTGGAAGCTCATCTTGATAATGGAAGGATAGTGATGAATGTATTGCCAAATGAACAGGTTGCTTTTATTAATGAGCAACTGGTTAAAAATGGTATAGCCGTATATTCAATTACTACTATAAAAAATGACTTGGAAACCATCTTTATGAATTTAATTAACAACTGATAAAAATATGAATCAATACATACACAGCCTGCAAAGTGAATGGATCAAAACCCGGCGCAGTACTGCATCCTGGCTGGTAATCATTGGCGGATTTTTTATACCACTTATCGTGATTGCAATCCGCCTTATAAAGTCCAGCAGGCTTCCTGCTATTTACAAAGCAGCAGATTTTTGGGAAAGAACCTTTGTACAAAACTGGCAGGTGATGGCCTTCTTTTTATTACCGATGGGGGTGATACTGGCCACCAGCCTTATCACCCAGCTGGAATACAAAAACAATACCTGGAAGCAACTTCATGCCACACCTCAGCGTTTTTCAATAATTTTTTTTGCTAAACTCACCGTAATCATTTTAATGATGCTCCAGTTTTTTCTGCTTTTTAATATTGGCATTTATTTATCTGCTGCTATTCCTGCTTTGCTGGTTAAAGGAATTTCCCTGCCAACAAGTTCATTTCCTGCCACCTTTTTTCTCAAGACCAATGCAAAGTTTTTTATTGATTGCTTGCCTATTATTGCACTTCAGTACCTGGTGAGCCTGCAGTTTAAAAATTTTCTTGTGCCTTTTGGTTTTGGCATAGGGTTGTTGGTAGCTGCCACTTTTGCTGCATCCTGGCAATATGGTTATATCATACCATATACTTATTCACTGTTTAATTTTTTCGAAATCAGTTCAATAAAAGAAGGACCTTCAAAGGCGGTAAATTTTCATTGGTTTGCTGTTGGCTATTTTGTGGTGGGTACCATTGTTAGTTATCTGCTTTATATCAATAAAAAGGATAAATGCTAACTGGTTGAATTGACTGAACAAAACTATCTTTATTATGATTTGACAAACTCCACTCAAGTATGAAAAAGTCAGTTATCACCTTGTTGCATATTGGATATTGGGTGGTGTATTTATTTTTATTGCTGATCATTTTGCTTTGTTTAACCCTGGGAACAAACCTGAAGACACATCCCTTATTTACTAATATACGATTTGATATTTTTTTCTCAGCCTTTGCATTAGTGCCGGGTATTTTAGGATTTTATATTTTTTATTCATTCCTGTTTTCTCAATTTCTTGCACGGAAAAGAATCTTAATTTTTTTTGTTGCAGCAATTGCTTCATCACTGCTAAGTGGAGTTACCGGAGCTTTTATTTTAACCTTACTGTCATGGTATAAAATAGGCGCAGGTGTATTTGCAGATGGTTTCAGTTCGGCAACAGGCATTACAATTGTTATGTCGATCATCGCACTGCTAAACGGAGTGGTGGGCCTGGTAATGAAAGGTTTTATTTCCTGGTATGATGATATCAAACTGAAGGAAGAACTGGCAAAAAAAAATTATGAAACAGAGTTGGCTTTGGTTAAGTCGCAACTGGACCCTCACTTTTTATTTAATACCATCAACAATATAGATGTGCTGATAGAGATAGATGCAGGCAGGGCTTCGCAGTATTTGAAAAAGTTGTCAGACATT
Source organism: Chitinophagaceae bacterium (assembly GCA_043788995.1). Taxonomy (GTDB): domain Bacteria; phylum Bacteroidota; class Bacteroidia; order Chitinophagales; family Chitinophagaceae; genus Ferruginibacter. The sequence continues at coordinate 26,958 of JAYWII010000058.1, read as the reverse complement.
ATGCGGTTTATGCTGTACGAAACAAAACCAGCACACATTCTCCTGCATACAGAACTGGCTTACATTGAAAAGTATATTCAACTGCAGAAGATCAGAAGCGCCAACCCGGGGTATGTAAATTATGCAGTTAATGGAGCATCGGATAATTTAATGATAACACCCATGTTATTCATTCCATTTATTGAAAATGCATTTAAACATGCGGAGAACAGGAAAAAAGATAATGCTATTAATATTCGTTTTGATGTGGGAGATGATACCATTACATTTGAATGTGAAAATGACTACAGCAGCCACAACGAAATAAAAAAAGAATATAACGGATTGGGAAATGAACTGATAAAAAAACGGCTAATGCTTTTATACCCCGGTAAACATAGACTGGAAATAAATCACACAATGAATACTTATAAAGTAAAACTCAACATTATTTATAAATGAAGATCACCTGCATTATAGTAGAAGATGAGCCGCTGGCAATGGAACGCATAAAAAATTATGTGAACAAACTTCCTTACCTGCAATTGTTATCTTCTTTTGACAATGCGATTGATGCTTTAGTATACCTGAAATCGAATGCTGTGGATTTGCTGTTTCTTGATATTAATATTCCTGAGTTTTCAGGCATTCAGCTGCTGGAGACAAAAAATATTTCCAGTGAAGTGATCATTACCACAGCCTACCAGGAATATGCGCTGAAAGGTTTTGATCTGAAAGTGGCAGATTATCTTTTAAAGCCTTACACATTGGAACGTTTTATACAGGCGGTGGAGAGGGTGCAAATAATACTGACTAAAACTAATATTTCACCCGAAAAGAAATTTGTATTTGTAAAAACAGCATACCGTTTGGAGAGGGTGATGCTAAATGAGATATTGTATATAGAAGGTATGAGAGATTACCGGAGGATAGTAATGCCGGATAAAAAAATTATGACCCTGCAGACTTTTAAAGAGTTTGAACAGGAAATACCTGTAAATGTTATTTGCAGGGTACACAAATCTTACATGGTAAGTATTGATAAAATCGATGCTGTGGAAAAGGACCTTATCAGGATTGGCAATGAGCATATCCCCGTTTCTGACACCTATAAAAAGCTTTTTTTAGAACAGATCACGCTGCCATCAAAATAAAAACCAGCCTGTTACCACATAAACCGTTAACAAATTTACCAAATACACAACTGGGGCATCACTAAATACCACAATCTATTATCTTTGCCCCCATTATGAAATCAAGAAACGTTGTATTGCTTATTTTGTTAATTGTGCTGGCTGACCAGGCATTGAAGATATATATCAAAACACATTTTCTCATGAATGAGCACCACAATGTAATCGGGCAGTGGTTCCGGTTGCATTTTGTGGAGAATGAGGGCATGGCTTACGGCTGGAAATTTGGTGGTGATGGTGGTAAGATGATACTCACCTTATTCAGATTGGGTGCGGTAATTTTTGGTGTTTGGTATTTGAGAGATATCATCCGAAAAAAATATCATAGCGGGTTTATTATTTGTGCTTCCCTGATATTTGCAGGAGCATTGGGTAATTTAATTGACAGTATGTTTTACGGGCTGATCTTTGAAGCAAGTGTTCCGGGCAGCATGGCTGTAGCCAAAATATTTCCAGCACATGGATATGCTGGTTTCTTACATGGTAAAGTGGTGGATATGCTTTACTTTCCCATCATCAGGGATGCTCATTTTCCTAAGTGGGTCCCGGTATGGGGCGGAGAAGATTTTGAATTTTTCAGGCCGATATTTAACCTGGCAGATTTTGCTATTTCTACTGGCGTTATCACATTGTTAGTTTTTCAAAAAAGATTCATCAAACACCCGGAAGATCAGCAGACTAATACAATAGAAACAAACGCCGTGGTAAACGATGATGTGCAGGTTTCTTAGAAATTTTTAGTTTCTTATGCCAGGGAAATACCTGGAAAATTATTGGGATAACTTATTTAGCGAAACTCACAGAGCAATCAAACCTGCTTTCTCCAGCACCTAATTCAGCACCTGCGGCATTGCTCAGCCTGATGAGCAGACCATCATTTTGGCTGATATCAGGAATCAGGTCCAGCACTTTTGCATATATACTTTTGCCTGTGGTTGCATTGGTAATTTTTACAATGGTACCTGGTGCAGCAGCATTATGCAGGCAATAGTATTTGCCATCTTCCCAACCACTGGTACTTTTAAATATGGCAGCAGTGCCTGATTCATTTTTGGTACTGCCATTACGGGATTGCTTTTCGAAATCTGTTTTGAAATAACCTCCGTTAAAATTTTTAGCTGTACGGGTTACTGCAGGTTTTTCTACAGGCGGAGGAGGATCTTTTTTTACCGGTTTATCTTCCACTACTGGTTTATCAATCACAGGCTTCTCCACCACCTTCACTGCTTCTGTTTTAACCTCAGCCACTTTTTCCTTTGCAGGATTTTTTACCACTGGCAGTGTTTCATTGGATACTACCGGCTTAGGTATTTCTTTAGCAGGAGGCGTTATTGCAGCATTGTCTTTCGGAGCTGCCACCACAGTTTTGGCCATGCTGGATAATGGAGAAAGTTCTTTCTTTACTTTAAGGTAACCTACAATTAATTTGGTGCCACTGCTTACAGACTCACTTTTAAGATTGTTCCATTGTTTTAACTTTTCTACCGGTACTTTATTAAAACTGGAGCTGATCTTAAGTAATCCTTCTTTGTCTTTCACCGTATGATAAACAGGTACCAATACTTCGTCTGCGGCTGTATTATTTTCCTGCACAAAATTGGCAGTAGTTAAAGGCACTTTTACCAATTGGTTTAAGTTCAGTCCTTTTTCTATATCCAGTTTATTAAAGGGTGCAATTTCTTTTGGACTGATATTATACATACGGCCAAGACTGTACAAATTTTCTTTTGGTGCTACGGTATGATTTACATAAAAATCCGGAGCCGTTCCTTCAACCAGGATCTGCTTATTTTGAGCTAATGCAAAAACAGGTAAACAAATGATCAGGATCAATAAACGCTTCATGCTTAATTTTTTTTCCACGGCAAAGATGGGAAAATTAGTTGGTTAACGATACGCTACTTGTTAAGTATGCGCCATTCTTTTGGATAATAATTATTCACACGGCCAGGTAAAATTTTTATCCAGCCAAGGGGTAATTTGCAGTAACGGATGAGGGTCCAGCCTTTTAAGTTAGTATCAATTTTTATTTCCTGCTTGCGGAGGTATTGCAGTGCGGTAGCTTCATCCACATTCACCACAGGCAGTGTATCATTAATAATAGTGCTTATTGCCAGCTCATGATCAGGGATCAGTTCATTGCGGATAATTGCCCCCAGTCTTACACCAGCTTTTTTAATATAAAGTGCCGATTGAATGGCAGCAAGATCATTTTCAAATTCTTTTGGAATAGCAATCGCTTCTTCATTTTGTTTAATAAAGAAAAATTCTGAAGCATCTTTTAAATAAGGTTTTGCCACATCAATTTCTTTTGCAGTCAATTTTTCCACCTTACTCTTATTCTTTCCCATTCGCCACTCCCCATTCTCTATTCCCACCTTTTTGAACGCTGCAATAAAAAAACCTTCACCCTTTACTTTGTCAGGATAAAACCGGTAGCCATAAGCGTTATGTTTTGCTGATGGTGTTTCTACAATACCCCATGTTGCATCAACTTTCAATTGTAAACTTTCCATCTTTAACTCTTCCACCAACCAGTCTGCAATATCTTCATCTTCTCCTTTTGAGTAAGAGCAGGTTGAATAAATGATAATGCCATCTTCTTTTAGTGAAGGAAAAATATCCGCCAGTATCCTTTGCTGCCGCTGACTGCAGAGCTGTACATTTTGTTCACTCCATTCATTGATGGCTTCGGGATCTTTACGGAATAAGCCACTGCCACTGCAGGGAGCATCCACCACTATCACATCAAAAAAATTGGGCAGCCGCTGAAAATCTTTAGGATCGTTGTTGGTAACAATTACATTGGCAGCGCCCCATTTAGAAATATTTTCTGCTAAAACAGTTACCCTTGTTTTGATCACTTCATTGCTTACCAGTAAACTTTTTTCATTGATCAGGGACTGGATCAAAGTAGATTTTCCACCGGGTGCAGCACAAAGGTCCAGGACTTTTAATGGTTGTGATAAATCTGCAGTTTGCTTCAATGCTTCTTCTAAAAACATACTGCTGGCTTCCTGCACATAATAAGCGCCTGCATGAAAAAGCGGATCGCTGGTAAAAGAGGGTCTTTCAGATAAATAATATCCATTGGAGCACCATGGCACAGCCTTTTCTATATTTTCAGGAAAAGGAAGACCTTTAGAAATATTGAATGATTTGGCAGGGTTTATTCGTACAGAGGTCACCTGCTCACCAGACTGATGCACTTGTTCAAATGCACTTTCATCAAAGCCCTTGGCATCTTTTATTGAATTGATAAATGTACCGGGTAGCCGCAAAATAGGTTGTTTATTTGTCAAAAGTATTTTATTTGGTTGGGGTAAAAATATTTTATCTTGTTTACCAGTTAATTTTGAACCGTACGGAAAATGAGTAGTTACATTAAACAATTTTAAAAAAGGAATGTTGTCTTTTGTGAGTAGTATGCTGTCTTTCCCGGTTGTGTAATATGAAAATAAAAATCATCCCCTTAAATAAAAACTAAATTATGAAACGCACCATTTTATCTGCAGTACTTATTTCAATTGTTGTATTATTTATAACAGCCTGCAGCGGCACTAAAAAAACAACTATGCCAGAAGGAGTAACAACATTACCAGCCGGAGGAATGGACCTGTTGTCTGTTGGCGACTGGAAATTAACAGAGCTGGAAGGAACAATGATTCCCAGAGATTCTAAAGCGATGCTTTCTTTTTTAACAGGCGAAAAAAATACTGTAGCAGGTAATGCAGGTTGTAACCGCCTGACTGGTTCCGTAGAATTACCTGGCAACAATGCAATGAAATTCTCGCCATTGGCAACCACCCGTATGGCATGTTTTGATCAGAAAGCATCTGAGACGGAAGCTAAATTTTTGGCAGCGTTGGGTAAAGTGGATAGCTGGGGTGTAACAGGGAGTAATCTCACGCTGAGCCAGGGTAGTGCAGTGCTGGCAAAATTCAAAAATGTTAAGCGTCTTTCAAAAGAAGAAGCAAAGCTCAATGCCAGCTGGGAGTTGAATTATATCACCGGTCCCAGGATTGCATTTGATGGTTTGTATCCAGACAAAAAACCAACCCTGATTTTTAATTTACCCGAATCTGAAGTGGGAGGTAGCAGCAGTTGCAATGGCTTTGGAGGTAAAGTGAAACTAGATGGGAACAGTATCAGTTTTTCAGATCATATTTCTACCATGATAGCATGCCCTGGTGAAGGTGAACAGGTTTTTTTCAAAACATTGAAAACAGTAACTGCTTATAAACTGGATGATGATAACAGCTTGTCCTTATTGGCAGGTGATATACCTGTAATGCATTTTACAAAAAAGTAGCATCATCATTTAAAAATGAATGCATCTTCTGAATACTGAATGTTTTTATCTTGAGACCAATTTGCACTAAAAATATTTTGTGCAAATTGGTTTTTTTATGCGGATATATGAACAGAATACACAGCTCAATCGTTATAAATCTACATTATGAAAAAGTATCTTTTAGTTTTTTCACTGCTCTTACAACTGTCAGTTTTCGCTCAAAAATTAAAGCCCGGTTTTGATAAGGCAGAATACGCAGAACTAATGAAAGTGTCTGCAAGGAGCTCCGCCAACCCTGCTTACTATGATACGATGCCCCAACCGGAGCATTTTAAAATGCTGTACCAGTCTGCACCCATGGGCATGGATAATTTGTGGGACCTGTGGAAAGATGAAAATGGTGTAGTAGTGATTTCTGTACGTGGCACCACTGCAAAACCAATTAGCTGGCTGGCAAATTTTTATGCAGCAATGGTGCCTGCAAAAGGTGAACTAAAAGTGGCAAATGATTTTTTGTTTAAATACCAACTGGCTGAAAACCCAAAGGCCACGGTACATGTAGGCTGGCTGCTGAGCCTTGCTTTTTTAAGCAGGGACATCATGCCAAAAATTGATTCGCTTTATAAAACGGGTACCAGGGATTTTATTATTATGGGGCACAGCCAGGGTGGTGCTATTGCTTACCTGCTCACTGCTTATTTATACAACCTGCAAAAGTCAGGAACACTGCCTGCGGATATCCGTTTAAAAACTTATTGCAGCGCAGGCCCCAAACCTGGTAATTTATATTTTGCTTACGAGTATGAAGCCCTCACACAAATGGGCTGGGCATACAATGTGGTAAACAGTGCCGACTGGGTTCCTGAAACACCATTCTCTATCCAAACGCTGGATGATTTTAATACTACCAATCCTTTTACCAATGCAAAAGGGGGTTTGGGTAAACAGGGTTTTTTTAAAGGTGTTGTTTTGAAAAGTATGTACAATAAAATGGACCGGAAGACAAAAAAAGCCATGAACTATTATTGTAAAAATCTTGGTAAGAGAGTAGGTAAAATGCTGCAGAAAAGTTTACCCGGCTTTGAACCTCCGGTGTATGCTGAAACCATGAATTATGTAAGAACGGGCAATTATATTACTTTGCTGGCAGATGATGAATATTATAAATTATTTCCTGACAGTGAGACCAATGCTTTCATTCATCACCTGCATAAACCTTATTTGTATTTGCTGGAAAAGCTGAAGTAAGTCCGTCGGTACCGCAGGTCAAACCGGGATTCTATCAGTATGCCGCCATCTTTGTTAAATGAAATTATCCGGTATGTTTTGGTTATGTCTAAGTTTGAAGTTTCAGATTAATTGAGATATTTATCAGGAGTCAAAAAAATGGAAAATAAGAACACTTTTCTTTCATCATAATATTTATAAACAATTTTAACTTTTTTATCTCTGTATGGTTGAAATTCCTGTTGAGTATTAATTGTATTTAACATTTTAGCTTCCATAATTTGTTTAATCCGAGTTAGACTTTCTTGAGTTTTATTTACATGAAGTAATGTAACGTAGTATTGGAGAGTATCCGGCGAGATTGCACTTAAACTATCTACTTGGGTATATTCATCAAGAATTTGAGGCATTGACTTATTCATTTTAATTGCCACTTCTTTGAGTTTATGGTAAGTGGTTTGTGCTTGACTGCGTATGGTTAATAATGCAGCAAATAAAAACATAATAGTCGGGAATAATTTTGCTTTACTCATTCGTCTCTCAATTTTGAGTCAATGCTATTGTTTCTATATTTTTTGATTGTCAAATCTCTTTATAGTGTTTAAATGGTAGAAGTGTTATATGGTTGCATACGACAAATGCATTTGCCTCCTTACTTAACCCCAGCCCTCTTCTTCAACTCGGCCACAGGCATATTATTCATCCTTCCCACCACTTGCTTACCACGGTAAGTGATCACTCTCATCAATGTTGCATCTTTCGGTACCACAACAGGCGCTGTATATTTTGGATAAAAATGATCAGGATAAGAATTATCAAAACTGTAATAGATGTCGAGTCCTTCCACTTCTGTGGTAAGGCCTATCGTTAGTTGATTGTTTGCATCTTTGGTTACTTTAAAATCAGCATCGTACATGCTGGGTGCATACTTCCATTCAGCTATATCAAAGCGTTTGAAGTGATCTTCTATTTTACCAACAAAACTATTCCAGTTCTTTTTACCAGATGGGCTCCAGGCAATTTCGCTGATGGCAAAAGCACGGGGCCATGTCATGTATTGCACCTGGCGGTAGTTATACACCTGTTCGGTCCACAGGTTAGCCTGAACACCTTTTACCAATTTCGCATTGATCCCTTCTGAAACAGGTTCGTAAGAATAAGTTTTACTTACTCTCAGTGAGGCATATACTTTTGGTTCCATGATCTCATCACTTTGCATGTAATCAATATAGGTAAAAGTGGTTGGGCTCATCACCACTTCATGTCCTTTGTTGGAGGCTTCTACACCACCTTTGGTACCACGCCAGCTCATAATGGCCGCAGTAGGTGAAACACCAGCTTCCAGTATTTCATCCCAGCCCATCATTTTCTTTTTCTTACTGTTTACAATTTTCTCTACCCTGTTTTCAAAATAACCCTGCACCTGCTCCATTGTTTTCAATCCTTCTTTTTTCATCAATGCCTTCACCGCATCACTTTGCTCCCAGAAGGTTTTAAAAGTTTCGTCACCACCCACATGAATATATTCAAACGGGAACAGTGCTGCCACTTCTGTAATAACTTTATCCATAAAAACATATACATTTTCGTTAGCAGGACAAAGATTGTCATCTACCAACGCTGTATGGGTACTCCAGTCTTTAATAGATTCACCGGAAGCAACCCCATGATTTTTAACCCCATTTGAGCAGGATAGATCAGGGTAGGCTGTAATGGCTGCAAGGCTGTGACCAGGCACATCAATTTCTGGCAGTACATCTACAAAATGTTCCTTTGCATATTGCACCACTTCTTTAATATCCTCTTGTGTATAAAAGCCTCCGTAGTTTCTTGGCTCATCATCCCTGATATCTTTAAACTCTCCAAAACGTCCCTCCCGTTTCACATTCCATGCACCTATGCTGGTCAATTTTGGTAAAGATTTAATTTCAATTCGCCAGCCTTCATCATCGGTTAAATGCCAGTGTAGTAAGTTGTATTTGTACCGTGCCATTTCATCAATGTATTTTTTCACTTCTTCCTTGGTAAAAAAGTGACGGCTTACATCCAGCATCAAACCTCTCCAGCCAAAACGTGGATAGTCGGTTATTTCAACACATGGGGCCGACCAGCTGATATCTTTTACCAGTTCTTTACTTTCGATTTCTTTTGGTAGTAATTGCAACAATGTTTGCACTCCATAAAATAAACCGGCAGGCTGGTTGGCCTTGATAATAATATTTTGTGGTGTTACTGAAAGCTGGTATCCTTCTTTACCAAGTGTGTTGTTGGCAGTTGAATTCAGCACAAGCTGAATATTGGCAGCAGCAGGATTTTCTGAAAAGTTTACGGTGTATCCTGTGGCAGTGCTTATTTTTTGCTGGAGGCTGCTGGCTGTTTCTTTATCACCACCACTGATGGTAATTACTTTCGGTAATACATAAATACCTGTTTGCTGAGTAAGCTGAACAGGTTCAGGAATAAGAGAAATGCTTTGCTTTGGTTGACAAAATGCTGTTACAGTAATACTGCAGGAAATTGCCAGGAAAAAAAATTGCTTCATATAGTCTTGTAGTTTTTAAAATGCTGGTTAAATTACTGCATAATATCTTAAATGAATCAAAAGATTATTCTTAGATTAAAAAAAATACCAGCACATGTCGTTACAGTTGAACCGTTCCAGTTTTGGAGATGTTAAAAATACAGGGAATGTATTAAGCAGGGAAGCTGCTTATGATCTGCTTAACAATTGGGTGAAGAATGACCGACTGAAACTGCACATGAAGCAGGTGGCTCATTTAATGAAATGCTGGGCAGCAGAAAAAGAGGGATTGAATGAAGTAGATCAATGGCGCTGGGAAATGGCGGGCTTACTGCATGATGCAGACTGGGATCAATGGCCGGAACTGCATTGCAAAAAAATTATTGAAGAACTGGAAGCCGGGGATATTGATCCGGAAATTATCAGGGCAATCGCCAGTCATGGCCCCAATCATTTTGGTGTGGAACCGGAAACCAAAATGGATAAGCTGCTATTTGCATTTGATGAACTCAGTGGCTTAACACATGCCTACAGTTTAATGCGGCCGGAAGGTTATGCAGGCATGGAGCTGAAAGGAATTAAAAAGCGCTTTAAAGAAAAGGCTTTTGCAGCTAATGTAAACCGGGAAGAAATTATGGATGCCATGAACAGGGCAGAAGTGGAACTGGAAAGTATTATGCAATTTATTGTTGAAAGGCAAGGAGAGGTAAAATGAGGTTTGAGAAAGGGGATAAAGTATCGGGTTTTTAAGTTCCCCCTTTAGGGGGCGGAGGGGGTTACACATTCTTTATCTCCGCCACCAAATCCTGCAATACTTTCTTAGCGTCACCAAACAACATGCTTGTTTTTGGGCGGAAGAAAAGATCATTCTCAATACCGGCATAACCGGGCTTCATACTGCGTTTGTTTACGATGGTGGTTTTAGCAAGTTCCACTTCTAAAATAGGCATACCGTAAATTGGAGAAGCAGGATCAGATTTTGCAGCAGGGTTCACCACATCATTGGCACCCAATATCAACACCACATCGGTAGTTTTAAATTCATCATTGGCATGTTCCATCTCCATCAGTTTATCATAGCTCACATCAGCTTCGGCCAGCAACACATTCATGTGGCCCGGCATACGGCCCGCCACCGGGTGAATGGCATAATTTACTTCCACGCCTTTTTCTTCCAGTAGTTTTTCCAGCTCATGGCATACATGTTGCGCTTGTGCCACTGCCAAACCATATCCCGGAACGATCATTACCTTATGTGCATAGGCCATTACCATCGCTGCATCACTCAGGGTAATTTCTTTGTAGGCACCCTGTTGTTTTGTTGCACCACCAGTGGCTGCCGAACTGCCACCAAAAGAACCCACCAGTACATTTATCAAAGATCGGTTCATCGCTTTGCACATCAGGATGGTGAGTAAGGTGCCTGCTGCTCCTACCAAGATACCACCGGTGAGCATCACTTTATTATCATACAAAAATCCACCACATGCTGCAGCCACACCAGTAAAAGAATTGAGTAGTGAAATCACCACAGGCATGTCTGCACCACCGATGGGCAGCACAAATAAAATGCCGTATAATAATGACAAAGTAAGAATCCCATAAAAGATTAAATGATGCTCAGGATTAACCACAAGATAACCTGCAGAACCTAATGCAATGGCAAGAAAAATAAGGTTAAGAATATTCTGTCCTTTAAAACTGTAGTCCTTCACTTTCCCATTCAGCTTACCCCAGGCAATCATACTACCAGCAAAGGACACACTTCCAATAATTAAACCCAGTGCAATGATTAAAACTTTTCCGGTATGGCCTTCAGCACTTCTGCCATTTTCTATTTCATGTAATAAATGATTGAACTCCACAATTGAAATCAATGCGGCACAGGCACCACCCATTCCATTAAATAAGCTTACCATTTCTGGCATCGCAGTCATCTTCACTTTCTTTGCAGCCAGTGTACCAACCACACCACCAATCAGCAGGCCACCAAAGATCCATCCGTAGTTGCCCAGCTTTTGTCCATCCTCTTCATACAAAAAAATAGTGCCGATAATAGCAATGGTCATACCTGCAGCGGCTACTAAATTTCCTTTTCTTGCAGATGCAGGATTAGATAACATTTTTAATCCAAGAATAAATGTTACTGAAGCGATCAGGTAACAAAGTGTCAAAACATTCAATTCCATTGTATCTTTTTTATTTCACCCCAGAAAGTGAAGAGAAAAATATTTTCATTATTAAATTAAGGTATCTTTTTTTATACGCTTGCCTTACCCCCTTTAGGGGATGTGGGTTTCTTCTTAAACATCTCCAGCATTCTGTCTGTAACTACAAATCCACCCACCACATTCAGCGTACCTAAAATCACCGCAAGAAAACCAAGTATCAATGCTAAATAATTATCACCTTCAGCCTTGCCCATTACAATGATGGCGCCGATGATTACCACACCATGTATGGCATTGGCTCCACTCATCAGCGGCGTATGCAGCACACTCGGTACATGGCCAATCACTTCTATTCCAACAAAGATCATCAGTATTACGATGTAGATGATCTGCTGGTTATCTGAAATCCATTGCAACATATTTCAATGATTTTATTTTAGATTAATTCCTTTACTCTTTCATTCTTAATTTCTCCACCATGTACTACACAGGTACCCTTCACCAGGTCATCTTCAAAATTCATATCCAGGTTCCCATCTTTATCAATGATGAGTTGTAAAAAGTTCAGGATATTTTTCCCATATAATTTACTGGCGTCACTGGGCATAGTGGAAGATAAATAAGAATTGCCCACAATGGTGATGCCATTATAACTGATGGTAGCATTGTTTGGTGTATGGTCAGTATTGCCACCGGTTGCAGCAGCAAGGTCAACTATTACAGAACCATGCTTCATCAGGTACATCATTTCCTGTGTGATCAGCACTGGGGCTTTTTTTCCGGGGATTTGTGCCGTAGTAATTACAATGTCAGCTTTGGAAACACTTTCTGTGATCTTCGCTTTTTGTCGTTGCAGAAAAGCATCCGTTTGTTCCACAGCATAGCCGCCAGCTTTGCTTGCATCTGCAGCGCCTTCCACTTCCACAAACTTGGCACCCAGGCTCATTACTTCTTCTTTTACTGCGGGCCTTGTATCAAACACTTCCACCACGGCACCCAGTCTTCTTGCAGTGGCAATGGCTTGCAATCCTGCAACGCCGGCTCCTAGTATCAGCACTTTAGCAGGGGGAATACTTCCGGCTGCAGTCATAAACATGGGGAAATATTTTGGAAATAAATTAGCTGCCGTAAGTACCGCTTTGTAACCTGCGATATTTGCCTGGCTGCTAAGTACATCCATGCTTTGGGCACGGGTGGTACGGGGCAACATGTCCATACTAAAAATACTCAGGCCTTTTTCCGCCCAGGCCTTCATTAGTTCGGGATGAAATAATGGCTGATAAATGCCGAGTAAAATTTTGGCAGCACTCAGCTGAATATTTTGCGCTTCATTAATGGATAAGATGATATCAGCAGTGGAGGCAACTTCTTCCCGTTTCAAAATTTTGGCTCCTGCGGCCACATATTTATCATCATTGGCAAAAGCTGTAATGCCTGCGCCGGTTTCAACAACCACAGCAACATTCCATTTTTTTAAAGTGGCGAGATGTTCAGGAAGCAGGGATACTCTGGTTTCGGGGGATGGTTCTTTTAAAACACCAATTATCATAATCAATCGAATTGGATGTAAGATACAGAATTTTGCCGCTCACCAATTGTGTGAGATCGCTGTTTTTAATTTTAATCTTCAGTGATATTAGTCATGAGTTTTAAAAACGGATTGCAAAATGTTGCTTTATTTTAAAATCAGGATTGATAAAAACAAGACCGATAAAGAACAGGTCGATGGTAAGTGTAACAGCAGGGTATTGCTGAATTTGATGCCAGGCTGCTTCCATCTCTTCACTCCAGTGAATATCATCGAAGATGAGTATAGTGGAAGGTTTAGCGTGATGGAGGAGCTTGGTAAAATAATCCAGTGTAGGTTCTTTGCGATGATTGCCATCAATAAAAGCCAGGTCCACCTTGCACATTTTATTCAATAAAGGCTGTAATGTTTTTGCAAAATCTCCCTGGGTGAGCCGGATATTTTTTACCTGTAACTGATCAAAGTTTTTTTGTGCAATGGCGGCAATGGAGGATGATCCTTCGCAGGTGAAAACCTTGCCCAGTTCATTTCCTTTTGCTAAATAACTGCTGGTAATTCCCAGTGAAGTACCTAACTCAAGAATGGTTGCAGGCTGATAATATTGAACAATTCTGAATAATAACTGTGCAAACTTTTTTGGTTTTAAAGAGGATGCTGCAATATTTTTGATCGCTCTTTTGTTGGACTTCATCACGGCAGAGCCTGCCCCAAAATCTTCTACTTCTATTACCTCCATGTTGTTTAGCAATTGTTGTCTTTGCTTTTCGATTGGAGTGTAACACTCGTATTCCTTTTTATCATTCAACACCTTGCTGATAAATTCAAACACAAAAGGGGAGTGTACGCCATGCCCTTTGCCATTGCTGGAGGTAAGGTAGTAGTAAATGTATTTTTTTGCTAATTGAAAAGGAGAATACAAATGAAGGAATTAAGATGTGAAAGAATGAAGGAGTTGTAGTTAATTATTTTCTTTCCCATGTTTGAAATGAATAATCATATTGATGCTTCTCATCTTTCTTAAAATCCTCATTTGAAACCAGCTTCCATTCCGCTTCATTTATTACAGGAAAAAAAGTATCTCCTTCTAAGGTTGCATGTACTCTTGTGATGTAAATTTTATCTGCAATGGAGAAAGCCCATTTGTAAATTTCCCCGCCGCCAATAACAAACGCTTCTTTACAATTGGTGTCAGCGGCCTTTTTTAAAGCATCTTGTAAATCATTTGCCGTCACCACTCCTTCAGCTTTCCAGTTAGCCTTTCTTGTTATTACAATATTGATCCTGCCGGGCAAAGGTTTGTTTACCGATTCAAAGGTTTTTCTCCCCATGATCACCACCATACCCCAGGTAGTATTTTTGAAGAACTTCAGATCATTGGGCAAATGCCAGAGCAGCTGGTTATTTTTACCAATGGCATTATTTTCTGAGGCTGCTACTACTAATGAAATTATCATGTTACAAAATTGTATGTTCTTGTTTAAAGAGCAAGTATATTTAAGGGTTCTTTCAAAATAAACTTTCCATGGTTACTTCCTGTTGTATAAACCCAATGCTATTGATGTTTGCGGCCACACCATAAGTAGAAATAACAGTAAGAAACAGTGATTTTTTTGTTTTTGTTTTTTCCTGGAATATCCTCATTTTTTCCCTTAGCTCATTTGCATATTGTTTGGTAATACTGAAAGGCTTGTCATTAAATTTGGCTTCACAAATATTGATAACATTATCTTTCCGGTCAATCAGCAGATCTATTTGTGTTCCGTTTTCTGTGCTGGTACCCTTATAATAAAAACTTGATTCCTCTGTATAAACAGCTGCAATACCCAATGCTGCTTTTACTTTGTCAATATGATCCATGCAGATACTTTCAAAAGCATAGCCACTCCAGCTTTTATATACCGGCGATGCAGACAATTGCAGCCAGTTTACATTCTTTTTTTTATAAATGAATTTCAGGTAAAACAAAGAGTATTCATCTATCACCCGGTACAGGGTTTCCTTTTTTATTTTTCCGAATGGGTAATATGCAGTGATAAAATCAGACTGTTCCAGTTCTTTCAGTAATCTGCTGAAACTGCCTCCATCTTTTAGTTTGGTGGCGGCCAGTATTTCATTTCTTGAAAGCCCCTTTTGTTTAGCTGCCAGTGCCTGTATGATACTGATATGCTGCCTTGCATTGATGAATAATGCATTGTACAAATTTTCAAACTCATTTACCAACAACCCATTTTTTTCAAAACAGATACGGCTGATATTTTGTGCGGCGCTTTGTCCTTTCTTTATTTCCTTTAAATAATGCGGCACACCACCCAGTGCCATATACAATTGCAGTATATCATACCTGGAAAGTATAATGCCATTTGCCCTCAGGTATCCTTCTGTTTCGGTAAGCGTAAAAGGCCGCAGGTGTATACGCCTGGTAACCCGGTTATGCAGTCCTCCTTTGTTGTTGATAATTTTACTGGTCATCCAGGAGGTAGCTGAGCCACAGATAATCACCAGTATATTTTTAGTGGATGCCCAACTGTTCCAAAACCAGTCAAATGCAGCTAAGAATCCTGACTTGTGCGTATCTAACCAGGGAAGTTCATCAATGAACACCACTAATTTTTTAGTCTTTTGCTGCTTATCCAGATAAACAGTTAGCTGGTGAAAAGCATCCATCCAGTTTTCGGGAATCTTTTTTATTGCTTTATTACCGCTTTGTTTTGCAAGCGCAATGGCAAAGCTTTGCAGCTGCTGTTCATTGTTTGCATTTAATACACCACTAAACTCAAATTGCAGTTGGTTTTCAAAAAATGTTTTAATGAGATAGGTTTTCCCCACCCGTCTTCTCCCTGTTACGGCCAGCATATCTGCATTAACTGTAGCAGCTATTTCTGTAAGTATGCTTTGTTCTGTCTCTCGTCCGATAATAATTTTAGGCATCACTTTTAATTTATTGCTGGCGGAATCTATACAAATATAAATAGATTCCGCCAGCAATATTTTCTTTACCAGTAAGTTTTTGGCAACTGTTGTAATATTACTTTTAAATTAAAAGGAGAAAACGCACTTTTTTAAAGCAGCATTTAATTATTATTACTGGCGGAATCTATACAAAAATAGATAGATTCCGCCAGTAATATTCTAAGCTATACAGCTACAGGGGCTTTGATGGCAGGATGACATTGATAGTTCATCAACTCAAAATCTTCAAACTTAAAATTGAAAATATCTTTTACTTCCGGGTTAATCTTCATTTGTGGCAGCGGAAATGGAGTTCTTGTTAATTGCAGCTGTGCCTGTTCAAAATGATTACTATATACATGTGTATCACCACCGGTCCATACAAAATCTCCCAGGTCCATATCACAAACCTGCGCCAGCATCATCGTTAGCAAAGCATAAGAAGCGATATTAAACGGCACACCCAAAAACACATCGGCACTTCGTTGATATAACTGGCAACTTAATTTTCTTCTTCCATTGGCACCAATGGCGGTATAGAATTGAAACAAACAATGACAGGGCATCAGTTTCATCTTTGGCAGATCGGCTACATTCCAGGCACTGATAATAATACGCCTGCTGTCAGGATTGTTTTTTAATTGTTGGATCACGTCTTTCACCTGGTCCACTTCCACGCCATTTGCACCTTCCCAACTGCGCCATTGTTTTCCATACACAGGTCCAAGATCGCCATTTTCATCCGCCCATTCATCCCATATTTTTACATTGCGTTCTTTTAAATAACCAATATTGGTATCACCATTTAAAAACCACAGCAGTTCATATATAATGCTTTTCAGGTGACACTTTTTAGTGGTCACTAAAGGAAATCCTTCATTTAGATCAAACCTCATTTGGTAGCCAAATACGCTCCTGGTTCCGGTACCCGTTCGGTCGCTTTTATCTGTTCCTTTGTCTAAAATATGTTGTAATAAGTTCAGGTATTGTTGCATGGCTGCAAAATAAGCGAAAAGTAAAAATTGAAGCGTCAAAAGTTATCAAGATAAAATGTGAAATCAAAACCCGAACTTTAAGGCACCTAAAAATCTTACAATGAAACTAAGCATTTACCAAAGCATCTTATTGGCAGCACTACTTGGGCTGTTTTCCTGTAAACAAAAAGAAGATTATGATTTGATCATCCGTAATGGATTGATCTATGATGGAAATGGAGGGAATCCGATCAAGGGAGATATCGGTATCAATGCAGATACCATCGTCTTTATCGGAAATCTATCGGTAGCTACTGCCAAAGAAGAAAGAGATGCAAAGGGTATGGCAGTTTCTCCGGGGTTCATCAATATGCTTAGCTGGGCTACCGAAAGCCTGATAGAAGATGGGAGATCGCAGAGTGATATCCGGCAGGGCGTAACGTTAGAAGTAATGGGGGAAGGGGAAAGTATGGGGCCATTAAATCCGGCAATGAAAAAAATGGCGCAGGACAACCAAAGTGATATTAAGTATAAGGTAAACTGGAATACGCTGGGTGAATACCTGCAATTTTTAGAGAAGAAAGGGGTAAGCTGTAATGTAGCTTCCTATGTAGGGGCTACTACCATCCGAACCTTTGTAATTGGAGAGGATAATAAAGCACCAACTTCAGCGCAACTGGATTCTATGAGAGCCCTGGTACGCCAGGCAATGGAAGAAGGTGCATTGGGCGTGGGGTCATCATTAATTTATCCTCCCGCTTTTTTTGCAAAAACGGATGAACTGGTGGCCTTGTGCAAGGAAGCCGGTAAATATGGCGGCGGTTATATCTCACACATGCGTAGCGAAGGCAATAAATTATATGAAGGTGTGCAGGAATTGATCACCATCGCCAGGGAGGCAAAAGTGCATGGAGAGATATATCACCTGAAAGCAGGAGGCAAAGACAACTGGAGTAAAATGGACACGGTATTTCAGATGGTGGAAAAAGCAAGAAAGGATGGAATAGATGTGGCAGCAAATATTTACACCTATATCGCCGGTGGCACAGGATTAACAGCCAGCATGCCGCCTGCATTGCAGGACGGAGGCTTTGGTAAATTGAGAGAGCGATTACAGGATTCAGCCATAAGGTTGCAAACCATTAAGGACATGAAGACCAATGCTGCTGATTGGGAAAACCTGTACTACGGCGCCGGTTCTGCAGATAAATTAATTTTAGTGGGTTTTACAAAAGACAGCCTGAAAAAATATACTGGTAAAACATTAGCTGAAGTGGCAACGATCAGGGGCAAGAGCCCGGAAGAAACAGCAATGGATTTAATTGTACAGGACAGTTCAAGAGTGGGTACCATTTATTTTTTGATGGATGAAGAAAATGTAAAAAAGGAACTGGCACAACCCTGGGTAAGTTTTGGCAGTGATGAAGGCTCTTATACCAATGCAGGTGTATTTTTAAAATCCAATGCTCACCCACGGGCTTATGGAAATTTTGCCAGGGTGATTGGTAAATATGTAAGAGATGAAAAAGTAATTACACTGGAAGAAGCGGTAAGAAAATTGACCAAGCTCTCTGCAGAAAAACTTCATATTCAAAAACGTGGCGAAATAAAAGTCGGTAATTATGCCGACATCCTTATTTTCGATCCGGCCAAAGTGCAGGATCATGCAACTTTTGAAAAGCCACATCAATACGCCACCGGCATGATTGATGTTTTTGTAAATGGTGTACAGGTATTAAAAGATGGAGAACATACAGAAGCCAAACCGGGAAGGTTTATAAAAGGACCCGGTTATGTAAATAAGAAATAAGAAAATTAAAATAAGGAATAAGAAAGTATGGAAATAAAAATTCGACTGGCTGCTAAAGAAGATTGCGCCAGGATGCTGGAGTTAATTAAAGAGTTAGCCGAATATGAGAAGGCGCCGCAGGAAGTAACCGTGGATTTTGAACATTTTATGGAAAGTGGATTTGGTGCTAACCCTGTTTGGTGGGCTTATGTGGCTGAAGCGGATGGACAGGTGGAAGGCTTTGCATTGTATTATATCCGCTACTCCACCTGGAAAGGCCAGCGCATGTATTTGGAAGATATTTTGGTAACAGAAAAAATGAGGGGGCTTGGTCTTGGTAAATTGTTGCTGGATAAATTGATTGAAGTGGCAAAAGAAAAAAATTACAGTGGTATTGTATGGCAGGTGCTTGACTGGAATGAACCGGCTATTAATTTTTATAAAAAATTTGACGGAATTAAATTTGATGGAGAGTGGGTCAATTGCAGCATCGAATTAAAATAATTTTTTTCCTCAGGCAACATAGTATGCGCTGGTTGTATCAAATAATAGTAACAACCAGTAATACTCATTATCTAAAAAAGTACCATTATGTTTTTAACCCCATCCAAAAAGATTGCGCTTGTTTTTTTAACAACATCAATTATTGCCTTATCATTATTTTTTGTTTCCTGCCAAAAAGAATTCAGTGGAGAAGGAATTGATTTAGGAAATGAGCTGCCAGACCTAACCACCAAAATTGCTTCTTCTGTTTCAGGCTTTGTTACAGATGAAAACGAGGTGGCAGTAAATGGAGCAACAGTTGTGTTCGGCAGCAGTACCACCACCACAGATAAATTTGGATATTTTGAAGTGAGAAATGAGCAGGTTTGTCAAAATGCTGCGATGGTTAGTATTATTAAACCCGGTTATTTCAAGGGCATCAAAACCTATATTGCCACTGTTGGTAAAAGCGCTTTCTTCAGAATCAAACTAATGCCTAAATCAACTGCAGGTAATATTGATGCAGCAGCTGGAGGAACCGTAACACTTTCAAATGGTTTGAGTGTTAGCCTGCCTGCCGGGGCTGTTGTAAATGCTTCCAGTAATACAGCTTACACCGGATCGGTAACGGTGGCTGCACAATGGTTAAATCCAACTGCCGGTGATGTATACAGAACGATGCCCGGAGATTTGCGGGGATTGGACAGCCTTAATTTTATGCGGTTACTTACTACCTACGGCATGTCAGCAGTTGAATTAACAGGTGCTTCAGGTGAGTTGCTGCAAATTGCCGCAGGTAAAAAAGCAACGGTGAATTTTCCTTTGCCGGCCGCTATTGCTTCAGCAGCACCGGCAAGCATTCCATTGTGGTATTTTGATGAAACAAAAGGCTTGTGGAAACAGGAAGGCAACGCCGTAAAATCAGGAAATAATTATGTTGGGGAAGTAAGTCATTTTTCTTATTGGAATTGTGATATGCCAATAGATAAATCGGTAGAGTTTAGTTGTACAATAGTGGATGGTAATGGTAATCCAATGCCAAATGTATCCGTTTGGATAGAATATGCCAATGGTAATTATACTGGTGCCCATGGCTATACTGATTCAACTGGGTATATCAATGGGTTGATACCTGCAAATGCTCAATTGGTATTGCAGATATATACGGACTATCAGTGTACTGGCCCCGTATATACACAAACAGTTACAACTGGTACGATAACACTTCCTCTCGGTAACATAACTGTTGGGCCAACGAGTATAGCAACGATAAGCGGTAATGTAACAGACTGTAATAATGCTGCCGTAACCAATGGTTATGTGATGGTTCAAATTGGTTCTTACAATTACAAGGTAGCCGTAAATAATGATGGGACATTTGATCTGAACACCTTAATCTGTAATACCGGTAACAGCAGTGTTAGTATTGTTGCAATAGATAATGCTTCACAACAGCAGGGGAATCCCTTAACCCTTACGCTGGTTAATGGTAGCAATGCCATTGGTAATTTAAGCGCCTGCGGCGTTTCTACAGAAGAGTTCCTGAATTATACGGTGAACGGTACCAATTATTCTTTTACTTCGCCGGTTGATTCCTTTACCCAGGCGGTATATATAGACTCAACAGTTTCCGGCGAGGAAATGATTGTGATTGAAGGAGGGAACATGACAACAGGAAACGGAATGGTTTTCGATTTTTTGAGAACGAATATCGCCCAGGGGAGCACCCAAACGCTGGGTTATATAAATTTTAATCCACCTGGCGAAGAAGTAAATGTTGTTCAGCCTGCCAGTGTCACGATCACAGAGTACGGCAATATAGGAGGGTTTATAGCGGGTAACTTCACTGCTACCGCACAAGGTGTAAACCCGCCCAACACTCAGTATACTGTTACTTGTAACTTCCGGGTACGGCGATACCAATAATTTTTTGATCTGCGAAAAGCCTTCTCCAAAAGAGAAGGCTTTTTTATTTGTCGAAACCTCACATCACCTATTTTTGCACTCAATCATTTCATCAATCAAAATATTTTCCAATGGCAGAAAAAATTACAATGGGCAGCAACGGTAAACTGAATGTTCCCAATCATCCCACCATTCCATTTATTGAAGGCGACGGTATAGGACCAGATATCTGGAAGGCCAGTGTAAGGGTTTTTGATGCAGCCATTGAAAAGGCTTATAAAGGAGAAAAGAAAATAGAATGGAAAGAAGTGCTGGCCGGGGAAAAAGCATTCAACGCTACAGGAAGCTGGATGCCCGAAGCTACCATGGATGCTTTTAAAGAATATTTGCTTTCTATTAAAGGTCCACTGACCACGCCCGTTGGCGGCGGCATTCGTAGTTTGAATGTGGCTTTAAGGCAGGAACTGGATCTGTATGTTTGTCTTCGTCCGGTAAAGTATTTTGAAGGTGTTCCTTCACCCATGTGGCAGCCGGAAAAAGTGAGCATGACAATTTTCAGGGAGAATACGGAGGATATTTACGCTGGTATAGAATTTATGACCGGCACCCCCGAGGCAAAAAAATTATTGAATTTTTTGGTGGATGAATTGGGCGTAAAAGCTTTTCGTTTTCCTGAAACCACTTCGCTGGGTGTAAAGCCGGTGAGTAAAGATGGCAGTGAAAGGTTGATCCGCTCTGCGATTGAATTTGCCATTGAACACAAGCTGCCAAGTGTTACCATTGTACACAAGGGCAACATCATGAAATATACAGAAGGTGCATTTAAAAACTGGGGTTACGAACTGGCAGAAAGAGAATTTGGCGGCCATGTATATACCTGGCAACAATGGGAACGTACCAAAAAAGAAAGTGGAGAAGCTGTGGCCAATGAAGAAATGAAAATAAGTGCAGTGGGCGGAAAAGTAATTATTAAAGATGCCATTGCCGATAACTTTTTACAGCAGGCTTTACTGGCACCACAGGATTATTCTGTGATTGCCACCCTGAATTTAAATGGTGATTATATCAGTGATGCATTGGCTGCACAGGTTGGCGGTATCGGCATTGCTCCCGGGGCTAATATTAATTACTTAACTGGTCATGCTGTGTTTGAAGCTACGCATGGTACTGCTCCTAGATTTGCCAATACCAACACCATGAACCCATCTTCAGTGATACTGAGTGGCGTAATGATGCTGGAGTACATGGGCTGGAGAGATGCTGCAGATTTGATCACCAATTCAGTTGGTAAAACCATCCGCAATAAAACCGTTACGATTGATTTTTATAATTTGATGAAAGAAGGAACGCTGCTTAAAACAAGTGAATTTGCGGATGAGATCATTAAAAATTTATAAATAGTTTCCTTTGTTGCCTCATGATAATTTGTACAAGAGTGCGACGCAACAAATGCTAAATAGAATTACTTTTGCTGACTTCAAAAAAAATTAATCATGGCCAAAATTAAAGTAGCGAATCCCGTTGTGGAATTAGACGGAGATGAGATGACAAGGATCATCTGGAAATTTATAAAAGACAAACTGATCGTTCCTTACCTGGAACTGGATATTAAATATTACGATCTTGGTATGGAATACCGGGACGAAACCAACGACCAGGTGACTATTGATGCTGCAAATGCTATTAAAGAATTTGGCGTAGGTATCAAGTGTGCCACCATTACTCCCGATGAAGACAGGGTAAAAGAATTTAACCTGAAACAAATGTGGAAGAGCCCGAATGGTACGATTCGTAACATTTTGGATGGAACTGTTTTCCGTGAGCCAATTGTTATGCAAAATGTACCACGTTTGGTTACCAACTGGACAGCACCCATCATTGTTGGCCGTCACGCTTTTGGCGACCAGTACAGGGCTACCGATACCGTTATCAAAGGAAAAGGAAAATTAACGATGACCTTTACACCGGAAGGTGGTGGTGAACCACAGGTGTTTGAAGTGTACAATTACAAAGGTGACGGCGTTGCATTGTGTATGTACAATACAGATGAAAGTATTTATGGTTTTGCAAGAAGCTGTTTCAATATGGCGCTTACAAAAAAATGGCCTTTGTATCTCTCTACAAAAAATACCATTCTAAAAAAATATGATGGCCGCTTCAAAGATATTTTTGAAGAAGTTTACCAGGGAGAATTTAAAGCATTGTATGACGCAGCAGGTATTACTTACGAACACCGCCTGATAGATGATATGGTGGCGAGTGCTTTAAAATGGAATGGCAATTTTGTATGGGCTTGTAAAAATTATGATGGCGACGTACAGAGCGATACTGTAGCACAGGGTTTTGGTAGCTTAGGTTTGATGACTTCTGTATTGGTAACACCAGATGGAAAGACAATGGAAGCAGAAGCTGCACACGGCACTGTTACCCGTCACTACAGGGATCACCAGAAAGGAAAGCCAACTTCTACTAATCCAATTGCTTCAATTTTTGCTTGGACAAGGGGTTTGGAATTTCGTGGTAAAGCAGATGGCAATCAGCCACTGATTGATTTTTGCCAGGCTTTGGAAGCTGTTTGTATTGAAACGGTGGAAAGTGGTAAAATGACCAAAGACTTAGCGGTTTGTATTCATGGTAATAAAGTAAATCACGGTGAACATTATTTGTACACCGAAGAATTTTTAGATGCGATTGATACTAATTTGAAGAAGAAGATGGGATTATAATCTCATCATTAATGTATAAAAAAACGTCTCAATTTTTGAGACGTTTTTTATTTTAAGAACGAGTTTAGTTTTCTGTGGGGTTATAAATTATAAAATGAGGATCAATAATAAGATAATAATGATGATAGCCCCTATAGACAGATAAACCCCTCTGCTGCTACCTTCAGTTGCTTGTGTTTTCAATTCTTTCAATTCTTTCTTCAGGGCTTTTTTTTCTGATGATGAAAGATTTGTTTTGTCCATACTTTGTATTTCGTACACTCTGTTAACCAGTTTGGTATATTCCCTGGCATTTGCTGAACTGTCTGCAGGTACTGCTGAAAAAGAGGTGGCTGGTATTGCAATCGCAATACACAAAGTAAGGAAAGCGGTCTTTAAAAAATTAGTGGATGACATGTTGTTTATATTTTGAAGATTAAGAAAAATTTCATTTTTAAATTTATTCGGATAACAGGAATTTTACTGGCAGCGTGAACCTAGTCTTTACATTTTTTCCTTTGATACGACCGGGCGTCCACTTGGGCATTTTATTAAATGCACTCAGGGCTTCCTGCTCCAGGCCATAACCAATTTTTTCACCCGTTAGTTTGGGGGCATAAATTTTACCATTTTCATCCACAGCAAAATTGATCCTCACGGTTCCTTCTACTCCATTGTCGCTTGCTTCCATTGGGTAATTAATATTTTTTGCAAAAAAGTTTTCAAGTGCTTTTTGTCCGCCTGGATAAGCTGGTAATATTTCAGCATTTGAATAATAACCCTCTTTATCGGGTGTCATGTCGCCTGTACCGATAGAGGTCATTTCAATCACTACTCTTCCTTTTTTACCTTTCTTAGATGGATCAGGTTTGACTATTTCCATTTTAGAGCCCATTCCGGTATCTGCAGCAGTCATAATTGTTGCATTGGTATCTGTAGTTATTGAAGCAGCGGTATTATCCTTTGTCATCATTGATGAATCAGTTGCTGCAGCAGTATTGCCAGAAGTTGTATCTGAATTGGAATTGCAACTAATGATGAATGTTGCTGCAACTAATCCAAACAAAATCATACTTTTTTTCATAAAAATCTTTGTGTTTTAAAGTTTCCCTTAATTCAATTCAAATTAAATGCCTGTTAAAATTTATATGGATTTTAATGTATTAATTGGGGAATTAAACATCAAAGAGATTTTTGTTGCCCAGGTTGGGGTGTAACGGCAACATATTTATAAGATATGAATCTTATTACAATAAGCTGTAAAATAAAAATCAATGAGGAAGCATATCCCTGAATTTTCCGTATACCCAGGTGCCGGTAATGGCAGAGAGTAAAGTAACAACAATAACAGCAGCGCCTGTGCCGATCTGTGCATACAATGGCCCGGGGCAAGCTCCGGTAATAGCCCAGCCTAATCCAAATAACAATCCTCCATAGATCTGGCCTTTATTAAATGGCTTTGAATGAAATTCAATTGCCTCACCATAAATGGTTTTGATCTTGAATTTTTTAATGAGCCAAACGGAAATCATTCCTACCATCACAGCACTGCCAATAACGCCATACATGTGGAATGACTGTAAGCGAAACATTTCCTGTATACGGAACCAACTGATCACTTCTGCTTTTACCAGCAGTATGCCAAAAGCAATTCCAACAAAAAAATATTTGATATGATGATACCATTTATGCTCCAGCCTGCTTTCATTTATACAGATGGTATCTAAAGAACGAACTTCAAAATCGGTATTGGTTTCTGTTGTCTGCATTTTTATTATAATGAAAGGATAAATGGAAGAATTAAATTAGCCATGATAAAACCACCAGTCATAAAACAGCAGGTAGCTATTAAAGATGGCAATTGCAAAGCAGACAACCCCATGATGGAATGTCCACTGGTGCAGCCGCCTGCATAGCGGGTGCCGAAGCCTACCATAAATCCACCCAGCACCATCATGACAAAGCCTTTTATGGATAGCAAACTTTGCCAGTTGAATAATTGTTTTGGCACAAGGCCGCTATAATCTGTAATGCCATAAGTAGAAAGCTCCGCTGCTAATTTCGGATTTACCTGCACCGGTAACGGATCAGCTAGCAATTGTATGGCAATAAATCCGCCGGCTAAAACGCCTGTTACAAAAAATAAATTCCAGGCTTCTTTTTTCCAGTCGTATTGAAAGAAGGGGATATGTGCTGGCACAAAGGCGGCACATATATGCCGCAGCGAAGAACTGATTCCGAATGCTTTGTTTCCCAATATCAGTAATAAGGGAACCATTAAACCAATGAGTGGGCCGGATACATACCACGGCCAGGGTTGTTTCATAAACTCTAACATGAGTTTAAAAATACTGCTTTATTTTTTTTACCAACTCATTTTTTGGCAGAATACCACTTTGTCTCCATAAAACTTTACCCTGTTTAAAGAGCATTAAAGTAGGCACACTGTTTACCTGGTAAATGCTGGCTGTATGTTGGTTTCTGTCAACATCAATTTTGATGATGCTGGCATTATCCTGTACTTCATCTTTTACCTGTTTTAAAATTGGCGCCATTGTTTTGCAGGGGCCACACCACTCAGCAAAAAAATCCACCAGCACTGGTTTGTCGGAATTAATCATTTCACTAAACGTCATTGTCAGTAATTTTTTGATTAGATTTAAAAATGGAGAACAATAAACCTCCCATCAATGCTCCATATAAACTGCTGTTAACAGGCTTGGAAGTAATGGCACAGGTGCCCGATACACAACCAACATATTTCCAGTATAAAAATCCGGCAATGCCACCTATGGTAACCCCCACTACTACTAATAAATTATTCTTAAACCACTTCTTCATATTCAATTTCTTTTTCAGTTTTACCTGGTGAACTGTTTTGTGTATTGCAGGCATTACCAGCACAGCAACCGCCATGGAACAAAGCTATTGCAGCAAATCCTGTTCCTGCAACAAACAACAGCCATTCTTTTAAATATACAGCTTGTGCTGCAATGGCAATTCCGGCTAGTAATCTCAAGATGCGGAGCGGATGCCAGTTGGTTAATAATCTTTCTTTCATTTTTCTGAATGATCTTTTAAGTTTTTAATAATGTATTAGCCTCTTTGCTAATCGCTGTGCTTTAATTCACTTTCAGGATCTTATACCAATTAGACTTTAAATTAATACCTATTTGTTGTATATTTGTGTATGCTACAACCCAAACAAGTTATCGTTAAAGAATCTGTTTCAGAATTACG
>JAYWII010000057.1:0-12462 GCA_043788995.1 Chitinophagaceae bacterium | reverse complement strand
CTCTTTCAATATAAGATTTTTTCCAAACAGGATCTTTTGCAGGCAAACTCCATAATTCATGCGTTTCTACATTTGCCTCGCTTATAACATAAATCCCGTATTGGTCACAGAGATCGTACCATTCAGGACGATTAGGGTAATGGGAAGTTCTTACTGAATTAATATTAAACTGTTTCATTAGTTGAACATCTTTCAGCATAGACTCATAGGTGATAGCTCTATTATTGTCGGGATCAAATTCGTGCCTGTTTACCCCTTTTAAGGTGATTGCTACCCCGTTTAACAGTAATTGTCCCTTTTTTATTTCCACCTCTCTAAATCCAAATTTTGTAGACACGACCTCTTTTACTTCTCCTTTTTCACCCAATAAGGTGATTGAAAGAGAGAACAAATCAGGCTTTTCTGAGGACCATTTTTTGGGATTTGCGACCACTCTTTCAAAATTCACTGATGTTTCTTTTCCAGCTAGTATACTACCACCAGCAATTTTTTGTAGAAAAATTTCATGCTGACTTTTATCCAATACTCGCACTAATAAACCATACTTCTCCAAATCCTTCACACCTAAATTTTTCAGGCTAACTTTTAATTTAAAATTGGCATCTTTATACTGCTGGTCAAGATCAGTTACAACGGAAAAATCCTGTATTCTAATTTGATCTGTTCGGTAAAGAAAAACATCACGGAAAATTCCACTTGTCCTCCAATAATCCTGGTCTTCTAAGTAGCTTGCATCTGACCAATTGATCACCCAAACCGTAATTTCATTATCCCCTTTTTTTAGGAAGTTGGTAACGTCGAACTCTGAAGGTGACATAGCATCTTCACTATAGCCAACTTTCTTCCCGTTTACGTAGAGATAGAAGGCAGACTGAACACCTCCGAAGTGAATAAAAATATTTTTATTGTACCAGTTATCTGCTACTTTAAAATTTCTTTTATAAATACCTACAGCGTTTTTATCCTTTTGTACCTTCCAGGGATCAACTTTAAAAGGGTAACGGATATTGGTATAAATGGGAACATCGTATTTCCCCATTAACTGCCAGTTAGAAGGAACCGGAATACTATCCCAGCCTTTAAAGTCTTTTGAAATGTTCATGAAATTAGCTGGAACATCTGAAGGCTTTTCATACCATTTAAATTTCCAGATTCCGCTTAATAGCTGGTAATAGTTACTTTTCTCAGGCTTACCAGTTAATGCAGACGATTCGTTATGGTAGGGTATCAGAAAAGTGTGGGCTGGTTCCTCATTAAGATTTGTTATTTCGGGGCGTTCCCATTCCAATGATTGGGCAAAACCATTTTTAAACAAAATAGTCATAGCAAAAAAACACAAATACCTAAAAATATTCATAAGGATATAATTTTAACTAATAGAGATTTTGAATGCTACTTTCGAAAAATCCAAACCTTTCACCTGCTATACTGCACAAGGGATAAAATGATGCGTTAATTTTTTGTTGTACCAGCTTCAGAGCAATGAGCATCCTCGTTGTGTTATTTTAATTCCGATTTTTATCGGAACTCACTTCTACTGCATACCTATGGGGATCTTTAATTGTGTTTTAAATTAAACTAACCATTTTATAATCATGTTAAAGTTTTAGACCGGATTGCCTTTTTTAGAATGATGAGCAGCACTTAATCCAAGACCACATTTTCGATACTAAAACTCCGTCTAACTTCCATCTCACAAATAAAACAAATTAACAATAAGAGGAAATTGATTAAACAATTTCCTCTTAACGCAATAGGATAAACTAAAAATTGATAGAGATTTAGTTTATTTTTATTTTGGTATTTATAGGAGTCTTGGTTACAGAAGGAATAAGATTGATGAGGTATAAACCTGTTTTACCTTTACCTGCATTTAAGGAAATTATATTTAAGCCTTTCGCTACTTGTTTTTGATTGGTGAGTAATACCTTACCCTGCATATCCAGCATCCGGATATTTACGCTTTGATCAACAGGAGAAAAATAATTTATAACAAACTGACCTTGTGACGGGTTAGGATAAACAGCAATGAGTTCAGTATATTGCGAATTTACTCCTGGCCCACCGATAGCAAGCTTAGCCGCTGATCTTGGTGTTTTTACGGTTACTGCATTGCTTGCCACAGAAAGATTTCCAGCAGCATCCTTTGCCTTTACGGTAAAAGTATAACTCCTGTTTTTTGATAAACCTGTAACAGTAAATGACAAGGAAGAAGTTGTTCCAGCCAAAACTGTTCCCCTATACACATTGTAGCCGGTAACAGCTACATTATCGGTAGAAGCTGACCATGCTAAGCTGGCACTTACAGTTGTTACTCCTGTAGAAACCAAATTAGCCGGTGCAGTAGGAGCTTGTGTATCAGATGTTCCTCCTTGTAATCCAAACCCATCTATATGTGTTGCATCCCAGAAATATTTGCCAGCCCAGGAGCTTAAATTTGTTGGGTTTGTCCAACTGTTTATTGCAGCTCCGCTACCTGCATCGGTAAGTTTAAAGCCATCTTTAGGATTCCAATGCCATGCCAACATTCCCACTCTTTTTCCAAGCAATGCCGCCCGATATGCTGAGCCAACATTTTCAACATTGTCTCTATCTTGTAAACCCGTTGCGCCTACCTCCCCAATAAATATACAATGGCCTAAATTTTGGACCCTGGTTATATAGTCTGTCAACTTTGTATCTGATTGAGTATTGTTTAGCCCCCAACCTGCATACATGTGAAAGTTAAAGCCAATATTTGCGTAGGTTTTGTTATTAAAATTTTTCAAATCATTACCATAAGTAATAACAGCACTTTGAGCAGCGGGAATAGGGTTATTATTCCAGGTTTGTGTTTCCTGGCCACAGTTTACCCCATCTACAATAATTATATTATCTGCACCAATCTGGTCCCTGATCAATTGGATAATCGGACGATGTGTGGTAACCCAACTGTAACTTGCATTTCCATTGCCGGCATCCCATTGCGGCTCGTTCATAATATTGAACCATACGTAACTATTGCTTTTGTACCGGTTTGCTGCCCAGCTCCAAAAATCATTTAAAAGTTGTATATCATCTGCGGTTGTTGGATAAGTACAAGTCCAATCATGCACTTCAAGCATTACCACAATTTTTTTAGCAGTAAATTGGTTTACAATGGCATCTAATGCTGCGGTACATTCTGCTGTATTGTTTCGCCATGTTTTACCTCCATTGGTTAATGTGCCATTCCAGGTGGCTGCTTTTAAATTAATGGTTGCCCTCACGATATTGAAATTCCAGGCCTGTTCTATAACATCCGCATCAGTTACGGCATTATGTACCCAATCGTGGAAATTCCAACCTGAGATGTTAGCACCAATCGGAACAAATTCAGCACCGCTGCTGTCCCTAATTTGTGTGCCAATTATTGAAAAACGTTGGGCATAAGAAACACTGATTGTAAGTAAAAAAAGAGATAAAATAACCACTAAGTGGCGATAATCTGGTAGTGTAAATTGAACTTTTTTCATATAGTTTTTTTTAATCGTTACAAAATATTAAATACTTATTTTACATTTATAAAAACCCATTGCGGTAATATTTTATGCAACAAGCTTTGCTAAATTCTATTGTTAAACATTACCCTTTCTGATAAACCCTAACATAATCTATCACCAGCTTTTGTGGGAACAAACTATCATCTATTCCAAAAGGGGGAAACCGGCTATCCCCACCGCCCCAGTTACCGCCGATGGCAAGATTCAAGATTAAATAATAGGTTTTATCAAATGCCCATTGTTGGCCAGATACAACATCGGATTTCTTAAAATTGAAGTAGTTAGTATCGTCCAAAGAAAACTTAATAGTATCCGAACTCCATTCAATGCTGTACACATGAAAATCATCATAAATAGCAGTAGAATTGGCAATCCCTCCCTTTGAATGGTGATTGTCAGGCCAGGAGGACCCGTAATGAACGGTTCCATGTACTTTATTTGGATCTTTACCCACAGCTTCCATAATATCAATTTCGCCACACATTGGCCAACCCTTAGCAGGGTAATCTGTACCCAGCAACCATAAAGCAGGCCATGTACCTACGGCCTTTGGCATCTTAGCTTTTATTTCTATTTTTCCATATTTCCAGGAAGCCTTACCTTCTGATGTAATACTTGCAGAAGTATAATCTGCAAGCGAATAATAATTTTCTTTCCTTCCCTCTATGGTTAATAGCCCGTTACCTACATAAATATTTTCAATTCGGGCATCCGTAAAATATTGTTTTTCATTGTTTCTTACAAGGCCTGTTTCATATCGCCATTTTGCAGGGTCTGGCAAACCTGTGTAATCAAACTCATCACCCCAAACTAAATTGTATGGCCGGGTATCAACTACCGGCGGAGGGGTTATTACTGCCTGGTTTTTTTTGCAGCCTGCACTTATGATAAAAAAAATGACAGCATATAAAAGGCTCAATGTAACAGAAGCTTTCATATTGTATTATTTAAAATTTTTAATTTTAAAACACGATGTGGAAATTTGCAAAGTCAAACAATCATATACTCATTTTACGGGGTATCCACTATCAAATTTTATTGGTAACCTGATTTACTGTTGGGGCTGACGCAGCGGCAGCAAAGCAACATGATCATTGTTACTATTTTCAAGTGAAAACAGCAAACCCATAAAGTTAAAAATGCATCTTACCAAACAGGAAGTCTGATGCATTTTTAACAGGACAGGTTGAATATTATAAAAAACTAATAATTGGGGTTTTGGGCAATAACACCACGGGATTCATTAATGATGCTTGGTGAAATTGGAAACAACAGGTGCTTTGGCTGTGCATTGTATCCTTTGGAAATACCCCAGGGCAACCAAGTTCCCAACCTGATCATATCCTGCCTGCGCCAGCCTTCCCAATACAATTCACGTCCACGTTCTTCGCTAAGGAAGGCCCTGAATGCATCTTTTGATGATACGTTAGCAGGATCGATGATATGTCCGGCCCGGTCGGTTACCTGCTGGGCATACGCAAGGGCCGTAGCTGTTGGGCCACTTATTTCATTTTCAATTTCGGCTAATGAAAGTAATACATCGGAATACCTAAAGGCTACCGTGCTGAAGTTTCCTACACTGTTTTTTTCGTAGGGCAACACATTTTTGAAAGCAATGGCACCACGCCATAGTTCGCCCCAATTGGCTGAATTGCGTTTTTTTACAGACCCATCCGTTGCGGTATATTCAGATCCTATTGTTTCAAGCCTTTTATCATTGGGCTGAAATTTGTCGTAAAAACTCCAGGGCATAAATTGTCCGCCCCAACCCTGATCTACTTTTACCCCAAGCAAATTGGCTACATCCCAGGGTGTACTGCAGGGTACATGCCTGCTCGGCACATTTATACCACTTGGCGATGCCCATACAACTTCATTGTTTCCTTCCTGGGTAAATACATCTTTGTAGCTCGGCAACAATGTATAGCCCATAGATTGAATTGATATTGCAACAGGTTTTGCTTTATCCCATTGCTTATCGTTCATATAAATCTTCATCAATAACATGCTCGCCAATCCCTTGCTAACTTTTCCCCAACTTGCTGTGCCATTGGTTTTAGTCAACAAATCCGGCATTGCTTCGGTAAGATCTTTCACCATCCAACCAATATATTCTTCTTTGGTTGGCCTGGCGCTATAGGAGGTATCTGCCAGCTTCGCCGCATCTAATCGTACATTAACAGGGCCGTAAAAATCGTACAAATAAAACATTAACCATGCCCTTATGCACTTGGTTTCTGCTGTGGCGGATTTTTTAAGCTGGTCAGGCAACGTAGATCCATTTACAGTTTCTATGAATTCAGTGGTTCTTGCAATAGCCGGAGTGTAGCCGAACAGTCCGCCATAGCTACCGGTTCCCCAATTGAATGTATTGTCGCTACTCCAGAAATCAACCATTTCATCTGTTACCCTTGAGCTGTTATAACTCCAGCTTTCATTGGTAATAGCACAATATAATCCTGACCAGTCGTGGCGGAAATTGGAATAAAATCCAGTAAGAAGAAGATTAACATCTGTCTCTGTTTTTGGAAAATTATTACTGGTTAACTGCGAGAAAAATTCGGGTTCCAATTGCTTTTTGCAGGAAATAAAATTTCCGCAAAGCAACAATGTAATTAGTGTAAGGAATGAGAACTTTTTCATAAAAATTATTTATTAAATTTAAAATGTAATGTTTAAGCCAACGGTAGCAGTACGTGGTATAGGGAATGGAGAGTAATTTAATTCCATCTCAGGATCTAACCCACTAAAATTTGTGAACGTTGCCAGATTTTGAAAATCGAGGAAGATCCGTATGTTTTTAGCAATATTTTTTCTTTGAAGCAGCGCTGCAGGCATGCTGTAACCAATGGTAACATTCCTAACACGTAAGAAATTTACAGTTTGCATAAAATAATCTGTAGTTCCACTCGGATTGTCATATTCAGTATTACCATAGCCAACTCCCAAGCGGTTACCTGTAGTATTAACGGACGACCATGCATCCAACACTGAAATATGTTGGTTTAGTTTTTCTGCCATTCTTTCTAAACTGCTGGTACCATACCATCCATCAAACATAATTCTTTTGAGAAAACCATAGGTTTGCACATTTAAATCGAACCCTTTAAAACTAAGGGATGTACCCAAACCAAAATTCATACGGGGATCGTTGTTACCCAGTTTTACAATGTCCAGTTGATCTAACTTACTATCTCCATTTTGATCTATGTATTTAGCATTACCGGCAAAAGATCCGGGCTGTAATACTGCACCATCCTTAGCTTTGTAGTTCTGAACATCCTCATAAGAATTAAAAAAACCATTGGACCTCCAACCGTAGATGTCAAAAACACCGTCATTTGCACCAACCCATGGGTTAAGGGCTACATTGGGATTTCTTTCAATCCAATAAACAAAACTACGGCTGATGTTTGCATTCAGGCTCCAGTTAACCGCCTTGGTTTGAACCAATATACCCGTTACCGAAAGATCAAAACCTTTGCTCCTGGTAGAACCTACGTTTTGGGCGATGGAAGTGATGGATGAATTAAAAGGCAGTCTGGCAAAATCCAATAAATCTTTGGCGGTACGTTGAAAAACATCAAATGAACCTGTTATCCTTCCTTTAAGAAAACCGAAATCGAGCCCAATGTTTGCAGTATAATCTGTTTCCCAGGCAAGATTGGGATTTGCTAACTGTGTTTGTATAACTCCTGTATTTTGTCGTCCGCCAATGTAATAGTTTGTTCCATATACATTGGAATATTGATTTACATAGTAGATGTTGTTGGCAAGAAAGCTTTCGTTACCTGCAGCACCATAACTTCCCCTTAGTTTTAAATTACTGATAATGGGAGAGTTGCTGAGAAATTGCTCACTTGAGATGGACCAGCCAGCAGAAACAGCCGGGAAAAAACCCCATTTTTTAGCAGGTGGAAAAGAAGAAGATCCATCGTTTCTTACTGTGAAGCCTACAAAATACCTGTCTTTAAAAGAATAATTTGCCCTGCCGAATTGTGATATTTTTGTACGGGCAAATTTACCTGAATAAAACTGGTTCAGGTCACTTTGGGGTGCCAACCCCAGGTTGTAATTTTCAGTAGCATCTGTGGGTAAATTAAATACTGCAAAACCACTGTTTACACCGCTTGCTTTATAATAACCAACACCACCTACCACATCAATTTTATGATCTTTACCTAATTGCTTATTGTAAGTTAAATAAGACTCTATGCTTACATTTTTGTTTTCATTATTGGTGAACCCTCCAAAATTATTGGTGGTTTGCTCTGGCAATCTTGCTTTGGTAGGTGAAAATTGCTCCCTGCCAGAGGTGGTATTATCAACACCAAGCACCACATTTGCGCTCAATTCGGAGGTAAATTTAACCTGCAAATTCGGCGAGAAAAACAATCGCTTATTTACAGACCTGTCCTTAATAAAAAGCCATGAAGCAGGATTATTGGTATTGGGTTTGTCATTTGTTGTTAAAGTACCATCCTCATTTATCAATGGTATTCTAGGGGAGTAAATAACAGCAGCATATGTTTGCCTGGCTTCATTACTTACATTTCTGTAACCACCGATACTGGGATTGTTTGAAACCGAATTTGAATAGAAAGTGTTGATAGATAATTTCAGCCATTTATTAAATGTCTGGTCTATGTTGATCCTTCCGCTCATCCTGTTAAGATCAGTGGTTTTTAGAAGCGATTTCTGATCCAGGTAATTAAATCCTATAAAATACTTTGTGCTTTCGTTACCACCAGCTATAGATAAATTATTGTCCGAAATGGTACCTGTCCTAAATATACTTTTACTATGATTGTAACTTGGTGAAGTAACGCCCAATTCTGCATCCGTATAATTAACTCCCCAACCACTTGCAGGTGCTGGGGTAAGGCCATAAGGCGCATATCGGTTAGTAAACAACCATTGTTCTTTTAAAGCAGCATTGGATTGGGTCATAAAATCTTTGGCATTCAATACATCTACCTGGGCGGCTACCTTTTGATGAGCGTATGAGGTAGAAATTGAAACGACAGGTTTACCTGAGCGCCCACGTTTGGTGGTAATTAAAATAACACCATTGGCAGCAGCAGAACCGTAAATGGCCGCTGCACTTGCATCCTTAAGGATGTCAACAGACTCAATGTCATTTGGATTTAAAGAAGCTAAAGGGCTTCTATCCACTCCATCAAAAGATGCATTTCCTGCAGGGCCACCCGGATGAAGTTTACCTGAATTGTTTGCGCCTGCAGTCGTTAATGGAACACCATCTATCACATACAAAGGTTCGCTTCCCCCCCTGGGTGAAAGTGCTCCACGAATGGTAATATTCAGCCCACCCCCCGGCTGTGCAGACCGCTGTGATATAACCACACCAGCAGCTTTACCCTGTAACAAATTATCTATGCTTACCGCATTTACTACATTCAAGTCTTTGGCTTTTACAGATGATACAGCACCCGTTACGTCTTTTTTACGCTGGCTACCGTAGCCTACTATTACCACTTCATCAACATTTTTTTCGGCTAATACAAGTTTTGATGCAACAGGCTGTCCGGCCTTTGCTACAACTTCCATAGTGCTATATCCTACATAAGAAATGATAAGTACAGCCGATTCTTCGGGGGTTTCAATAGTAAAGTTGCCCGACGCATCCGTTCTGGTAGCCACCTGCTTATTTGATTTTAATGTAACCGTAGCTCCTGATAAAGCCATCCCTTTATCATCCGTTACTTTGCCGGTAATTATTGCATTAGGTGATGGGGGTGGCGTAACAGTTGTTTCTTTTTGATGAGCCAACTCTTTTTCTTTAATTACCACCATTTTATTAAGAATAGTGTACGTAAGGGGTTGATCTTCAAAACAAATTTCCAACACCTCTTCGATAGACATTTTTTTTACAGAAATAGTAATGCTTTTACTCTTTTTTAAAAGGCTTTCTGTAAAAACAAAAGTGTAGTCGGTTTGTCGGTTAATTTTTTTAAAAACTTTTTCAAGAGGGGCATTCTTTTCAGAAAGGCTCACTTTTTGGGAAAATCCTTTAGCAACAGCACTAAGGTTGGCTGCCAATAACAGGATGGTAGTTAATTTCATAATCAAAAGCGTTTTTGGTAAACTCTTTCTCACCAATTGTTTAAATTGGCGACAAGCAATTAATCGCATAAATTTGTTTTTTTTTGGTTAAACAATAAAAGGCTTCAACAGTTAAAATTGGATTAACCTACATTTTGCCGGAAGTGTTACAAGCGCTTCCGGTTTTTTTTAGATTGACCAATAAGTTTATATGACAGGTGTTATTGTGTGATTCTTACAAACAATCGCAATAGAAAATTTACAATCACCTACTTTATTTATACATTATTTTACGGCAATACAATTATCTGCTTACCGTTAATTTTAAATTTCACCTTGCCAGTTAGTTCCAATGCTTTTAATACATCTGATAAGTTTGTATTACGGGGTATATCGGCATAAAACAAGTCGTTTACTTTTCGGTTACATACTACGTCCACATCATACCACCTGGATAATTGTTTTGCCAGGGTTTCAAAATCCATTCCGTCAAAGTTAAAAAGGCCATTCTTCCAGGCTGCTACATTATCAAGATCAACACCACTTACCACTTTCAATTGTCCATTTTTTGCAAGTTGTGATTGTTGCCCCGGTTGCAGCATTGAATTATTGTTGCCATGTACATATTTTACAGCACCTTCAAATAAAGTAGCTTTTATAGTTGATTCATCCTGATAAGAATTGATATTGAAATGAGTACCCAATACCTCCACCTGCCCGCCATCTCCGCCTGGGGAATTTATTTTTACAATAAAAGGCACTTTACCCTGCCCGTTTTTCATATTAAGCTGGGCTACTTCAAAATAAACCTCCCCTGTTATTTCTACTTTTCTTTCTTTATCTGAAAATTGTGTTGGAAAACGAAGGGATGATGCTGCATTTAACCAAACAAGGCTACCATCGGGTAATGTTATTTGGTACTGTCCACCACGGGGGGTGGATAAGGTATTAAATACTATCTCACTTGAAGAACGATCAGATGCTTTATAGTTAAGCTTACCGTTAGCTACCGTTACGCTAGCGGTACCTTGTTGAGAAAGCATACCATTTTGAGCAGTATCAAGTATTATGGAAGAACCATCTGCCAAAGTAAGAATCGCTTTATCGCCACCGGGCCCAACATCGTTTAGAAGTAATGTATTTTTTTTGGTTGCTTGTACCAG
The DNA here is from genome assembly GCA_043788995.1 of Chitinophagaceae bacterium. GTDB lineage: Bacteria > Bacteroidota > Bacteroidia > Chitinophagales > Chitinophagaceae > Ferruginibacter. The sequence continues at coordinate 1,715 of JAYWII010000057.1, read as the reverse complement.
TGTTTCTTTAGGTGTACTTTTAAAAGTTATGTACGTAGCAAATAGCAGCAGGCCAACAAAACAAGCGGCTGCCATTCTTACTAACAGCTTACTCATCAACCTTATTTTGGCAGGCTTTTTATTATTATCTATTTGCTGGTGAATGGCAGCTAAAAGCTTTTCGGAAATGCTGGCATCAATAGTGGTGGGATTTTTTATTGCTGCTTCAAAATGTTTTTGCATCAACTTCCTTAATTCATCCTCTGATGTATCAGAACTTTCTAAATAATTTAATACCCATTGACACTCCTCGGTAGTCCATTCAGGTTTTTCCAGTAATTTTTCTATTTGAGATGTAAGCATGTATTAATAGATATATACATTAATACACAAAATTGATAAAAAGGGGGGGGATCACTTTAATATTTTTTTCTACTGATTAAACAGCGGCAAAAAAATAAAAACAGAACTGATGAAATTTTAAAAGAAAATAAAAATAAACAAGGCGTTCCCCAAATTATACAATCAGATTTTGGATGAGCAGGCTACTTATAAAAAGTGGTGGGTATTCAGGGTGCTTATTTAAAAAATCTTTGATGGATAGTACAGCATCTGACAGGTATTCTTTTACCGTATGTTTGGATAACTTTAATTCATCAGCAGCTTCCTGGTATGTTTTTCGTTGCATTTTGCATAATTCAAATACCTTTTTTTGTTGTGGAGAAAGCTTTTCAATCGCCTTTTCAAGCCCGGTTATTTGGGCATTCACCAAATCATCACCATGGTCAACTGCTTCGTCATTAGACAGATAAAATTCAGTTTGGGCTATCGATTTCTTTAATTTTAGTTTTAAATAACTAATAGATTTATGATAGCTAACTACAAATAACCAGCCAGCAACCCCTTGCTCCGGATCTATCTGACTACGCTTCTCCCACAAAGAAATAAATACTTCCTGAACGATATCTTCGGTAGTAACAACATCCCGGGTTAGCTTTAATACATTAGCATAAATGGCGGCATGATACATCCAATACAGGTCGTTGAACGCATCTTTATCATCATTCTTTAGCAGTATAGCAAGCTCTTTACTCATAATATCTTTTGCATGTTGCAAGAAAGTTGGTAATGTAGGTATAGCAATCAAAATTAATAACTATTGAGTTCCAAAAGTAGCGATAAGATGCAAAGCCTTCAAAACGTTATTCCTATTTTTGATAGTAGTATAAATAACAGACCTAAGGATGGCGAAAATGTTTGCACTTTCAAGTGTTTTAAATTGACCTGATATTTCTTGTTTTGCCTTAATATTTCTGATGGCCTTTTCTGAGCCATTGTTATCGGGGGATACATTTGATTACAGTAAAAAATAAAGGATACACTCCTGCTTTACCAACAATTTTTCTTTAGCTTTTTAGATTTTATGTGCCGTTCATTTATGGGATATAGTAACCATTGGTGTAGCCTTTCAAATAGTGCCTGCCGTTTTATGTTTGGGTAATATTGGTCTGCGGTGCTTAGTTCTTTTTTTAGCAGTATAGCATTTTGCAATAATGCTTTAAATGCTGTTGCCCAGGTATAAAAAAAAGGTTTATAAAAAGGGTACTGAATACAGTTAGTTTATTATAGGTACAGAATTCAATGTCGTTTAAATAAGAATCGGCTACAGTGGCTTATAATTCATCGATTTTGGTTTTTGTTGTTTATGATTTCTGGGAAATTTTCTATTTGGCCTG
>JAYWII010000056.1:0-51344 GCA_043788995.1 Chitinophagaceae bacterium | reverse complement strand
AATAAAAGCATGATTGGATAACAAGAGCCGTATGAAGTGAGAGCTTCACGTACGGTTCCGTGAGCGGCTTATGCTGAAATGTATTTGCCTACTCGACTCACAAAAGTACCTTCACTTGGTTTCAACCTGACACAATACCCCCTGTAAATTCATTATTTATGGGGGGTATTATTTCACTTGCTCTATCCGGTTTCGGGTTTTGTTTCCAAAATGGGCCAACCGGTTAAATAGAATTGTTTTACCACAAAATAGTACGACTATTCCCTTTCGAATTTAAAAGTAAGTGTCGTTGAAGGCTGGCCTGTACCTTTTAACGGGCTCATGATTGCTGGCAAAGGCAATACCATTCAGGTAGCCTGCCCCGGATTTACAGGAAATAATAAAATTTTTATGGCCCAAAATACAACTGGTTGTCATTGAGAATTCTTCGTGTAACCCAGGCTGGGCAAGCAATAAATACCTAAAAATAATTTTAAGCATCATTAAATGCGCTGTTAGTTGTTGCTGAAAATACAAACGCCCAACTTACATTTGTACAAGTAAGCCGGGCGTTTGTATTAGTTCTGAAAATAAAGTGGCAACCAATCGTTTAAAGGTCGCAAAGATAGTATCGGTTGGGATAAAATAATACAACTATAAAAAAAATATTAAGAATTTTCATATGGCAAGCAATCGTTAAAGTTCTCCCGTTTCTACGGGAGAACTTGTTTTATAAGCCCTGCCCATATTTTGGCTGAATGCTGCCAGCCCTTCTTAGCTAATATTATCGCTCAATACCAGGTGCACAAAAGTACACTCCCCATTGTTGAAATAACTGCCGCCATTATTAATTGATGGAGTAATTCACCAGATTTTGCAGGAAATAATTGTTGCAGCCGGAGCTTTCAAAACCGAAAACGCCACTGAGATAAAAAAGCAACTACTTTATAGTTGCTTTTTAGGAGGCAGATCAAAGGCAACAGCATCATGCTCAAAATGACCTTTGTGAGAACCATCGCAGAAGGGTTTATTTTTTGACATACCGCAGCGGCATAAGCTCACCACTTCTCTTCCTTGTAAATTGTAGATACCACCATTTTTATCAGTGATCTCGAAATCTCCTTCTATCTTCAGAGAACCATTGGACAGGACTGTAATTTTTGTTGCAGGCATAGTATAATTGTGAACCTGCAATGTATGGATAAAGGGCGAAGATTCATGTGCTGGAAAATGAAACGGGGGAATAAAAAAATATATGGAAAGCCGGAGCGTATTTTAGTGCTATGAAATTTCAACGTTCACAGCAAAGTTTCACTTGTTGATATCATTTTAAATTTTTTTTCCTTTTCTGTTAAATAGCTTTATGGTGTCAATAAGTGGCAAGTGTAAAAAGGAAAAATATGGAAGCGATAAAAATACCAATACAGTTTAAATTCTTCAGCAGCACAGGCTCCTGCGGCGGGCAAAAGAAATAGGGGATTTTGTTGTGCAGTTTTACGTTGCTGATATTGGATAGAATATTTTCCATTTTATAATTTGGTTTTTAATAAAATAGATTTGTGTAGTTAAACAACCAACATTATCATAATAAATATTTAAGCATGAAAAATTCAAACAGCCATCTATCCCCGTTAATTGCAGTAAGTATTTTCCTGGTTGCATTCATGTATGCTGCAACAGACTCTAAAGCCCAATCCACACCAAAGCGGTCATTGCTGGCGCTTTCAAAAACCAATCATACGCTGGCGATAGTAGATCCTGCTACATTAAAGATCATTGCCAAGGTTCCTGTTGGTGTTGATCCACATGAAGTAGTGGCCTCCTCAGACGGTAAGACGGCGTACGTTTGTATTTATGGCGGTGGCAGCTTTTATGAGCTGAATGTAATTGACCTGGTTGCACAAAAGCCTTTACTCAATATTGATACAAGACCACTGTATGGACCGCATGATATAACATTTGTAAATGGCAAGGCATGGTTTACTGCAGAAGGTTCCAAAGCCATTGGCCGCTATGACCCAGCCACTGGCAAACTGGACTGGAGTATGGGAACTGGCCAGGATAGAACACACATGATCTACGTAACTCCTGATGGTAAAAAGATATATACCACTAACATTTCTTCCGGAACGGTGAGCATTTTTACAGATACACTGATCCAGCCTGGAAAAATGGCTCCTCCCAATGCTAAGCCCCGGGAAGAATGGATGCAAACGGTAGTTCCTACTGCAAGAGGTTCTGAGGGCTTTGATGTATCGCCGGATGGCAGTGAGTTATGGACAGCGTCAGCAGAAGATGGCAGCATTTCAATCATTGATCTTTCAGCAAAAAAATTGAAAGATAAAATTGATGCAAAGGTTAATGGCGCTAACCGGTTAAAGTTTACACCGGATGGTAAGCAGGTATTTATTTCAAGCCTGCGGTCAGGAGAGCTGACCATTTATGATGCCAAATCCCGTACAGAAATAAAGCGGTTGAAGATTGGTAATGGTGCCGCAGGTATTTTGATGGACCCTTAAGGTGCCCGTGTATTTGTTGCCTGTTCAGCTGATAATTATATCGCCGTGATCGATCTCAAAACCCTGGAAGTTACCAGCCACCTGGATGTTGGGGGAGTGCCTGACGGTCTTGCATGGGCAATCCGGCCTTAACCTGTGTTGGCAGGAAATAACTTTTGTGATGGGAGATTTTAAAAGCAAAAATACTGCTTGAATAAAAGCCTTGTTTCGTGTCTTAAGAAAATAAAGGATCATTCCTGGGGACACGAAACAAAGCCGAGCTATCATCAGTTAAAACAATTTCTCCTGTGGTGGTTTTGCACCTGCCATACGAATGTAAACGGTGGCCTGTCCTCTATGGTGCGTTTGATGTTCAAAACATTTGGCCAGCGCCATTCCTTTGGTCAGCTCAAATCTTCCAAATAACTTAACAGTTTCATTCAGCTGGGCAGGCGTCATTTTCTTAATACTGCTGATCACAAAATCATAACCGTCCATCACCAGTTTGGTTACGTTGGCTTTTGATTTGTCGGTAGCTTTTTCAGAGTCACCAAAACCTACGGGGCTTTTTTCGCCTGTTGCTGCAGCAGCAATACCATAGTTGGCATCCGTTAAATGCAGCATTTGTTCTGCAAACGAACGCATTTCAGGGGTAGGCTTCAGGGCATAGCCAGCTTCAGGCATGGTATCCAGGTATTCTTTGGTATAGGCCTTGGCCCTTTCCCATTCTTTCAGCATATCATTCGCAGATGTTTGTGCCTGGGCAAAATGGAAGCTGCATAATAAAAAGCACAGCGTTGAAAAAAATTGAATTGCTTTCATGATTGTTTTTTTTAGTAAAATAATTTGTTAGATAAATAAAAGGGAAGGGAATCACCGAACCATTTGCGATGTTGTGTAAAAATACAAAAGACGTAATATCATTGCAAGTTATTTTCATTACCTGCGGCGGTGTTTTGTACCGGCGTGGTTTTGCATTATTCTGCATTCAATAAAAAACATCGTCTGCACCCGGAATTACCTGGCACAGACGGTGCAATAAGAAATGCGGTCATTCAATACAGTTACCTGATCACTGCGGCATGGTCCTGCTTGCTTTGTAAAGAAACAGTGGCAAGCTGGCGGCCATTGGGCAATTCACTGGAAGAATAATACAGTTTCAACACCTGGTCTCCGGTTGCTTTAAGACTGAGCAGATCCTGCACTTTGCAGCTCATCTCACCATAAGGTGTTGGTACATCTTTAAACTTCCATTCTTTTAGCAGTTTGCCTTGCCCGTCTTTAATGGCAACGATCCTATTTTTACCAACCTTGCCGCAATGATGATAACGGATGGTCAACAAATCATTGGGGGATGTGGAACTAAGCTGCAATGTTTTTACCGCATCCATTTCTTTACCATATTGCTGCAGCACCACTTTGCCGTTCAGAGATATTTCAAATCCTTCACCACCAAAGTTGGAGGTAAAAGAAAGCAGGGTTACAGCAATGGCAACCAGTACGAATGTTTTACTGATGATTGATTTCATGACTGATGTTTTTGATAGTTATTAAATAAAAAATTAGTGATACAAGTGTTGTCAGCACAAAGAAAATATCCGCTCCTGCTTTTAAAAAATCAAGTTGACGAAATGAAATCAATGCTTGATGTAATACAATAAAAGACAGAAAAAAATTAATCCATCACGGGAAAAATATAAGGAGTCAAAATTCTGTACCCATAACTGACTGCAAGCTCCGGCTCAATCTTTTTTACTCCGGCTGTTGGATAGTCCTCCACATTCAACCCTGCGATAATATTTCTGGTAGCCCTCAGCATTCCGTCTTTCACAGTGGGTTTTAAAACACCCTGTCCGCCAACGGGTTTATCCCTGGTTCTTTCTTTTTCTGGTAATAAAGGATCATCATCAAAAACAAATTCATCAATCCAGTATTCATTCTTACCTGGCTCTTTTATTACAGGATGAATATGTTTGGGATTGATACTGTTAGGATAGGATGCAGGAACCAATGTATAAAATTTATATTCCCCACGTGCATTGGTTTTAATCCAGCCTCGGATATAACCGTGCCGTTTTGCCCAGCCTTTTTCATTCCCTTTGGTTGGGTAAATACCCTGCTGGTTGGTATGATATACATACAGCACCACATCCGCTGCAGGCGTTTTACTATCCTGCTGGTATATGATTCCGCTGATTACTATTTTGGGTCCGGGATCGTTAAAGTCTGGCAGGGTATCTATTTCATCCAGTTGTTCAAATGGAACAGGGCTTTCATAGATGGCTTCACATCCTTCGCAGGGGCCGCCCACATGCTGGCTTGTTTTAGTTGCAGCATCTTTTTGCTGTTGGGTGTTTTGCGAACAGGCGGTGAAGCAGATACTTAGCATCACCGAAATAAGCAGGTAAATTTTCATGTGTCTGTTTTTTATGTTTTACTGTTATGTGCAGTGAACTGCAAGGAGCGCTGAATAATTCACCACTCACCTTAACACAAATTTGTTTAAACAAAAACCCGGATAAAAATTATTTACACCAAAAGATGCAGGCACTTGACAAGAGGGAAAATTGCATTTCGTCATGTAAATACGGTCAATGCTGTAATCGGTATTGCAAATTGTAATTTGTACTTTTATTTTGATATATGCCAAACGCAGCCTTTTTTATAAAGTACAAACTGCACCATCTTTTTTTCTGGATGATGTTGTTTGGGTTATGGTATTTTTTGCGTTACGAAGATTACGCAGCGGAAGCTACCGCTTTCAAGGTTACGCTGGTTAAAGTAATTGACCTGGCCCTGATGCTGTATGTGACCAATTATTTATTAATACCCAAACTCCTGTATAAAAGAAAATATGGCTGGTTTGCATTGGCCTTTGTCAGCATGATCATTATCAGCAGTGTTGGTAAAATGTACGTCCTCAGCTACGTGATGAACAGCCCTGCCCTGCGGAGTTTTTCCGGTAATTTAAAAACAAGAATTTATGATAATGTAATTCCTCATTTTTTGTTGGTGCTATCCGGTGCCGCTTTTAAATTAATGATGGATTATACCAGTATGCAGCAGCGCATGGTGGAAATGGCAAAGGAAAAAGCAGAAGCAGAATTGAATTTTCTCAAATCACAGATCAACCCACACTTTCTTTTTAATTCTATCAACTCCGTTTATTTCCTGATTGATAAAAGTAATACGGTGGCAAGAGATGCACTGCATAAATTTTCCGGGATGCTGCGGTACCAATTATATGAGATGAATGGTGACCGCATACCGGTGGAAAAAGAGATCGCTTACCTGCAGGACTATGTGGACCTGCAAAAAATCCGCAAGGATGAAAACTATGCAGTGGAATTTACTTGCTCACCTGCGGTAAAAGATTTTTTGATTGAACCGCTGTTGCTGGTTCCCTTTGTTGAAAATGCTTTTAAACATATTTCACATCATAAAAATCAGCTTAATTTTATACAGTTGCAACTGGGTATGAGCAATGGCGCATTTCATTTTAAGGTTGTCAATTCAAAAGACACAGCAGAAAAAAATATCAACGCTCACTCCGGTATCGGTCTTAGTAATGTAAAGCGGCGGCTGCAATTATTGTATCCAGGTAAACATGTACTCACCATAAAAGAGGCAGGTGAAAATTTTATGGTGGAGCTGCAATTGGAAATTACAAACCATGTATGATGAATAACCAACACGATACCAGCTTACCATTGGAGGTTATCAATTGCATCATCATCGACGATGAACCCCTGGCAAGAACGGGCTTAAAGGAATACATTGCAGATATTGATTTCCTGCACCTGCTGGGAGCGTTTGATAATGCACTCGGTGCTACCGGGCTGCTGGGCACTGGCGCAGTACAGCTAATTTTCTTAGATATACAAATGCCTAAAATAACCGGGCTTGATTTTTTTAAAACATTGACCAACCCGCCACCGGTGATATTTACAACGGCTTATCCGCAGTATGCACTGGATGGGTTTGAAGTGAGTGCCCTGGATTACCTGGTAAAGCCCATTTCATTTGACCGCTTTTTAAAAGCTGCCCTTAAAGCACTGGCGTTTTATGAATCCCGGAAGCTGCCGGCAACAACAGGAGGGGTATCCGCCACTGCAGCGGAATATTTTTTTATTAAGGCCGACAACAAACTGGTGAAGATATTACTGGAGGATATTTTATTTGTAGAAGCCCTGCAGAATTATGTAACCATACAGACCACTTCAAAAAAATACATCAGCTACCTCACCATAAAATCGGTGGAAGATTATTTACCTGCCGAACGTTTTATTAAAGTCCACAAGTCATTTATTATAGCTGCTGCCAGGGTAGATAGTATAGAGGGCAATGAGCTACGCATAGAGCAGCACCGCATTCCCATCAGCCGGAGTTTAAAAGAGGAGGTAACAGAGAAACTGCTTAAAGGAAAGTTTTTAAAAAGATAACCTCCTGGAGAAACAGTGGCGTGAATCAACCTGCTTAGTTCGCTCTGAAATATTTTCCAATCCAAAAACATTTTCTATCTTCCCCTTATAAAACTACCTCTAATGAACCTGACTCAATCCCTGTACCCTGCAAACCCTGCAGACGTACCAATCACTGCCACCAACCCATCCGCCAATTTCAAAAAAGAAGTAAAGAAGGTACTCGGCTCCATTGTATTATTCTTTATCGTGTACATGATACTGATCGTACTGGCCGCCCTGCTTTCCATTGCATGTATCTATGCCGGCTTTGCTGTAATGGTACATTCTGGACACCTCATTGGTATCATTGCCGGCGTGGGTATCATGAGCATTGGCGTAATGGTGGTGATCTTTTTGATCAAATTTATTTTCTCTGTAAAAAAATATGATGAGTCCGGCACGGTGGTCATCACAGAAAGCGAACAACCGCAACTGTTTGCTTTTATCCGGCAGTTAACCAACGATACCCAAACACAGTTTCCTAAAAAAATAATCGTATCGCCGGAAGTAAATGCCAGTGTATTTTACAATGATAGTTTCTGGAGTATGATATTCCCGGTAAGGAAGAACCTGAAGATTGGGCTGGGCCTGGTAAACAGTTTAACCCTCAGTGAATTTAAGGCAGTGATGGCGCATGAGTTTGGACATTTCTCCCAGCGGAGCATGAAGCTGGGCAGCTTTGTATACAATGTAAATAAAGCTGTGTACAATATGCTGTACGAAAACCAGGACTATGGCAATTTTTTACAAAAATGGGGCAGCCTCCACTGGGCCATCTCCATCTTTGTGTGGGTAACCATACAGATCATCAAAGGCATACAGCAAATACTGCAGGGTATGTACAGCCTCATCAATAAAAACTATATGGGACTGTCAAGGGAAATGGAATTTCATGCAGATGCGGTAGCGGCCAGCGTGAGTGGCAGCAACAATCTTATTTCGGCGTTGCAAAAAATAGAGATCAGTGATGTATGTTATCAAACCGTGCTGGAGAAAGCAGACGAACTGGTGGGTGAAAAAACAAAGCTGCAAAACATTTATCATAACCACGATGCGGTAATGCAGGTATATGCGGCACACAATCGACTGCCCCTGCAAAATGCCACCCCGGTGGCAGATGAGGAGTTCTTTAAAAAGTTTCAATACAACAAGATCAATATTAAAAACCAGTGGGCCTCTCACCCGCCCAGGGAAGAAAGGAATGAACACCTTCAGCAGTTAAATATACCAGCAGGTAATGATACCAGGCCGGCCTGGATCGTATTTGACCAACCGGAAGCATTGCAGCAGCAATTATCTGACATGGTGTACCGGTCAGTGCCAGCCGACAGGTTGCAGCAGGACATGAATGCTGCTGCTTTTAAAGAAAAATACCAGCAGGACATCGCCGTGTACAACCTGCCTGTGGCATACAACGGTTATTATGATGACAACCTGCTGCATGAACTGGATATGGAAGCAGTTTTCAGTAAGGCCGCTAAAACAGTGATCAGCAAAAAAACTTTTGAGGGATTGTTTTCCGATGAATGGATTGGCTTGATTAAGAAGCAGGCGGGTGATAAACAGGATGCAGCCATCCTGAAAGCCATCACCGAAAACCAGGTGGAAGTAAAAACATTTGATTACGAGGGTGACAAAAAAGAAAAGGATGAAGCACCGGCGCTGCTGAAACAACTGGAGGCTGCCATTGAACAGCAGCAGCAACAATTGCAGCAACACAATGAAACCATCGCTGCATTTTTTCATCAAGTGGCAATGGAAAAGGGGAATGATGCTGCCAGCATGCTTAAAGAAAAATATGCAGCGTATTTTGCCGGTAAGAAAGACCTGGATGAACTGATCAGTTCCGGTCAGCGGGTGGTGGAACTGTTGGCCCCATTGCTGGATGGGCAAACTGTAAGCATCCCCCATGCAGAAGAAATGGCACTGGGTTTAAGGCGGGAGACTAACTTTCTGAAACCAATGCTGGGCAACTGGCTGCAGCAGGGGTTGTATGATACTTACCCCGAGCTAAAAGCGAAAGTGGAAAATTTTGTACAAGCCACTTACGTCTATTTCAGCGATCCTTCTTTTATGGATACGGAGCTGGCTACCCTGCACCGACTGGTGAATGAAACGCCTGCCTTGGTTGCCCGTACTCAATTCAAAAGTTTTAAAGCGTTGCTGGTTTACCAGCTGGAGATATATCATCATCAGCTGTAAAAATACTGCTTAGCCGGAAGGCTTGTAAAGTAATTTAAATGAATAGTAAAGAATCAAAAAACCTTGGCGGAAGACAAGCATTAAAGGCGACTGCAGTGCTTTTTTTATTGTATGAATTGTTTTTATTGTACAATCAAACAAAGGGGGATTTTGCAAACGGTATTTTATTTTTTATGAGCAACCAGGCAAATGGCTACTTTTTATTATTTATACTGTTGTCGTTTACGTTTATGTTCTTATCAGGCAGGCAGGCAGGCTACCTGGTATTGGTAAAATCTCAAAATAAATACCTGGTGGCAATAGCTGGTGCTTTTATAACCACGTTGCTGATCATAATTTTTTTCTTAATCACCACAACGGTTTTGAATCATGACAGAACAAAAAATAATATTACCGGCGTAATAGAAGAGGAATTACCACGCATGTTTTTCGTTTTAATTGTTCCGATGGCCTTAGCTTGGTTTTGGATAACCAGCAGGTTACACACAAAATTTAATAACGAATAAATACACCCTTATTTTACCAACTAAACTACGCTCTTGAAAAAGTATTACCTGAACATCTCTCTCTTCCTTAGCCTCCTGTCCATCGTTATCACCTTAGTGATAAATTTTCAGATAGCACAGCGATATATAAGGGCCACTGGTAAAACAAGGGCGCTTTTTGGATTAACAGAACTGTTGACATTTGGATACCAATACTACATTGCTGTCATCGGAATAGTTGCATTCATTCTTTCCTTACTCAGTTTAAAAACCAATGGACAACGCAACAAAAAACGAATGGCAGTTTTCTTAGGTGCAGTGGCTATTGCCATTGTGTTTGTAAGAATCTGGCGATTATTTGTTTAACTGTACCTGCGTATTTAACGGTGAGGTTTTGCAAGGATAGTTTTTGTAATTGGAGATTTTAAAAGCGAAAACACTTGCATTAACCGCCGGGCTCTGTCAGGTGTCTTTTTGTTACTACTGCTTGTGCATTTAAAAACCATCTGAAATTAGAATATCTAAAACGAATAGAATTGGAGCGTTGAAGTAAATTTTTTAAACAGTTTATTTTTTGGAGCATTAGTAACAAGGGGCCACAGGACGGAGTTTTGCGCCTGGAGAAAACTACATTTTATTTTTCATCCTTCATCAACATCGACACCAGCATCATCACGCCGGCGGTTGTATGCGTCCATATTTCTTTATAGGTTGCATTCACCTGCATGGGCATATAGGGTTCATCATCATTTTCAAAAGTTTCTATTCCAACCGGCACTGCTCCTGCCACATCTCCTGCATAGGCTCCATATAAAGGAGGATAATCATATCCATCTCCGTAGATGGTACTCATGGCAAATGGATTATAGCCAACAATATATTCCAGTTGCCTGGTGGCAATGTTTTTTAATTCCTTATCGCCCAGTAAAGCGGATAACATCAATGCCGCTTTTGCTTTCCCCATCAGCACGGCATGGAATCCACGAAACTGATACGCTACCGGGAAACGGCGGAGATAAAAATTTGCTGATAAAGGAATTCCGTTTTTCACCTGTGCATTGTATTCTTCCATAGAAGGCATGCCTACCCTGTCCCCTTCATGATAGATACCTGAAAAATCAGCATTGTTCAATTCATAAACAGCAGCCGGCAATATGCCATAGGGAGATATGGTTTTTGAAATATCATGCAGGTAATCTGCATAAGCCTGGCAGGAAGCTTTCCATTCAGTTGCATCTGCATGTTTGGGAGCATCCGTCAGCAACATACTCAGCGCCTGCATCATCAGTTCTTCATTACTGCGATGAAAAAATTCCAGGATGCGTTTCTTCTCTCTTGATTCATAAAAAAAACCGTGCAATGGTACAGACCAATCCCTGCGTTTTTCCTTTTGCTGGCAGTCCATTACCACATGAGCATATTGCACAGCCCAATCCAGGTAAGCCTGTTCCTGAGTAAGCCGGTATAAATGCATCGCAGATACCGTTGCCTGCGAATACAATTCCACTTCATTTTTATTATTTGCGATCATGCCCATCATTTCACGGGCAAATTTAAAATCTTCTATTGCACTGGTACGGCACCAGCGTGCAAACACAGGGTCATCATTGATGTATAATGGTGCTGCCATGGCACAATAAGATGCTGCAATAAAATTATCAAACGGGTTATTGGTGGCCTTGCCTTCCATATCATCTTTGGTACCGGTGATATTATCCGTCCATATACCAATGATCAATCCTCCTTCCCGGTAACCATCTCCAAACCGGGTTTGCATGGTCCAGTTCAATCCCCATCTTGCCTCTTCCAGCAGGCGCTGATACAATTGCTTATTTTTATTTTTTACAGCTTTAGCCATTTCCAGCATCGCCATTCCTCCACGGGCAGTATTACCTACCCCCTGTGTAAGGTCGGCTGCATCGTGCCAACCGCCACTCACGGATATTTTTCTACCATCAGGGTGAACACATACAACATCCTGGTGGCAGGGCTGGTGTATGCCCGGCTGATCATAACCACATCTTTCAGCATAGAAAAAATTGAGTGTATGCCACGCCGTGGCTAAATAGGCATCTTGTCCTATTGCAAAAGTTTTGGTTACCCTGTTATCAATTTTAAGTGTGTAGTATCCCGGTGTATTGAAACTACTGAAATCAAGCTGTACAAACCCACTGTCTATTTTTTTTCCTTCACCTGTAAATACAATTTTATTTTTTTCATTCAGCAATTGAAATGCTGAGTTCGATACATTTTGTACCAATGCCTGTTTTACTGAACCTGTTTTATAACCACTGTGGCTATAGGCTATAGCGTCATTCCGTAAATTAAATCCCCTGCTGTTTTCTGCATCCACCTGTTCTATCCGCATGTCATCTATATACAATTTTAAATTTTCTGCTGCACCTTTTGGAGAGCCGGTAAGCATGATGTTTACAGCAAAGCCAGTAACAGAATCCCGGTATAGATCCGGGATTTCCCAAATTACCTGGTGCCATTTATTTGGATAGATGGTTTCAAAATGCTGGCCTTCAAACCGGCCGGGCGCAGGCATAATATTTTTTCCGGCATTGTACAAGGTACATCCAACAAACACAGAATAAAAACCGGGAGCATCTGCATAAACCCAAACAGAAAAACGATTGAAGCTGTTTAAATTCTCTCCTTTTAAAGGGCGAATCAATTCAGCAGAAGCGTAGCTGCGGTTGCTGGGATTTTTTACGGCGAGCGCTGCCGGCGTTTCTAACAGGATACTGCCTTGTCCTGATTTTGTGATGGCCTGATTGATCTGTATGGTGCCTGGGCCAACTGTTTTCAAATTGTAAAAATCTGTAACCAGGGGCAACACCCTGAACTGTATCACTTTCTTTTTATACCATCTGGTTAACCCTGCATCAACAGTATCAACCTTCATAATACTCCTCAGGTATTGGCTTTGCTCCAGTTGCTTTAATAATGCGTTATCCTGGGCCTGCAGGATGTTGGTAAATGATGTAGTTGATATCAACAGGATAAATGCAGTTCGGAAGCACTTGCGCAGATGCATATTTTTTGTATAAGTTAGTTTTAAAGATCAGCTGTTTTTTGCAAAAATCAGGTTATACAAAGTAAATTCTTATTTTCATTTTTTCTGACCATCTTCTGAAAGATATAAACTCTAAAAGATCTACCAATGAAAAAATATCTTTCTTAATTTATTCTTCCCAATTTTATTTTCTTACCCTTTCGCCGTTGTTGGTATGTCCACAATACTCCAACCTATTCCGCAGATGCCGCTGTTGGTTGCTCTCACCAACAGCCGAAGCTATGCCCGGCTTACTTTATTCCCTCCAACCTCTTCCATCAAAAACTGCCACTCTTTAAATTATAATATTTTCAGCAATGTCTCTCAACGGGCAATGAACAGAGCAGGGGACATTGCGATAATTAAATAAAAGTGGGTTTGTATAGTAGTAACCCAATTCCTGCATACGCAACATCCTTGCCATTGCACAAGGCTGGGAGAAAGAGAATTTGAGAACTAGTGAAAATCTGCAGCTTTAGTTCAATATAACCATCCGGGAAAAGTCAGCTCCATCATTTATTCCAGGCAACTTTATGTTTTCTTTCACTAAATCAACTACCAGCTTTGATTTCTAACCACAGTAAAAACTATGAAACTAAAAAACACCCCCAAACAAATTTGTTTGTAATTTTAATGCACAATCAATTGTTATGACCACTACGTTATTAAAGCAAAACATTACCAAAGCGGTTAAAGATATCAATGATAAAGATTTTCTGGAAGCGGTGTACACCATCGTATCCAACAAAGCTGAGGAAACAGCATTTGAGTTAACTACCGAAATGAAAAATGAACTGGATTCCAGAAAAGCAAGGCATAAAAATGGTACCAGTAAATCCTATACCTGGCAAAATGTAAAGAAGGCAGCATTGAAAATTAAATAATGGCTTATACCCTTCAAATAAAAGAGGAAGCAAAAAATGAAATTATTGGAGCTGCACATTGGTATGCTCAAATAACTAAAGGGCTTGAGATCCGTTTCATTTACCAATTAGAAACCGTCATTAGTATTATCCTCAACAATCCCAAAACATACAAAAGGGTGTATAAACATTTCAGGCAGGCGGCACTAAAAAAATTCCCTTACGTAGTAGTATATCAGCAGGAGGCCAATACAATAATTATCTATAGCGTTTTTCATGCAAAGCAAAATCCTGATAAAAAGATAAAGCGGTTAAAATGAATCATAAGTGCTAAAATTAAAGATATGCTGATGCAGGCTCGTATCGATTTTCCAGGCAACTTTATGTTTTCTTTCACTAAATCAACTACCAGCTTTGGCAATTCATTAAGAAATCACCCATTAATTTCATCTTATCAAATACAGGGCTTCTTTATAGTATGCATTCATATTACAGCATGAGCCCTGCTTACCAAACGCTTTCAGTTTAGAGAAAACCATTTTCACCTTAAAGTATCTTATCGGCACCGGAATTTTACTGCACAATATTTATTGGACCAGGTTTATGCAATCACAGGAAGGCATGTGTCTTTTTGTGTGGAATAAACTACCGGCGGTGAGTAGTGAGTTGTCAGTAACTCTCACCACTCACCACTCACTACTGACAACATTAACGGATAACCCATGCACACAACTACAAAACCAACGTTCTGGCAACGCTCCGGCGTGCAAAACTGGTTCCTTAAAAAAGAAGGCGGCGTTACTGAAACGGCTTCCATGACCCCGGACCAGGTATATAAATACATCATAGAAAAATTCCGTGAGTCTGTTGCTGAACTATCCTTTGCAGACCGGATCATTTTTTATCATGAATACATTATCTGTTTCAGCCCGCCTGATTATAATAAGTTCATGGATAATAACAGGGGTATCTTTTCGCTGATCATAAAAGAATCTGTAAAGGCATTCTATAATATTTTACAGGAGCACCGGCAAAAAGGAAAAAAGGTAACCGCCTCTGCTAACAAATGGGTCTTCCGTTTTGTTTCTCATCCTGATTATGAAAAAGGTGATAAAAGTTTTATTGGAAAATTACTGCCTGGCAATGTGCAACAGAAAGAAGAAAATCTACGTGTCACTTTTATTCCCCGCCAAACAGGTATTGCACAAACATTTGATATTGCAGATGAGATATTAAAAGATTTTACTTTTTACAGCGACGGATATTACGAGATACCATGGAATGAAAACCTGGTACTGGGTGATGTGAATGACCCCAAAGTTCCAAAGTATTTTGCCCGCCTGGAAGCAACGTTGCCGGATAAACAATATGCCGGTAAAAAGCTGGAATACTTAGTAAAAAATGAGGAGCTCCTGATATCCGGCATTGATGATAAGCCAGACCAGCCGGGTGTTTTCCGCATTCCTTCTGAATGGGTATCTACTCCGCATCTTTCTCTCCGCTATGATAAAACTGCGGATAAATTTTTCCTGGCTTCTTTTGGAGAAAAGACGATTGTGAATGAAAATGAAGTGCAGCACAGTGATAAAAATGCGCCACTGTGGACAGAGCTTCCCATGAACTCAAAGATCGTATTGAACGGCATTGTATCTATCAACATATTTAAAGTATAACATGGACAAATTATTGGCGATAGGATTATTGGTGATCAGTGTGGTATTACTGGTGGCACATTTTTCTGACATTAAGCAAACGCACAAAAATGGCTGAGTATTTTTATGGCATAACGGACAAGGGCAAACGCCGGGAGAAGAATGAAGACACTTTCTTTACCCGTGAAATACTGCATAAGCAGTATTTGGTTGCCTGTGTGATAGATGGTGTGGGTGGCTACAAAGGCGGTGATATAGCTGCTGCCATTGCCCGTGAGGTGATCATAAAAAACCTGGAGCAACTTTCAGATAATGTTATTGAAAGCCTTCAGCAGGCGATTGTTGCTGCCAACGCAAAAATAAACGAAGAGAAAAAAGCAGATGCCAGCAATGAACACATGGCCTGTGTACTCACCTGCGCTGTGATCGACATTAATAATAACAAATGCTGGTATGCACATGTGGGAGATACCAGGATCTACCTGCTGAGGGACCGGTCACTGATAAAAATATCCAGCGACCATTCTGCTGTAGGATTTTTAGAGGAATCCGGCAGGTTATCGGAAGAAGAAGCCATGCGTCATCCAAGGCGCAATGAGATCAATAAAGCGCTGGGATTTGAAGAAGATATTGCTGCAGCAGATGATTTTATTGAGACCGGTGAATCTCCTTTTCTTTCAGGAGACCTATTGTTGTTATGCAGTGATGGCCTCACGGACATGATCAGTTCATTAAAGATTGTATCCATATTAACCACAAAGAAAAGCCTTGCTGCAAAAGGAAGGGCACTGGTGGATGCAGCGAATGATGCCGGAGGAAGCGATAATATCACTGCAGTATTAGTGGAACATCCTAAACAACCAAAGCAACCACTGGTGCCCGTTCCTGTTGAAAGAAAAAAAGATCGGACAGAATCAACAGAAGTAAAAAGCGAAGCATCTGCAACAGAACATATGGCTGCTGCAAAAAAGAATCGCCGCAGCCGGATGGCATGGCTAACCATTTTTGTTATTGGGCTGCTGGTGACTATCCTCACAGTGGCGTTTCAGAAAAATACCCGGCCAAAGGCTGTGATGCCTGCACAGGTTATACAAAAGAAAAATGAACAACTCATTCAACTGATCTCACATGCAAATGATTTAGGCAAGACTTACAGTTTGCCGGAAAAAGGAATGCTGCTGGAAGTAACCGAACCCATCACAATCACTAAAGACAGTTTTATTCTGTGGGGCAATGGCGCCATACTCCGGGCTGATAGCTTATACAAAGGACCTGCTGTCATCATCAATTCAACTGCTAAACAGATTGTACTGGACAGCCTGGTATTTGAAAACTTTGATGTGGGCCTGCTGCTGCAAAAGAACAATATCACATTGAAGAATGTACGCTTTATTAATTGCCGGGTGCCGGTTCAGTATTTAGTATCGCTCCCTGATTTGGTAATATCAGGAAGATTCAGCGATTCCATATTTATCAACAACTCAAACCTGAAAAAGTAAATGTCCAGTCTCGTCCAATGGTTTAACAATAGAAAGCTTGAACGCCTTTGCCTGGTGCTCATTGGTGTCATTATGGGCCTGCTTTTCTGGAAATTGTTTTCCGTATTGGAACGGGATTTTGCACAAGTGCATATCCGTTTGGAAAATGGTACGATGATCAAGCTCAACGACGGTAAGCCTGCTGAAAACATGGAGCGTTTACTGAAAACAGGTTTGTATTTCGAGGATCCAAAAGATATTGCATTTGTTGCTGCAACGCTGTCTGCAAAACATACTGGTTCAGCAATGGATAATGTGGGGGAACTGAATAAGAAAAAATATTTTGTAAATGCAGAAGAGGCTTTTTTAAAAGGTGGAAAGTCATTCAAAAAAAGGGTGGTGTTATCAAGAAATTTATTGGGCTTTTCTGAAAATGATTCCATCAGCTTTGAAAAAGAAAAAGCACATCCGTTAGCTGTTACATCTCAAACTAATGTTGATGAAGGAAAATATAATATTACTGGTGTCATCAACAATCAAAACAATGAACCTGCACCAGGAGTGTTGATCAGGTTAAAATTGTTAGTGTCGCAGGATAGTAGTAACACACCTAACCAGTTTGAAGCGGATAACAGGGCGCAATTTAAAAACGGCACCAGGAAAATATTCATTCCTGATTCGGCCAACAATTTACAGTTGCTGTCTTTTAATGCCTATGCCCGTACGGATGCTTCTGGCAAATTTGCTTTTTCAGGGTTACCTGAAAACAGATCTTATGAAATACTGCCACTACAGCCGGGTTATGAATTTGGTCGTTCCCAGGGTATTGAAAAACTCGATGGGGATGCCAATTTTAAATTTGTGCAGTCACCGCATACCATGCGGCTTTTCTCGTCAAAGGATTTCAGCACCTTCAAAAAAGAAAAGGCATTTATTGTAAGAACGCCGGAAGAAGTAACCAGTTGGTTCTGGATCATTATCATCACCTTCTTTTCCTCCTTCCTGTTGTTGCATTTAATCTTTACCATACATTCTCCCGGTACTGACCAGTTACTCTTACCCGTTATTATGATATTGACAGGGCTTTCTTTCATCACCCTGTTCAGTTTGCAGGACCCTTTACGGGACAGATTCCTGGCTAAAAGCACTTTTATTTATTTCTGCATTGGCCTGGTGTGTATACTGGTGCTGCAGTTCATCAACCTGAAAAAATTTACACCAGATTCCGGCTTCTTCCGCTTGTTCATTTTTAAAGATAAACCAGGAGCAGCTAACGGTTGGCCATGGGCGCTTGGTGCAATGGGATTGTTATTATTGACTATTTTGTTTGGTACCGGCCCTGAAGGAAGCGGCGTTAAAGTAAACCTGTTTGGCTTTCAGCCGAGTGAGTTGGTTAAATACATGGTGATCTTTTTTCTCGCCGGCTTCTTTACAAAAAATGAAAAGTTCATCTCAGAATATCCTTCATTCAATAAAAGATTATCCTTTTTTGTCTTTGCTGTGATTGCAATTGTTACTACCATTTTATTGTTTCTTGTATTGGGCGATTTGGGCCCTGCTATTGTATGTTGCTTTACCTTTATTATACTTTTTTCTTTTTCAAGGGGCGATTTTATGCAGGTGGTTGCAGCTATGGTTTTGTATGCGGTGGCGGTGTGGGCATTAAAAAATGTTTGGTATGCAACAGGCATTACAATCGCAGCATTGGCCTTGTACATGCTGATCGCAAAAAAGAAATTGAGTGAATCAGCAGTAATGGCATTAGTAGTGGTAAGTGGATTTTTATTGCTGGATAAGATACAGGTACTGGCTAAAATAATACCGGGCCCAATACAAAGATTGGTAGATAGAAAAGCCATCTGGTCAAATGCATGGGACAACCAGGTGTATGGTGGTGACCAGGTGGCCAATGGTATCTGGGCCATTTCAACCGGTGGTATAACAGGTCAGGGAGCAGGCGAAGGTTTTGCCAAGACCATTCCGGAAGCACATACAGATATGATACTCCCGGCCATTGGCGAAGAATTTGGCTGGGCCGGTATTACCTGTATTTTTATTTTGTTCCTGATCTATTTACACCGCTCCATTATTATTGGAAGACATGCAGGCGCACCTTTTTTATTTTACTTATGTGCTGGCGCAGGCATTGGAACATTTGTTCAGTTCTTATTGATCGCCGGAGGTTCAACCGGAGCATTGCCTTTATCCGGCGTGGCATTGCCATTCATTAGTTATGGCGGCACTTCGTTGTTGTGCAGTATGATCGCTGCAGGATTTTTATTGAGCGTATCAAGGCTGAGTGGATCGCAGGCACAGATGAAATACATTACGCAGCGGCAGGATAAAAATTTAATGCCTGCTTTACTGGCGGCCTGCGTAGCAATTTTGTTGTTAGCAATCAATGTATCCGGCTACACCTTCAATGAAAGGAAATGGATCACAGAACCTTCGCTGGTAGCCGATCGCAGTGGTATGCGGATGTACAGTTATAATCCAAGAATTAATATTTTAATGAACAGGCTGCAGGCGGGCAATGTGTATGACAGGAATGGAAGATTGCTGGCATCCAGTGATGCCAGGCTGGTACAGGATCAAAAAGATTCGTTGGTTGCCTTGGGAATACCGGCTGAAAATATAGAATCGCTGGCTTATAAAAGATTAGACCGTTATTATCCTTTTGGAGAGTACATGTTTTTTTGGACAGGCGATGCCAACACGGGAATTTTTGCTGGTGGCAATAATGGATATTTTGCAGAATATGCACATGCGGCTGAGCTAAGGGGATTTCCTGCACCGGTTGTTAAATACCAGGTGAGTGCAAATAGTTTTCGTCCGGAAAGATTTTTACCGGCAACAGCAACGGAGATGACCGTAACAAAAAGAGATTACAGTGCTCTTTCAGACCTGCTGGTGGCAGGCATCAACAGCAATGAAGTGACAGAATTTAAAAAACGAAACCGGGATGTTATACTAACCATGGACGCTGCCTTACAAACAAAGATTGAACTGGCGATACAGGATGATGACAGTGTGAACAGGAAAAGAGTTTCTGTAGTGGTGATGGAAGACAGTACAGGTGATGTGATCGCCTCTGCCTGCTGGCCATTACCACCAGTGAATGATTGGGAACGGTTAAGCTTATCCGAAAACGAGGTCAATAAATTACCCGGCTGGAATGTAAACACAGATATTGGTTTTACACATGCCACCCAACCGGGCTCTACTGCAAAACTGGTTACAGCTATGGCAGCATTTAATAAACTCGGACTGGCTGCTGCAAAAAAAACAATCCGGGTTTTTCAAAAAGATCTGATCCGGGTAACCGGCCCGGAACCGGATGAAGCAGGTTTGATCACCATTGAGAAGGCCATTGTAAAATCCAATAATTCATTTTTTATCCGGCTTGCCAATGAAGAACGATTGCAGGAAGAGATGGCAACGCTCTACATGCAATCCGGGATGTTCCTGCATGGTGTTGGCGGATATTATTTTGAAAATGAAACAGGTAACAATGCACAACAGGATAAATGGAGAACGGTATGGAGAGAAACAGAATTCAAAAGCCTTCATCGGTATAATCCTGAAAACATACGCCGCACAAGAGCTATCGGGGTTTCCGGTATGTCGTGGGGGCAGGGGGAACTGGTAGCTACACCGGCTGCGGTGGCAAGGATGGCAGCAGGTATAGCCAACAATGGTATGATGGTTCCAAACCGGTATGTGCTGAATGTAAATGGAAAAGCAGTGAATGCTAAACCGGGTGTTTCAATTGCAAAAGATTCACTGTATGCACAATACCTCGCCACTTACATGAGAGAACAAAGTGCACCAAAGAAGAACAAGCTGGGAATATTAGTTGCAGGTAAAACAGGCACACCTGAAAGAATTGTTAAAGGCGAAAGCATCAATGATGGTTGGTATGTTTTTTTTGCACCCTCCACTAGCGGGAAGGGGCACCTGGTGGTTTGCATCCGCATTGAAGGCACAAAGGGTTCAAGTGATGCAGTGAGACTGGCTGGTAAATATATTGTTCCATTATTACTGGAACGCAATTATATAAAAAGTTTTGAGCCATTAAAGAAAACAGCAATGACGGTGGCCAATGATACCAGGATGAATTAAGTGTTAGATGATGTAGGATGAAGCAATTAAATTATTTTATAAAGAATCACTAAATATATGTTCAACCTGTTTAAAGAACGTCCGCTTGACGTAAAATCGATCCGCAATATTTTATTGCAGTTCATCAAGGAAAAATTGCAAAGATCCCAGGGTGGGGAAGGAGCCAACATCATGGGTGTATATCTTTTTATCCATTGCAGTGATGCTGACAAACATTTGTATGAAGCGGCTGTATTTGCAAACGTTCCAGGCAAATTTAAAACAGAAGAGGTGCAAAGAATAGCAGACGATTATGCTATCACCTTATCACCTTCCTTCAAATTTGAAGTGTCCTTTACAGATCAATTTCCGCCACAGGCTGATCTTGTAAAGGATATTGATGCAGCAGTTTTTATATCCACTAAAAAATCGGGGCTGAGCAATAAAAAGAACAGGGCCTTTATAAAAGTGCTGAATGGCGAAGCAGAAAACGAAACCTATTTGATTGATTCAAATGTGGGAAGGATCAATATTGGCCGTGAAGCCAGGGTACAGGCTGCAGGAAATTATATGCGGAAAAACAGCATCGCTTTTAAACCTGTTGAAAAAAACCGTGCGGTGAGCCGCCAGCATGCACACATTGAATGGGAAGCAGACAGTGGTTCGTTTTTAGTTTTTGCAGATGAAGGCGGTATTCCTCCTAACAATAAAATGAAAGTGCGTACCTCGGAAGGTGTGTTAATAAAGATGCAGGCTATCGAGGTCGGTCATCGCCTGCAGGAAGGTGATCAAATAATTTTAGGTGACGCTGCAGTACTTGAATTCACTTATTCCGGCGACGAACAATAACATGGCAAAAGTATTTACGATAACAGAAGGATTGGAAAATCTCGGTGCATTAAAATCGGGAGGACAGGGCTCGGTATATAAAGCAAGAAAGACAGGAGAGATTATCACTGCCATCAAGATTTTACCAACTCCTATTTACAGCGAAACGGAGGATGATAAACATTTTACTTCCTTTCAAAATGAAGTACAGAAACTAAAAAAAGTAAATGAAGTTCCCAATCCAAATGTGGTAAGTATCATTGCTTCAGGTATCACCAGCTCGGGCAATCTTCCTTATATTGAAATGGAATATATTGAAGGCCCTGATTTAGGAGAGTTACTAAAACCTCCTTACGAATCAGTCTTCACCATTAAAGAAACCATTAAAGTAGCAGACCAGTTAGCCAATGCATTGGCACATTGCCACCGTGCCGGCATCAAGCATGGCGATATAAAAAGTAACAACGTAAAATTTAACCAGCATACTGGCAATTACATTTTGCTGGACTTTGGTTTGTCTGTGATGTCGGATGAACAAAGACGCACCAGTATCCGTTATGCCGGAGCTATAGAATTTATGGCACCAGAGCAAAGTAGTGGTGAAACACTTTTTGAAACGGACATTTACAGTTACGGAATTATATTATTTGAATTGTTAGCAGGCACTGTTCCGTTTCCGTTAACCGGCAAGGGTGAGATGGCACGTAATACAGTGATGCTGGCACATATGGAAACATTGCCACCAGATATTATTTCACTCAGGCGGCAGATCATACAGGATCTGTGGGGCAATGATAAACAGGAAAGGGAAATGCATATCCCACTCTGGTTATTGAGTATGATAGATAAATGCCTGGAAAAAAATCCCTTAAAACGTTTCAGGAACGGAAGTGAAATACAGGAATTTATTCATCTGGGAACAGTTAAAGAGGAAAGGAATGGAGTTACGAATGTGTCAGCTGCAGAACCGGCAATATTCCAGATAGATGGATCCATATGGAAAAAAGAAATTCAAAAACTGCAGCTACAGCTAGCTGAGAAAGATGAATTGCTGAACGACTTACAACAACAGGTTGCCAGCAGGGATAATGAATTGTACCAGGCAAAATATAAAACGTCAAAACGGAACGGTGTTTCAAAATCTGTGTTTTTTGTAGTGCTGCTTATTGCATTTGGTGTAGCAGGTTTTACAGCATACAATAAAATATATAACCCGGGAAAACCTGTTCAGGCAGATACAGCTTTGCAAGTGAATCGGACATTAATTAACACTGCTGATTCATCCACTATGAATGCAAATAAGCCAATCAAGAAACTTAAGATCAATTCTAAAAAAAATATCAATATCCCATCCGTAAACACGGGTACCAAACCTGGCAAAAAAAACGGGATTACAGATTCAGCATCTGTTACAACTATACTTCGTTCAGCAAAGGAGTATAAGATTATCAATACCACTTATTTTTATAAGAGCCCCGATTACAGCAGTAAGAGTGATGCTTACTTAACGGTGGGTGATGCAACCCTTAAAGTATTGGATGAAACGAATGAATTTGTCCAGGTGATATTTATTAATGAGCGAAAAAAAACTACTAAAGGCTGGCTGCTGAAAAAAGATTTTACGCCGGCAAATAAATACTAAATTACTAAGCTGTCCCCCGATACGATCAGTGGTTTCTTTCTTGAAGGGAACCACTTTCTTTTTTTGCTGAAAGCTATTTCAGTTGTGGTATTTGCAGAAGCAGTTCGGTTATTCATACAGGTGCAGGAGTGTTACGCAAACGAAAAGCTGTTAGGCGCAGGAATGAGGGGTAGGTAAGTGGCTTGGCTTTCCTGTGCCGGGTTGTTACTACTCTTAGAACAAACATTCCTTTTCCTTGCCATGTCTCCCTGCAAATGCAACCACTGTTTCCTTAATAAAATTTCCAGCAACGTCCTTTGCCGTGCAATGTGGGTTGCTAGGACGTTGCGCCGGGTAAAGAAAGTATGCAATAGGTAAAATATACCCACTGTTTATTTATCTTTATACCATTCGGTAAAAAGAGTCATGTATTTGTATTTTAATGGAAGTGGGCTGTAAGCTCTGGCAGGCGCAACGTCCCCGGCTCTGCTCATGGCTTACTGGGAGACGTTACTAGGCAACTTTATAATTTAACGGGTGGCCGCTATTGGATAGAAGAAGTGGCAATGAAGAAGGTTTAAATGTGCCAAAACGTAACTAAAATTATTACTCATGAAAGTTAAATGCATTAATAATAATGGAACTGCATTGCCCAAAGGTTTATATACGTATACTGATACTAGCGAATTCCCAATTACTATTGGGAAAGAATCACTCATAATTAAAAAGAAATGTCTTTCAAAAACAAAGTGGCCATTGTAACCGGAGCCGGGCAGGGTATTGGTTATGAGATCTGCAGCAGTCTTGCAAAAGAAGGTGCTCATGTTATTTTAAATGATGTTGATCAGGGTTTAGCTGACAGTGCAGTGAAACGTATTGTTGAAAATACCGGTGGTGATTGCATTGCGCTTGCAGGCGATTCCGGTGACACCGCATTTATTAAAAAAATGGTGGATACAGCAATGTCTCAATTTGGCCACCTGGATGTGGTGATTGCGAATGCTGGGATTACTTTGTACGGTGATTTTTTCACTTATAAACCAGAATCTTTTTCCAGGGTAATGCAGGTGAATTTAGCCGGCACCTTTTTTTTAGCACAAGCTGCGGCCAACCAAATGAAAAAGCAGGAAGCAGGTGGTTCATTATTATTTACTTCTTCAGTAACCGGTCACCAGGCACACAAAGACCTGGCAGCATATGGCATGAGTAAAGCCGCTTTAGAAATGCTGGCAAAAAATTTAGTGATAGAACTGTCTCAGTATAAAATCAATGTTAATACCATTGCACCTGGTGCTACATTAACGGAACGAACATTGGATGATCCGGAATATGCAGCCACCTGGAAAAGAATAACGCCAATGGGCAGGGCCGCAACAGTAACAGATATCACTGATACTGCTTTGTTTTTAGTTTCAGATAAAGCAAGGCATATAACCGGGCAAACAATCATTGTAGATGGTGGCTGGACCTGTATTAGCCCATCACCATTTTAGTTTTCAAAATAAATTTTTTAAAGATTTTCTTATGCTACTGCAATCAGTCATTAAAATTAAATGATGAATTTTGCTGGTAGTTTATAAAACTATTTCAACTTTACAGCTAACAATTTTCATGTTAAATATTGCTTGTTATGGAAACCATCGCTTTTAAAATGCAGTTGCTCCCGGGTTTAGAAGATGAATACAAAAAACGGCATGATGATATATGGCCGGAATTAAAATCATTATTAAAAGCTGCAGGCATTCATGATTATTTTATTTTTCATGACCACTCCACCAATGCATTGTTTGCTGTTTTTAAAACGGACAATTTAGCAGCGATGGATGCATTGCCGGAACAGGCCCTTATGCAAAAATGGTGGAATTACATGGCGGATATTATGGATACTAACCCTGATGCATCTCCTGTAGTGACACCTTTGGATAAGGTTTTTTTTATGCCCTGATTGATGGGGGGCCTGGTTAAAGTAGACCCGGGATAATCAATTTATACTCAATGTCGTTTAATTAAGATTTCACTATAATGGCTTATAATTCATAGATTTTGGTTTTTGTTGTTTATGATTTATGGGGAAATGCCTGTTTGGTCTGACGACTTCTGTTGTGTTAATAAGCATTTTATCAAAATATACTAAACACTGATTGAATTTTCTTTTTATAAATATTCCCACCCACGATTTTGAAATAAAACTTATGGCATTGGTTTTATTAATTTTTCGTGGATGTTTTCTTGTAATGTTTTTTCGGTTCTGATTTTTTCTGAAATGGGATGAGCCAATATTGCACACATATTCATTGTAAATATTGCGGCATAAAAATCTTGTTTTACCGATAGGCTTGTCATGCCCGAAAAATTCGCTAAATCAATTCTGGTTTTTAATATTTTATAGGCTTCTTCCTCTGTCCATCTTTGATGATAAAGCCATTTTAAATCTTCCGGCGTGGGATCAATTGGGCAAAGCAAACTGGTGCACAATATTTCTTTATTACCATTATCTAATTCTACTACAACTATACGAACTTTAAAATCTGTTTGAGTGCTATTAAACTTTTTGGCCAGGCTCTGCTGATTTTTTTAAGTGCAAATTTTACAATTTTGTCTGTATCACCATCTTCCAGCATTTTGTTTACTTCCTTCCACCAATTATCTTTTAGCCGCACATAAAAATGAATATTTCGTTGAAGCAACTCATACAGCAAACCCAGGCTGGGATAGCCCCTGTCAAGCAATATTAAATCGTTGGACATAAACTCAACTTCTTCTAACTGTTGCTTAAAAAGGGTAGTCTCATGCGTTTTAAAAGCATCCAGTTTTGCATTTAAAGTGATTTGATTAAACACGTCACAAATCAAGGAAATTTTTGCTAAAGATTTTTGACAATCCGCATTTCTGCCAAAATCCGTAACTGGAAAATCTTTTGAAATATCTTTTGATTTAGGTAATAAAACAGTGCTTCCATCGCAGGCTAATACCCTAAACTCTCCCCATCTTACATAGGGAGCTTGTTTATAAAATGCGTTAACTGATTAGTTGCTTAGTTCAATAAATGCGGTGTATTTTAATTTTGAACGTTCCGTTGAAAAGGCACCTTTTGTTACTTCCTGAATGCTAAAACCGGCATCATTAATTTTAGCAAAAAAATCATTTAGCTCTCTTTGTATAGAATTTCGTAACAACTTAGCAATGAAGATTATTAATAGTTGAAAACCTAATTTACGATCTCTAATGAATACGCTAGTGCCGTTGGTGTTACGGTGCTTAAATTCTTCGTCATAAAGAATGTTGGTTGTATCGCTTAAAATGTTTGCCCTATTATACTGTAGTGTTTTTTTATATCGAAAAATTATACAAAACGCAGTAATATCAGCTATCTTTAATTAAACGACATTGGTTTTAAATTATTAATTCCTCAGCGTTTTCAGCAAGTAATGTAGATAGTATTGTTGTTACTGATAGTATCAACTTTCAGTGTGCATGTTTCATTTGTCCAATCAAAGTTTTGTTTCCGCAAAGAAAATCAATTACAGTTTAGTAATTTCACTCCGCAAGTTGTATAACAACAACAATCGCTCAATAGTTAAAACGATTGAATTGTTTATAAAAAAAATACTCTTAAATCATGAAAAAATCATTGTTTTTAGCGCTACTCATTGTTGCCCTTAAATTTGAAGCAGCCACACAGTCAACCAATGCGTTTGCTGTACAGGTAACGATTGCAAATGGAATGATTGAAGGGAATTACGATACACAAACAGGTATACAAAAATACTTTGGTGTACCCTTTGCCAAACCACCTGTTGGCAACCTTCGCTGGAAGGCACCTCAGCCACTTGTTAATTGGAAAGGAGTAAAAGAAACGAAAAAATTTGGTCCACGCCCAATGCAAACAATCGTTTTTGGAGACATGAATTCCCGTTCCAATGGTGTGAGTGAAGATTGTCTTTATCTCAATGTGTGGACACCTGCCAAACGCAATACGAAAGACCTGCCGGTGCTGGTTTATTTTTATGGTGGTGGCAATGTTGCCGGTGATGGCTCTGAGCCAAGATATGATGGAGAGAGTATGGCAAAAAAGGGTATTGTTGTGATCACCTGTAATTATCGCCTGAATATTTTTGGTTTCTTTTCTCACCCGGAGTTAAGTGCAGAATCACCCTACAAAGCTTCCGGCAATTATGGTTTGCTTGACCAGGTAGCTGCATTGCAGTGGGTGCAAAAAAATATAGCGGCGTTCGGCGGCGATCCAAAAAAAGTAACGATCGCAGGAGAGTCTGCCGGTTCTATTTCTGTAAGTTATCAAATGGCTTCGCCGCTGGCAAAGAAATTAATTGCAGGAGCTATTGGCGAAAGTGGTGCAGGTATCAATCCAACATTGTCTCCTGTTCCATTGGCAGAAGCAGAAAAAACCGGTGCTGATTTTGCAACCAAAGCAGGTTATTCAACACTGGCAAAATTGAGGGCTTTGAGTACAAGGGAAGTGTATGAAATTTACAATGAATCAAAGCGTTTTGGTTTTCCGGTAGTGATTGACGGATATTTTTTACCTAAGACCATTCCTCAAATTTTTAATGCAAAAGAACAGGCGCAAGTGCCATTGCTGGTTGGATGGAACTCTGCTGAAATTCCTGCAGGCGCATTTATGTATGGACAGCCTTTTAAAGAAGAAAATTTTATTGCCAGGGTAAAAGCAGAATATCCAAACGATTTTGAAGAAGTGTTGAAATTGTATCCGCATAGCTCTGATCAGGAAATTGAAATGTCTGCTACACAGTTAGCATCAGACAGATTCATTTCTTACAGCACCTGGAAATGGTTTGATCTGCATCGCAACAACAGTTCACAGCCGGTGTATCGTTATTTATACAGCAAGCTCCGTCCACCATTAGCAGATAATTCCCTTGCTTCCGGCTTAGCTGGTGGCACACTAAAAGCTGATCCCAATGCACCAAAACCTCCGCCTGCTTTAGGAGCACCGCATGCTTGTGAGATTGAATATTGCATGGGTAATTTACACTTAGTAAAAGATTATGCATGGACGGCAGATGATTTCAAAGTTTCTGAAACAATGTTAAGCTACTTTGCCAATTTTATTAAAACAGGAAATCCAAATGCTGATAAGCTGCCGGAGTGGACTGCTGCAAAAGCCGGTGAAGCCAAGCCGCCTGTGATGATCTTAAATACAGAATCAAAAACAGTGAATGCGGCCAACGATGCCCGTTATGAATTTTTAGACAAGGCTTATAAGAATAAATAAAGATTTTGATAATCCTGTTAAGTATTTCAATGCCAGCTTTACCTGCAAGAGGATTTGTACAGCTGGCAATTTTTTTATGCAGGCTGGAAGCAAGTAATGAAAAATGTTCGAATTAATAAATAAGAAAAATGCACAATAGGTTTCCTGTCATCACGATGGTACTTTGCTTGCTAAGCATAAACCTATTTGCTCAACCAGGTAATCCTGTAAAAAAGACGGGCAGTATATTTCCTGAAGATGCAGTTAAACCAAGGATGCGTATTATCATTGACAATGATTTTGGTGGCGATCCCGATGGACTGTTTCAATTGGTACAGCATCTTTTGTCTCCTTCTGTTGAAATACGTGGCATCATCGGTTCCCACTTAAAAGCCGGGGATGGCTTCGATCTATCTAAAGAAACTGCTGCCAATGCAAAAAATAAAATTGAAGATGTATTAAATATCATGAATCTTGGCAAAACTTTTCCTGTTTACCAAGGATCGAACAATGCATTGGAAAACGACAGTACTGCACAGCAATCAGATGCAGCCAATGCAATTATAAAAGAAGCCATGAGAGAAGATACCAAACTGCCTTTGTATGTGGTATGTGGTGCAGGTCTTACAGATATTGCTAGTGCTTACCTGCAGGAACCAAAAATTGCAAGCCGTTTAACAGTGATTTGGATTGGCGGACCAGAA
The DNA here is from genome assembly GCA_043788995.1 of Chitinophagaceae bacterium. Lineage (GTDB taxonomy): Bacteria > Bacteroidota > Bacteroidia > Chitinophagales > Chitinophagaceae > Ferruginibacter. The sequence continues at coordinate 22,176 of JAYWII010000056.1, read as the reverse complement.
TACGCTGAACTGGCAACTCCTCCGCCGGGCTATACAAGCCTTGAATATAACTTAGCAATTGATCTCAAAGCAGGACAGGTAATTTTTAATAAATCTGCCATTAACATTTGGCAAATCCCCAGGAATGTTTACCGGCAGGTGATGATGCCTTATTCTTCTTTGTTGCTGAAAGTAAAAACACAGGGAAAAATAGGAGAGTACCTCTCCAATAACATTGAACGTATTATGAAGATGTCCGTGAAATATAATTTCAATGTAGGTGAAACTTATATCGTAGGTGATAGTCCGTTGGTGCTGTTAACTGCATTGCAGTCTTCGTTTGAACCAGATCCTTCGTCAAGTTTTTATGTGTTGCGTCCTTCGCCAATTATTAATAACCAGGGTTTGTATGAAGTAAATCATAAGGGTAGAAATATAAGGGTGTATACTGCATTGGATGTGTACCTGTTGATGGATGATTTTTATTCCAAGTTGTCATTATTTAATCAAAGCAGATGAATAATGAATGAGGAGTAATGAGCAATGAATAGCAACATAGCAGTAATAAAGTTGAGTACATAAAATAAAAAACATGAAAAAAATAAGTACAATATTCTCAGTGCTTCTGTTGATTTTATTTTGCATGCCTGCTTTAACAAGTGCACAGGCAAATAAAAAATTAAGGGTGCTTTTGCTTTCTGATATTGAAGCCGATCCGGATGATACACAATCCCTCATACGTTTTCTTACTTATTGCAATCAATGGGATGTGGAAGGATTGATTGCAACTACTTCCATTCACCAGCAAACAAGAGTAGCACCTGAAAGTATGATCAAAGTACTGGATGCCTATAAAAAAATTCAACCCAATTTATTGAAGCATGAAAAAGGATATACCACTTATGATCAATTAAAATTAAAAGTAAAAAAGGGGTTGGCTGTGTATGGTATGCAGGGAGTGGGGATAATAAAAATTCAGAAGGATCAGACTGGATCGTAAAAGTACTGGAGAAAAATGATGATCGACCTGTTTGGTTCCCGGTATGGGGTGGCAGTAATACATTGGCACAGGCACTGTGGAAAATAAAAAATACAAAGAGTGCAACCGAAGCAGAAAAATTATACAAAAAAATAAGAGTCTATACCATTTCAGACCAGGATGATACCGGGCCTTGGATACGGAAGAATTCCCCAACCATTTTTTATGTGGTAACACCGGGTTATAATTATGCAAAAGCTACCTGGCTCGGCATTGCTTTTCTAATGCCGGGTTCAAATACGGAAGTTGTTTCCGGTGATTGGCTGGCAAAAAATATTCAGCAGGGGCATGGTCCGCTGGGTGCTGCCTATCGGGATGTGGCTTATGGTATGGAAGGCGATACACCGGCTTTTTTAAGTTTGATCAGTAATGGCTTGAACGATCCGGAGCATCCCAACTTTGGAGGCTGGGGTGGTCGTTACGAATTGTATTTGCCCGGCTTTGAAGACTCCAACACAGGCATGTTCAAAAGATAAAACTGGCCCAGGGATGAACCTGAAACAAGAGCTATCTGGACGAATGCAAATGATTCCATCGTATCAGCGATTGATAAAAAATCTTATACCGGTAACAGGGAAACCATCTGGCGCTGGCGACAGGAATTTCAACATGATTTTGCAGCAAGGATGTTATGGACAACAAAGAACTTCAATGAGTGCAATCATCCGCCAGTTCCAATGCTGGCACACAACGATCATTTGATTGTTAAGTCCGGCGAACAGTTTCATTTAAATGCCGCAGGCACCACAGATCCTGATGGTGACTCTATGAGTTATTTATGGTTTCAATATCCGGAAGCAGGAACTTATAAAGGCATCGTAAGTACCAGGCCTTATTCACCAAATTTGTATGATATTCCAATAACAGCACCTATTTTGGAAAGTACACAAACCATTCATTTTATTTTAAAAGTTACGGATAAAGGAACACCAGCTTTAACAAGATATAAAAGAGTAGTAATAACAGTAACTCCAAAATAGTAAAGAACATTCATCTTGGTAATAGTGATAGCTTTTTTCTTGTGTGGTTCATGCATCATTATTTCACAAACAAAGATTGTAAAACTACGGACTATTGTTACCACTGATGGTGAAGTAGACGAGCAGGATTCTTTATCAGGCTATTGAATTCAAATGAATTTAATATTGAAGGGTTGGTCTACAGCAGTTCGCAATGGCACCATAAAGGAGATGGAAAGGGAAACTAAGTTTACATCAGAAATTTCAATGACAAAATATCCCTCAAAGTAAAATGGTTTGCAGAAAATATAAAATTCAAACATGACCCGCTGTTGTCATCTTGTTTTCTTTGGGGAGATTGGAACTAAAAATTGCAGGCGATCCTGAACATACACACAGTGAGCTTGACTATTGAACAGGATTTTAAAGAAATTTGAGGTCTTTTGAAGAAATTTAGCATTATTGGATAAAAAAGTATCGATATTTTAAAATAAAAACTTTAACTTAGCTTTATCATTAATTAAAAAACCAAGCTGCTGTATGATTAAAAATCTCCTCCGGGGAATAATGGCATTGATTTGCTTTTTATTTCTCTCCTCCCAAATTTATGCTCAGGAAAAAACAATTGTAGGTACTATTACCAGCGGTAAAGACAATACGCCAATAGGGTTGGCTACCGTAAGTGTAAAGGGTACCAAGATTGCTGTTGCTACTTCCGCAAACGGTTCTTTTTCTATCACGGTTCCGGAAGGAAGAAACACCTTGGTAGTTTCTTCAGTAGGATACAGTATTGAGGAAATAAATATTTCCGGTAAGTCTTCTATTTCACTTGTGCTAAAAGAATCTACCTCTTCTTTAAATGAAGTAGTGGTAACAGGTTATACTGCCCAGAGAAAGAAAGATATTACAGGTGCTGTATCTGTAGTAAATATTAAAGACCTAAAACAAACACCTGTGGGCACTGGCGAAGAAGCATTGCAAGGAAGAGCTTCTGGTGTTACAATCATCTCCTCAGGCCAGCCCGGTGCTGCAAGTGATATTCGAATCAGGGGTATTACCGCTTTCGGTAATAACTCTCCACTTATCATTGTAGATGGTGTACGGGGTGATTTGCGTAATATTAATATTCCCGACATTGAGTCAATGCAGGTACTAAAGGATGCTTCTGCGGCAATCTATGGTGTTGCAGGCTCAAATGGTGTTATCATTATTACCACAAAGCGTGGTAAGTCAGGCAAGGCAAAAGTAAGTTACGATGCTTATTACGGTCGTACAACGCAGGGTAAAGGCTATGAGATGGCAAACAGCCAGGAAGAAGCAAATGCCATTTGGCAACAGCAGCGTAACTCAGGCATTACTAACCCCAGCAGTAACCAATTCGGCAATGGCGCCACCCCGGTTATCCCTGATTACATAACACCTACAAAGGGGTTTGAGGGAGGTCCTAATACTGATCCATTGACTTACGATATCAATTCTAATCAAATTACAAAAGCAAATAAAATTGGTACGAATTGGTATAATGAAATTACCAGGAATGCTCCTGTTCAAAATCACAATATTTCTATAAGTTCTGGTTCAGAAAAGAGTTCTTATTTCTTTTCATTGGGCTATCTCGACCAACAAGGTATTGCTAAGTTCCAGTATCTTAAAAGATATTCTTTGAGAGCGAATACACAATTTACTATTAAGGATAAAATCCGTATTGGTGAAAACGCTTACATCTTTTACAAACAGAATCCAACATATGGTAACCAGGGCGAAGGCAGTCCTTTTACTACAGTCTATCGTGAATCTGCTGTTATCCCCGTGTATGATATCATGGGCAATTTTGCCGGTACCAAATCCAACGATTTCGGTAATGCCCGTAACCCATACGCAGATATTTATAGAACGAAAGACAATAAGGGTGCACAGGTAGCTATACAGGGAAATATTTATGCAGAGGCGGATATTTTAAGACATTTTACACTACGCAGCAGCTTCGGAGGTTCCTTATCGAATGACTACTACTACAACTTCGGTTATGTAGGGTATGAAAATGCCGAAGGAAATACAGGTCTCAATTCTTTCGGCGAGGGTGCCAACTATGATAACCAATGGACTTTCACCAACACCCTTGCATATACTAACACGTTCAAGGATCATAGTGTTAAGGTGCTGTTAGGTACTGAAGCAGTTAGTTATTTTGGACGTGGGGTAGGTGCTGGAAGAGCCGATTATTTTTCTGAGAATCCTAATTACTGGACAATCGGAACAGGAACAGGAGCACAGTCAAATTCTGGTTATGCCTATCAAAGTTCTCTTTGGTCTCAGTTTGCACGTGTGGAGTATGGTTATAAAGGAAAATACCTGATAAACGGAAGTGTTAGAAGAGATGGATCTTCAGTATTTGTGGACAGTGTTAGAACTGGATATTTCCCTTCAGTATCTGCCGCATGGAGAATTTCTGAAGAAAGTTGGTTTAAAGGCATTACATTCATTAATGATTTGAAAATTAGGTATAGCTGGGGTAAACTGGGTTCTGCCAGTAACGTAAATGCTACCAATCCTTTCAATCTTTACGGAACTAGGTTTGGCCGTTCTTTCTATTCTGTAAATGGTAGCAGCACTTCTCCAAACGGTGGTTTTTTCAGGAGTAATATTGGTAACCCCTCCACAACATGGGAAGGAGATATTATCTCTAACATTGGATTTGATATGGTATTCCTGAATAATAAATTCGATTTAACTATCGACTATTATAAAAAGAAGGTGAGCGGCTTGTTATTTACGGCACAAGGTATTCCCTGGGACAGGGTATTTGTGGGGGACGCAGATCTTCCTAAAGTCAATATCGGTGATATGCAGAATACCGGTATCGACGCTAGTTTAACCTACCATGGTGCTGTTGGAAAAGATTTTCGCTTAGATATCACAGGTACATTTACCTCTTATAACAACAAGATTGTAGATTTACCCGGTTTGCCATTTTTCCCCGGACCTGGTATCAGAAATATTGTACCAACCCGTAACCAGGAAGGACAAGCTGTAGGTGCATTTTTTGGATATAAAGTGTTAGGACTATTCAAAGATGCCGATGAGGTTTCGAAAGCTCCAACACAGGTTGATGCACAACCCGGTGTATTTAGATACGAAGATGTTGATAAAAACGGTAAAATAGATGATAACGACCGTACTTTCATAGGCAACCCGAATCCTGATTTTACCTACGGCATAAACATCGCTTTCAGTTACAAGAATTTCGATTTTTCTAGCTTCTTTTTCGGAAGTGTTGGAAATGACATTTTTGATAATACCAAAACATTTACTGACTTTCCTGACTTCTTCAAAGGAGGCATAAGAAGGGAAGCCGCAGTCAATTCCTGGACCACAACTAATACTGGTGCCACAATACCTAAACTGCGTACTGTAGGTGGATTTAGTACTAATACGGTAGCAAATAGCTATTTTATCAGTTCTGGTTCTTACCTGCGGAATAAACAAATGCAGATCGGCTATGCGTTTCCTGCTAACATGCTTTCAAAATTTGGAGTTGAGCGTTTAAGGATTTATGTTCAATCTGCAAACATGTTCACTATCACTAAATATAAAGGACTGGATCCGGAATTACAAAGTACTTCCGATAATAACGGAAGAGCAATCAATAATACAACTCAGTTTGGTATCGACCAGGGGAACTATCCGCATACCCCATCTTACCTGGTTGGTATAAATCTTAATTTCTAAAATCGACTCAATTTTTTTTTATGAAAAGTATTAAATATAAAATTTTAATTTCCACGGCTATCGTTGCAATAGTGCTGGCTGCATGCAGTAAGGAGTTTCTAAATAAGCCACCATTAGGAACCCTCAATCCCGAAATTTTGGCTACGGAAACTGGTGTTCAGGGACTGCTGATCGGAGCCTATTCATTGGTGGATGGCAACGGATCTTCGGGTGACGGTAATTATGGATCGGCTGCCTCTAACTGGGGATATGGGGGCGTAGCCAGTGATGACGCTTATAAAGGTTCAGATCCCACAGATGTAAGCGATTTTGCGCCTTTTGAACAATTTGTTTCTCTTACACCAAGCAACGGAGCTGTTCCTCAAAAATGGAATCTTTGTTACAATGGTGCACAACGTTGCAATGACGTGCTAAATACATTGGCAATAGCGAACGGTATTTCAGAAGAAAAAAAGACAACGATTACCGCACAGACCCGCTTCCTAAGGGCATTCTTTCACATGGAATTGAAGAAAGTTTTCAATAAGATAATTTATGCAGATCAATCTGTTTCGCCACAAAATACAGATGTGAGCAATGATACAGATGTGTGGCCTAAAATTGAAGAAGATTTAAATTTTGCAATAGCGAATTTGCCAGAAGATTGGACGAGTACGAATGAAATTGGAAGAGTTAACAAATCAGCAGCTAAGGCATTTTTAGCGAAAGCTTACATGTTCCAGGGAAAACTCACAGCTGCTTATCCCATTTTGCAGGACCTGATAGCAAATGGTAAAACTGCTCGCGGAACGAAATACGCTTTGCTACCAAATTTCTATTCAAACTTTAACCCTGCTCAGAAAAATAGTTCTGAATCAGTTTTTGCTGCACAAACATCAGTTCAGGATGGTTCTTCAGTTGACTGGGGCGGTTCTCCTAATGGTAATTACGGAGACATTTTAAACTTCCCTTACAATGGTGGTCCTGGTGCCTGCTGTGGTTTTTATAACCCTTCACAGGATCTTGCTAATGCATTTAAAACAGATGCAAATGGCCTTCCTTTATTGGACGAATCATACGCAACTGGGGCGAAAGTGGGAGATCCCACTACGCCATATGCAGGTACATTAGATCCCCGTATTGACTGGACAATTGGCAGGAAAGGGATTCCTTATTTGGATTGGGGTAACCACCCCGGAGATGCCTGGATACGAAACGTTAGGAACAACGGGCATTTTAGTCCTATGAAAAATGTTTATGCGGCGTCTCAGAAAGATGCATTTACGGATGTTGGAAGTCAATATTGGGGGCCCACCGAATTAGTAGCCAATAACGTTAACCTTATACGGTATGCAGATATATTATTGTGGGCTGCCGAGTGCGCCGCTACTGCAGGCGATATGACAACTGCGATGGGATATGTAAACCAGGTTAGGTCAAGGGCAGCCAATCCAGCAGGATGGGTGTACAAATATCCTGTAGTGAACGGATCTCCTAATCTTGGCAGCTACGATGCTCCTTCAGCCTCTTTTAAAGATCAAACAACTCCTGCTTCTAATTACAAGATTGGCTTGTACACTGCAGCTACATTTACTGCAGCAAATGCTCTTAAAGCAATTCAGTTTGAAAGAAGGCTGGAATTAGCTATGGAAGGCCATCGCTTTTTTGACTTGGTTAGGTGGGATATTGCAGCGCCAACTATCAATACTTATATCGCAAGAGAAAAAGATGAAAGACCATTAAAACTGAATGCGAATTTTGTGGCTGGTAAAAATGAGTATTTTCCCATTCCGCAAGGCACAGTGGATAATTTAAACTCAGATGGTAAAATAAGGATAGTACAAAACCCCGGATACAACTAGTTTTGTTTTTTTAAAAATTTCAAAGAGACAGGCTGATCCCTGTCTCTTTTTTGTAAACTTAATAAGTTATAGTAATCTTGTTGAAAAGTGATGCTTATGAAACGTATTTGTGTTGGTGCTCTTTTAGGGCTTTCCTCTTTAGTCTTTTTATCTTGCAGACATGATAAAAAACTGTTTCAGTTAGTTGCTTCAGATCATTCCGGAATTCACTTTAATAATGCCATAATTGAAAACGATTCTATCAATCCAATAGATGTAACCAATGTTTATAATGGGGGCGGCATTGGGGTAGCAGATTTTAACAATGATGGGTTAGAGGATATTTATTTTACCGGAAACCAGGTGACAAATAAATTGTATCTAAATAAAGGCCAATTGCAATTTGAAGATATTACACAAAAGGCCGGAGTAGATGGTATGGGGAAATGGTTCAGGGGTATATCCACCATTGATATCAATAACGATGGCTGGATGGATATGTATGCCTGCGTATCAATAAATAAAAATCCGGAAAAAAGAAGAAACCTTCTTTACGTAAACCAGGGAGCTGATAAAAATGGAATTCCTGTTTTTAAAGAAATGGCGGCATCTTATGGATTAGATGATAGTACCCATTCTACCATGGCTGCATTTTTTGACTATGACAATGATGGCGATTTAGATATGTACCTTGCCGTGAACCAAATTTTACCTGGCGTTAATCCCGCCACTTATACGCCAAAAATTACAGATGGTTCTTTCCCCAGCACTGGCAGACTGTACCGGAATGACCGGAATGATTCACTAAAACATCCTTTCTATACCAATATAACAAAAGAGGCAGGGCTGACTATTGAAGGTTACGGCCATGGGGTTACTATAGCAGATTTTAATAAAGATGGGTGGAAAGATATTTTTGTTACCAACGATTTTAATTCAAATGACCTGCTGTACATCAATAATCATGATGGAACTTTTACTGATAAAGCTGCAACTTATTTTAAACATACTTCAGCAAACGGAATGGGGCAGGATGTGATAGATATGAACAACGACGGCTTATCTGATATTGTTGAGCTGGATATGAATCCTGAAGATAATTACAGAAAAAAAATGATGCTCAGTTCAAATGGTTACCAGAACTATCAAAATAGCGATCATTTTAATTATCAATACCAGTATGTAAGAAACACTTTGCAATTGAACCTGGGCCCAACTATTAAAGCCAATGACTCCATCGGGGATCCTATTTTTGGTGACGTGGGCTTTTTTTCGGGAATAGCAGAAACAGACTGGAGTTGGTGCCCCTTGGTAGCTGATTTCGACAACGATGGCTTTCGTGATTTGATTGTAACGAATGGTTATCCAAGAGACTTAACCGACCATGATTTTATTACTTTTCGGCAGCAGGCTTCTGCGATTGCTTCCAAGGAGTTTACTTTGCAACAGATGCCACAGGTAAAGCTGCATAAATATGGCTTTCATAATAATGGTGATCTCACCTTTAAGAATGTTTCGCCGGAATGGGGTTTAACTGAGCTTACTTTTTCTAATGGAGCAGTTTATGCTGATTTGGATAATGACGGAGATTTAGATGTGATTATAAATAATATCAATGATGAAGCGTCAGTATATGAGAATAAAACGATGGACTCGAGTCGGGAAAATAAGCACTATTTATCTGTAAAACTAGCCGGTGATTCTTTAAACATAAATGGCTTGGGCACCTGGGTAGAATTATATTATGGCAAAGGCAAGCAACAGGCATATGAACAAACACCCTATCGTGGTTATTTGTCTTCCGTTCAGTTGAATCCACATTTTGGGGTAGATACTTTCAGTGTTATAGATTCAATGATAATTAAATGGCCGGATGGTAAAAAGCAACTGTTGAAAAATGTAGCAACAAATCAAACTATCAAAGTAAATAAAAAGGACGCAGTACTTTATTACGACTGGCATCAGCCGGTATATGCACAAAATACTTTGTTTAAAGAAATAACAGATTCTGCAGGCATTCGATATTTGCATTCGCAAAAAGATTATGTTGATTTTAATATTCAAAAATTATTGCCTCATAAATTTTCAGAATATGGACCTTCACTTGCGGCGGGAGATTTGAACGGAGACGGTTTAGATGACATTATTGTTGGTGGAAACTCCTCCTTGGGCGAAGCTATTTTATTGCAGCAGGCCAATGGCACTTTCTTACAAAAGATGTTAGCGCAACCAAAACAAAATCAAAATCTTCATTACCAGGACATGGGCACTACCTTGTTTGATGCAGATAATGATGGTGACTTAGATCTTTATTTATCACACGGGGGCTACGAAAACAAGGCAGGCACAAATGTTTATCAGGATGAATTTTTTATTAATGATGGCAAGGGAAATTTTAAAAAAGATACACTGGCATTACCACAAAACTATACAAGCAAATCATGTGTGAGAGCAATAGATTATGACAAGGATGGTGATTTAGATCTTTTTATTGCAGGAAGGGTGAATCCCTGGAATTACCCAAAGCCAGTTTCCAGTTTTATTTACCGGAACGATTCTAAAAATGGTCAGATAAAATTTTCGGATGTAACCAATGCGGTTGGCAATGAACTAAATGATATAGGATTGGTATGCGATGCTTTATTTACTGATTTCGATAATGATGGCTGGCCAGATTTAATACTGGCAGGGGAATTCATGGCAATAACATTTTTAAAAAATGAAAATGGTGTTTTTAAAAATGTATCTAAAAAAACAGGAGTATCCAACCAGGTAGGCTGGTGGAACAGTATAGCCCCCGGAGATTTTGATAATGATGGTGATATTGATTATGTAATAGGTAACCTGGGACAGAATTCTTTTTACAAAGCTTCTGAAAAATATCCCGTATCTATTTATGCCAAAGACTTTGATAACAATGGAAGTTATGACGCCATCCCATCTCTATATTTACCAGTAAGTCAGCAGGACACTACAAGAAAGGAGTTTCCTGCTCAAACAAGAGATGATATTGTAAAACAAATGTTTGGTATGCGGTCCAAATTTAGAAATTACAAATCGTTTGCAATGGCTACCATGGACCAGTTTTTCACGCCAGAACAGTTAAAAGACGCATTGATAGTTAGAGCAAATAATTTCAACTCTGTTTATTGCAGGAATGATGGTGGTGGCAAATTTACGATTACCAATTTACCGCTCCAGGCTCAGCTATCGGCTTTAAATGGAATGATAGCAGATGATTTTGATGGTGATGGTAATCTTGATATTGTCATAAATACAAACGATTATTCAACTGAGGTAACGGTAGGGCGGTACGATGCTTTAAATGGGTTGATGTTAAAAGGAGATGGGAAAGGAAACTTTGTTGCTCAAACAATTCTTGAAAGCGGCATTTTTATTCCCGGTAATGGCAAGGCATTAATAAAATTAAGAAGTAAAAATGGCAGGTACCTGTTAGCTGCCGCACAAAACCGGGGGCCGCTAAAAGTATTTGAACTTAAAAGAGATATTAATACAGTTCCTTTGCAACCCAATGACGCAGGTATTGAAATAGTATTTAGAAATGGAAAAAAGCAAAGACAGGAATGCTACTATGGTGCTTCGTTTCTTTCTCAATCCGCAAGATTCATAACCATTGATAAAAATGTGGCTTCCGTAATGATCGTTGACATTAAAGGGAAAGCAAGAAAAATAGATTTTTAAAAGGGTGTATTTGGAGACGTTTATCCAGAATAATAAAATGAAATGGATTTGCATGGAAAAGGTGATAAAGACGCAATGATTTATGTATTTAAACTTATCCGGTTTTCCGGTGAATTAAGTGTATGCAATGCCGGCCGTGAATAATTATTTAAATAAAATGACTTTTAGACGAAAAACATTGGTATTAAATTACCTGCTGCTGACGGGAATTTTGATTTTTATTGGTTCCTGTAATTATAATGATTTTAATAAGAACCGCTCCCATGAATCTGTTTCCAATGCAAGTATCGCCAATGGAAAGGAACTGGCAGTTAAGTACTGCCAATCGTGTCATCTGCTGCCGGACCCTTCGTTGCTTGATTCAAAAAGTTGGGAGAACGGGGTTTTACCAAATATGGGACCCCGGTTAGGAATTTTTAGCTACCATTCTAAATATTACCCCTCCAGCAGGAATGATTTTAATCTTCCCAGAAATTTTTACCCTGCTAAACCACTGTTGACTGAACAGGAATGGCAAAATATCATTGACTATTACTCGTCAGTATCAGCTGATTCATTAGCTGAACCAAAAAGAAAATATCCAATCAAAGCTGGTGACGCCCTGTTTAAAATTGAAGCATCTCGGTTAAGGCAAGGGTTACCCTCCACCTGTTTTGTTCAGATAGACTCTTCATCACCCTATCATCAGTTAATTATATCTGATCTCATTACAAGGAACATTTATCGGTATAACGGTCATACCAGCCTTTTGGATTCATTTAAAAACGTGAGCCCTGTTGTTGATATTGAAAAGTACACAGATGGTTTCATTGTCTGCAATATTGGTGAAATAAAACCCAACAATGCAAAATCCGGAAGTGCTGCTCGTATTGCGGTAGATGGGAAGGGAAAAATGCGAATAGATAGCAGTATGCACCTTGGAAATCTGGTCAGGCCAGTTCAGATAAGCCCTGCAGATTTTAACTCGGATAATAAAACGGATTACTTGGTATGTGAATATGGTGATCTTATTGGGGCACTTTCCTGGATGGAAAATCTTGGTAATAATAAATATGAACGACATGTGATAAGGGGAGTTCCGGGTGCTATAAAAGCATACATCAGAGATGTAAACAAAGATGGGTTGCCCGATATTTGGGTTTTGTTTGCCCAGGGAGATGAAAGCATTATTTTATTTACTAATAAAGGCCAGGGGGAATTTCTTGAGGAACGGGTTTTGCGTTTCCCTTCCGTGTATGGATCTTCTTATTTTGAATTGGCAGATTTTAATAAGGATGGATACCCGGATATTGTGCACACTTGTGGTGACAATGCGGATTATTCAGCGGTACTAAAACCTTATCATGGTGTATATATATTTATGAATGATGGTAAAAATCATTTCCAGCAGCAATACTTTTATCCAATGAACGGATGCTTTAAAGCGATGGCGAGGGATTTTGATGGAGATGGGGATCTTGACATTGCTGCCATTTCTTTTTTTGCTGATTATGCCAATCATCCTGAGGAATCATTTTTATATTTTGAAAACAATGGCAACCTGAAATTTCAGCCATACAGCATACCGGGCACCACCAGTGGAAGATGGCTCACTATGGATGCAGGTGATTTGGATGGAGATGGAAAGACAGACCTGGTGCTGGGAAATTTTTCAATTGCACCAACATTTATAAAATCTGCTGCCGACTGGAAAAGCGGCCCTCCGTTTATCGTATTAAAAAATATTATGAAAAGTAGTAGAAAATAAACAATAAAATACCTGGAATAAAATACCTGGAATAAAATTTAAATTATTTATGAAAAATTGCTTAAAAGAAATCTGTTTTATTTTCATCGTGTTTATTTTAACTGCTGGTTGTACCGAAAAAAAAACGGTAAAGTTATCAGACGCAGAAATATTACATCAAAACCAGGACCTGCTTACACAGGTTATCATTTATGATGTATTTACACCACCGGTAGCCAGCAGAATTTATGTGTACTCCTCCCTGGCATCTTATGAGGCCATAAAGTTTAGCAAAGAGGGAACTATTTCAATAGCAGAAAAATTACATGGCTTTGGAAAAATGCCCCAACCTGAAAAGGGTAAAAATTATAATTATATACTGGCGTCCACTAAGGCTTTTTTCACTGTAGTTCGTAACATAAAAGTTTTTTCTGTGGACTCCCTGAAAGTGTATGAGGAATCAGTATACAATCAATTTAAAGAAAATTTAGACGACTCAACTTTTCAAAGGTCTTTTGCCTTTGGGGATACGGTGGGCAAAGTGATTCTTGCAAAAGCAAAAGTGGATGGATATTTACAATCAAGAGGAAAGCCAAAACATTTAGGCAGTGAAGAACCCGGAAAATGGAGACCTACTCCACCGGATTATTTAGACGGGGTAGAATGGTGCTGGAATACAATGAAGCCAATGGTATTGGATTCTGCATCTCAGTTTATGCCGCCAGCTCCGCCACCATACAGTAAGGATACCAGCAGCGCATTCTATAAATATGCAAAGGAAGTGTATGACATAAGCAAAAATCTTACGGATGAGCAAAGGACCATTGCCCGTTACTGGGATGATAATCCTTTTGTGATAGAACACTCAGGTCATTTAATGTTTGGCAATAAAAAAATTACACCGGGTGGGCACTGGATGGGTATTGCTGCTATAGCTGCCAGGAAAACAAAGGCCGGTCCTGTAAAAATTGCACAGACTTATGCACTAACTGCTATTGCCTTATATGATGCATTTATTGCATGCTGGGATGAAAAATACAGGAGTAATATAGTAAGGCCCATCACTGTTATAAATGAATCAATAGAACAGGGCTGGACATCCTTTTTACAAACTCCCCCTTTTCCGGAATATCCCAGCGGCCATAGCGGTATTACGGCATCAGCCTCTACCGTATTGGCCAAATTATACGGTGATCGTTTTGCTTTTAATGATACGAGTGATCTGAGGTACATTGGCATGCAAAGGGATTTTAACTCCTTTCAAGAAGCAGCGGCCGAGGCATCCATCAGCCGTGTTTATGGTGGTATCCATTACAGAAGTGGAGTGGAAGCCGGAGCAGCACAAGGTAAAAAAGTAGGTGAATTGATTATTAATAAATTGCTGAAATAACACGTTTTAATTTTTAAAAAATTACCAATTGTTTTAATTGGCTATTGTTTTGAAGTCGTGTAATGTTTCAGGTATAAATGTGAAATTAAATTCTGATAATAAAAAAATATTATTCACTGGTATAAAATTAAAATAATGAAAAAAATAGCAGTTTATTTTTTTAGTTTGCTTACTATAAGCATTGCAACAAATGCTCAATTGGTAACAGGAGAAAATATTGCTGTTACAAATACAGGCGCAGGTAAAGTACGTGGCTATATTAACAATGCTGTTTTTACTTATAAAGGCATTCCGTATGCTGAGGCAAAACGTTTTGAAGCGCCTCAAAAAACAAAATCATGGCAGGGTGTCCGCAGTTCTTTGAGTTATGGACCAGTAGCACCTTTAATGGACCCAACCACTTCTGTTCAGGACGAAGGTGAATTTGTATTTCATCACGATTGGGGGTACACTAATGAAAATTGTTTGGTGTTAAATGTTTGGACGCCAGGTATCAGCGACGGAAAAAAACGGCCTGTAATGTTCTGGATTCACGGTGGTGGATTTACAGCCGGTTCATCGCAGGAACTACCATCGTATGATGGGGAAAACTTAGCAAAGAAGGGTGATGTAGTGGTAGTTTCTATTAACCACCGGTTGAATATACTGGGCTTTTTAGATCTGTCTGCTTATGGTGAAAAATACAAACATTCTGCCAATGCCAGTATGCTGGATATTAAAGCAACATTGGAATGGGTAAAAGATAATATTTCAAACTTCGGGGGGGATGCAAATAATGTTACCATCTTTGGGCAATCTGGTGGAGGAGCCAAAGTAAATACAATGATGGCGATGCCTGCTGCAAAAGGATTGTTTCACAAAGCAATCAATCAGAGTGGTTCATTCAGGGCAGCGATGCTGGAAAAGAAGTCAACACAGGACATAGCTGCTGAAGTTTTGAAGCAGTTAAATATTGCGCCTGCTAATGCAGATAGTTTACAAAAGATTCCTTTTACGAAACTAAGTGATGCAGGTAAGAAAGCACTTAAAGTAGTGGCTGATAAAATGAAGGCTGAAGGTAAACCTGTAATTGGTTTTGGATTAAGTTGGGGACCAAGTAATGACGGCGAAGATTTGCCCTACCAGCTTTTTTCAAAAGAAGCTTTTGAATTATCAAAAGATGTTCCTTTATTAATTGGCACTACAAAAAATGAATTTACTCCTTTTATGAATGGTGCATTAAGCAATGCCTCTCTTGATAAAATCAATGGTGTTATTAAAACTCAGAAAGGCGATAAAGCTGATGCATATATTGCTGCTGTAAAAAAGGCATATCCAAATGATACTAAACCTTCGGATCTGTTGGACATTGATGTTACTTTTCGTCCCGGTGCAGTGCTCCAGGCAAATGAAAAATCTGCTTTGAATGCAGCACTAGTTTATATGTATCTTTTTACGTGGCAGTCCCCGGTGTTGGATGGAAAGTTTAAAGCAGTGCATTGTATGGAGCTGCCTTTTGTATTTAACAATATTCATCGCTGTACAGAAATGACTGGCGGTAGTAAAGAAGCAGTGGCGCTGGCAGACAAAATGAGTTCAGCATGGATCAATTTTGCAAAAAGCGGTAATCCCGGTCATAAAGGATTACCTAACTGGCCTGCTTACAATGCTGCTAATACAGCAACCATGCATTTTGATAATCAGTGTGAGGTGAAACCTCAGTTAGACAAAGAACTTTTTGAATTAGTGAAGCAATAAGAAGTTTTCTGAAAGCAATTTTTAAAAATTCAAATGAAAATTTTTTATCTCTTTTTGCTGGAGTGCTGCTAACATTTTCTGCTGTCGCCAATACAATTCAGGAAAAGGGATCATCTTTTTTTTGCAAATTGTTCCAAAAATCTGGATGAAGGATTTTTATATTTTAAAAATGATGCCGGGAATTCATTTAAGATATTCATTGCCGGAGTGCAGGAATCTTTTGATATGATTTGACGGTCTGTTACAGTAAATTTTTTAAGCGATGAACCTTTTAAATTATCAGATGCCGGTATTAAAAAAACTTCATACATTTTGCTTTGGTTGATACAGGCATTCTTTAAAGCGGCTTACTAAAATAATAAAAACTTATCACGAATTGTCATTGATATCTTTACTTCAATATCACACTTATTATGACCAGCTATCTGAAAAAAAATAGTAGCCAATTGTTGCTATTTGTCTTACTTTTTGTAACTGCATTCAGTCCTGCAAAAGCGCAGACAGTCATCAATAATCTACAGTTAGAATATACCAAAACACCTATCGGTATTGATGTGAAAACGCCCCGTTTTAGCTGGCAGATGACAGCACCTGCCAGGGAAAGGGGTTACCTGCAAACTGCTTACGAGGTTAAAGTAAAAGATTCAAAAGGCAATGTGGTATGGGACTCAAAAAAATTACCGGCAGTAATGCTTTGGGAATTGTTTATGCAGGTAAGTCGCTCAATGCTGCAACCCGTTATAACTGGACCGTAACTGTTTGGGATCAGAAAGGAAGTACCTCTGCGGCAAGTTCATGGTTTGAAACAGGATTGATGAACCCCGGTATCAACGCATGGGATGGAGCCACCTGGATTGGCGGCGGCAACGAAGATTTGGTTTTGTATTCCCAATATCTTCCTTTGTTCTATTTAAAATACAACCTGCTGATTGCAGAAGGAAGTTCCCGTGCCAGCATCATATTGGGTGCTAACGATGCAAGACTGATGGATAAAAACAAGAATACTTTCCAGGTAGAGAATAAGGAAGATCAAAGCTACCTGAAAGTGGAGCTGGATATATCAGGCGTGGATGGAACAGATAGCGGCAGAGCAAAATTAATTTTTTACCGGGCTGGTTATACTAATAAAGATACCGCCAGCATACCTGTGAAAACTTTTCTTATTAAAACAACATTTGTTAATGCTGAAAATAAAAATAAAGATCATCGCTTTGAGATAAAAGATGAATACGGTGAACTCACCGTAATGATGGATGAGAGCAGCACCTTTTTTTTAGAAGAAGCCAAACAACCTTTAGGTGGTTTTCGGCCAGTTAAAAAAGGGGCTTCTGTAAATTTAAATCCAATGGGTTCCGGTCATGATTATATTTCATTCGGTATGCTTTGCGATATAGGATTTTCCGTAGATCCGGGACAAAAAGCATCCTTTTCAAATGTAACGGTATCCAACACACGTAACCCTGCAAATATTTTATTCCGGGAAGACTTATTGAAACCAGCTTATGATGGTATTTATAAATCGCCTGCTTCAAAACACGACCAGGGCTTCGCAGTAATAAATAATTCTTATCAACTCAACGGGGGAACCAGTGGCGTATTTATAGTGGCTGATCCAAATCACAATTCAATGCCCATGTTGCGAACACAGTTTGCCATTGCAAATAAAAAGGTTGAAGGGGCACGGCTGTATGTTACTGCACGTGGTATTTATGAAGTCTATCTAAACGGCAAGCGGGTAAGTGATGATTATTATAATCCGGGATTAACCCAATATAATGTTACACACCTCTATCAAACGTACGATGTCACCAATATGGTTAACAGCGGGCAAAATGCTTTAGGAGCTATGCTGGGAGAAGGGTGGTAGAGTGGTTTGCTGAGCTTTGGCAATATATGGAATCATTTTGGCGACCGCCAGTCATTGCTTACAAAATTGGTGATTACTTACAGCGATGGAACAAAAGACATCATTGCTTCCAATGACCGCAACTGGAAATATTATAACAATGGCCCGGTGATCTATAACAGCCTTGACATGGGCGAAGTATACGATGCTACAAAAGAAGTGGCTGTTAAAAACTGGAGTACTGCAACCTATGATGACAGTAAATGGAAACAAGCGGTAACCGTTCCATTAGATGGCACAGCTTACAGGGAAGGTGCAGTAAATTTTATGGGTGCCAAAGAAAATATCGATTATGATAAACTTTCGCTAATTGGGCAGATAGGAGAGAACGCCGGTATTTATAAAACACTTACTGCAACATCAATGAAAGAAGTTAGCAAAGGAGTGTACGTTTATAATATGGGGCAGAATTTTGTAGGAGTTCCAAAGATTTTGATCAGCCATGGTAAAGCAGGCGGGAAAATAACAGTGAGAGTTGCAGAAATGTTATATCCCGATTTAGCAGAATCAGGTAGCAATGTTGGCTTGCTGATGACAGAAAATTACCGGGCTGCGTTAAGCCAGGATATTTATGTGATGAACGATGGTGAACAGGTATTTCAACCCCGTTTTACATCACATGGTTTTCAATACATAGAGATCACAGGTATTGATGAGCCATTACCATTGGAGGCAGTGAAGGGATTATCGATCAGTTCTGTTAGAAAATTAACAGCCAGCTATGAGACCTCCAATGAAAAAGTAAATAAACTCTGGTCAAACCTGGTATGGTCAAACGTAGATAATTTTTTATCCATTCCTACTGATTGCCCACAGCGCAATGAGCGGATGGGGTGGTCTGGAGATATCAGTGTTTTTTCAAGAACAGCAACTTACATTTCTAATTCAGACCAGTTTTTAAGACGCCATATGTTGGCCATGCGTAACGTTCAAACAGCAAAAGGTAAATTCACAGATATAGCACCGGTTGGTGGTGGTTTTGGTGGTTTGCTTTGGGGCAGTGCAGGCATTACCGTTGCCTGGGAAACTTACCTGCAATACAATGACATTGTGTTGTTGAAGGAACATTACCAGTCAATGGTAAATTATATTAACTACCTGGATTCTTCTATTGACAAACAAACAGGCCTTTGCACTGACAGGCAATTGGGTGATTGGCTGGGCCCCCAGAATAACCAGTTGGGAGCTGATTTTTTGGTAACAGCTTACCATGTTTTTGACCTTGGTATCATGTTGAAAGTGGCAGAACTGCTCGGTAACAAAACGGATGCATCAAGATTTCAAAAACTGTATAATGAGCGTAAAGAATTTTTCAACAAAGCATTTGTAAATGCCGATAAAAAAACGATGGGACTTATTGGCGGTGGCATGTTTGGTTCAGCAGGAGTGAAGCAGGAATGGAAGGTGGCCGACATACAAACAGCATATGCAGTAGGGTTAGCATTGAATGCTTTTAGTGATGAGAATATACCCTTTATGGTTAAAAATTTGAAAGCAGCAGTGGAGCGGAAAAATACAGGCGATGATGATATCTTGCGTCCTGAGTATTAATTGATGACAGGTTTCATTGGTACAGCATGGATCAGTAAATCTTTATCCGATTATGGATACAGTGATCTTGCCTATAAATTATTACAGAATAACCAATTCCCTTCGTGGTTGTATGCTGTTGACCAGGGTGCCACCACTATCTGGGAACGCCTGAATGGTTATACAACAGATAAAGGCTTTGGTGGTAACAACAGTATGAATTCTTTTAATCATTATTCTTTTGGTGCAATAGGTCAGTGGATGATGGCGTATTCATTGGGCATACAGCGGGATGAGCCGGGCTTTAAAAAATTCATACTGCAGCCAGAACCAGATCCAACTGGTGAAATGAAATGGGCCAAAGGGTACTACGATTCAGAATATGGAAGGATCAACAGCAGTTGGAAAATGGAGAGTGGAAAATTGACTTATTCAGCCACCGTGCCTGCCAATACAAAAGCTACCTTATATCTTCCGGTAGCAACTGTTACAACGATAAAGGAAAGCGGAAAGCCAGTTGTAAATGCCAAAGGAATTAAATTTATTAAATTCGAAAAAGGGAAAGCGGTTTATGAGTTGCAACCGGGCAGTTATGAATTTACTTCGCTGCAATAATTTTTTTGTGGTAAGATGATTAAGTTAAATGTGAGTGGTCATTGGTGAATGGTGAGTAATATTCCTGGGAGTGAGGCTACCTCTCATAACTGACAACTCACTACTCACTTGATTTATATTATTTTTCTCTCTTAAAGTATATTCATTATGACATGACGGCACATGACGGTTGTGCATAATTCATCTTTTAATTTTACGTCAAACTTGCTACATGAAAAAGCTGATTATCTTTTCTGCTGCCGCTATATTATCAATTGCAGGATTTTCACAAACAAAAAAAACGGATAGTTTACTGAAAGGGTTTATTGCTCCCCCCCAAATATTTTCCACCACAATTAATACAATATGCCAATACACAATTAAAACATAAAATGCTTTTTGGTACAGATTTTCCGCTGATAACACCAGAACGCTGGATTAAGGATTTTGAAACCGCTGGTTTTAAAGAAGAAGTAAAACCGCTGATACTAAAAGAGAATGCCCTTAAGATGCTGGGGTTGAAATAAATTTACCCGGTAAAGCATCTTCCATAAATTGGCCATATTCTGCGATACTAATCAGCTACATTTACATTTATTTTGGACCTTAAATTACTAATCATGACCAACGATCTTCGATTGCCATTATTAAATGATTTTATTGAGCTGGACTCAATGCTGGTTAATGCTTTCAGGAAAAATGGGCATACACTGGTGAAAGCTGCATTAAGACCGCATGAAGTGCCTGCTTACCGGGATGTGATCAATACAGCCGCTTATGCTTACAATACAGAAAAACGGGCACTTACAGAAAGAGACACTTATGGGAAGGCATTTTTACAGATCATGAATTTGTGGGAGGTGGATGAAAAGGTCAGACAGTTTACGCTGGCCAAACGCTTTGCAAAAATTGCTGCAGACCTGTTGAGTGTGGAACATGTGCGGCTGTATCATGACCAGGCATTATACAAAGAACCGGGAGGAGGTTTTACACCATGGCACCAGGATCAGTATTACTGGCCGCTTAGCACCAACAATACAGTTACCATGTGGATGCCGTTGATTGATATTACTGAAGATATGGGTATGTTAACGTTTGCATCCGGTTCCCACCAGAGAGGATTTGTCGGTAACTTGGCTATTTCAGATGAATCCGAAACCGCCATTGACCAACTGATAAAAGAAAAAGGATACCCGGTAAGCCGATCAAAAACAATGAATGCAGGTGATGCTACCTGGCATTATGGCTGGACATTGCATAATGCTCCTGGAAATTTATCCGGCATCACAAGGGAAGTGATGACCATTATTTATTATGCGGATGGAGCCATGGTTACAGAACCAAAAAATGAACACCAGGAGAATGACAGGAAGCGCTGGTTGAATAGTATTGCTCCCGGTAGTCCGGCCGCTTCCAATTTAAATCCATTAATAGTCTGACGAATGAAAAGAATCTTTTTAGTAATGGTTTTATTTTTTGCAGCCGTATTGGGTTTTTCACAAAGCACAAAAGCACCTGCTTATCCTTTGATAACGCATGACCCCTATTTCAGTATCTGGTCCACTACAGATGAGTTGACCGCTTCACCAACAAAGCACTGGACCGGCACAGATCACTCGCTGGTGGGGTTATTAAAAGTGGATGGAGAAATGTATCGCTTTTTGGGTGAGCAATCAACCTTGTATAAAACCATTGTTCCTGCTGGCGATGAAGTGAATTATACAGCAGCTTATACAGAGTCTGCCCCTGCAGATGACTGGATGAATACAGCCTTTGATGACAGCAAATGGAAAAACGGCAAAGGCCCTTTTGGAGACAATAAAACAGTTTCCAAAACAATGTGGCTTACAAAAGATATTTGGGTACGAAGGGCATTCTCCATCAGCAATACCAATTTTAATAAACTGTTTTTAAAACTGCAGCATGATGATGATGTGGCAGTCTACATAAACGGGGAAACCGTGTATGCCACCAAAGGTTACACCGGTAAGTTTATCTACCTGCCCATCACCGATGCAGTGAAAGCAAAGATTAAAGTGGGTAAGAATATCATGGCCATCCATGT
>JAYWII010000055.1:0-12543 GCA_043788995.1 Chitinophagaceae bacterium | reverse complement strand
CCAAATCAGTTTGCCCTCTTTGCTGACGCAGTATAATTTTCCATCGCCACTGATAAAATAAATATGGGTGCCATGCAGCAGGGCAGTGGAACGTATTTGACCTGCTGTTTTAAAAGACCATTTTAATTTTCCTGATAAAATATCTACTGCATAAAATGAAC
Organism: Chitinophagaceae bacterium; assembly: GCA_043788995.1. GTDB lineage: Bacteria > Bacteroidota > Bacteroidia > Chitinophagales > Chitinophagaceae > Ferruginibacter. The sequence continues at coordinate 12,382 of JAYWII010000055.1, read as the reverse complement.
TGTCGCAGGTGCCGGTGTAGATTGCTTCACCGTCTGTAACAGGAGAGCTGTAGATGGGCGCTGTTACTGAAAACCTCCACTTCAGCAAAGGCGCTGCGGAGTTTTGCTGCAAATGAAGCTCGCTGTGCAGTATCTGTACACACCAGCAAAAAAAATATAACGGTAAATAAATTGCAGCGTAACATCAGCCTGGTATTGTTTGGTAAAATGATTGTACAAATATGCTGAATATAAAAAGCTGTTTAAAAAAGAAACACTTTTTTATGCCGAAGCCTGAAAAAAAGCGGACAGGATATTATAAAGAAGGCAGCAGGCATTGTATGCAGGTGAATGATACTGCTGTGGGTAGTGGCCTCGCCAGGAATCCAACCTGGATCTGGAGCTTCGGAAACTCTTATACTGTCCATTGTACTACAAGGCCTGAATTAAATTTTTTATGCATAATCTGGAATACATACACTGCAACCCGATTAAGGCCGGGCTGTGCAGTTATCCGGAAGAATATTATTATTCATCAGCCCGGTTTTACACTACAGGTGTTGATGTGTTTGGGTTTCTTAGGCATTTGAACGGGTAAGCAGATCCCTGGCTTCGGTTGTTGGTGAGAACACCAACAACGGCCTAAAAATCAGGGCTGCCATCTTTGGCAATGTGGGTACGTTTATTTCATTCCGAATAGGTGCTGCAGATGCTGAGTATGTTGCAAAAGAGTTTACACCCATCTTCAGTAAAGATGATTTAGTATCACTGCCAAAGTATTCTATGTATATCAAGCTGATGATTGATGGGGCGACATCATTACCTTTTAGTGCCACAACTGAAAAGTCCAGAACAATATCTGTATCGTTTAAAAGTGATATTATCAATCAGTCAAGAAAAAATTTTGGCAGGAAAATATGTGAAGTTGCTGACCGGATTTTCATACAAAAAAGTAATAATGATAGAGAGCATCCTGGTTTGTTTGATGGTTAGAAGTTTTGAATCTGTCTGATACAATGCAGTTTGTTAAATCAGCATGATGCCATTCGTTGTGTTTATGGAATTTATATCAGGTATAGTATTTTTACTCACACTCATGCACCGTAATTTTTACATCATCCACCGGAAAATTTCTGTGGACAAGGGTTTCAGGGGCATCAATGAATTATTTTTAAAATATTTTTTCAAAGAATATTTGTTTTTTAAAATTACTTCTTTACGTTTGTCACGGAATCTAAAAAAATAATCACGTCCTTCTGAATTCATTTACCTCGGAATTTTTGAGAAATAACCCTTTGTGATTTTGTCGGTAACCCTGAGTACATCACCAAGTTTTACAAATTTTGTTTATCGTTGGTCGCTGGTGCTTTCTGTACCGGGAAATAGTTTATTTATTCAGTACGCAGATAGTCGCTGGTTGTCTGTTAGGTTATAAGGGCAGGTGATAGGATATTGCCTCAAAGCGAAGCATCGTAATGCTTCATCCTTAAAGGGATTTCTATGTGTTTAAAAAAATTATAAGAAATAGAAAGATATACATACAAAAGAAAGTAACAGAAAATGCAGAATTCATAATTCAAGTGATAATAAGAAAAATTTATAAGTGAAGTGAAAATCTTGAATCAACATTATTCTATAGCAGGGTAACAATTACAATCATTCAAACAAATAAGGTTCTTTCATTATAATTTCTTCAGATAAAACAAAACACTGTTTATGAGATTAAAGTCAGTCCTCTTTTTTGCAGCAATACTTTTTTTGCAGCAGGGCAAAGCGCAACTGTTCAAGTTTACGTTTGACGGCAGTGCCACCAATCCGACACAAGGCAATGCAGTATCCATACAGAACGGAACAGTCACACCGGTTACCAGAAGCAGCGGTTTAAACTGGATTACCGGTGATGAAGTGTTTAATTCATCAGGATGGAACCTGAGTACACAGGGGTCGCAGTGTGTATTACTGACTATCACTGCCAACCCGGGATATGTCATCAGGATACAATCTGTTGGTGTGAGCAGTTGGAGTACATTCACAGGGCCTTCCAATGCGAGGTTGAGTATAGAAAAAAACAATGCCGAAGCAAGCGGGCTGTCGTTCACACCAGGCAAAGCAGCATCATCAGGAGCGTCAGCCCCCAGCAGCCTTCCTTCCACCTTTCATGATATTTCGGCAAGCTTGGTTGCAAGCGACCGGGGCGGGTCATTGACCATTAAGATATATGGATGGGGCAACGCATCGGGCGGCAACATGCGTATTGACAACTTTTACGTAAACGGCACCATCCTGCCTGATGGCCCGCTGTCATTGGACTATATCAACAACAGAGTGGGTGTGGATGTCTCCACCACGCTGACGGAGAAACTTGAAGTGAACGGAAAGGTAAAAGCAACAGGTCTTATTCTCACCACGAACCCCGGGGCAAATAAGATTTTGACAAGCGATGCATCCGGTAATGCAAGCTGGCAAACACCAGGCGGATCTTCCCCCTGGCTGATAACCGGCAACGATTTGTATTACAGTGTCGGCAATATTGGCATCGGCACTAGCTCTTCTCCCTCGGAAAAACTTGAAGTGGCAGGAAACATAAAAGCCAATGGGCTGATTATTCCTGGTGGTACATCAGGGCAGGTTTTAACTGTTGGTGCTAACGGTGTGGCGGGCTGGCAAAATCCTACTAGCGGAGGTTCTTCACTATGGAACACCTCTTCCGCAAACAGTAACATCTATAACAACAACACTGGGTTTGTTGCTATAGGCACATTGCCTGCCGCTTACAATGGCAGTTCAAACGAATATAAGCTGTATGTCGAAAAAGGCATCCGCACCAGAAAGTTAAAAGTGGATCCGTCAACAACCCCCTGGCCTGATTATGTATTTGATAATGACTATCGTCTCCCGTCACTCAAAGAAGTGGAAACATTTATCACCGAAAACAAACACCTTCCTGGCATAACCTCCTCAGAAGAAGTGAAAAAAGAAGGCATTGATGTGGGCGAAAACCAGGCATTGCTGCTGAAAAAGATTGAAGAACTCACCCTCTATGCCATTGAACAGAACAAAAAAGCAATCGACCAGGGCAGGGAACTCAAAGACCAGCAGGAATTGATTAACAAACTTCAGAAGCAGATTGAGGAGCTGAAAAAAATTGTTTTACAAAATAAATAACCCATCAATTAAAATCTGTCATGCACTATTCAGGGCGGTTCATATTGTGTGTTTTGTTACTTGCTTCTCACATGGCTTTTTGTCAGCAGGAAAGTGCATGGCAAAACCACCATGACACGGTGCAGAAAAAAATCAATGCAATTGAAAAAAAGGCGGATGGATATACGGCTACTGTAAACAAATCAGCGGCAAAGATTATTTCTGAAAAAGATAGCGTGTTGCAAAACCTGCAGGCCATACCCGACAAGTTTATTAAAGGCATTGATAAAAAGATAGACAAATACAGCAGCCGCATTACTAAGAAAACAACCAAAACTGTGGAGAAACTGGCTAGATGGGAAAACAAGATAAAGCAGCAACTGGAAAGGGTGAGTCCCGAAACAGCAAAGCGGCTCTTTGGCAATGGACAGATTACGTTCAGTGTTCTGCTGCAAAAGATGAAGGAAGGGGAAAACGTGCTGAAAAAATACCATACACAGTATGATGCCTACCGGGATAAGCTCGTGACCAGTTTTAAATACCTGGACCAGCAAAAAGAAAATCTTGACAGCAAACTGCTGGAGCCGCTTGCAAAAGCCAGGGGCAAGACGGATGAACTGAGCGAAACCGTGGATAACACAGAGGCCATCCAGCAATTTATCAGGGAGAGAAAAAAGCAGTTGCTTGACTGTGCTTTCCAGCAATTAGGTAAAAGCAAATACTTAAGCAAGATCAATAAGGAAAGCTGGTACTACTTTGAGACTATGCGTAACTACAAACAGCTTTTTAACGACCCGGAAAAAGCAGAGCAAACAGCAAAGGGTATACTAAGCAAGGTACCAGCCTTTCAAAAGTTTGTGAAGGAAAACAGCATGCTAGCCTCTTTATTCAAAAAGCCTCAAAATTACGAAGTCGCTGAAGCTCTTCAGGGTCTTCAATCAAGGGAGTACATGCAAACAATGATGCAGGGAAAAATTGCTTCGGGAATGGAAGACGCAAGGCAGGCAGTATCAAAAAATATTCAACTTGCTGAAGCAGAGCTTAATAAATTGAAAGAAAAGGTGATAAAGAAAAGCGGAAATACAGCCGAAATAAATATGCCAGATTTTAAACCCAATACACAAAAGACAAAAACTTTTCTTCAGCGCATTGAGTATGGCTCCGATATGCAGTTCGCAAGAACCAGTTCTATTCTACCCGCAACTTCAGACCTTGCAATTACGGTTGGATATAAATTGAACGACCGCAGCACGGTTGGACTTGGTGCCAGCTATAAAGTTTCCCTTGGCAATATTCAAAGAATACGAATAAGCAATGAGGGGGCAGGTGCAAGAAGCTATCTGAACTGGAGATTGAAAAAACAGTTTTTTATAAGTAGCGGTTATGAGATGAACTATTTCACCACTTTTCAGGCAAACTCAAATGCCCGTCCGTCTTCCGGCTCGAATTTTAAAAGAACATGGCAGCAGTCGGCATTGTTTGGCTTGACTAAGAAGATAAATATCAATTCAGGTTTTTTGAAAAGCACCAATGTGCAGGTTTTATATGATTTTATGGGTTCAAGAAACAGTCCTGCAACACAATCTTTATTGTTCAGGATTGGATATAATTTTTAATTATTTCAGGGATTTAAAAATGAATAAAATGAAACTATCTGTTTTTATTTCAGCGTTATTGACCTGCGTTTTCAGCCATTTTATTTTAAGCATGGTTAATGCGCAGGTTTTGGGCGGTGGCGGCTCTGCCGCCGAAGGATTTTCTGCAAACCCAGTTTCCTACCAATCCGCTTCTGATCAGGAAAATTCATTTAATAACCAGATTAATAATTTCACAGGTGCCAAAACAATTGTTGTTCCGCTGTATGATTTTAAGGCAGGGGATTTTTCACTGCCCATTTCATTGAATTATGTAACCAATGGCGTTAAACTGTCTGACTTGGCAGGAAACTTTGGTTTGAAATGGGTTTTGAATTATGGAGGTATTATAACACGTGTCGTCAACAAGTTTCCGGACGAGAGAATGTTACCAGGATATAGTCATTCCAGGATACAAAATGTTTCAAATACAAACACTGCAGAAAATGCAATGAAACTGGCAGAATTAAGCCACATCGACTCTGAACCGGATATTTTTTCATATTCGCTTAATGATATTTCGGGAAAATTTGTTTTTGGGAGCAGCGGGGAAGTCAGGTTGATTCCCTATCAAAATGTTGTCATTTCTGCACATTATGATGCAGCCCAAAACAATATACTTTCATTCACAATTGTAGATGATAAAGGAGTAAAATATTTTTTTAATATTCCGGAGGAGACAGAAATTGAAACAAGCTCATGTGCGGGATATACAACAGCTTTGGGCAGTGACCGAAGAAGACATCCCACAAAATTTAAATACACATCATCATGGCATTTGTCAAAAATCACACTGCCTGTAAAAACCAATTATAATCAATTTTATGAAATCAATTTTTCTTATGAAGATGAAAATATATTTATTTCATCAGTTGCCTCGTCATGGTCAAGAGGGTGTTCATTAGAGGAATGCGAACAAAATAGCTTTTGTAGTTCTTCCAATCCGAATTCTCATACGAGTTCGTATATAACAACTAAAAGTAAAAGGTTAACAGGAATAGAGGATGAAAATATAAGGGTTGATTTTGTAAAGCATACACTTCAGCGTGAAGATATATCTAATTCTTTTGCAGTGGAGTATATTAATATATATCAAAAAAATCCCGAAAACGGGTTTGTAAAAAAAGTAAAAGAATTAAAACTAAGATATCATTATTTCTTTGGGGGTGGAAATGACATAACAGTTTTGGGAGGCGATACACCTTATTGGGACGAAAATAATTACAGCAAAAGATTAATCCTGGAGTCTGTTACAGAAGTAAGCCCGGAACTTAATAGAAATCATGAATTTGAGGAAAGGTCACTTTACACATTTACCTACGATGAAAGTGAACGTGTCCCCACAAGATTTTCACTCGAACAGGATATGTGGGGTTATTATAACGCAAGCCAGGCATTAACTATTATTCCCAAAATTTATATTTATCCTTACGAAAGTGGCATTAATAAATATACTGTTTTTCAAAAATCAGCTTATACAAATCTTTCATTCGTTTTGGACGGCGAAGAAAGGACGCCAAATCAGTTTGCAGCACAGTTATTGTCACTTGTTTCTGTAAAATTTCCCACTGGCGGCACTGCAAATTTTGAATACGAGGGAAATGATTTTTATTATGATGGAGCCAACAGGGCGGGGGCAGGAATAAGGATTAAAAAAATAACAACACATGATGGGATAAGCCACGATAATGATATTGTAAAGGAATTTTCCTACAGGCTTTCCAGTGATATTAATAAATCAAGCGGGCTTCTTTTAAATTTTCCTTTTTTTGCTTTCCCGGAAAATACACACCCCTATGAAGTTGCAAGTAATGTGTCACCGGGGTATCAGGTTATTGATCCCAGAAACTATTCTGAGTACACATATGATTACTACAGATTTTTTATTACACGATTGTCATCGCCAAGATTTTTTTCAGGAAGCGAAAATAACTTGGTTCAGGCATATGCTGAAGTGACTGAGAAGAGCAGTGACAATAGCAGGATTGTTTACAGATACAGTGTTCCCGGGTCTGTTGAGCGCAATGCAGACAACCAGCAGGGGATAAATTGTTTCCCGGATATTGATGGTTATTGCGACGGTCTTTTTGAAAGGGGATACAGCAGTTATTGCATAAGCAATGAGGTCTTTAATAATCATGGATATCCCCTTCCAGGGCGAACTCCTTTTGCAGATTTAAAAGGAGAAGATTTTTCAGGAGATGCTCAAATTCCTTTTGCTCCGGGAATTAATTATGAATGGAATAGGGGACTGCTGCTGGGAGCAAAGTATTTTGATAAGGATAATTTTTTGGTGAAGGAAAACAGTTTTGAATACAGGCTTTATTATCCACACGGCAACACCAGTCCTCAATACATGAATGGTATTCTGATTGAGCAAATTGATAACTGGAAACTTGATTGGACTAATGATGCTGCCCCTGGGGGAATGGGTAGCCAATATGCATCAATTTACATTTATTCCAAATACAGGGTGATGTCAGATGTTGCCAAAGTGCTGGATAAAAGAACTGAAAAGTTTTATGATAAAAATAACGTTGGACAAAGCAAGACTGAGGCTGTAAATTATTTCTATGGAGGCTTAAACCATCTTAAGCCTACTAAACAGGTAAAAATCAACAGCAATGGCGATGAGGAAATTACTGAGTCTTTGTATGCATTTGATTTACTTAGTTTTTTTGATTTAAACCGACTTGATATTTCAGATTTGCCCGAATCGTATCCACAACGGGGATATAAGGCAATGATCGAAAAGAACATCAATTCCCTTTTGCGTAAAACAACCTCCATCAAAAAGCATGGTAGCACAAATGAGATGCTTACAGGAAGTGTATTAAATCTATTTGATGCGGATTATGCTTCCTCCGGATATGGTAACCTTTATTTGATAGAAATTAAACTTATTCCTTTGCTAGGTCCCGTGCTCAAAACAACATTAAGCGATGTAATAAATGAAAATGGTTTTATCCCAGATTCAAGATACAAGACCGAAATACAATATGGTGATTATGATTCCTATGGGGCAAGGCTGCTGCGATTTACAAAACTTAAACAGTCGACATCCACAATTTGGGGATACAACAAGCAATATCCAGTTGCCAAAGTGGTCAATAGTACTCATGTTATAGGAACTGCCTACACTTCATTTGAAACAGGCAGTGGCAATACAAATGATTACACAAGCTGGAATTATGACCTTGAAGGAGTTGTTAGTGTTCCCCTTTCACCTACTGGGAATAACTGCTATAATCTTACTTCAAGAAATATTTCCTATGATCACGGACTTTATGAGCAGGAAGTATTTATTCTTTCATATTGGAGTAAAAATGGTGCATACAATGTTTCATCGGGCAGCACTGCCCGGCAAGGTCAGACAATCAACGGATGGACTTATTATGAACATGAGATTACAAATGCTTACAATCTCATTATCTCAGCCATCAGTTCGACTGGCAGCAATTTCATTGATGAACTCCGGCTTTATCCCCGTGGCACAATGATGGAAACTTATACGTACGAACCGCTTATCGGCATAACAAGCAAATGTGATTTCAATAACAATATAACATATTATGAATACGACAGTTTTGGCAGAAAATGGTTGATGAGAAACCAGTACAGACAAATCCTAAAAACTTTTGAATATGCGTTTCAGCAGCCGTTTTAAGCTTTTTCCATAAAGTTTTGACATATTTATTTAATACAAAGGGCAACCAATCATTATAACAATTCAATTGGTTATTATGGACAAAATGTCTAAAGCAATCAACAAACTGTTTCTTGCAGTCATTGTACTTTTCATATTTTCTGTGAATGGTTTGTTTGCGCAGTTTAACAAGCCCGTTACAGGGCAGACCGTGCCGGCTGCTTCTTCTGTGCAGCCTCTTCCTTCTGGATATCAGCCGGGCATAGTACTTAATTATATAAAAGTAAAGACAGCAAAGGCGCCAGAAACAGAATGGAGTGACTTTGATATAAAAAGCTATCAGGATGTGAATGAGGCAACAAGATTCACAGATGGGCTTGGAAGAACCTTGCAAAATGTACGAAGGGAAGCCACTCCGGGAGCAAGCCCGAAGGATATTGTGGTGCCAGAAACTTATAATGAATTCGGCCAGCAGGAGTATAATTACATGCCCTATCAGAGCAGTGAGAATAACGGCTCTTTGAAATATGACGTGTTTAATGAGCAAAAAACATTTCTGGAAAATCATTTCACCGGGGAGGAAGTCTTTTACCGAAAAAAAGAATTTGAATCCTCACCCCTAAGAAGAACCCTGAAGACTTATGCCCAGGGAAACAGATGGGCCGGCAGCAATAAAGGGCGGGAAGTAAAATATCAGTTTAATACAACGGCTGATGATGTCAAAATCTGGATAATCGGTTATGAAACAGATTTTGAGACCAACATCCCTTCAACAGCATCCTCTTACGGGCCTGGTGAACTTCACAAGATTATTACAATTGATGAGGACGGGAAAACTTTAGTAAAGTATTTTGATAACGAACGGAAACTTATATTAAAAAAGGTTCAGTCAAAAGAGGCTTTGACTGGCACAGATTATTCAGGATATTCAGAATGGCTTTGCACCTATTATGTTTATGATGATTTTGGGCTGCTGAGGTTTGTGATGTCTCCAAAAGCAGTGGAAGAGCTGGCCAAGCCCTCTGTAAACTGGCAATTTGCAGGCATTCCTGATGTTTTGAATGAACTTTGCTTCAGGTATGAGTTTGATGAAAGAGGCAGGCATATCGCCAGGAAAATACCGGGAGCAGGCTGGGAGTATATCGTGTATGACACAAAGGACAGGGTTGTTTTTTTGCAGGACGCCAACATGCGTTTAAAAAATCAGTGGCTTACTTTATTGCATGACGAATTGAACAGAAATGTTCTAAAAGGAATGATAAAATATCCCGAAACAGGTGCAGGGGGGCTCAGTGACTTTTATGATCTTCAGGCCTATGTGAACAGCACCGACCCTGGGCACCCCTGGGGCAACAGCACAATACAAGCAAACACGGAAGGGGTTCAGGGTATCCCTTCAGATATCATTATCAACAGCGCCCAGAAAAACGTAAAGCATTATGTTGCCACAAACAGCATTTCATGTGAACCGGGTTTTTCAACTGATAACAGCACAGATTTGCTTGCAGAAATTTCTTCAGCACCGCCTCCCGCTTCCTCTTCGGAAGAGATAGTGATAAATGAGAACCCCATCCCGCCTTCTGTAAGTTTAACCGGCTTTAATATTTATTATTATGACAATTATCATTTTTTAAACAGCACTAGTTCAGCCTTTGCATATGATGTTTCAAACAACTCAAAACTTGATGCTGGCAGCAATCTCCATGCTGAACCGTTGCCGTCGGTTACTGAGCAGTCCCAGGTGCTCACAAAATTCTTGCCCACCGGCAGCCGGACCCGGATTATTTCGGATGCAAATGATCTTGAATCGGGTAAATGGATGGCATCAGCGGTTTTTTATGACCGTTTTTATCGGGTGATACAGGTTCAAAAAGAAAACCAAAAAGGGGGAAGCGATGTGGTAACTGCCCGGTATGATTTTTCGGGCAAACAGTTAAGTTCCTATACTGTTCACAGCAATCCGCAAAACCCGGATCAAAACCTCCAGACAGTGGCCATCAAATATAACCTTGAATATGAACACTCAGGAAGGCTCCTGAAAGTGTGGCAGACAATCAATGATGACGCACCAAAAAAGAAACTGATTGTTTCAAACACTTACAACTGGCTGGGGCAGCTTCAAAAAGAAGAAGTGGGAGAAAAACCTGGCGGTTCAGGCCCCATTGAAGAATTGGAATATTCCTATAACGTCAGGGGATGGTTGAAGGGAATAAATACTGATTATGCCAATGGTTCTTCAGGAACAGGGCATTGGTTTGGCATGGAGCTTAGTTACGACTGGGGGTTTCAGAACAATCAGTTCAGCGGTAATGTAAGCGGGGTCAAATGGAGGAGTGAAGGCGATGGCGAACAGAGAGCCTATGGTTTTGGCTACGACAAGGCCAACAGGCTTCAGTTTACAGATTTTTCCCAAAATGCAGGTGGAAATTACATTGATGATGCAATAGTAAAGTTCGATATGCAGATTGGTGAGCAGTCAGGAGGCGAATGGATCAATTCTTATGACGCCAACGGCAATATTCTTAAAATGAAACAATTGGGGCTTAAACTGACAGGAAGCGATGTTATTGATGATTTGTCCTATAACTATTACAGCAACAGCAACAAATTGAAAAATGTAGTTGATGCTGCAAATGACCCTCAAACAGTGCTTGGTGACTTCCGCTCATCTTCTCTTTATATGTCTGCCCTCGGAGGGCAAAAAACCGGGAGTGCCACTGACTATACTTATGACGGCAATGGAAACCTTACTAGGAACAGGAATAAGGATATAGATGTTGATGTTTCAAACATTCAGGCAATTGAGTATAATTACCTGAATCTTCCTTACAGGGTCAGGGTTAAAGACAAAGGTGTCATAACATACATCTATGATGCCAACGGAGCAAAACTCGAAAAGATAACAGAAGATAACAGCATCGCTCCACCAGGTGAACCAGGCCGCAGCAAAACAGTATCATATATTGGTGGTTTTGTTTATCAGAATAATGAATTAAAATTCTTTGCACAACTCAAAGGAAGGGTGAGGATTAAGATAACCGCCGGCAGCGCACCTGAATTTGTTCACGACTACTTTATTAAGGATAATCTTCAGAACACAAGGATGGTGCTCACTGATGAATCCCGGCAGGATACCTATCCTGCGGCCACGCTGGAAGAAAATGCGACAGGTGTTGAGGGCAAATACTATTCCATCAGTGCAGGCAATATTGTTGACAAGTCATCCATCCCATCTTTTGTCAGCAACAGCAACAATGATTATGAAAACAATAACGGCAACCCGCCCTATAATAACAACCCGTCAAGCAGTACAAACGCCATCAGCCAGAAGCTTTATAAGCTGAACGGGCAAAGCGGAAACAAACATGGTTTGGGCATAACGCTGAAAGTGATGACCGGGGATGTGGTGGATATTTTTGGAAAGTCGTATTATCATTTGAATGCAGGTTCATCCATCAATAACAACCATCCACTGGCCGGTGTCCTGTCTGACTTTATTAACACACTTGCTTTATCTGCGGGCGGGGTTGCTCCCGGCAAAGGCATAAACGGAACAGCATTAAACGGGGCTTCGTCCGTTTCGGGTGGAATTGACAACTGGCTCCAGAATGAAGTGCCAGTTCCATCTGGCAGGCCAAAAGCTTATATAAACTGGATATTGCTCGATGAACAGTTCAGGCCTGTAACATCCGGCAGCGGCTTTGATCCCGTGAATGAAACCCCTGATGTGGTGCTTGAGCATCAGAATTCGGTCAGCATAAAAAAATCAGGTTATCTCTACGTCTATTGCAGCAACGAAAGCGATGTGGATGTGTATTTTGATAACCTGCAGGTGATTCACACCCGTGGACCGTTGTTCGAAACAAACGAGTATTATCCCTTTGGGCAGCTTGCCGCAGGCATCAGCTACAGGGCGCAGGATGCTTTGGAAAACAGGTTCAAATTCAGCGGCAACGAACTACAGTCTAATGAATTTGCT
>JAYWII010000054.1:0-51396 GCA_043788995.1 Chitinophagaceae bacterium | reverse complement strand
CACTAAAAATATCATTGATGGTGGCCTTGCCAAAATCTTTATAACTGAGAAAACGTTTTTTCAATCCGGGCAACTGTTCTGTTTGGTCGTCTCTTGTTTGTGCAGGAAATTCCTTTAGCTTTCCTTTCTCATCCGGCAGGTAAACAGTAGTAATAATATGAAGCCCCTGGTTTTTATCAAAGTCTTTTGCATAAATGCTTACAGGGTACTGATGGCTGGCACGGTAAAAAGAATTTTTACCGAGGTTGCCTGCTATATAATCAATATCACCATCATTATCAAAGTCGCCTGCTGTAATGCTGTTCCACCAGCCGGTTTCATTATTAATGCCAGATGTAGCAGAAATATTTTCAAATTTTCTTTGTTTGTTTTTAAAGAATTGTATCGGCATCCATTCGCCTGTAATAATTAAATCTGTCCAGCCATCGTTATCAAAATCTGTACACAGCGCATCGCAGGTAAGGCCAATGTTTTTTAAGGCAGGACCAACCACGTTACTTACATCAGTAAATTTTATTAATCCGTTTTTAGTATCGTTGCGGTAAATAAAACTGCTCACCGGCATTGGATATTTATTGGGCAATACCCTGCCGCCGATAAATAAATCAAGGTCGCCATCATTGTCAAAGTCTACTGCCTTTACACAGCTTTTACTGGTATAGTTTGTTGGGAAAGCCGTTTCATTAAAACTGAAATTACCTTTGCCATCATTGGTATAAAACCAGTCCTGGTAATTTTTTGTGTTGGGTGCAAATTGGTTGCTGCCACTGGCAAGGTACAGATCAAGGTCACCATCGCCATCAGCATCAAATAGCAGTGTGCCAAGGCTTTCAGGGCGGCGTACATCAGGGCTAATAGTTAAGGGAAGTTCGGTTTTAATAAATTTTCCATTGGCTTGCTGCCGCAAAAGGGTAGGGGCATAATCTCCGGTACCGCTTATGATTATATCATCCAGGCCATTGCCATCTACATCGCCGCTTGCCAATGCCGGGCCATATTCTGATAGCTTGTGTGGCAATAAACGCTGCTCATTAAAATCTATAAAATCTGTTTCTCTTTGAAAAAAAATTACTCCGAGTGATGCGGTAACATCGGTAAATAAATTATTGACAGCCACAATATCTACGGCCTTTATTGGAGTGTTGGCATTGGCAATAGTTACTTTTAATAATTGGTTACTGTTTACATTTTGTATCACCTGCTTTTTGCCATTGTACCATTCTATTACTACTGAATCAAGTGTTTTAATACTGTCTAAACCAAAAAATGCTTTGTTGTCAACCGTTGATAAATATCCCCTGTAGGGAGAATTTTCATACACCTGCATTTTGTTACCTGCATAGTAAACAGTTGCAATAGCTCCCAGTCCGTTTATGTTTTTTTCATCTCCATTAAATTGTATGGATAGATAATTTTTGGTAATTGTTTCTTTGCTGTTGGTAGTATTTTCATACAAAAATGCTTCCTGGTTGATGTTGTTGATTAAATAATCCAGGTCGCCGTCATTGTCTAAATCTGCATACACAGCACCGTTTGAAAAGGAGGGTGTTTCCATTCCCCATTGTGTAGTTACTTTATCAAATTTTAAACTTGCCTGTCCGTTAGGCAGGTTGCCGCTATTTTTAAAAGCATAATTAGCAATTTTTATCTGTGGCATTTGTGCAATCAAATCTTTTTTGCTTGCAGTTTATTTGAGTTTTGACGAAAGGCAGCAAAGTCGTGGTCGGTTACATCCCTGGGGGAGCCATTGGTGATAATGATATCCCGGTTGCCATCGTTATCAAAGTCGGCAATTGATGGGTTCCAGCTCCAGTCTGTTTCTGCTATGCCAGCTAAAAAACTGATGTCTCTGAATACTGGTTCACCAATGCTGTCATTTGCATTGAGCCTTGTACCCTGGTTAAGTTGCAATGTATTGCGAACGTACTGCAGCATGTACAATCCATTTGTCATGTTTTGATAAATGAAATAATTATTGCCGTTCATGTTTTTTTTCTTGCGGTAATTATCTTCCGGGTTCATGTCCACGGCAATAATATCCGCCAGCCCGTCATTGTTGATGTCTGCAATATCATTGCCCATCGCATTTTGGGATGTATGTTTCAAAACGCTCCTTAGCTTTTCAGTAAACGTACCATTGTGGTTGTTGATGTACAATAAATCACTGCCATAAAAATCGTTGGTTACATAAATATCTTTCCAGCCATCCCTATTAATATCGGCAATGGATACCCCAAGACCGTAACCGGGATGTGTAATGCCAGCTTGTTTTGAGATATCAGTAAATACAGGATGCTTTGCCACACTGTCCCAATCATTTCTATACAGTTTATCAAAATCATCTTTTGCCGTATCTCCCACATTGTTGTTCATCGAAAATTGGTTGGCATCCCGTTGGGCAAGTTTGGTGGTAACGAGATACATATCCAAATCACCATCATTATCGTAATCAAAAAATGCCGCATGCACACTGAGGCTGGTATCGGCAAGATGGTATTCACTTGCCATTTCTTTAAAAATTGGAACCCCTTCGTTGTTTACGCCCTGATTGATATAAAAGAGATTGCACCGCTCTTTCGGATTTTTTTGATGGTGGCACATACATAAATATCAGCAAGGCCATCGTTGTTGATATCTACAACCGAAGCTGCATTGCTCCATCTCCCTTCGCCGCTTACTCCAGCTTTTTCTGTAATGTCAGTAAAAGATAGGCCTGCCTGCCCGGCAGGCAGGTTGCCTTTATTAAGGTATAACTTATTGGATACTGTGCTTGCTGTAAAATATAAATCGGCCAGGCCATCATTATTAAAATCCCCCACCGCTAACCCTCCGCCATTGTATAAAAATTCCAAGTCAAGCGGATTGATGGAGTCATTTTCTTTAATGCTGTTGTTAAAAGTGATGCCCGATTGAGAAGGCGAAATCTTTTAAATAAGGTAGGTGCAGTATTGCAGGAATATAGAATAATACCGAGTATAATAAGGGCAGTTGATTGTAATATGGATGAGGATTGTATCCTTTTAATTGGTATAATTATTTATGCAGTTTATGGCAATAAAAAAATAATTATCATTGAGTGGGCCACCACAAAACGGCTTGGTTGAAGCCACAAGTGTTAAATTATTCAAACTTATATAAAGTTTGTCAAGGTAAACAACTATTTATCAATTTGAATAAATGAGCTGGTTTAAATAAATGGCTTTTTACAGGACAGGTCAGCATAGCTATTAATTATTTTTTACAATCTTTATACTGAAGTTTCAGATTGATTTTCTTATCACGAATTATATCAATGAAAAATAAAATATTGTTTTCCTTTCTTTTTCTCTTTGTATTTTGTACATCTATGTTTGCTCAAAAAGTATTGCCATTGTATAAAGATACTATACCTAACAGCAGGCATACAGCAGATGAAGAAAAGATGGAGCAAAATGACGGCATCACTATCATCAGTAAAATTTCCAGGCCAACACTTACTGTTTTTCTTCCAAAAAAAAATAAAGCTAATGGTACCGCAGTAATCATTTGCCCCGGTGGTGGTTACTGGGTGGTTGCATCCAGCCATGAGGGGGCTGATGTGGCCAAAAAGTTTACTGCAATGGGCGTGGCCGCTATTGTTTTAAAGTACCGGATACCCAACGATGCATGGATGCCCAACAGGGAAATAGGCCCGCTACAGGATGCACAACAAGCCATCAAAACAGTAAGGGACAGTGCTGCTGAATGGATTATCAATCCGGATAGAATTGGCATTTTAGGTTTTTCTGCCGGCGGGCATTTAGCTGCTACCGCAGGCACTCACTTTACTAAATCATATATCCACAACCCAATAAATACCAGCCTTCGGCCAAATTTTATGATATTGGTTTATCCGGTAATCAGTTTCATGCCGGGCATAGGCCATGCAGGTAGTGCAGAACAGTTATTGGGTAAAAACCCTACTGTAGATAAGCTTATTGAATATTCTAATGAGCGGCAGATAACTGAAGAAACACCACCCTGTTTTTTAGTACATGCTACTGATGATGATGGCGTGAGCCCAAGAAATAGCCTGGTGTTTTATGATTCCCTTGTCAGCAAAAAAGTGCCGGCAGAAATTCACATTTATCAAAGTGGCGGGCATGGCTTTGGCATGTACATAAAAAATAATAAAGAACTGTGGATGGATAGGTGTAAAAGCTGGATGAAGATGAATGGGTGGTTAAATAGAAAATAAATTTCACTAATCACAGAGCATGAAAGAAAATATTGAGTATCTAAAAAAAATAAAAGCATAGCAGTTTGTATTATTTATACAAAAAAATATTAATGCTACCACGAATTAATTATCCTTTTTCAATGCAGATAATATGAACAGAAGAAAAGCCATTTACAATGCAGTGCTACTTTCGGCTGGTACATTTTTGTTGCCTTCATGCGGCCAGGATGATGCAGCCTCTATTCCATTAAAAAATATGCGGCTTAGTGGTGCCGATGAAAAACTAGTACTCCACATTGTGGACGCTATACTTCCAGCTACAACTTTTAAAGGTGGTGCAGATGTGAAAGCAGTTGAATTTATATTAAACATGGTGGACGATTGTTGTACGCCTGAAACACAAAAAATATTTTTGGATGGTATGCAGCAGTTAAACAAACTAACAAAAAGTAAGTACGGCAAAACATTTATAGAGTGCAATGGCGCAACAAAAAATGAATTGCTTGCCATAATTGAAAATAAAAAAGATGTTCCTGAAAATTTGTTGAAGTTTTATGACATCACTAAGAATTACTGCATTCAAGCTTTTACTTCCTCAAAAGCCTATTTAACAGATGTTCTAAAATACAAAATGGTGCCCGGTAGTAATTTTAAAGGCTGTGTGCCATTTGTATAAAAGCTGTTTCAGGGATGTATTTATAAAAATAGAATAAATTTAAAAAATGGGAGATACTAAAAATACTTTTGATGCCATAGTGATAGGTAGTGGCATGAGTGGGGGCTGGGCAGCCAAAGAGTTTTGCGAAAAAGGATTAAAAACCCTAATGCTGGAACGTGGCCGGGATGTAAAACATTTAAAAGATTACCCCACTACCAACATGCAGCCATGGGAATTTGAACATCGTGGCGAAGTGCCTTATGAGATTGTAAAAGAGAACCCAAGCATAAGCCGTTGCTATGCTTTTAAAGAAGATGCCATGCATTTTTTTGTAAAAGATAAGGAACACCCCTACATTCAGGAAAAGCCTTTTGACTGGATACGTGGCTACCAGGTAGGGGGCAAAAGCATTATGTGGGCAAGGCAAACCCAACGCTGGAGCGATTTTGATTTTGAAGGCCCTGCCCGTGATGGCTTTGCAGTTGATTGGCCGATACGGTATAAAGACCTGGCGCCCTGGTATAGTTATGTTGAAAAATTTGCCGGCATAAGCGGCAATAAAGATGGTCTTGCTGAACTGCCGGATGGTGAGTTTTTGCCCCCCTGGGAGTTGAGCTGTGTGGAAGATTATTTTAAAGGAACCGTAAAAAAAAATTATCCTGACCGTCATGTAATATTTGCCCGCTGTGCACATATTACAGAACCGCAACCGATACATATTGAGCAGGGGCGTGGGCAATGCCAGGCAAGAAACCTTTGCCAGCGGGGTTGCCCGTTTGGCGGATATTTTAATGCCAATTCCACTACCATACCCTGGGCAGAAAGAACTGGTAACCTAACATTGCGAAGCCACTCAGTAGTCCACTCTATTATTTATGATGCGGTAAAAGGAAAAGCCACAGGAGTGAGGGTAATAGATGCCATTACCAAACAGGCAACAGAATATTTTGCATCCGTAATATTTGTAAATGCAGGTGCCATCAATACCAATTTATTGCTACTTAATTCTACGTCAAAACGCTTTCCCAACGGACTGGGAAATGATAATGGGTTACTGGGAAAATATGTTGCCTTTCATCACTACCGGGCAAGAATAAATGCAAAGTACGAAGCTATGAAGGGAAGCTCCACTGCCAATGGCCGGGCTTCTGGGGCATACATACCAAGGTTCAGAAATGTACGTAAGCAGGAGACTGATTTTTTACGAGGGTATGCCAGCACTTTTAATGCTAACCCATCTTTGCTAAGAAGTATGGATGGATTTGGCTCAAAGCTTACTGACAGCCTCCTAAAAAAAGCTGCTGCCGGCCCATGGGAAGTAGATTCTATGTGTATGGGTGAAACCATCCCTAAAGCAACCAACTTTGTGGCATTGGATACCAATCAAAAAGATGAATGGGGAATACCACTGTTAAAAATTTCTATTGATTACGATAACAACGATGAAAAAATGATTGTCGATTTTTTTGAACAGTTGACTGAGATGTATAAAGTGGCAGGTTTTACAGACATACATACCTTTGATAGTAAACAGGCTCCCGGACTGGATATACATGAAATGGGCGGCGTACGTATGGGCAAAGATGCTGCAACTTCTTTGCTAAACGAATGGAACCAGTTGCATGAATGTAAAAATGTTTTTGTTACCGACGGTGCTTGTATGACATCCACTTCTACCCAAAATCCATCGCTTACTTACATGGCAATAACAGCAAGGGCAGCCAATCATGCAGTGGAGCTTTTAAAGAAAAATGAGTTATAACAGGATATGATTTGTTTTGTAAAATTGCCGGACAGAAAACTGAATGATTTTATCCTGACGATCTTTAAAGGTATTTGAATAAAAAATTATAGTATGAGCCGCATAAAAATATGTAATGATGCACCCGTACATAAAGCCGCAGATTCGCAGATTTCTATTTTTGTATTCTTAATCTGCGAATCTGTGGCAGCATTTATGTTGCACAAATTTATGCGGCGTACAGTATAAATAGAAATTCCTATAAGGCATAGGATACACAGGTTTGCCTGCTGCTTCCCAATCCATCTGCTCCTAATTGAATCACATCACCCTCTTTTAAATATATTGGTAAAGGCTTTTGGCCAAGCCCCACACCTGCAGGTGTACCGGTAGAAATTATATCACCGGGTAGTAATGTCATAAATTTGCTTACATAGCTTACTAAAAATGGGATATTAAAAATCAAGTTTGCTGTAGTACCATCCTGCATTATTTTATCATTTACTTTTAACCATAACCTTAAACTGTGAACATCTGCAATTTCATCTTTGGTAACCAGCCAGGGGCCAAGTGGTGCAAAGGTATCGCAGCCTTTGCCTTTATCCCATGTGCCGCCCATTTCTAATTGAAATGCCCTTTCGCTTACATCATTGTGAAGGCAATAACCAGCTATATAATTCATCGCTTCGCTTTCCGGAACATTGCTGGCTTTCCTTTCTATTACCACTGCCAGTTCTACTTCCCAGTCTGTTTTTTCTGAGTCTTTGGGTATGGTGATATTGTCGTAAGGACCGGTGATGGCTGAAGTAGCTTTCATAAAAATTATAGGTTCAGCAGGTGTTGCAGTGTTAGATTCTTTTGCATGGTCGGCAAAATTTAAACCGATACAAATTATTTTAGATGGCCTTGCTACCGGGCATCCAAGCCTTGTGCCTGCTGGTATTTGTGGCAAAGTATTCTCCTTATTTTCTATAACCAATTTTAGTTTATCTAATCCTCCATTTGCAAAAAAAGCTTCATCATATTCTTTTACAAATTCAGTTGCATCATAGTTTTTATTGCTGATGCATACACCCGGTTTCTCTTTTCCTGGTTCTCCAAAACGTATTAATTTCATTTGATTTTTTTTATTGTTAGCGAATGATAGACAATTAACGATGGGCCTGGAAAGTTTAACCTTAACCCTATATCTCTCCCAACACTTCTCTCGTTAATTGCAGTGTTTTATAAATATCATCCTCTGTATGTGCATAGCTCACCGAACCTTGTTTACAGGCAATAGGAATATTGTATACAGCTTTCTCAATTAATGCCCTTCTATATTTCAAGTCAAATACAAAATCAACATTGTGCAAAATATCATGTAAATCCGTTGGTGCATTTTCAGCAAAGTAAACACAGTGAGCCGAAGCATTTCTGGATACAACTGCTGCTATTCCTTTCTCTTTAAAAAGCTGTTCCAGTCCGTCATACAGCAGATAACTCTGTTTGGCAATGGATTTATAAATTGCAGGATTATTTAAAATGTCCAGCGTTGCAATGGCTGCAGCAGTATTTACCGGGTGGGCATTATAAGTACCGGCAATCAACACCCTTTTATCAGGGTTGGGGCTGTCGAACAGTTCCATGATTTCTTTTTTGCCACCAATAACCCCCAGCGGATAACCATTGGCTACTGCTTTACCAAAAACAGAAAGATGTGGCGTAACGCCTGCTATACTTTGGTAGCCACCTAATGCAGACCGGAAGCCAGTTTTTACTTCATCAAAAATACATACCGAGCCATTCTTTTCGCACAAATCAATTAAGCCTTGCAGGTAACCGGCCTGTGGTAAAACTACACCTACATTTTGTAACACGGGTTCCGTCAAAACACAGGCAACCGGATACCTTTTCATTAGATATTCTATAGAGGCAAGGTCATTAAAGTTTACTAAATGCACTCTTCTTTTTGTGTTGTCTGGTATGCCTGCAGACATCTGCACAAATGGATATTCTCCCGGCGAAATCCTTTGTCCCAGCTGCTCTAGCGATGGCATAACAGCCCGTGATACTTCATTGTGCCAGCCGTTGTAGCCGCCAATTGTCAATATAATATCTTCTCTTTCGGTATATGCCCGACTAAGCCTGATGGCATGGGCAGTGGCTTCACTACCAGTGTTGGTTATTTGCACCAATTCAAGTGATGGTACGGCTTTACATAACATACTGGCTAATTTTATTTCCAATTCGTTGGTACCGCTGCCAATAAGCGACCATTCCTGTTGTATAATATCAACCACAGCATCATTAACAGGGCTGTAATTATGCCCAAGTAAATAAGGTGCAAACCCTGCATGGTAGTCTATATATTCCTTCCCGTCAATGTCATAGATCTTGCTGCCTTTACCTCTTCTAAAAACGATATTTGGCGTTACTTTCCTGTTGAGTGAAACCACGCCGCCGGCAATGTAGCGGTTGGCTTCCGTAAACATTTCAGAAAAAGACGAAGGACTTGTTTGTGTATTCATAATAAAAGATTAATTTTATTTTGGTAGTAAGTATGGTTTACAAAAATATAAAAAAAATGTTTACAAAAAAATGAAAATAGATTCCTTTGCCAATAAAGCGTATTCAGAGATAAGACGTAAAATATTATCGGGCCAGATAGTACCTGATACCCGTTTAAAGGAAGATGCCTGGGCACAAAAGTTAGAAGTGGGCAGAATGGCAGTGAGGGAGTCACTGACAAGGTTGTTGGGCGAAGGGCTGCTTATACAAGGTGAGAAGGGTGGATATTATGTGGCAGGATTATCCAAAGATGATGTGGAAGAAACACGGGAACTGCGGCAGATTTTAGAAGTGGGTGCATTGGAACTTGCTGCAAAAAAAATCACTAAAGAACAATTGAAACTGTTTGATAAAATTTGCGATGACTTTACCTCTATGACCGAGCAGGGGTATTTTGCAGGTGCTTGTGAGGCAGACATTAAATTTCATGAGGCATTGATAGACTGTTCAAGAAATGCCAAGTTGATAAGTATTTACCGGCACAGTCATATTCCATTGTTTCATAAAAAATTGGGTAAAACGGAATTATTTTTAAGCGACTACAAGGAAACCGATGCCGAACACCGCCAGATAGTACAGGCATTAAAAAGTAAAAATATTGCATTGGCTAAAAAAACACTCATACAGCATTTTCAAAGAGGTGCTGCGGCCGTTTTGGATTTGGAGTAATGTGTTTAATAGTATTTTATTTGCTACAAACAGATAAGCTTAGGTGAAAACTTTCATATACTAACTACCTTAATACTTTGTAAGAATTAGGTACAGGCACCTACCACTTTTCCCCATAATGGAGGTATGGAAGATTTATATACTACCTATCGCCCTCTTAATTATTTTATTTTATCCAGTAAATCTTTTCCCGGCTTTTGCCCGGCAAGTTGGCCACCATCTGCAATAATTACCTGGCCAGTAATAAAACTACTTTCTTCGCTTGCCAAAAATAAAAAGATAGGGGCAATTTCTTCCACCTTCCCTGGCCTGTTCAATGGTATATATTGCTGTACAAAATTGGCTGTAAACTCCGGCGGGTCTATTTCCATGCTCATGGGGGTTTGTATGTAGCCGGGGCATACTGCATTTACCCTGATGCCGAAATGTGCCAGCTCCAATGCCATTGTTTTGGTAAGCATAATTACCCCGCCTTTGCTTGCATTGTAATGGGCATAGCCAAATTCGCCATCCAGCCCGTTTTTACTTGCCATATTTACCACCACCCCTTTTTTACGCACCGCCATACACTTGCATACTGCCTGCGATACATAGAACATCCCGGTTAAGTTAATGTCCAGTATTTGTTTCCACTCCTTTGCATCAATAGTAAGAAAGGGCGTTTCCGCAGCAATGCCTGCGTTATTAATTAAAATATCAATGGGTTGTATGCTTTCAGCTTTTGCCACTACTTCATTTACAGCGCTTAGGTTTGATACATCAACCAGATACGGGAAAACAGATGACGTAATTTTTTTTAATTCCGTACCTGCACCGTCAAGGTTTGCTGTATCATAATCCAGGATAGATACGGCAGCACCTTCCGTGGCAAATTGTAATGCAATTTCAAATCCAATTCCCCTGGCTGCACCAGTTATCAGCACATGCTTATTCTCAAAACGTTTAGCCATTTCATTTAATTTAAGAAGTAAATTTAGCAGAATTTATTTTTAAAAACACTTTTGCTTACATAAATTACATAATATTGTTTACAAAACACGGTGGTTGTTATTATTAATGGATGATGATCAATATATTTTGTAAAAGAAAAATAGGTTTAGTGCTTTTCAGTTTTAAGCCTGCAAGCAGAACATTGTAAATAATTTTATCAGTTATCAGTATGAAAAAACCTTTGTTGTCCTGGGCTGCTTTGTTTGCCTGCAATCTTATGTGGTCGTTGCAATTTACCTGCATCAAATTAGTGCAGGGCCAGGTAGGTGCTTTTAGTACCGTATTTATCCCCATGCTGCTGGCCACTATTTTTATGCTGCCGTTTGTATATAAAGATGTAAGGGCAAATAAAAAAAGAAAGCTGAGCGATTTGAAAATATTTCTTTTGCTGGCATTGGTAGGCCAGTTTCCGGCACAGGTATTAATGACGTTTGGTACACAACAATCCACTGCCAGTAATGGCTCCATCATCAGCCTTACTTTGCCGGTGGTTTCTGCTTTGCTGGCGGTTGTTTTATTAAAAGAAAAAATGAACAGCCTGCGTTGGGTAAGTTTTTTTATAGCCATCTTTGGTGTTACCCTATGCTCAATGAAAGATATACTGGGTGTAAATACCGGCACACAATATATCATTGGCAACCTGCTTATTTTCTCCGGCATACTGGGCAGTGGCTTTTACAACACAGTTTGTAAAAAAATTGCCAATGATTATACCGAGATGGAAATGCTTTTTTATACTTACATATTTATGGTGGTATTGCTGTTGCCTTTTGTATGGCATTACGAAGGCAATGTATTATCAGGCTTCGCAAATTTTATCGCCAATACCTGGATAGGGTTGATACTGCTTACTGTTTTTCATAATTTTTTATCCATGATATTATTTTTTAAAGCACTTAAAAATTTGGAAGCCATACAGGTAGCTTTATCTAATTTTCTGATTACATTTTTTGGGCTACCCATCGCTGTTATTTTTTTACATGAAAAGTTAAGCCTGTTGTCAATTATCGGCGGTTTGCTGGTATTAATAAGTACTATTGTAATTACAGTGTGGGAGTATAAGCAAAATTTAAAAGCAGCTATGGTAGCGGATACTTCAGATAAAGTAAATTGAAAATAATATTTTAATAAACCTGTAACAAACTACAGGCTGTCATTTCTTAATTCAAAATAAAAATCAATTCATGAAAAGTATTTTTCTTTCTTTTTCCCTGCTGCTTTTGGTTGCCGCAGGCAAGGCACAATACAAAGTAGACAGCATGTGCGGAGCAAAAGTAAACCTTGATAAAAATGGAAAACTGCTTGCAAGGTATCAGCCAAATACTCCAGGAGCATCTTACGCCATTGCAGTAAAGCTGGCAGTAGATTTTTGGAAAAATTGCCCCAATAGCACCGTTAATAATTTGCCTTTATACATCACCCATTGTTCCATGTACAGGGATGGAAAAGGGGGTTTTGCTGGTTCAACATGGCCACACAATCCTATTTGCGTAAATGCAGGTATGGTGCATAGCTTTGCAATAGACTGGCGGAATTATTCAGGCGATACCAGCATGGTTTCTTTAACAAGAAAAGGGCTTGATCACCAGCTTGAGTATGGTACCACACCTGCCAGTTGGGATTGGGCAAATGTACCGTATGCAAGCTCCGAAGCAGGTGAAATAATTTATGATGGGGCTTCAAAATTTGATACTGCTGTTACAGAGGAAAATAAAGGCCGTGGCGATGGCTCCTTCTCTCTTGAAATAGATAAGATTGGAGAAATGGGATATGCGTATTTAAAATTTTATGAAATTACAGGAGAAAAAAAATATTTGAACGCCGCCATTAATTGTGCAGATGCACTGGCAAAGCATGTACGCAAAGGGGTACACACCGGCGATGGTATAGAATGGAAAAACCTTGTACTTACGTCTCCATGGCCATTTAGGGTAAAGGCACAAACTGGCGAAGTACAGGAAGATTATACAGCACATGTAATAGAAAACCTGCGGCTCATGGATGAATTAACCAGGATCCAAAAAGTAATTCAATTACCGGAGGAAAAATTGACAACCTACAGCAACACCGCAAAAATTGTATGGGATTGGCTGTACTCTGCAGAAGGTCCCATTAAAACCTCTATCTGGAAAGGTTATTTTGAAGACATCCGCTGGGATCCTATCAACCTCAACAGGGTTAATAATTCGCCGATGGAATTTGCACGCTATTTAATTAAATATCCCGGCAATGATAAAAATATCAGTACAACCGTTCCCTCATTGATCTGGTGGGTAAAAAATACTTTTGGTGAGCATGGTATGAATGCGATAAATGAACAAACAGGTTGCTATCAGCCGATGGGCAGCCACACTTCCCGTTATGCATCTGTGTGTGCTTTGTGGTATGAATACACCGGCGATAAATGGTTTAAAGAAGAAGCATACCGAAATTTTAATCATGCTACTTATATGGCAGAGCCGGATGGTGTAGTACAGGTTGGGCACAATTGGGGTGGCGAAATTTGGTTTAGCGATGGTTATACAGATTATATCAAACATTTTATGGAAGGCATGGCAGCGGTGCCGGAATGGGCCCCTGCTGATGAAAATCATTTATTGCGTTCCTCATCGGTAATTAAAAAAATACAATATGGTACAAAGCAAATCAACTTCATCACTTTTGATAATTCATCTAAAGAAGTATTAAGGCTTATTAAAAAACCATTATCAGTTACCGTTGATAAAAAGAATTTGAATGAAACAAAAAATGCAGCGGTAGAAGGCTATACCTGGCAGCCATTAAAAATTGGCGGTGTGTTAAAATTGAATCATACCAATGGTAATGAAGTTAAAATAATTTTGTAATAAACAAGTAAATGAAACAACCATTACGCAGCCACAAATGGTTTTACGGTGCCAATGAAACAGGCCTGTTGCACAAAGGCGCATTAAGAGCAAGCGGTATTAATATGGATACCTATACAGGCCAGCCAATAATTGGCATAGCCAACACCTGGGGCGAACTCAATAATTGCAACATGAGTTTAAGAGAGGTGGCACAAAAAGTAAAGGAAGGTATTATTGAAGCAGACGGCATACCATTAGAATTTCCGGTAATTACATTGGGGGAAGAGTTGATGAAACCCAGTGCCATGCTGTACCGCAACCTGTTATCAATGGATGTGGAAGAAAATTTACGGGCTTATCCCATTGATGGAATTGTGCTGCTGGGCAATTGCGATAAAACAGTGCCGGGCTTATTAATGGGCGCAGTAAGTGCCAATTTACCTGCTATACAATTAAATGCCGGCCCTAAAAAAGTGGGTGTTCACAAAGGGCAACGGTTGGGCAGCGGTACCGACCTTTGGAAGTATTGGGATGAGTTGAGAAAAGGAGCAATTGATGATGCAGAATGGGAAGAAATTGGTAAACAATTAAGTTGTGGTTTTGGCTCCTGCAATACGATGGGTACCGCCAGCACTATGAACGGATTGATGGAAGCATTGGGGATGATGCCATTGGGTTTAAGTACGATGGCAATAGATAGTGAGCAAAGAATGGAAGCATCTAAAAATGCAGGAAAAAGAATTGTAGCAATGGTGCAGGGAAATTTAAAGCCATCCGATATTTTAACCCCGGCAGCTTTTAAAAATGCAGTGGCTTTGCTGATGGCGTTAGGTGGTTCTACCAATGCATTGCTACACCTTACAGCTATTGCTGGCCGGCTTAATATTCACCTATATCCTGAGGTATTTAATGAAGTGGGAGCTGTAGTTCCCGGCATCACCAATGTGCAGCCTGCAGGTACAAAATTGATAGATGAATTTGATGCAGCAGGTGGCATGCCTGCAGTTTTGCAGCAATTAAAACCAGTGCTTGATTTAACTGTAAAAACCTTCACAGGCCAAACCTTAGGAAGCCTGCTTACAAATCAACAAGATACTGACAAAGAAATAATACAACCGCTTAGTACAGCTTTGACATCACCACCCACTATTGCAATTTTAACAGGCAACCTTGCACCCGATGGAGCTGTAATAAAAGTAGCAGCCGCTTCACCACATTTATTGAACCATACTGGTAGTGCACTGGTTTTTGAAAGTTATGATGAAATGCTCAACCGCATTGATGATGACAATTTACCGGTGGATGCATCTACCGTGCTGGTGCTTAGAAATGCCGGCCCCAAAGCGGTACCGGGCATGCCGGAATGGGGCATGATACCCATTCCCAAAAAATTGCAATTGCAGGGCGTAAAAGATATGGTAAGGATAAGCGATGCCCGTATGAGTGGTACCAGTTTCGGTACAGTCATTCTGCATGTGGCCCCGGAAGCAGCTATGGGTGGTGCATTTGCGTTGGTACAAAATGGTGATTTAATTTCTATCAATATCGCAGCAAGAAGTATAACGCTTGAAGTAAGTGAGGAAGAATTACAGCAAAGAAAACTACAATGGAAACCTGCTTTAATAAGGCACAAAAGAGGTTATCCTGCACTGTATATCCGGGAAGTATTGCAGGCAAATGAAGGCTGCGATTTTGATTTTTTAAAACCAAAAAATGCGGAAGAACTTATTTTTATAGAACCTATTGTTGGCAGGTCTTGATGACTAACCGATAACATCCATATTTTCTAGTTGTAATAATGAAAGCAGAATTATTTATCGAAACAGATTGCATTTTAGGCGAAAGCCCTATGTGGCACAAAGAACGAAACAGTATCTGGTGGGTAGATATTGAAGTTGGTAAATTCTTTGAATGTGAACTGGGAACAAAAAAAATAAATAGCTGGCAGGTGCCGCAGCGGTTGAGTTTGCTGGCACAGTCAATAAAAAATAATAATACTTTACTGCTTGCTGTAGCAGATGGTTTACTCAAATTCAGTATAGATAAAAATGAGTTTGAAAGAATTTTATTTTTAGAAGAAACACTTTTAATTAACCGCACCAATGATGGGGGATGCGATGCCAATGGAAGGCTGTGGCTGGGTACAATGGATATTAATTGTGCAGCAGGTGCAGGTAAATTATACTGCATAGAAAATGATTTGCAGGTAAAAGAAAAAATTAGGCCAACGGATATTTCCAATGGACTTTGCTGGAGCTTGGAACAGGATAGGTTTTATTATATTGACAGTGCTACTTACAAAGTGCAGTCCTATTTTTTTAATATAAATACTGCCGAAATTATTTTTGAAAAAATGATAGTTGAAATACCTAAAGATCTCGGTATGCCGGATGGCATGACAATAGATGAAGAAGGCATGTTGTGGATAGCCATTTGGGGTGGCTTTACCGTAAACCGCTATAATCCAGCGAACGGAGAACTGCTTGAATGTATAGACCTACCTGTACCCAATGTAACAAGTTGCGCCTTTGGTGGGTCAAATATGAACCAGCTTTTTATTACCACCGCAATGGTTGACTTAAGTGATGCTGAAATAGACAAATATCCTTTGAGTGGGAGTGTATTTGTTGCTACAACTGCTGTAAAGGGTGTCGCTAAAAATAAATGTGGGCTGTAAATTGCAATGAAATTATTTTGTAAATTCTTCTGCATTGCACTTTCACAGTTTTTTCAATTTCACAGTTTATAACAACTGTATTTTACTGCAAATCGCCTGCTTACTCACTTCCAAACTGTGCTATATTATACATGTATTTCTCCTTAATTACTACTACAGATCCTTTAAATTTATAATTCAGTTGTTGTAGTTGCTTGCCTTTTGCATAGTGGTCTTCATTCTGGCTAGGCATTCAAACGGTAATTGAAAGTTTAAATGCCTAGCCAATTAACCTGAAATTTTAAAAATGATTTTGGCAGATAGCATTCAATTTAAGTAGCATTTTTATCAAAGCGATTTTCGCTGTATAAATACAAAAGGGTTTTTAATTTTTTCTTTCCTGTTTTCTAATATTAAGTTAGCTAAAGACATACCCATTTGGTGGTGGTCGGTGGAAATAACGGTAATGCCATCGAGCAATATTTCTTTCAAAGGTGTATCATTATAAGAAATAATGCCTACATCTTTTCCAATTTTTAATTTTTGTGATTGGCAAGATTTTATCAATGTAACCAGATCAGTTTCTTCTATCACAATGTAAACTTCTTTTTTATTGATTTGTGTAACAGGATTTATTTCCTCAATAATTTTATAAGGCAAATTATGGCTGCTGCAAAAGCTTCGGAAGCCTGTAATTATTTCTTTAGGATAGGGTATAATTTTAGGAAAGACCAAAGTTAATTTTTCGTACTTGCTGATAAGTTCCCATCCGTCTTCCAATGCATGATAAATATCATTTTTAAAATCCTGGTACACCCCGGCATATTTTGAGTAAGTATGTGGCAGGTCTTTGTCTAAAATAATTAATTGTTCACTCGGTATTTTTTTTATAATGTTATATATTTCATCGTCATCATCATCAAAATGTGGCATCAGCACAAAATAATCGTATTCATCAATGTACTCTGTGATAAGGTTTTCAAAAAGTTTTTTGCTGAAATGGTGAATTTTTAAATCTACCACAGCTTTATCACCCATTGTTTCTAAAAAGGCATTGTAAACTTGTTTTTTGTAGTTGCTCATCTTGTTAAACAATAGTAATATCCTGAAAGGAGTGATAATATCCGACCGGTTAATGTAAAATCCTTTCCCCTTAACTGCCGTTATTACACCTTTCTTCCTTAGTATCATGTAAGCTTTTTGCACCGTATCCCTTGACAGCATAAATTCATCGCTCAGGTGATTAATCGATAACATTGAATCACCTTTCTTGAGCTTGCTTTGTCTTATTGCTGAATTGACGGAATTAACTATCTGTTGATACTTAGGCGTTTTTCTATCTGATTCTATTTTAAATAAATGCGGCATAAAAAATATTTAGTTAGTTCGGTAATAATAAAATAGCAGTCGTGTTTTTAGATCAAAATGTAAACATAATTTATTAATATTTTAATTATATTATTCTACGATAAAAAGTAAGAAATAAACCTACAGTTTTTTTTGTTACGCAGGATTACAATGGCTTAATAGTAAATCCAGATAACTTACATGAAATTTACATTCTATTTTACACATCAGCACAGTGCAGTACGGTAAACAAAAATATTATAAATATGTTTACAATTAATTTGTTTAATTAAATTATTCAAATGATATTTGTAAATTGCTTTTATTAAAAACCAAATACGATTGTTTATGACAATGGGTCAAAACTCCATTAAGTTTTCATGCTATTTAAAATTTATGCTATTGGTATTTGTTGTTTCCCAGTGCAGTAATTACACTTTTGCCCAGGGCAATGTTACCGTAGTCATGGATAACAGTATTGGTGGCGGCCCTGGTTCTAAAAATAATTACAGCATACTTCGGTTGGCAGATATTTAACTGTTGCAGGCAGAGCCACCTTGCAATCTGGTGGTGCTACTGTCGATGCCTTCCTGACAACTATGCAACCTCTGAGACTAACAAAACAACTATCATGGATTGGATTAGGAAAGAGCGGTTAATTGAACTGGCAGGTGAGGAACAGCGCTGCCTTGATAGCAGAAGGTGGCACATGCAAGGTTTGATAACTTTAGACAATGATATTTTTAGTTCAAACGTGCCAGTGCAATTTGTTGCGCCTAAACATTTGCTGTTGCCAATACCCACAAGTGAATTGGATGTAAAAAGTAATATGAAACAAAACTTTGGTTACTAAAATTATTTATTAAATATTTTAATTCAGTTTTTTCATAAGCAAGCAGTAGTTAGTGTAAAAGGGTTCTCATAAAGAGAACCTTTTTTACGACTATGAAATATTAATTAAAATAGGACCCTAATCCACGGGATACGTACTACGATGAACTTAATATTGCACCTTTTATGAAACTCGGAAAAAATAGCATACGCATACTTACCTGGTATTGTTCAATAACAGATCGTCTATAAATTTCTTTTTTCACCTTTAGTATTTGTAATTTCAATGCTTACCATATTTTCATCCAATACAATAAAAGCTGCTGATTGTGATAAATACGATTGCCCTGTATAAAATTCTTCTTTTCTTTTTTTGCCATTTTTTAAATGATAGATACAATATTTATCATTCGGGGTTAATGGAATAATTTTTTGTTTGCCCTTACTGCTGAATATTTTTACCGGCCCGTTATTTTGTGATGCAGCCAGTAAATAATTATTATTTGCACTCCTGCATTTTATCAAAGCTTTGCCATTGCCAGGGATAAAAAAGCCACTCTGCAAAATAGATTGTGGAGAAAAGTTTCCTTTGCCATCTCCCAGCAATACCAACCCATTCAGTGCATCGTATCTGCCATTGCCTGTTTCTGTTCCAAAGTCATTTCCGTTAATGGCAACATCTATATTTCCATCTTTATTAAAGTCATCCACTACCATTGCATACAGCGGGGCTATCTGCGCCATTATTGGTAACGCATGTAATTTGAATTTACCATTGCCCAAATTTTCTATGTAGCTGCTTTCAAAATTATTTGCCTGTAATTTAACTGCATCTTTCAATTCTTCTTTTAAAAATATATCATTGATAGTAGCATGCCCAAATTCTTTATATGTCAAAAATCTTTTTTTCAATGCAGGTATCTGTTCTACCTGGTCGTCCCTTGTTTGTGCAGGAAATTCTTTTAAAACACCCTTTTCATCCAGCAGGTAAACAGTAGTAATAATATCAAGTCCGCCATTATTATCAAAGTCTTTGGCATAAATAGATACTGGGTATTGGTTGGCAGCACGATAAAAAGAATTTTTACCCAGGTTGCCTGCTATGTAATCTATATCCCCATCGTTGTCAAAGTCGCCTGCGGTAATACTGTTCCACCAGCCAACCTCGGTATTGATGCCACTTGCCGCTGATACATTTTGTAATTTCCCTTTAATATTTTTAAAAAATTGCAGGGGCATCCATTCACCAGCAATTATTAAATCAGTAAAGCCATCACCATCAAAATCTGTCCACAGAGCATCGCAGGTGAGGCCAATATTTTTTAAGCCAGGAGCTACTTCATTGGTAATATCGGTAAATTTAACTACGCCGGTTTTTGAATCGTTTCTATAAATAAAACTGCTCACGGGCAGAGGATATTTTCCTGGCAATACCCTGCCTCCAATAAATAAATCAAGGTCGCCATCATTATCAAAATCGCAAGCCTTCGCACAACTTTTACTGGTATAGTTTTTTGGGAATGAAGTTTCGTTAAAAGTAAAATTTCCCTTACCATCGTTGGTATAAAACCAGTCCTGGTAATATTTTGTTTCTGCTATAAACTCATTGCTGCCGCTTGCCAGGTACAAGTCCAAATCACCATCCCCGTCTGCATCAAACAATAGCGTGCCTAAGCTCTCCGGCCTTCTTACTTCATTGCCAATTGCCATCGGCAACTGTTTGGTAGTAAATTTTCCATCGGTTTGTTGCAATAAAATATTAGCAGAAAAATCGCCTGAGCCACTTACAATAATATCATCCAGCCCGTTGCCATCAATATCACCGGAAGCAAGGCCGGGCCCGTATTCCGAAAGTTTATGCGGTAGCAAACGCTGTTCATTAAAATCAATAAAATCACGTTCTCTTGAATAGGTATGTACATTCACTGCAGTGGTAACATCGGTAAACAAAGTATTGGTTACAACAGTAGGCATACTTGTAGTTGTGGTATTGGCATTATGTATGTCTGCCACAAGCAACTGGTTTGGCTTTACATTTTCAATGGTTTGTTTTTTACCATTACCCCATTCTATTACCACAGAATCTATTTTAGTAATATTGTCCAGTCCAAAAAAAGCTTTGTTATCTACAGTGGATAGATAACCCCGGTAAGGTGAATTTTCATACACCTGCATTTTGTTGTCTCCATAATAAACAGAAGCAATAGTGCCCAGCCCATTAATATTTTTTTCATCGCCTTTAAATTGAACGGATAAATAATTTTTAGTAATCTTCTTTTTGCTGTTGGTAGTATTTTCATACACAAAAGCTTCGTCATTTATATTGTTGATTACATAATCCAAATCACCATCATTATCTAAATCTGCATATACGGCTCCGTTTGAAAATGATGGCGTCTCCATTCCCCATTCAGTGGTTACTTTATTAAATTGCAAGCTGCCGGAGTTTTTAAAAGCATAGTTGGCAATTTTTATTTGAGGAATTTCTTTTATCAATTCCTGTTTGGAAACATTCATGCTGCTGTTGGCCCTGAAGGCTGCAAAGTCATGGTCAGTTACATCCCTGGGATAACCATTGGTAATTATAATGTCCCTGTTGCCGTCATTGTCAAAGTCAGCAATGGAAGGGTTCCAACTCCAGTCTGTTTCTGCCACGCCAGCCATAAAACTGATATCGCTGAACACAGGCAGCCCAATACTGTCGTTGCCATTTATTGAGGGGCCTTGGTTTAGCTGTAATGTATTGCGTACGTACTGCAGCATAAAATAGCTGTTCATCATATTTTGATACAAAAAATAATTATTGCCACCCATATTTTTCTTTTTCCTGAAATTGTCTTCAGGGTTCATGTCCACAGCAATGATATCTGCCAGGCCGTCATTGTTGATGTCTGCGATGTCATTGCCCATTGCATTTTGAGAAGTATGTTTAAAAACAGTTTTCAATTTTTCATGAAAAGTGCCGTCGTGATTATTAATATATAACAAATCGCTGCCATAAAAATCATTGGTAACATAAATATCTTTCCAACCATCTTTATTTATGTCTACTATATTTACACCAAGCCCATAGCCAGGATGCAGGATACCCGCCTCTTTAGATATATCTGTGAAAAAAGGATGTAGTTTGCTGCTATCCCAATCATTTCTGAAGAGTTTGTCCACATCATTTTTTGTTGTGTCTGTGTTATTATTCATAAATTGAACAGCATCTCTTTGTGCCAGTTTTGTGGTTAAAAGATACATATCTAAATCCCCATCATTATCGTAATCAAAAAAAGCAGCTTGAACTGAAAGGGAAGGATCATCAAGCCCATAATCTTTGGATTGCTCTTTAAATATGGGTACCCCTTCTTTATTTAAGCCCTGGTTAATATAAAATAAATTTCTGCGTTGCTCAGGGTCTTTTTTAATAGTGGCACATACGTAAATATCCGGCCAGCCATCATTATTTATGTCCACTACGGATGCAGAACTGCTCCACCTTCCTTCGCCACTTACACCAGCGGGGCCCGTTACATCTGTGAAAGAAAGGCTTCCTTTATTCAGATATAATTTATTTGAAACAAGGCTGCCTGTAAAATATAAATCAGGTAATCCATCTTTATTAAAATCTCCCACTGCCACTCCGGCGCCATTGTATAAAAACTCAAGAGTGATGATATTAATGGAATCATTTTCAATAATATTATTGTTGAAATTAATGCCTGTTGAGGAGGAAGAAATTTTATTAAATAAAGTAGGTGATGTTTTACAAGAAAACATCACGGCACATACAATTATCATAGAATAACTGTATGTAAATTTTTGACGGGCAATTATTAGTAATATTAATCTCATATTTTGTAGCAATAAAAAAGCAATCAGTCAATACTTAAAATTATATAAAATGGATCCAATCAGTTAGTATCAAAAAAACTAAGATAATCAACAAAAGCTAATGTTCATTACCGACTTTATTATAACATATCCCTTTTTTGCAGGACAGCACAGCACACTGCTTAGTTTCAGGGCAAACGCATTTAAGTTTCCTTAAAAATCAGTTGTTCGATAAAATCTTCATTCCACCCAGCTTTCATTCTTTTCTCTTTTATACTGAGTTTATTTGACTTATTATTTTGTAAAGCCCCTACGGCTATTTGTGTAGTAGTATAAAAATTTTCTGCTGCAAACCCTGCCATTTTCTGCTATTGTCTTAGTTAAAGGATACATCTAAACTCCAATGTAAATTATTCTCTATATTTCAATGGCTTCTTACAATATTATACATGTTTAATGCAGAAGCCCTGCTGCTGCTAGTAGGCTTTCTGAACTGTATCTTTCCATTATATTAATCCATTATTAACAGTACATTCCAAAGTTTATTTTACAAATTGATCTATTCTTTTTTGCAAATAAGTAGTTTATTTTAAAATTAAAATCATTTTATTTAAAAAACAGCATGGTGCAGTATAGTATACAGAAATTATTTATTTATGTTTACATTATATTTTTTCAGGATAAAAATTCTTCCTATTTTTATTTTTTAAACTAACCAAAACGATTGTTTATGATTAACAAAAAAAGCCCTATGCGGCGTATTAAGTTTTTTCACCTCTTATTGTTTACACTGTCAACATTTTTTTCATTGCATTCTTTTGCACAAACCAATATTATCGTTAGCGGTAAAATTACTGACCAGGAGAATAAAATACCGTTATCGAATGTGTCTGTGTCAATAAAAGGAAAATCCAATACGGGTGTAATTTCTGACGAGAGCGGGAATTATATAATTTCTGCTTCTGTTAATGAAGTATTAGTATTCACCTATCTTGGCAATACACAGGAGGAAAGAGTTCCTGCCAATGGATTATTAGGGGTGAGCATATCCTCCAAACAAAAAAGCCTGGATGAGGTAGTGGTAATAGCGTATGGTTCCAAACGTAGGAAATTATTAACAGAATCCATAGGTACTGTAGGGTCGAAAGAAATACAAAAACTACCAGTTGCAAGTGCTGATGCTGCAATACAGGGACGCATATCAGGTGTTCAAATTTCCAATGCAGATGGAACACCAGGTTCACCGGTTGCTGTAAGAATCAGGGGTATTGGTACTGTAGGTAATACACAGCCGTTGTTTGTTATTGATGGAATACCAGTTGGTAATAATGATGCTTACAGTACTAATCCATTGAGTACAATAAACCCAGCTGATATTGAAAATGTTTCAGTGCTGAAAGATGCATCATCATCTGCATTGTATGGCATGCGTGCCGCTAATGGAGTAGTATTGATAACCACTAAAAGGGGTAAATCGGGTAGACCACGTGTAACACTCGATGCCTATTATGGAATACAACAGTTTCCCAAAACATTGACTGCAAATAATACTGCACAATACATAGCCTTAGCCCAAGAAGCAATTACAAATAGAAATGTTCAGGATGGGTTAATAGATGGACAGAACGGTTTCAGAAAACTCCATCCGGATTTATTACCTGGTACCCCCAACAGTGTAGTTGGTATAAACACAGACTGGCAAACCCCTACTATTGTTAAAAATGCACCAGTTGCAAATTATAATGTAGGAGTAAGCGGTGGTACCGAGAATGCGAATTACTTTTTTTCAATGGGATATTTCAAGCAGGAGGCTGTTACTAAAAACTGGGATTTAAGCCGTTATACCCTACGTGCTAATTCTGATTATAAAATAGGCAGCAGATTTAAAATTGGCCAGACCCTTGCTATTTCTTTTCAGGAAGTGAATAAAGGAATGAATGG
The DNA here is from genome assembly GCA_043788995.1 of Chitinophagaceae bacterium. Taxonomy (GTDB): domain Bacteria; phylum Bacteroidota; class Bacteroidia; order Chitinophagales; family Chitinophagaceae; genus Ferruginibacter. Next base: position 27,168 of record JAYWII010000054.1, on the reverse strand, counting down.
GGGAGGAGATGGCTTCCTCTACGCAAACAATTTAAGCATGCCTTCATTTTTCAAAATATACGATGATCAAAATACAATACCGGGTAACAGGTATGGGTACAATGGTAATTTAAACGTAGCAGGGTTTACTATTGGAAATCAGTTGGGCATAAACGATATTAACCGTTCTAATGAACATAATTACAGGTTGATAGGGGGTGTTTATGGTGAGTTGGAACTTATACCAGGATTAAAATATAAGTCTGCTGCATCTATTGATTTTGGATTTAACAGAAATACAAACTGGAATCCAGGATACTCTGCACCCGAGATTGGTTTTGCAAGAAACACAACAAACTTTGGCGACGGACGTGGACAAGGATATACACAGGTATTTACCAATACACTTGCTTATGAAAAAAAGATAAAGGGGCATTATGTAAATGTAATTGCAGGTATAGAATATCAAAAATTGAGGGGCAACAACCTTAGTTACACAGGTATTAATTTTCAGAGTTCTGATCCTGCCTTTTATGGCAATGTTTCTAATGGCAGGGGTGGTCCAATACCCGGTCAGACTGGCTCTCAATATGGTTTCTACGGAAATGCAGGATCAGGGTCATTTAATGAAGCTTACAGCGGCATGTTTAGCAGGTTAAGTTATAATTTTAAAGAAAAATTCTTGCTTACAGCTACTGTTAGAAGAGATGGTACCTCAAACTTTGCTGAAGAAAATAGATTTGGAACATTTCCTGCAGTATCTGCTGCATGGATCATAAGTGAAGAACCCTTCTTTAAAAATATCAATAATATTTCAAGCTTAAAATTAAGAGGCAGTTGGGGCCAATCAGGAAATGCCAATACCTCCCGTTTTGCATACATATCCAGGGTGTCATTTACACCGCAATATCCCATTAGCGGAACACCAGCCCAGGCGCCAATCTCGCCTTCCTTGCCTAATGCATCCATTGGTTGGGAAACTGTGGAATCAACCGATTTTGGATTTGATGGATCTTTTTTCAATAATAAGCTTACATTGTTGGTTACTTATTATAATAGAACTACAAAAGACTTTTTATACGGCCTTCCCATTCCTTTTACCAGCGGATATGGGGGAACGGATGTAAACGTAGGCAATGTTAAAAATTCAGGTCTCGAATTTGACCTGACATATAATTCTCAAATTGCTAAAAAAGTTAATTATAGTATATCTGCAAATTTAACTACTGTAAAAAACAGGTTAGTTGCGTTGGCACCAGGGGTTAAAGAATATAGTTCAGGAGATTATCGTACTGCTGTAGGTTTCCCCATTGGATATTTTTATGGATATAATATGTTAGGTATTTATCAAAATGCTGCCCAGGCAACTGCAGCTTTGCCAGATGATGTAGCAGGCAATACCCGTCCTCAACCTGGCGATGTGATTTTTCAGGATAATAATTCCCCATTGCCTGGAACTCCCGGGGGGCAACAATTTAAAGATTCAGCAGATGGAAGAATTACACCTGCTGACAGAACATATCTTGGTAAAACAATTCCCGATTTCTTTTATGGCTTTAATTTCAATGCTAATTATAAAGGAATCGACATCGCAGTGTTTTTTCAAGGCGTAAGCGGGGTACAGGTTTACAATCAATTAAGGGCCAATATGGAAAACTTAAGTGGCCCTGGAAGAAATCAACTAGCTACTACTGCTGACAGGTGGAAAGGAGAAGGTACCAGTAATACAATACCCAGGGCAATAGATGGTGACCCTTATAATAATAACCGTTTTTCCAGCCGCTGGGTAGAAAATGCAGGTTTTTTACGATTGAAAAATTTGCAAATTGGTTATTCATTTTCACCTAAAGTCCTCAGTAAAACAAAATCTTTTAAAGGAGCCAGAATTTATGTAGGGGCTACTAACCTTTTTGTAATAACTAAATACACTGGTCTTGATCCTGAAGTAGTAACTTATGGAAATGTATCCACTCAATTAAGTGCAGGCACTGATGTAGGCAGCATGCCACAACCAAGGACTTACCAGGCAGGTGTTCAATTTAGTTTCTAAATAAAAAAAATCGATCCACTAAAAATTCAGTTATGAAAAAAATATTAATGACAGGAACAATGTTGCTTATTGTAGCAACTATTTCTACACGCTGTAGCAAGGAACTAAAATTAGCGCCTTTGGGTGAGCTTACAGAACAAACTTTTTATCAAACCGAAGCTGACTTTGATGCTGCTTCACTGGCTCCATATGCTACTTTGCTCAGCTTTTATTTTGATCAGTTTGGGTCTGGTTTTTATCAACCCAACTTATGGCCAGATGATGATGTAACGGTAAGAAGCAATGAGCCGGACGATATAGAAGATTTTAATTGGCTTCCGGGCAATGGCAACCTTACATCCGTATGGCAAACATGTTATACAGGCATACAGCGTGCAAACCTTGTAATGGCACAGTTGCCAAAAGCAACAAAATTTGCTGACACTGCAAATAAGAGCAGGTATGAAGGAGAAGCAAAATTTATGAGGGCTTATTTCAATCTTATATTAGCCACCTATTGGGGAACCCCTCCATTGGCTAAAGATGTTGTAAAAACATTGGATGAGGCAAGAATGCCCAGTTCTGCTCCAGGTGAAATATGGGATTTTATTGTAGCGGATTTATTGTATGCAAAAGCTAACCTGCCTGCCATGTGGGATCCTTCTAATATAGGAAGAGCAACGAGTGGCGCTGCTTCTGGACTTTTGGGGAGGACTTTGCTTTATAGAGCACAATGGGAAAATAAACCATCATTATATGCTGAAGCCGATGCTGAATTTACAGCGCTTATAGCCTCTCCTAATTATAGCTTATTAGATGTTAATTATAGTGACAATTTTGCCTTAGATGCAGAAAACAACCGGGAGTCCTTATTTGAAATTCAATTTGCTTATGGAAGAGATAATAACTGGTTCCCTAATGATCAGGGAGGTGGTTCTGGTACCGGCAGATATATAATGTGGCGTACTGGTTGTGAACAGGGCCAGTGTGCTGGTGGTGCCAATGCCGATGGATATGGTTTTATGCATGTAGTTCTTCCCTTGCAAAATGAGTTTGAGCCAAATGATCCCCGTCGCAAACAAACAATTTTTAAAGACGGAGATCCTTTTCCTGACGATGGTACCCCTGTTTTTAAATCAATCTGGTCGGTTACTGGTTCTACTCCCTCAAAATATATAATCCGGGACAAAAAGGGCGCAGAAATTACTGGCTGGCAGCCCAATATGGGTATTAATAATGAAAGGGTATTGCGTTTGGCAGACATTTATTTAATGTCAGCAGAATGTAAAATTCTTGGACCATCAACGGATTTGGCAGGAGCTGCTAATTTAATTAACAAAGTAAGGGAAAGGGCTGATCCTACTAAATTGATTTTACTGCCACGTTCAGCCGCAGTTAGTAAAGATCAAATGTTTAAAAATTTAATGCACGAAAGGAGAGTAGAACTGGCTCTTGAAGGACATAGATACAATGATCTTGTTCGCTGGCACAGAGCTGGTTTAATTAATATCAAAACTGATATAGATTTTGGAAGAACAAGAGCGAATAATAATTGGAGCGAAAAAAATCTACTACGCCCTGTTCCCCAGCGTGAACTTGATTTGAATAGTAATCTAAAGCAGAATCCAGGATATAATTAATGTAGGTAAATTACTTCAGTTTATATAGTTAGAAGACCCTCATATGAGGGTCTTCTAATGTGTGGCAGACGTACTTGTCGTTAGCCAAGAGCAAGAGTATCTTCTGTTAGGAGAAATCTGAAAGATACTGGCGGCATTGCATAAGAAACAAAAGCCCCGTACTGCACATAACCCAATGGGGTAAATGAAGAGGCTACATGAATAGAAAGCGAATGAGCCTACCCTGAGAGAACTAATAATGAGCAGGCAGCATCATGAGCGAATGTCAAAGCAGCAACGTTTGTTAGAGTTCCAAAGACAAAACACTACGATATTATTAGTAGTCAGCAGGGCTCGTAGTAGTGTTGGAACGAGCCCAGCTAAAAGCGGGTAAGCCTCACTCAAACATGAAGGGCTGAATGTCAGGATAAGGGAACAAATGCAGGGCGCATTTATTTCTAAAAGTAAAGCTGTTAAATATGCAGGATTCAAAGATGGGTATTTGCAATTTTCAATATCGGGAAAAGGAATTTATCTGATAGAAGCAAAAAAATAAACAAACACTTTTCAACACTCTTTACCATTTTATACAGAATTTATGACAGCAAAGCATTTTTCAATTATAATTACTTTTTGTTTCTTAGTATCCACTGCAAACAGCCAGGTAAAGTTTGATACCCTTTTATACGGTGTGGCTTACTACCCCGAAAACATGCCTTACCAACGGGTGGATGAAGATATTGCGCTGATGAAAAAAGCAGGCGTAAATGTGGTGCGGATGGGAGAATCAAGCTGGTCGCTTTTTGAAAAACAAGATGGCGTATTTGATTTTAAATGGTTGGATAAAATAGTAGATAAACTACATGCCAACAACATAAAAGTAATTATTGGTACACCTACTTACACCATACCTGCATGGATGGCCAAAAAGAAACCAGCCATTATTGCCACCAAATTAAATGGAGAAAAATGGTATTACGGCGTAAGGCAAAATATGGATTTGAGCAATAAAGATTATTTATTTTATGCAGAAAGAATCGTAAGAAAAGTAGCGGAGCATTACGCCAAACACCCTGCCGTTATTGGCTTTCAGTTAGATAATGAAACTACTGCCAACCAGGCTAATACTCCATCTTTCTTTAATGGATTTTTAAAACATCTTAAACAAAAATATAAAACCACTGATTCGCTTAATCGTTCCTGGGGATTAAATTATTGGAGCCAGCGGATAGATAACTGGAACGATTTTCCCACCAGGGATGGCACCACCAACCCGGGTTATAAATTAGAGTGGGACCGATACAATCAAAAAGTAACGTCTGATTTTTTAATATGGCAGGCCAATATCGTAAAACAATATAAACGCAGCAATCAATTTTCTACTCACTGTTTTAATATGATTTGGTGGTTTCCCAACAGCAGCCAAAATCAACCGGCTATTGCCGAACATTTGGAAGTGGCAGGGCTAAATGTTTACCACGATACACAGGATAAAATGGAAGGTGTGGGCATTGCCATCGGTGGGGATTTTGCCCGTTCTTTTAAAAGGGACAACTACCTTGTGTTAGAAACCAATGCACAAACAACAGGCTATGGAAGTGCAACAGGGCAGGCACCACCGTTTGACGGGCAGCTTCGGCTCAATGCTTTTCATCACTATGCAAGCGGTGCCAATATGGTGGAGTACTGGCACTGGCATTCCAATCATGCCGGCAACGAAACGTATTGGAAAGGAATTTTATCGCATGATTTAAAACCCAACCGGGTGTATAACGAAATGGTGCAAACATCGGCTGATTTACAAAAAATAAGCAGCCATGTTATCAACTTGAAACGCACCGCAAAAACTGCCATCCTTTACAGCAGCGATTCGTATTTTGGCTTAGAGGCAATGACATTCGGGGGCAATTATAATTGGGAATTGCTAAGGGCATATACACAGTTATATAAAATGAATGTGGCGGTTGATTTTGTTTTTCCCAATACAAAAGAGTTGAACAAATACAAACTGATTGTAGTGCCACCTTTATATGTTGCCAGCGATGATGTATTAAAAAGGCTAACAGAATATGTAAGCAATGGAGGGCATATTATTTTTTGGCCAAAGGCTGGTTTTTGCAACGAACACAATACAGTACGGTGGACAGAACAGCCGGGACTGCTGGAAAAATTATGCGGCGTTACTTACCAGGAATTTTCTGCTGTTTCAAAAATGCCTTTAAGGATGGATACACTTACCAATGGATATGCAGATACATGGGCAGAGCTGCTGCAACCTACCACAGGAAAGGCCTTGGCGTGGTACACAGGAGATTTCTTTGAAAAATATCCAGCCATTGTTGCCAATCAATTTGGAAAAGGCAATGCCATTTATATGGGTACATTATTATCAGATAATGGACTTAAAAAATTATTGGAAGATAAATGCCGGGAGTTGAATTTGCTGGATGAGCACCAGCTTGCATTTCCTATTGTACATAAAAATGGTATCAATACATCAGGAAAAAGAATTGATTACTATTTAAACTATTCCGGCACGCCGCAAAGTTTCACTGTACCAACCGAAAATAATATTGATTTGCTATCTGGCAAGCCGCTGCAAAAAAATACTACGGTTGTTTTAAAACCGTGGGACTTAATGGTAACAGAGCAGCAATAAAATTTGCCGTTGTTGTATTCCTGTTTTGGTTAAGTACATATTCAAATTTTTAAATTTATAGTAAAGCCATTCACATTTTTATGTTTAAATAATATATTAGTAAAAATGAAAACTCTGGTGCCTTTGATAAAATACATTTTAAATGCCATATTCAAAAAAGAAATGTGGTTAGGTGCTTTTGCATTCTTTATATTTTCTGTATCACTTCCTGCACAAAACTCAAGTTTTAAGTGGGCTAAACAAATAAGAGGTGATAGTTATTATTTTGGAAGGTCCATGGTAACAGACATAAATGGCAATAGTTATACAACAGGTATTTTTCAGGGTACAAAAGATTTTGACCCCGGTACAGCAGTTTTCAATCTTGCAAGCAGTGGCCCCGATGAAGATATTTTTATTGTAAAATTAGACTCCGTTGGACAGTTTGTATGGGCTCGAAAAATAGGAGGGGCTTCATTTAAAGTAGTTTCTTCCATTGCGTTAGATATGGCCGGCAACATTTTTACAATTGGTTATTTTAAGGGAACTATTGATGTTGACCCAGGTACTACAACCTATAATCTTTATTCCGGGCTTTATAGAACAAATGGTTTTGTAACCAAGTTTGATGGAGCTGGTAATTTTTTATGGGGCAAAAAAGTTGGGGATACTACAGCCAACACCCAGGGATTAATTAAGCATTGCCGTTAGCCCGATTGGTGAGGTGTGCATAACAGGTAATTTTTCGGGTTCTGCAGACTTTGATCCAAGGCCAGGTTCGGCCATATTAAATTCAACTGGCAACAATGATGTTTTTATTGAAAGACTTAATTCAAACGGGGATATTGTTTGGGTAAAACAAATGGCAGGCATTCAGCAAAGTGAGGCATCTGGTATTTCAATTGATACAGATATAGCAGGCAACATTGTTTTGGCAGGTCAATTCAAAGGAACAATAGATTTCAATCCGGGAACTGCAGTGTACAGCCTTACCGCCGTAGGTAACAGGGTAAATTTATTTATACTAAAAATAGACAGCTCAGGTAATTTTATTTGGGCAAAACAATTGGAAGGCAAACCGGAAGAAGCAACCCCTTATTCCTTAAAGGTAGATTTTACCGGCAGTATTTATGTAAAGAATTTTTTTAATGGCACTATAGATTTCGACCCGGGGCTGGCTGTATTTAATGTGAGCGGTTTGTATGTGTCAGGGCTATTAAAACTAAATGCGGCAGGTGGTTTTGTATGGGCCAAACAAATAGGCGGCAGGAGTACAGGGTTCAATAATTTCGTTAATAATTCAATGTGTATTTTGAATGGGAATATTTACAACACCGGCTCGTTTTCTTACTCCGTAGATTTTGACCCTGGGCCGGAGATTTATCCATTAACTGCAAAAGGAACAAAGGATATTTTCATTTTAAAATTAGATACACTGGGCAATTTTGGCTGGGTGGTACAAATGGGTGGGGAAGGCACAGAAGCCGGCAGTAATTCAATAGCAGTAGATGCCCTGGAGAATGTTTACACTGCTGGTATGTTTAAGGGTATGGTGGATTTTGACCCCGGCCAGCCAACGTATAATCTTACTCCAGCTGGCACTAATGAAATATTTATTCATAAAATGAGGATGTGTGAGTTCCCACACGTTTTGGTTTTTCTGCTACAGAATGCCATGCATATATATTGAATAATGCCAGGTATGATACCAGTGGAATATATACACAAACTATCCTTAACAGCCAAGGTTGCGACAGTATTATTACACTAAACCTCACTGTTAACCGGTTTTTTAAAATTCGGGACACAGCTATTTGTTATGGACAATCTTATTTTACAGGTGGTAGCAGCCAAATAGTTTCTGGCGTTTACACAGATACACTTCAAACCCCCGCAGGTTGCGACCTGGTGACCGGCACTAACTTAATAGTTCATCCGAAGCTTTCACTTGATTTAGGAAATAACAGTAATTTATGCCAGGGACAAACAGTAATTCTCAATGCAGGCTTGTTTAGTAATTATCAATGGCAGGATGGAAGTACACAATCAGCTTTTACAATAAATAATACAGGCAGTTATTGGGTAAAAGTAGAAGATGAAAAAAGCTGCACTGCTATTGACAGCATTACTTTTTTAAAATGGGATACTTTGCCAAAACATTTTTTACCCAAAGATTTAAAACTATGCCCCAATGATAAAATAACTATTACAATACCTGGATACACTAATTATTTGTGGGGTAACGGCAGTACGCTTAATAATATTCTATTAGAGGCAGGAGGTAAATATTACCTCACTGCTACAGATTCCAATAACTGTACTGGTAAGGATACACTGTCTGTGGAGTTGCTGGAATTTTGTGTGCCAATAAGTTTCCCCAATGCTTTTTCCCCAGATAATAACGGCCTCAATGATGTATTTAAACCATTGGTTACACAACAAACCGCCACTTTTCATCTCGTAATATACAACAGGCTGGGCCAAAAAATATTTGAAACAAAAAATGAACGCTCTGGTTGGAATGGAACGTTTAAAGGAAAATTACAACCAGCAGGTACTTATGTTTTTCAATCGTCTTTTAAAACAATAGGGGGAAGGGTGTTTAATAAAACAGGGAGTTTTGTTTTGATAAGATAATCTATGGTAAAGGTATTAATGGTTAAAAAAAACATTGTTTATTGTTACGTTTATGGATAATAAAATCAATCTATATTTTTAAAATCAAGCTATGAAAAAATTACCTATGGTTTTAATAATTCTATCGCTTTTCACTACAGCTATTGCACAGCAAACACCTTTGGTTTTTATTTCAGCAGCCAATAAAAATATCCAATACATTGGCCGTTTCGATTTTACAAATAAAGAGCAGCCGGCATTCATGTATTCGGGCAGCAAAATACGTATTGGTTTTACCGGCACTTCCATACAACTGCATTTAAAAGATGGCAGCCTGCAAAATTGGTTTACGGTAAAATTAGATGACAGCCTTTTTGTTTTTCAATCTGATAATACAAATGGAGTTTATTTGTTAGCGAATAATTTACCCAACAAAAATCATATAATGGAAATAAGCCGGCGTACCGAATGGCATGGTGGCAACACCCACTTTTTAGGTTTTACCATTGATGCCGGAAAACAATTGACAGCAATTAAAAAAAGAAACCAAAGTATTGAATTTATTGGTGACAGCTACACCTGTGGCTATGGCAACGAAGGTAAAAGCCACGATGAAAAATTTGACTATGCAACAGAAAATAATTACCTCAGTTATGGCGCTGTTATCGCAAGAAAGTTAGCGGCAAATTATGTGGGAATTTGCCGCTCTGGCATTGGTATGTACCAGGGCTACGGAGGGGGGATACAAGCTTTACCCAACCTAAGCTATACGATGAAATAGTGGCGGGCAGCAAAGCAACATGGAACTATAAAAGCAATCAGCCGCACCTGGTGGTGATAGACCTTGGCGCCAATGATTTATCTGCTGCTTTAGATAGTAGTAAGTATGTAAATGCCTATATCAATTTTGTACAAAAATTAAGGCAGCAATATCCTGCTGCAAAAATAATTTGTGTAGCCGGCCCGGCAGGAGCTGGCCCAAAATTAATTCGTTTTCAAAATCTTGTTTCAGCGGTTGCCCGGCATTTTAAAAATACCGATAAGCAAGTTTCTTATTTTACTTACAAGCCTATAGATTTTAATGGAAGCGATTGGCATCCTAATATTAAAGAACACGAGCAAATGGCGGCGGACTTGCTTGAATGTATTGAACAAATAATGAAGTGGTAATTATGTGCGTAACAGTAAGAATTATTTAAAACTCTGACAATACTCACCATCAACGGCTGGCTAATCATCAACCTTTTTTATGCATCAAATCCATAAATATTTCTTCAATCATCATAGTGCAGTACACTATATACAAAGCCCTTTTGTACATTCAGGCTTTAGTTAGTTATACTCAATATTATTAATCGGCATACTTGCCAAATTTTAAATTGCTCGTCTGTCCAACATTATTTTACATCCATCATACAACAGTATATTTCCATGCCAACAAAAAAAATAACTTTCATCGCATTGCTGCTATCCAGCGGTTTACTGCTGGTAATTGTATATGCCTACAATACCAAGCCAACCGAAAATTGGATTGCCTATTACGGAAAATTTAAACCCATCCCTGCCAATGCCATTACCCCAAAAGGATGGCTAAAGCAATATTTAGTCAATCAACGGGATGGCCTTTCCGGCCATTTAGAAAATGCGGGTTATCCTTTTAATACTGTGGGTTGGGCAGCGGATAGTATTCCTAACAATACCAGTATAGAAAAGTGGTGGCCTTATGAGCAGAATGCTTACTGGGTGGATGGTATGGAGCGTTGCGGCTTGCTGCTAAACGATACTTTTTTACTGAACAAAGCCCGTAAAAGTATTTATTATGTATTGGCACATCCGGACAGTACAGGTTTTTTAGGGCCGCAATTTATAAAGCCCAATTACGAAAGGGACAGATGGGTGTATGCCATTTTCTTCAGGGCATGGATGGCGGAGTATGAAGCCACTAAAAATCCTGCGATTTTAGCAGCAATAAAAAAGCATTATCTCGGCGACAGGTTTGCACATACAGGTATCCGTGAGTCGGTTAATGCAGAAGTAGTATTGTGGGCTTATGCCCAATCAAAAGATACAGCCTTACTAAATTTTGCAAAAGAAATTTATAATAACGCCAACAAATTAAACAGGGATTCAAAAACATCTGACATTGGTTTTTTAAAAGATATTGTTGCTACCGGTGAGCATGGTGTAACCTATTTAGAAAAATCAAAAATTGGCGCCATTCTTTATTTGTACACCGGCGATACCAATTATCTTGCCCCAAGTATTGCAGCTTTTAAAAAGATAGATAAATACCACATGCTGGTAAGCGGTGCTAATGTTTCATCCGAACATATTGAGCCGGTAACCACACAGGAGTCAACGGAGATATGTGATATTTCTGATTACACCTGGAACATCGCTTACCTGCTACAGGCCACGGGCAGTGCAGCTTACGCCGATAAAATAGAACGGGCTGCGTTTAATGCAGCACCTGGTTCTGTCACTAAAGATTTTAAAGCCCTGCAATATTTTAGCGGACCCAACCAGGTAATAGCAGCAAGGGGCAGCTACATCCGTGGTGGTGGCGATCAGATGCGGTATGCTCCCAATCCCGGTACAGAATGTTGCCCTGCAAATGTCAATCGTATGATGCCCAACTTTGCCATCAACAGTTGGATGACCGATGGCCGGGGTGGTATTGTTGCAGCAATGTATGCACCATCTTCTGTTACGTTTCCGGTGGGAGAATACAAAAAAAATGTAACCATTGATGAAGAAACCAACTACCCTTTTAGTGATAGTATTAAATTTACCATGCACCTGAAAGAGCAAACTGGTTTTGATTTTTATATACGCATACCCCATTGGTGCAGCAATGCAACAGTGCTAATGAATGGTGTAGCGGTAAAAGAATCGTTAACGCTTGGTACTTACATTCCACTCTTTGCACAATACAAAGAAGGTGATGTGGTAACCGTTATTTTACCATCCAAATTTAACCTTGCGCCGCAGGTAGAAAATGGTATTACTCTAGAAAGGGGCCCATTGATTTATTCTTTAAAAATTGAAGAAGACTGGAAGATAGATACCAAGGACGATCGCTCTAATGCTGAATATCCTGCGTATGAATTATTTGCCAAAAGCCCCTGGAATTATGCCTTGTGTTTAACGCCTGATAATTTACAGCAACAAATAAAAGTAATCAACAAACCATACAATGATAACCCATGGAGTATAGAAAATACACCGATAGAATTGCAGGTGCCGGCACGTTTAGTAACTGGCTGGGGCCTTGAAAACAAAACCGAAATGCAGTTTGAAAACTGGAAAGTAAAAAGAAATGAAATGGGTAAAGTTACCAGTTGGTACATGGATGGAAAAGGTACCCGTAAAGGTTCCTGGTCATTTTCTCCATTGCTCCCCGATGCCGAACTGTTACAAAAAAGTAGGAACAATAAAATAGAAACTGTTACACTGGTTCCTTATGGTTGTAGTAAATTAAGGATTACCGTTTTCCCCAGGGGAATTTAAAAAACTGATAAAATTAACAGGATGATAAAAGTATTGACCAGTGTTTTTGTTTGTTTGTTTTGTATTGCCGCTGATGCATTTGCCAATGAATATTTTGTTGCACTAAATGGGGATGATAATAATGCAGGAGACAAAGCTCATCCTTTAAAAAGTATTTTTAAGGCTTCGGAACTTGCCATGCCCGGCGATACCGTATCTATAATGGGGGGTGAATATAAATTACAAAAACAATTTAAGCCTTTGCGTTCGGGTACTTTTATGCAATGGATACTTTACCGTGCAGCACCCAACGAAACAGTTATTTTTGATGGTAGCCTTATTACAAAAGGATTTCAAAAAAATGATTCCACTAAATTCACAAGGCTTACGCAGGGAATTTTTCAAATTGAAAAGGTAAATTATTTACGGTTTCAAAATATAGAAGTCCGCAACTCAAATGCTGCAGGGTTTATTGTAAGGGGACCGGAATGTAAAAATATTGAACTGACAGGGTGTAAGTCAAATCATTCCCATAATTCCGGAATTGGATTGTGGTATTGCGATTCAGTAAGGGTAACAAATTGCGAAATTACCGGTGCCAACGATAACAGTGACGAGTATTATGATAAAGGGCAAAAAAAAGCCGTGGAAGCGCCGCATGAAGCCCTTTCAATTTGCGGTGCAACTAATTTTGAAGTGGCCGACAATCACATTCACCATTGTTTTAAAGAAGGGATAGACTGCAAAGAAATAAGCAGGCATGGGGTTATTCATCACAATCTGGTGCATGACTTGCCCCGGCAGGCTTACTATGCCGATGCATGGTTTGGGTTGCTGGAAGATGTGGAGTTTCATTCAAATACCGCTTACAATTGCATGTGGGGTTTTGGTATCAGTGTAGAAGGCAAAGGATCTGAACTTAAAAATATCCGGTTTCATCACAACCTCATTTACAACATAAAAGGCTCCGGTGTGCTATTTGGTATGTGGGGCCACAACCTGCTGCGATCAGACATTCATATTTACAACAATACTTTTTATCGCTGCGGCTCCCCCGGTGTTTTTAGTGGCGGAGTGGGCAGCATCAATATATTATCTAAAAACTTTAGGGACGTTTACATTTACCGTAATATTTGCGACAAAGGCTGGGATTATGAAATGGGTTTTACATTCACGCCGGACGAAGTAAAAGAAGCCTTGAAAGAACGGAATTTTATTGCTGCTGAAAATTTATTTGAATGTGCTAAAAACAGGCCAAGCCGAAAAGGGCAGTTCAATGCAATGCTGTATGAGTACCTTCCGCCTGGCAACCAGATAGGTGCCCCTTTGTACAGGTACGAATTGAAATTTGATTTTACCCCGGAGAAAATTCATGCTGTAAAACCCATGGGCATAAAATGGAAATACGAACCTTCGCCTTGGTTTGGCGCTTTTAAACCGGTTGAATAAAGTATAAATGTTTTATACTAAAAAATAGGTGGTAAATTCATTGTAGGAAAGGGGTTGCCTTAATAATAGCGACCCATGTTTGCCCGCAAAACAGGGTCTGCCCAACAAGCCGCCCATTATAACAACCAGGAGGCAGGAAGGAATGCGCTAATAGCCCCAAAATAATTTAGAAATTAAAAATAATTCAATAATGCCTGAAAGATTTATAAAGCGGTTTAAGCAAATTGATCATTTAATTGCCACCAGGGCAACTGGCACACCGGCGCAATTTGCCCAGAAATTAGATATCAGCGAGAGTACCTTATATGAGTTTTTAAAAGTGCTGAAAGAACTGGATGCCCCCATTGAATTTGACAGCAACCGGAACACTTATTATTACACAAGTATCGGCGGAATGGTAATTAGATTTGAGCCAGGCTAACCTGGGAAGATGGCTATTGCAGGCATTACATACAAATAAACGTAACATTCCTTTGGTATTGTTGTGTAAACTTTATTTGTTAAAATACCTCACTCCAACTATATCGGAGTGAGGTATTTTAATTTTGTAAATAACTCACAACATTAAAAAATGAAGACATTATTTACCATTTTTTTTATGCTCACCCATCAGCTTAGTTTTTCCCAAAACATCGTTGAAACTGATACAGCCTTAAATACCTGTACGGTTATATTTTTTAGTCGCTTTCATCCTGAACAAAGGAGTATAAGGTTTGATAAATACCCTGTTTTTATCAACGACAGCCTGGTAGGTAAGGTGGGACAAAACCGTTACCTCGTTGTAAAAACCACACCGGGAAAAAAGATAATTGCTCCACAGATGGATGGGAAAAAGCTACGAAAAAGAGCACGAAGAATTGAAGTAATGATGGAGGCTGGCGATACGAGGTACTACGAAATTATTGACCCGGTGCCACCTTTTAGCTTTTACCTCACCCTGTTTGAAGCAAGTGGAAAATTTGGACAGGAGCAGGTGCAGCGAATGAAAAAAATTGTGTCTACAGAAAACTGTAACCTGGCCAAGCCCGGCAAAAAAGATCCGTTTGAAAATAAAAGATTTTTTATAAGGGTTCCGTTAGGCTATAATATCCCTTCTGATAATTATAAAAGCTGGTGGCCTGCAGAGTTAAGGCCGGTTGTAAACCGCTTTCAACCATTTATGTTTGGCTTTGAAACCGGTGTAAAGGCTGGAAAGAAAAACCATTTTCTAAGTTGGGAGTATGCTAACAGCAGGCAATCACCTGTTGCCGCAGCAATTAGTTCTCAAGAAAAAAAGTATATATCCATTAATACAAACACCCTATATTATGCTTATGCTTTTCCCCTTGATGTACAAAACAAATACCTGCTTTACCCCAAAATAGGGTATAGTTTTTTAAATTACATATTGGAGTCACAATCGGGAAACAGTGGGGGATTTAAAGGTGTGGGAGGCTCGGGTATTTGTGGGGGCTTATATTTTGAGTATCGTATCAGCAGGGTTTTTTCTGTTGATGCCAGTTGGAGCTATCTAAATGGTACAATTACATTTGAGAATAAGAGGATAAACCTTAACCAGCAACGCTTGTTTGCAGGGTTAAGGGTGCAGTTTTAACTACCAAACAACCGGAATCAAAAGTTGGCCCAGCCCTTGCTTCAAAAAGGAATTATGATGTGCCGGGCAGAACGCAAAACTCTTATGAAAGCAAAAGGCTTTTTGCAGCAGTGCCGGTAAACCAGTACAGTACAGATGACAGCAAACAAAACAAGAAGCTAAAGCATACCTTGTATTTTTTGCACTTTTTGATTTAGCCGGTTAAGATAACCCTACAACTTACACCCTACATTTTTTTAATTTAAACTTATAACGATGAAACATATAATATGGCTATTGTTAATAGGGATTGTGTGTTGCTTTACGCAGTGTTGTAAAGACAAGCCGCACATTAATAACACCGATGTACCCGGCTTGCCACCTGCCACACAAACAGGTGCCAATACGCTGGGCTTTTTGCTGAATGGAGTGCCGTGGGTACCGGCAGGTAATAATGGTACTGCTAATCTAAGTATTGATTTTGACCCGGGAATAGATAATGCCGTTATGGGTATTTCTGGGTATAGAATTACTAACACTCAAGGAATACAATATTTTGGCTTGGGGATTATTGACAGCGTAAATATTAAAAACCCACCTTACACAATTACATTAAGTAATACATCCCTTTTTAGATTTAGATTTTATAAAGATGTAAACTGTTATTTACTGTCAATTGAAAGCGAAACTGCATCAAGTGGGTTTCTCACAATTTCAAAACTTGATAAAGTAAACAGAATCATAGCAGGTTCATTTGATGTTAATCTTTATAAAATAGGCTGTGATACTATCAAAATCACCCAAGGTCGTTTCGATATGAAATTTTAAACAATAAAAAACTACAAACATGAAAAAAATATTATTGTGCTGCTTAATAGCAGCCACGTTGTTCATTCAAAATGCACAAAGCCAGGACAGCAGTACCATACAAGGCTTTTTACAATATGTAATGCAGCCCTTGGATAAAAATCAAGTTGGCAATGGCTATTTAGAAGAGTATGGTTTTCCAGCCATCTCTATGGCGACTTACAACGGTACATTAAGTGCCAACAAATAGAATGGAGTTAAACTCCTGGAGGTTATTGTATTTTCAATTATTTACAGGCTGGTGCCGCTCCACAGCTAACCCTATGACTCCCGTAAGTTCTGTAAATAACATTATCAAAATAAATTTTCACTCCGATTATATCGGAGTGGCGTCTTCTAATTTTACATCGTAAATAATTACCTGAAAAATAATGAAGTTCACACTCGCTATATGTTTATTATTTACTCATTACGTGTGTGGTTCTCCATGTACCATTGCAGAGGATACATCATCTGATACTTCTGCCATCATAATTTTTAACAGCACTCTTAGCAATATAAAGCCAACAGTAATTTCCCAGGCGGCGCAAAGTCTGTATAAAACTTACCAAATTCATAACTACAAGCACTCATTAAAAAGATACCGCAAAGCCCCAAAGCTGTTAACAATCTGCCTGCAAAGCAATATAAAAAATGCAGCTTTTAGCAACCAAAATACAGCGAAAAACATACAGCAAAATACCCACGCCTTCAACAGATGGCTTCCGAATTATCTCTCTTTGTTTGCAATTTTTAGAGTGTAAAGCAGCAAACAGCTATGGCATTATCTCTCTATTTTAAAACATCAATTATTATGAAACATAATATTTATATTTTGCTGCTGGCAGTTACTATTGGCTTTACGCAGTGTTGTAAAGAAAAGCCGCATACTGATAACAACAACAACATACCCGGCCTGCCACCTGCTACACAAATGGGTGCCAATACACTGGGCTTTTTATTGAATGGAGTGCCGTGGGTGCCGGCAGGCAATAATGGTACTGCTAATTTGAGTATGGATTTTGACCCGGGAATTAATAACGGATATTTTAGTATCGCTGCTTACAGTACTCGAGCCTTAAATAAATCTGATATAATTGTTGCTGTTCAGGATAGTGTCAATTTTGCTGTTACACCAATAACTTACAGGATTGGAACTTTATTAAACGGATTTGTATTATTTACAGATAGTGCATACTGCGAAAGACGAAGTAATGACAATTCCACTTATAGCACTGGATATATTACATTGACTAAAATCGATAGGACTATGGGTGTAATTTCTGGGTTTTTTGAGTGTACTATTTTTAATCCCTCCTGCGGCGACACTATTAAAATTACAAACGGGAGATTCGACATGAAATTTTAAAAAACTAAAAAAATTACAAACATGAAAAAGATATTAATATGCTGCTTAATATTAGCCGCAACGTTGTTCACTCAAAATGCCAAAAGCCAAGACAGTAGCACTATACAAGGCTTGCTTCAGTACATCATGCAGCCTTTAGATAAAAATCAAATTGGTAATGGGTATCTGGAAGAATATGGTTTTCCCGCTGTTTCAATGGCAACCTTTAATGGGGTTTTAAGTGCCAACAACAGGTTTGAACTAAATAGCTGGCGATTAATGTATTTCCAACTATTTACGGGATGGTGCAGGGCAACAGCTAACCCCATGACACCAATTAGTACCGTAAACAATACAATTAAATCCAATACCTCGCCTACATTGCCCACAGGAATACCGATATTAATTGGGCAATACAATAATGTGAAGGCAAATGCCTTTAGCAGCAACCTGCTAAGCTACAATGCCAGCCAGCGAAAAGTATATGATGTAGCAGGCAGAACGCAAAATCCTTACGAAAGCAAAGGCTGTTTGCAGCCGTGCCTGTAAATCAGTACAGCACAGATGGCAGCGAAAGCTTTATTTACCGCAGCAATATGGTGTGGGGCAATACCAGCCTTACCATAAGCCAGTTGCAAATAAACTTTGGTAATGGGGCAGGCTTACAAACCCTTACTGCCAATTCACCCATAAATGTAAACTATGCAGATACCGGGGCGTATGTATGGACGATAAGGGCTACCCTTAGCGACAACAGTATAGTTCAGTGCTACTCCGATTATTTTGTGCTAGCAGTGCCATCTGGTGCACAGCGTTTTCTCCCCGCCAATATTACCACACCATCGTGGGGCAATATCGCACCCGTTGCTGGTGTGCATAGCGGTGCCACCATTAATATCGTTTACAGCAGCAAGCAACCAACTGTACCTGCTACATTAAGAAAGCCCTTGATTATTGTTGAGAATACGGATGCATTTTTGATTGCTCCTTCATTGCAAACCGAACCCTATGATATAAGAACTTTTTTAACCGCAATTAAATCAAGTGAACCAAATTTTGATTTCAATCAACAACTCGATGACATAGCCGGCTACGATTTGGTATTTATAGATTTTACCAATGGCACCGATGGCATAGTACGCAATGCGGCGGTGGTACAGGAGGCTATTAACCGGGTAAATGCCAATAAGCAATTCGATATCCGCAGCAACAGGCGAGAGCAAAACGTGGTAATGGGTATTGGCACCGGCGGCTTGCATGCCCGGTATGCATTGGCGAGTATGGCAAAGAGTGTACCCGTTGTAAATTCAGAAACCCGGCTGCTGGTAACCCACGATGCACCGCACCGGGGCGCCAATATAGCCCTTGGCTTGCAGCACCTAAGCCGTATGCTTGGCAACTTTTCTTATTTTGGTGTTACCTCCGCAGATATCTTTCCCGAATATGCAGAAACGGTGGCTTTTTTAAATGCACCCATTAATGTAGAAACTTTGCTGTACCGTGCTACATCAGACAATACCAACAGCCCCAATACTTTTATGGGTACCAGCTACCGTAGTATGGTGGATTTTGCACCCGGCGCACAGCCCTACCAGTTTGTACCCACCAGCCTCGGCAACGAATGTGCCAGGCCGTTATTTACAGCCGGCAGATTGTTTATGGATTTTGGGCAGGGTATAGGAGCAGGTGCAAAAGTTAAGGTGTCCATTTTTGGGATCACCATTGTTACCATACCCTTAGTTGATTTAAAATACGACTGTGCTGTTTACGCCGGTTCCATACCGGTGCCAAACGCACCCGGCAGAAAAATTGCAGAAGTAAAAACGGTTTTTAAATTTATGCTATTTGGTTTTATACAAGTGGATAAATCAGGCTACGATAAATTTGCCGCAGCACCCACCACTTATTTGGCAGTTGATGGTGTACCCGGCTCGTTTAATACCATCCTTGATTTGAGTGAACTCCGCAATTATGCAAGCGGGGTAGGCAATTGGTATTTCAATTACGACCAATTTCTTTTCGAGCTTAAGATTCCTAAAACACCAATTAAACTAAAATTCTATGCCTTTGCAAAAGCTTACCAATACAACAGCGGTGTATTTACCACCCAATATACGGCACTACCGGTAGGCAGCGCATTGGATGTGGATCCTTTTAACAGCAACACATTTACAGAAAAATATGTAAATGGGGTTAATACAAATTTCCCCTCTAAAGGCAACACATTTATAGCACAGGAAACCAACACAGCGCTATCATTGTTCAACAATGCATCCATGCGTTTTACGGCACGCAATGCAAGGTTTTTATTTAAGGAAATGGAGCAGTTTCCCAATGTGGAAAACTGCTCATCCGAATGCAGTAACCCTTACTCAATTTCAGGCTTGGGTACTATTTGTAACAGCGCTGTTTATTCCATACCCGGTTTGCCCAGGGGTGCTACCGTGCAGTGGGTAATATCAAACGAAACAAGCACAGGCCTGGTTTCGTTTCAAATACCCAACCCTAACCCCAATCAAAACAACAGCACTATCAACAGAAATGGATTAGGTAGCGGTAATTTTACCTTAACTGCAAATATTACGGGCGGATGCGCTGGCCAGCCTGCCAGCCTTTCTAAAATAATTAATGTGGGCCTGGCTCCAGGGGACCTCAATGTAAGTTACATGAGAAACAACAACGGTTTTCAAAACATAAATTTTCCTAATAATAGTACTAATACAGTTGTATATACCCAAACTGGCAATTTTACGATGAATGCCTTTACCAGTTTAACTGGAACCAATGTTTATAACTGGACTATATACACAACCGGGGGATATGGTTATTCCAACTTTAATCCGCAGGGGCCTTCAGCTACTTTTACACTCAACGGCACCAATGCACCTACCATTCCTTTATCTGTAACGCTTACCAATACACTCAATAGCTGCACCAGTACCATAACAAAATATATTGTTGTTGTGGGCAGCATACCGGGTGGCACCATGGGCGAAATTGTAGTATCACCAAACCCTGCCATTGATAATATCAATGTAACATTTACGGCACCGGCAGATTCAGTTGCTGCTCGTGGCATGTACACAAAGCCTGCCACAACCCTTCGCTCTTTACCATCAAAAGGCAGAACCATTGTTTCTTTATTTGATTTTAATTCTACCGCACTGGTAAGGCAGTGGATAAGAAACGAAGTAACCAACAAACAATATAATTTTAATATTACCGGCTTAAGTAAGGGGTTGTATGTGCTGCAGGTTGACAGGGATGATGAAACCAGGACGTTTAAGCTAATGATAGAGTAATTGGTTTCGCCATTTTAAAAACACCAATCAAAGGCCGCAGAAAAAATTAATAATTCATCGATAAAAAAACCTGCTTCATTAGTTTGAAGCAGGTTTTTTTTACCGTGGTTAATGCACGGTTGGCTAAAAGCAAATGCCGATAAGTTTTAAAGCAGAATAAAATAATTATTTTGCTTGGTATATATTTTAAATACAATCCCTTTGTAATGCTATTATAAACTTCAGCATTGTACAGTACAGTTTCCATATAAAAGGGGTGCATCTTGTTATGCAGGCAATCATTAATTATTGTCTCCCTGCATAACTGGTACAGCAATACGAAATAATCGGGATAAGGCAGCTCCATCAAATGTTGAAGCAGCCTTTTCTTTAAAACGCAATACCAGTAAACTTTTATTACCTAACTTAAAAAAACACGCTACCATTATTATGATTTTACTTAAAAAATTGGTTACCTGCACAGGGTTATTTTTTATTTGCTTTCAGCTTCTTGCTATTGAAAGCTATGCCCAGCCAACCATGTACCCGGCACCGGCAGGCCTGGCGCCTTCCACTGACTATGAAGTAACAATAAATGGCCAGCCCGCTTTTGTATATGCATCTCCGGCACAGGCTGCGTACTGCAGCTTTGATATGAATGGCCCGGTAGAAATAATCATCAAAGCAAGCCGTGATATAAAATGGGTAGATGTGCGGCCATTAGCTTTAGGCATCAAACCAATATTTAAAGACAGCACCATCACCATCCGTTTATCAAAACCAGCGCAATTAAGTATTGAATTAAACGGCAGTATTAAAATGCCCTTGTTTCTTTTTGCCAATGCGCCTGAAAAAAGCAAGCCTTCAAAAAATGATGCCAATGTTATTTTTTTTGAAGGCGGAAAAATTCATCATGCCGGGTTGATACAGATGAAAAGTAACCAAACTGTGTACATAGAAAGTGGTGCCGTGGTAATTGGCGCCATCATTGCCAAAGATGCCAGCAATATAAAAATAATGGGCCGGGGTGTATTGGATGGCACCTGGAACAACCGCTTTAATGATTCCCTGATTAAAGCCGGGGCGTTGGATGAATTGTCAAAGACTTCTAATAAAAAATACCAGCGTTTTATTGAACTCACCAATTGCGAAAACGTAACCATAGAGGGAATTACGCTGCACAATAGTACCAGTTGGCAGGTAGTGCCCATCAATTGCCGAAAGGTAGTGATCAACGATATTAAAATTATAAGCGACCAGGCAAGTGATGATGGTATTGATGTAGTGCATTGCAAAGGGCTGGTGATAAAAAATTGTTTTATTAAGGTTAAAGATGATTGTGTAGTAATAAAAGCCTACCTGCCAAAGGGTCCGGGGGTGCAGGATGTAGATGGTGTGCTGGTAGAAAACTGTGTGCTTTGGAATGCACTTTGGGGCAATGCGCTGGAGATAGGATTTGAACTGAATGGGGTGGATGTAAAAAATATCCGTTTTAATAATTGCGATATTATACATGTGGAAATGGGTGCGGTAATGAGCATACACAATGCGGGTACTTCCACTGTAAGCAATATTATTTTTGAAAACATACGGATAGAAGATGCCGACCAAAAATTATTTGACCTGGCAATTTTTCGTTCGCAGTATTCTGATGATGGCCCAAGCGAGGAAGCAGAAAGAAAAAGACTGTACTTGAATGGTGCATGGGATGGCGTGATGATGGTGCCTGCTGATAAGAAAGAATACCATGCAGCTTACAGGGGCAAAATAAGCAATGTTATTTTCCGCAATATTTCTATTGTAGACGGCTTGTTTCCATACTCCGTTTTTTATGGCTTTGATAAAAATAAAAATGTAAGCAACATTACAATAGAAAACTTAAAAGTGCATGGGAAAAAAATTACGAATTTAAAGGATGCAAAACTCTATATGGAAAATACCGATAATGTAATTATACGTTGGACACACCAGTCTGACCGTTCCGGTCTGACTGAAAAAAAAATATTGTAAATGAAAAAAATACCGTTGTCATTTTTGTTTGCTTGTACTATGTATTTTGTTTACGCACAATATCCTGCTGCACCAATAAGTGCTAGTGTACAGTTAATGAACAACCGGCCCGTTATTATGATTAACGGGAAACCGCAGTACCCATTGATGTATGCCTTAACCGATGTGCCGGGCGGCAGGTGGAGCTGGGAAGAATTGCCAAAATATAATATGCAACAGTTCTATAAAAATGGTTTTAAACTAATACAGGTTGATTTGTTTTTTGATCATGTATGGATGCAAGATGGAAGCATTAATATAGACACTGCACAAATGCAACTGAAGGGAGTTTTAAACGCCTGCCCCGGTGCCGCCATTTTTTTACGCTTTCATGTAAATGCACCTAAATGGTGGCAACGACTGCACCCGCATGAAAATACGCTGTATGCAGATACCACCGCAAAACCAGATATTGATTTTGGCCTGCAAAGGATTATTGAAGACGATGAAGAAACGCCTTTGCGTACAAGTTTGGCCTCAGTTAAATGGCAGCAACAAGCTGGCGAAAAATTAAAAATATTTTTACAAAAATTACAAACTATTCCCGAAGCAAAATCCATTGCAGGCATACAGGTTGCTGGAGGTGTATATGGCGAATGGCACCAGTGGGGCTTTATTGAAAACGAACCAGATATCAGCGAGCCAATGCTTATTTATTTCAGGCAATGGCTGCAAAAAAAATATACATCCGATAAAGAATTGCAACAAGCATGGAATGATGCAGCCGTAAATTTTATTACTGTTTCCTTTCCAACTTTAGCTGAAAGAAGAACTACTACAGCAGGTATTTTTCGCAACCCTGTTTATGAGCAAAAAACCATTGATTATTACGAGGCATTGAACACCTGCGTTGCAGACGACATCTTGTTTTTTTGCCAATTAATAAAAGACCATTGGCCACGGCCCATTATTACCGGTGCATTTTATGGTTACTTCTATTCCGTATTTGGGAGGGAAGCAGCGAGCGGGCATTTGGCAGTAGAAAAATTATTGAACTCACCCGCTATTGATTTTTTAAGCGCTCCTGCTGCTTACTATCCTGAAGCCGCAGAAACAGGAGAGGCCTACCGCTCCCGTGGATTGATCAATTCAGCCTTGCTGCATAAAAAATTGTGGCTCGATGAAATGGATCAACAAACTCCCTTGTTACCACTGAAGGATACTGCCTTTAAAACAAGCCTTGCAAAAAGTATAGCAACCGTTCGGCGCAATATGATGTATTCTTTTACGCATGGCACCGGTTTTTGGTTTTACGATTTTGGTCCATCTGGGTTTAATGGCGGCAAACGCTTAAATGATCACGGTAGCTATGGCTGGTGGGATGAACCATCATTAATGAAGGAGATAAAAAAGCTGAAGGATTTATTTGAAAAATCATTAACAACGCCATTTGAAAGCGATGCCGATATTTTGCTGGTGCATGATACCAAATCATTTTATTATACCGGCAGCAGCAAAGATAAAAGTTACATGGCGCATTGGGCAAATAACTGGATACCGCCTGCCATTTTTAAAACCGGCGCCATACACGATGTTATTAATATTGCTGATTTGGATAAAGTAAATATTAATCAATACAAGCTGGTAGTATTTGTAAATACCTGGGTGCTGAATGATGCACAGAAAAAACTAATAAAGGATAAAATTGCTGCAAGTAAAAGGAGCATGGTTTGGATATATGCACCCGGTTATAGCAACGAAAAATCGCTGGGAAAAAATTTTGTTGAAGAAGTGACACAAATTAAAATGCAGGAGCTTACCCTTAGCGATGCGGTAACAATAGAAATGGACAGCGCCATCACACCCAACAAAAAATTTAGTGTTTGGAACAATACAGTAAACCCCCTGTTTGTTGCCAACGATGATAAGGTAGCAGTGCTGGGTACAATAAATGGTACCAGCAACGCAGGCTTTGTAAAAAAACAATTAAAAAATCATACCAGTTGGTTTACCTCCTTACCACCAGCGGATATTGCATTGTGGAAATATATTTTTAAACAATCAGGCGTGCATATTTACGATGATGGCCAGGATGTATTATATGGCGGTAATGGGGTGCTTTCTGTACATACTGCTCAAGGGGGGCAGCGTACAATATATTTAAAAAACGGAAAAAATATTGAAGTGAACTTGCCCCAAAATTCAACGATCGTTTTAAACGCACTTACCGGAGAAATTATATTTGAGTAAAATTTTAACTACCGGCTGGAAGAAAATAAAAGGAGGATAGGTCTTTTTTTCTTCCTCCATAGAGCCGGGAATTGAATGCCCAACAGTATGTAGATCAACTTTTGAAAACAAATGTTGGTTTAAAAAACGCCCTGGTAACAATGCTTAGACGAGAAATAAAGTAGAAGCGTTTATGATAAACGTAAAAACGACCGAAGCAGGAGCAAAAATATTTTCATGTAAGCAACCTGCAATATGCGGCTTAGATAAATTGATAGCACTAATTAAACAAACGATTAATAATAAACAAATATAAAAATATGTTTCAGCATATTCTTTTTTCAATCTAACAGTTTTGGTAGATTACACAATAATTGTAAAAACGACACGTAAAGCCATTTTAAATGAAAATCAGTAAACACTCCTTTGGTAAATATTTACCACACCTGTTTGTATTCACCTTTTTCCTTGTTTCCTGTAACAATGCAGCCGATACAACTGTAAAAGCGGAAACCAAATCCGATAGTCTTACGGAGGACGAAAAGCATCTTTCCGAAAATGCATTAAAGGGGCTTACCATAGCAGACGGTTTGGAAGTGCATGCATTCGCAACTGAACCCATGTTAAAAAACCCTACTAATATTGATGTAGACGAACATGGCAGGGTTTGGGTATGCGAAGCCTATAATTACCGGCCCGATATCAATGGCAATCCTACCAATGCTTTGGGCGACCGCATCATGATACTACAGGATAATGATGGCGACGGAAAAGCTGATACCGCAAAAGTATTTTACCAGGGCCCGGAGATAAATGCTCCTTTAGGTATTTGTGTGTTGGGTAATAAAGTGATTGTTTCTCAAAGCCCCTACGTATGGATATTTTACGATGATAATGCTGATGATAAGGCAGATCGAAAAGAACTATTGTTTAGTGGCGTTGAAGGCGACCAGCATGATCATGGCGTACATGCTTTTACATTTGGCCCCGATGGCAAATTATATTTTAATATGGGCAATGCGGGCAAAACCTTAAAAGATAAAAATGGAAAAGAAATCCGGGATCAGGATGGAGATATCATTGACATTAAAAAGTATAAAGAGGGCATGGTTTTTCGTTGCGATATGGATGGCTCGAATGTAGAATGTTTAGGCAATAATTTCCGTAACCCCTATGAAGTAGCGGTGGATAGTTATGGTACCATGTGGCAGAGCGATAACGATGATGATGGTAACCGTGGCACACGTATAAATTATGTAATGCAGTATGGTAACTATGGTTATACCGATGAAATGACCGGTGCCGGCTGGCAGGCAAACCGCACCAATGTAGAAGATTCCATTCCGCTGAAACACTGGCACCTAAACGATCCCGGCGAAGTGCCGAACCTTCTGCAAACGTTTGCCGGCTCACCAACAGGCATGTTGATTTACGAAGGTTCGTTATTGCCACCACAATTTCATAACCAGATAATTCATTGCGATGCAGGGCCTAATGTGGTGCGTAGCTACCCTGTAAAAAAATCAGGCGCTGGTTACACGGCTGAGACGGTAAATATTTTAAAAGGAGATAAAGATCAATGGTTTCGTCCTGCAGATGCAACTGTTGCACCTGATGGTTCGTTGATTATTGCAGACTGGTACGATCCCGGTGTGGGTGGCCATGCAGCAGGCGATCAAACCCGTGGAAGAATTTACCGGGTGGCTCCGCCGGGTTCAAAATATACTATTCCAAAACAAGATTATAGTACACCACAAGGTGCTGTCGCTGCATTACAAAACCCGAATTTAGATATTCGCTATCACGCTTTCACTGCATTGCAGCAGATGGGCGAAAAAGCGGTTCCGGACCTGGAAAAATTATGGGCTTCTGCTGACAATCCACGTATGAAGGCGAGGGCGTTTTGGGTATTAGTAAAAATGCCAAAGGGGAATGCACAAAAATATATTCAAGAGGCAATTAAATCCACCAACCCTGATTTGCGTATTACTGCTGTCAGGGCTGCAGTAGAACTAAACATGGATGTAATAGGGGTAGTTAGCGCATTGGTGCATGACAGTGACCCACAGGTGCGCCGTGAATG
>JAYWII010000053.1:0-3505 GCA_043788995.1 Chitinophagaceae bacterium | reverse complement strand
GTTTAGTTAAGGGGGTTGGTGAGGACACCAACCCCGGCGGTAAGCCGTGGCGGGTGTCCCCACCCGCCACTTGAAGTCTTAACTAAACGGCATTGAATCAAAACCCCTGATTACAGCAGCTACTTTAATTCATACGCTTTTTCTTTAAAGGAAATTCCCACTCTACCACTGCCTCATCGGGCAGTGCAACAGGATTTAATCCTTTGCTGTATTCAGCAAAAGCTTCCTTACGCTGCTATTTCAACGCTTAGCAGTATGATTTACCTATTTATATATTGGTTGATTTTTTTAATCAGCAAATGAATATCAAAAGGCTTTTCTACAATATCATTGTCTCCGAACGCTTCGTGTTTTTTTAAGTATTCCGGACTGCCGGATAATAAAATAACAGGGATTTTATTATGCAGGTGATGTCTTTTAAGTTCATTGCATAATTCTATTCCATTGGTATGGTTCATAGTTATATCCAATAAAATAACATCCGGAATAAATGTATTTAATTGCTGCATCCACTCTTTTTTGGAAGACACACTGTATCTTTTAAAATATTTTTGCAGGCTGCAGTGCAAAAGCAGTCTGCAAAAATATTTTACAGCGTTGGTAATTTTCTGCACGCTCTCATTCAAATTACCAATGCCGTATTCTTATTTTTTCTGAGACTAGTTTGTTATTTGTCTTCTTCTACATCAGCTACCTCATACACATCTTTTCCATCCTCCTTTATCGGCTGAAAATAAGTTTCACCAATCTTTACATAAGTGACATCTCCCATTTTTACTTCTTCCCCTCCCTCTGATATATTTGCTACTACCGCACCGGCAGTTGGTGGTACAACGGTATAGCCACCAGTACTCTTTTCATAGAATGCACCACCATAATAATAGTTAGTAGTAGTTTCATCTATTTTTACGGTTTCATAACCTGAAGGCAGCGTCTTTATAGTTGCGCCAACCGGGGCCGGAACAACGGTATAACCACCATCAGCCTTAGTATAATAAACCCCATCGTCATAATAATATTGATCTTTATTTACTGAAAAAGCCTGTCCCGCTTTGTTATCATTGTAATACTGGTTATCCATGTTGAATACGGCTGCTGTAACCGGCATCGTAGTCTCCCTTCCCGGGTAATAACTGTTATCAAAAACAGGAGCAGCAACCAGGTCATTATTAGCTGGGATATCCATGTCATTCTGCACACTAAGAATAATGGCAGTGGTAGCCAATGTGGCTACAAAAAATCCCCACGGATGCCACCTTGGACCCCACACAAATGGACGGTAAGGATGATAAAAATAAGGACGGTAGCAATTGTACCTGTATCCACCGTACCTGTATGGAGGCCTTGCATAAGGGCGGTAATTATTGCCACGCCTTACAACAGTGTTCCGATTGTGACTGTTGTTTACCCTGATATTTTTGCTGTTATCAACATTGATATTTACGTTCTTTTTACTGTTGTCAATATTTACTTTGTTGCCCACATTGTTTTTGTTGCCGGCATTAATATTCCTGTTTCCAGAATTTGAAACATTGTTTCTGTCTCCACCGATCTTGTCTGCTGCATTCCTATTTCCACCATTTCTGTCACCAACGCCCCTGTCTGGTTTCCTGTTATTACCGCCGCCGCCGATACCGGAAGGCTTGCTAACATTATTTGGTCTGCCACCACCGGATGGCTTATTAATATTGGCTGGTTTTTTACCACCTCCGCCGCCAGCTTTTGGCCTTTGCGCATTTCCATAATTAAACAGCATTGAAGAAAATATAAAAAGAAACAGTATCCTCTTCAATAAGGATTGTGCAGGTTTTTTTGATTGATACATAAAATTTATTTTTTATTTTTTTTTAATGATTTATCGCCAGGAAAAAGTTCCTATGGTTTCTCCATCAGTTCCCATAACCTGGAAAGATCAGGGTTGATTATAATTTCAATCCTCCTGTTTTTCTCCCTTCCTTCTGCTGTTGCATTGTCTGCAACCGGGTTAAATTTACTCCTTCCTGCTGAAGTAAGGCGGGCAGGATTGATATAATATGTATCTGCTAAAATCCTCACCACAGCATTGGCTCTTTCAGTGCTCAATGACCAATTGTCTGCTTTGCCTTTTACATGGGTGGTATCAGTGTTGCCTACAATAATGCATTGCACACCCGGATTTTCACGCAATACTTCAGCCACCGTATTTAAAGCTTCTCTTCCTCTTACGCCAATATTTGAACTACCGCTTTTAAAAAAGAAATCATCTGTATAATTAATGTGTACCAAGCCATTTTTGTAGGTAACCGTTGCACCTTCGCCCTCAAATTTATCGATGGCTTTCTGCACTTTCTCCTGAATCTTTTTCATGGAGGTTCCCTTTTCTGCCAGGTTTTGATTCAGGTTATCCAGCTTCTGGGCAATGGCTGCTTTTGTCTTCCGGCAATCTTCAGCTTCTTTGCCATACTGGATATTCTCTGTTTTTAACTGTGTAATTTCTTTATCGTTTGTAGCCAGCTTTGCTGCCTGTTCTGTAACAGTTGAATTGAGCCTTGCGTTTTCTGCATTGGCAGCTGTTAATTTTTTTCCTGTACCGCAAGCCATCAGCAATGCACTGCTAATGGCAACAACTGCGATAGATACTAATTGTTTCATGAATTGTTTGTTTAAATGGTGAAAGACTTTTTTTATATTTTAAATTTCAATACTTCCCTGTTAGTTAGCTGATTCTTTTAGTTTATTTAACCAGCAGCAATAAGAAAAAGGCTATAATCAGTATGCATCAAATTTATTACCGATCGCCTGTAATTCCTGAGTTGTAAAGATGCAATTCAAATGGCTTATTTACTATAGAATTAATTCTACGTAATCAATACTGTTAATTATGATCAATCAGCCATGTTTGCTTTTGACATCCGGCAATCTTCGGCTATTTTACCATTCAGTTTACTTATCTGCTGTTCAGGTTTTCAATTTAGGTATTGGTATTTTGAAATTTTTTGCCTGAGCCACAGGATGCTAATGCCGCTGTTGTTAATACAGGGAGATTTTTATATTTATTTATTTTGGTATGAAGAAGATTATTTTTTTTAACCGGTAAAATACCAGGTTTTCTTTATTTATAAATAGGTGGATGCTTATTTTTTGTTTCTTTGTATAATCTGTTACAAGAACTAAGGCTGATTCTCTGAATTTCAACACGGCTATATTACAGCTGTATATAATACTGGTAAATATATGATATTGCTTCAGGAAATTTTCATATCCCTTCAATCAGACTCGTTAATGGCTCTTCTATGTATTTAAAAACTCTCAAGTGTCCATATTATGTTTTTAAATGATTAGAAATGATTGAATCAAAAAAAACTGCGGATACAGAAGCCTTAACCAATATTCTGCTACCATTTTTTATTTGCTTCATTAATATAAATTCATCGAAGTAGTCTTTTAGCTACTCCATTTTAATTGTGTTATAAAAACTGGTTTATGTTTTATCATTCTATAAGTTAGATTGTGAAAAATACCATCG
>JAYWII010000052.1:0-51913 GCA_043788995.1 Chitinophagaceae bacterium | reverse complement strand
ACATCAACTGCATGATGTATGCGGCAGACCTGCTGCCATCTTTTATTCAACATTGAAAAGAACTATCAATCTTCTTTTCATTCGTGACACACCCCCGCCGAGACATAAAATGAGTTGATGCTTATTTATGATAAACTATCAAAGCAGTTTTTGTCTAAATGATTTTTTGATACAACTTTATTCATGATTTGACGCTTTTTTTTCTTTCCCGGGCAACGGTACAGGTTATGTTTATTGGCTTTTTGAAATGTTGCCCGAAAGTAAACGTTCCTAGCTCTGCAATTACTTATGAGGAGAAGCTTCCGGAAATAAAAAGTGCCCGTCAAAGAATGTTACCAGCAGTTTTCTCTTATCGTTCGACCAATTTGTGTTCTATCAAGTATTCTAGCAATGGTCTATTTTCAAGAAATCCTTTTTCATAAAGAAAAATACCAAGTTCATCAAAGCAAATTTTTCTACTGGTTTTATTATCAAAATAGAGCATTATTTTTCCTCTAACGTCTATGTGTTTTCTTTCTTGCTGGGGAATTTTTGATTTACGGAAAAGTGTATACAAATTCTTAGCATCCACCTTCTTTACGTTTGATACCTTCTTCTTATCAAAGCTATCATCAAATATTTGGCATGATATTGCAAATGCTGTCGTAATAGATAGTGGGACTGATATAACAGTTGCTTTAATTACATTTTGAGCATTCACAGACTGGAAGAAAAGCGAAAAAAGTAAGAAATAAAATTGTCTAAGCATTGCTGGTTATTTATTTTGATAGTAGCATCTTTAAGTCCTGTAGAGTTCGGCAAGTAACTGTTTTATTAAGACGCATTTGCTGAGTGTTTCCATATATTAATCACTAACTTGTTAATTGCGGCATTATTTTGTTCTCTCAAATATAAGTTTCGCTATTAAATTTATGCAAATTAGGTGCTCTCCTGCTGCAGTCATTGTCCTTTTTCCAGGGTACGTTCAATCCTTTTGTCCGGTATAAACCAGATCATGGCAACAATAGCAAACAGTGCCAGGCTGATATACTGGTTCAAAAAACTGCAACCAATACCCACTGCATACAACAGCATGGATAATTTCCCTTTCTTATCTTTTGCAAAAGCCATGGCCAGTTGTTTATTTTTATCAGTATTATGCATCAATGTTTTTGATAACATGGTATAAGAAATGGCTGCCATTAAAAGAACGATTCCATAAAGGGCCACAGGCCATTGGGTAAAATGATTCTCCCCCATCCAGGCCGTAACAAAAGGTATCAGCGAAAGCCAGAACAATAAATGTAGGTTGGCCCATAAAGAAGCGCCATTTATTTCCTTTACTGCATGCAGCATATGATGGTGATTGTTCCAGTAGATACCGATGTAAACAAAACTTAAAATATAGCTTAAGAATTTTGGGATCAATGGTTTTAGAGAAGCCAGTTCCCCGCCTTCCGGCGCCCTTAATTCCAGTACCATGATGGTGATGATAATTGCCAGCACCCCATCGCTGAATGCTTCAAATCTTCCTTTACCCATTTTTTAAATTTGCAATAAATGTATTAAGAAATACAATCCGGTTTATCAGTGGTACTTGTAATTATAATATTATTTTTAAATGGCAATCTTTTTAAAAACAAAATGATCCATACCAAATGGCACGGATCATTCATCATGAAACTATCAGTAACAACTTTTAATTTTTATTAGCAGCCTCTTTGGCAGCTTCTTCTTTCATTTTATCATTGGCAGTAATCGCAAATTCCACCCTCCTGTTTTCTGCCCTGTTGGCATCACTACCGTTAGCTACTTTTGGCTGTGATTCACCATACCATTTAATGGTTAAACGGGAAGAGGAGATATCAGCAGTTTTTAAATAATTGCCTACAGCAACGGCTCTCTTTTCAGACAGCGATTCATTGTATGCAGCACCACCCACATTATCTGTATGGCCTTCTATCAAAATATTTGTTTCTGGATAAGCATTAAACACCTTCACCAGTTTATCCAGTGCCAGCTTGGAATTGGCATTCACATCAGACATGTTGGTAGCAAAATAAACACCTGCTTTTGATCCATCGGGATTATTTTCATTAAAGGTTACATTAATACCTTCTCCCACCCTGGTAACTTCTGCACCGGGAATTTCTTCCTTAATTTTTTCTGCCTGCCGGTCCATTTTATTACCGATGATACCGCCGGCCACACCACCTACGGCTGCACCAATGATAGCACCTAATGCGGTATTGTTTCCTTTGCCCACATTATTACCGATCACTCCTCCAATTACCGCACCACTGCCAGCACCAATTACAGCACCTTTTTGAGTTTTATTCATTTTTTTTGTTGTGTCGCATCCTGCACAAAGGATCATTATACCTGCAACTATTACCGCTGTTTGTCCGAAAATCTTTTTCATAATTATTCTTTGTTTAGTTTTTTATAAAATTGTAAATAACGGCCACTGGTTTTCCTTCATAAGTAATGTCAGATTTCAACTGCATGCTGCTGTCTTTTAATGAAGACACACTTAAACGGTATCCATTGTTATCATCCATTGGATTGTTTTTATCATCCAGTCTTTTAAACTGAAATTTCTTTTCTTCATCCTTAGGTTCATAGATAGACCAACGTATCTTACGGGTGGTAGCCACACATCCTGCATCACCTGACGGAAACGTATAAGTGCCCATACTGTTATTGGAAATAAAGTTCCATTGGCTTCCGATAAAGCAATTATTATTGGCCTCATTAAACACCTTCACATTAAGGATAGAATTATTACCTTCTATTGCAATTGTTTTAAGCGTCCAGTTTCCATTGATGGTCTTTTTCATCGTTCCTGCTTCTTTAGATCCGGAACAGGCAGTAAAAAAACTAATGATAGCAATCAAAGTCATGCTGCTGTAAATTTTAATCTCCTTCATATATAAATGGTTTGTGAAATTTAACTTCATAGAAGATAATTTCAACAACAATGCCAATAGCCGGAAACCAGCTACAGCAAGAGATTTACTTCTTAAAAAAAGTTAGCAGGAAAAAATATGGGGAAGAAATTCTACAAAAAAAGAAGTTAAGCGAACTAATCACTGTAATGTTAGTTGCAAGCTTTAGTATTCCAGGTGGGTGGTGAGTTATCAGTAGTGAGTGGCAGAGATGCCTTCATGTATATTATTCACAACTCACTACTGACAACTCACCTGTAACTTTAGAACAACAGTATTTATTCTGCTTTTGAAATCCAATTGATCTTTTCTTCTAAAGGTTTTCTTTTTGCACCAGGAGATGGAACAGCAACATGGCCGATATAAAAAAATCCAAGCAGTTTGTCTTCTTCACCAAGACCAAAAAAAGGCTTTGCATTTTGAAAATAAGTAATGCCGCCTGTTGTCCAGTATCCGCCAAGCCCATAAGCTGTAACAGACAAATATATATTTTGTACAGCACAGGATACTGCTTCAATATCTTCTATTTCCGGTATGCCTTTTTTTGCACTCCGTTTCATTCCTATTGAAATAATATGCGATGCTTTCAGTGGCTGCTGTTGCATCTTTATAAACTTACTTTCATTATATGCCTCCCCTGCCTCCTGTTGATACAAGCTGCTTTGAAAGTTGGCAAACGCCTGTAACCCTTCACCTGTAAACACCGTAAAATGCCAGGGCTCACCCATACCATGATTGGGTGCCCACATTGCGTTTACCAATATTTGCTGAAGATTTCATCATCTACTTTCTTACCTGTCACAAACTGATCAGGAAAAACAGAACGTCTTTTTTTTATTAATTCATTCAAAAGATCCGGGGTCATCATTATTTGATAGTTTGTTTATTTCAGGCAATAAATTTCCTTCAGTAAATTTTAATACACTTGCACAATCAGGAAAAATTTATTACAACAGCAATAAAGAATCCGCTTTAATCTAATTACTTCTTTTCACAACACAGTATCTTTATAAATAAATCAGCGCCGTTTACGGATGGATTATGTAAAAGAATATAAAAGTTTTATCAACAGTCATTACCTGGGTGAAGGGGTACGCATGACTGTGGGTATTGTATTGCCTGCACTCATCTTTAATTATTTTGGCTTGTTGTCTGAAGGTGTGGTGGTATCATTGGGCGCTATGAGTGTAAGCCTCACAGATAACCCCGGCCCGGTACATCACCGCAAGAATGGAATGATCGCTTGCATTATTATCAACACCGTTGTGGCAATGCTTACGGGTTTTGCAGCGCCGCATCCTTTTATTCTCGGTACGCTGATACTGCTGGCTTGTTTTGTATTTTCTATGATTGGCGTGTTTGGAACCAGGGCCAATTCTGTGGGTGTTTCTGCCTTGCTCATCATGGTGCTGAATATTGACCGGCATCACCAGGGATGGGATGTGGTGATCAACGCAGGCTACATACTGGCGGGTGGCGTATGGTATATGCTGCTGAGTTTACTGCTATACACTTTCCGCCCTTACAAACTGGCGCAACAGGCACTGGGCGACTGCATTATTGAAACGGCAGACTACCTGCGGGTGAGAGCTTCCTTTTATGAAAAAGAAGTGGATTATGAAACCACTTACCAGCGCATGATGGAGCAGCAGATAACGGTGCATGAAAAACAAAACCTGGTAAGGGAACTGCTTTTTAAAAGCAGGAATGTAATAAAAGAATCCACCATTACCGGCAGAACACTCGTGATGATATTTACTGACATTGTTGATCTCTTTGAAAGAACCATGAGTTCTTACAACGATTACAAAGCAATGCATGCGGCATTTGACGAAGACGATATCCTGGAGCAATACCGGCAACTGGTACTTGAATTAAGTAATGAACTGGATGAGATCGGCATTGCGGTAAAAAGCGGGGAAACATCAGAAGAAACAGGTTTACTGACTACGCATATCAATAAAACAAAAGCCTGGTTCGATGCATTCAGAGACAGTAAACGCACTGCCGAAAATGTGGATGACTTCATCAGCATGCGGCATATCCTCAACAGCATTGAAGACATTGCCGGCCGCATACATACACTGCATTTGTATACCAGTTATGATAAGGAGCTCTCCAAAAAAATGGCCAGACCGGTTGATTATGATCAGTTCATCACACATCAGCCCATCGACCTGGATCTGCTGCAGGATAACCTTTCGTTTGAATCCAATAATTTCAGGCATGCTATCCGTATCAGTATTGCCACCTTGCTTGGTTTCGTGATATCGTTGTTCCTGCCGGTGGGCCACAGTTACTGGATATTGCTCACCATCATCGTGATATTAAAACCAGCATACAGCCTCACTAAAAAAAGAAATTACGAAAGATTGATCGGCACCATTCTAGGTGCAGCAGCCGGGTTGGTGATCTTATATTTTATCAAAGACAATGATGTGCTTTTTGTGATCATGCTGGTGCTCATGATCGGCACTTATAGTTTGATCAGAACAAATTATATGATCAGCGTTATTTTTATGACGCCTTATATTTTGCTGCTCTTTCACTTACTCAGTAACGCCAGTTTTAAAACTATCATTACCGACCGTGTTACGGATACGGCCATCGGCTCTGTTATCGCCTTCCTGGCCAATTTGATTTTGCTGCCTGCATGGGAGCATGAAAAGATCAGCAGTTATATGCTGCAAGCAATCAAAAGCAATAAACAATATTTCACAGATGTGGCTGCTGCTTTCACGGGCCATCCTGTTACCATTACTATTTTCAAGGTCAGCCGTAAGAACGCATTTGTTGCCCTGGCTAATTTGTCTGATGCATTCAGCCGCATGCTGGCGGAACCAAAAAGCAAACAGAAGAACAGCAAGGCGCTTCACCAGTTTGTAGTGCTCAATCACATGCTCACATCACATATCGCCACGCTTTCTTATTATGTAAAACCGCTGTCAGAAAAATATGCATCGCCGGAATTTACACCGCTTATCAACAATGCTGTAGCCCGGCTGGAAGATGCAGAAAATATCCTCTCCGAAACACCTGCCGATGATGCCGCACCGGAAACATTGCCGCACAACAATATTCAGCAGCGCTTACAACATCTGCTGGAAGCAAGGCGTGCAGAACTGCAGCAGGGCATTCTTGAAAGTGAAACAAAAAAGCAACTCTCCGAATTCAAACCACTGGCAGACCAGTTTAATTTTATTGACAACATTGCAACTGATATTAGAAAGACCAGCGATGTATGGATGGAAGAATAATTTTATGTTGCCATCAAATTTTGAGCTTTACTTTTCATAATACCACTCCCAAACATCACCATCATCTTTATCCCACACTGTTCCCAACAATTTGAAATTATTTTTCTCTAAAATTTTAGTGGAATAATTATTTTCAGGTAATGTCCTGGCTGTGATGATTATTGTTGGGTTAGCTTTTTGAGCAAGCATTACCAGTTGCCTGCAGATTTCAGTTCCTATTCCTTGCTGCATGAAGCCTGGAAATATACCATATGCAATTTCTATTTTGTTATCGACAGGCTGTCCCTTAAAGCCAGCACTGCCAACCAGTTTCTCATTTAGTCTTGCGAAGTAACCAATCCATGGCGGATTAAACCCAATGATCTTGTAGTAATCAACCGTCATTAAAAGAATTTCCCGGGAATCAGGAACAGTTTCGAGTTCCTGGTTTTCTTCAAGCGTTTGTTTTATGGGAATGAGTTCAAGCATAAAAAATGTATTAGCAATTTACACTGGTTCTTCTTAAAAAGTCCAATAAAGATATTCTGTACAAGATTGCCCAGAAACAAGTTCGGGATAAACTGTGCCAACGAAGTTCCACATAGTTCTTCAGCTGGCAACATAAAATCCTTCACCGTAACCAAAGTCACCTGCAATTCCACCGCACCTTCTTACCTTTGCCTGCAAATAAAAATACGCTATATGAATTTTCTTACCAACCTGCAACTGCAGGCAAAAAATAAAGGTGTGAGCACCGGCACCAAATGGATGGCCAGTAAAGGTGGTTCTATTGAAAGCTTTAGTCCCGTGGATGGGAAACTGATTGGTGCGGTGAGCAGCGCTGATAAAAACAGCTATGATGCAGTGATCACCAAAGCACAGGAAGCCTTTGCAGAATGGCGCAACTGGCCTGCTCCTAAACGTGGGGATGTGGTAAGGCAGATTGGGGAAGAACTACGTGCCAATAAACAGTCACTGGGTACACTGGTAAGTTTTGAAATGGGCAAGAGCTTACAGGAAGGTTTAGGCGAAGTGCAGGAAATGATCGACATCTGCGATTTTGCCGTGGGGCTTAGTCGCCAGTTGCACGGACTGACCATGCACAGCGAAAGAGCAGGCCATCGCATGTACGAACAGTATCATCCACTGGGTATTGTGGGTATCATTTCTGCTTTTAATTTCCCGGTGGCGGTGTGGGCATGGAATACGATGCTGGCATGGGTTTGCGGTGATGTGTGTGTTTGGAAACCGAGTGAGAAAACGCCGTTGTGTGCAGTGGCCTGTATGAATATTACTGCCAAGGTATTTAAGAAAAACAATGTGCCGGAAGGTGTAAATAATTTAATAGTGGGCGACCGTGAAGTGGGTGAATGGTTGAGCAATGATACAAGGATTCCTTTAGTGAGTGCCACCGGAAGCACCCGTATGGGTAAAGCATTGGCAACTGCAGTGGCTGCAAGATTAGGAAAGAGCTTACTGGAATTGGGCGGCAATAATGCCATCATCATTACTCCGAATGCTGACCTGGATATGTCTTTGATCGGTGCTGCTTTTGGCGCAGTGGGTACAGCTGGTCAACGTTGCACTTCCACCCGCCGCCTGATCATTCATGAAAAAGTGTACAACAAGTTCAAAGAAAAATTAGTGAATGCATACGGGCAACTGAAGATCGGCAATCCGTTGAATGAAAAAAATCATGTGGGTCCGCTGATTGATATTGCTGCGGTGGATATGTATTTAGCAGCCATTGAAAAGGGCAAGGCAGAGGGCTGCAACTTTATTGTGGAAGGTGGTGTGCTGAAAGGCAAGGGTTATGAAAGTGGTTGCTATGTGAAGCCCTGCATTGCAGAAGCGAAGAACCATTATGAAATTGTGCAAAATGAAACCTTCGCTCCTATTTTATATTTAATGAAATACAAAACGATTGATGAAGCCATCGCTTTGCAGAATGGTGTGCCACAGGGTTTGAGCTCTGCGATCATGACAACGAATTTAAGAGAAGCTGAAAAATTCTTGTCGTATGCAGGCAGTGATTGTGGTATTGCCAATGTGAATATTGGTACCAGTGGTGCAGAGATCGGTGGTGCCTTTGGTGGTGAAAAAGAAACCGGCGGTGGCAGGGAAAGCGGCAGTGATGCATGGAAAGTGTACATGCGGAGACAGACGAACACGATCAACTATACTGATAAGTTGCCACTTGCACAGGGGATCAAGTTTGATTTGTGAGGCTAATAGGTTAAAGGAGTAAAAGAGGTAAAAAGAGTTTGGTGCTGCAGATTTTTTCTGCGGCACCTTTTTTTATGATATTATCCTTTCATCAAATCATCCAAGTCAATAGCAGCTGTTATCATTTCCAGGTTGCCTTGTGCATCCTGCGGCCATTCTTCTTTTGGCCTGTCCCAGTAAAGTTCTACCCCATTTCCATCAGGGTCATTTAAATAAATGGCGAGTGATACACCATGATCAGAAGCGCCGGTTAATGGATAATTTACAGACTCCAGTTGTCGAACAATATCTGCCAGATCTTTTTTTGTTGGATACAAAATAGCGGTGTGATACAAACCCACGGCATTTACAGGTGCCGGTCCAGCGCCTTTACTGTGCCAGGTATTTAATCCAATATGATGATGATAACCTCCGGCACTAATGAACGCTGCACTTGGGCCATAACGCTGGGTCACTTCAAAGCCAAGTATATCCCTGTAAAATTGTAAGGAACGTTCAATATCGGATACTTTGAGATGTACGTGTCCAATACGTGTTTGGGTAGGAATTGAATATGTCATTTTATTTTTTGTTTTGGCTTACTTGCAACACCAGTCGAGTGCACAATTGTAAGATTAAATCCTGGATTAACCGTTACAGCAGCACCCGGATTTATTGTAAGGCTGTTAATGATAACGTTCGAGTTAATAAGTAATGTGCCGCTGTTAACTATCACGTCTGTATTACGGTCTGGCACCGAACTGCAACTCCAGTTTGCAGGATTATCCCATGCTGTATCAGTTCCACCGGTCCAGGAATTAACAAATTTAAGCTCATAAACTTCGCTGCTGTTTCCATCTACTATACAGCGGTATTGAAATCCATTCCAGGATGATAAAATATTATTCAGCTGCAACGTCCGGGTATTGTAACCAGCATAAATACTGCTATCAAATATGTTAGTGAATCCGTTTCCATTGTTTACCTGCCATTGATAAGCGGAGCCGGTAATACCTGATGTAATAGTGGTGTTTGTAGAAGGAGGACAAAGTGTTACTGCATTAACACTACCAATTTTATTAGTTAAAACCGATACTGTTTTTAAAATCGAATTCGTCACTGCAATATCTGGTCGTCCATCCCCGGTTAAATCCCCTGCTGCAATGTAGGTGGAATAATTCCCTGTGTTGTAATTAACTTTTGTTGCAAATGAAATTTGACCTGCAGTGGAAAGATTCTTTAATATTGAAATACCCCCTGTAGTACTATATCCAATTACCATATCTGGTTTGGCATCTCCGTCTAAATCGCAGGTGGCAATATCCGCAGGTTCGTCTATGGTTGAGTAAACAACAGGCTGTTCAAAAGAAATAAATCCCGGGGTACTTATGTTTTTTAAAACTGCAAACGATTTGGCTACATAGTTTAAAACTGCTATATCAGTATTTCCATCGCCATTCAAATCGCCCAATGATATTTTTGTCGGATAATCACCAGTTGGCAAATCTATTTGCCCGGCAAAAGAAATGGCATCCGGGGTACTTGTATTTCTAAAAATTGAAATACCCTTATTAATAGTGTTGGTAACGATAACATCAATTTTATTATCGCCATCAATATCTCCTGCAACCACATCATCTCCACGATAAAAATCGATATCCTGTTTTTCATAAAAACTTATAGAATCCAGCGTACTTCTATTTCTGAAGATTGAAAATATTCCGGAATTACTACTGGTGACAATGATGTCAGGTTTGCCATCTTCATTAAAGTCGGCTATATCTACCCCAATAGACCCATTTCCAGTAGGAATCGCTATTTTGGAGTCAAACTGGATATTTCCATTCATGCTGATATTTCTGTAAATAGTAATTTCAGAAGCCAGTCCAGCATTGGAATTTGCTACTACCAGATCAATATCTCCATCACCATCTAAGTCTCCTGTTGATATATTGATCGGTCCATTATTAGTTCCATAGTCAATACTTGTGTCAAACAAAGGCACATTATCAACGGTCATGTTTTTATATATTGAAATATTATTTGCTACCTGGTTCACAACTGCCATATCTGGTTTTCCGTCGTTGTTAAAATCACTTATTACAACATCTCTTGGATAATCATTGGTAGGAAAATCTACTTTTGATGAAAAAGTATTAGTTGAAAACTGAGCAATGTTTTCTGGAAAAGTTATTAAAAAAGGCTGCCGGGAATATGCTGTCAGGTTGTTATCTGTTGTAACAGAAATCTTCTGATAAGTGGCTCCAGCAGGTGCTTTTACTGCTAAGGATGTCTCGGTTGCTGTATTAACAACAGCCCTCACCGCTCCAAAGAAAACAATATTATTAGCAGGTGTTGAACTAAAGTTAGTACCTGTAATTGTTACTGAAGTTCCCACAGGTCCGGAAGCCGGACTAAACGAACTGATGGTGGGAACTTGCGCAAACAGATACTGGTTGAATAACAGGGTAACAAAGAATACGAAGTAATTTTTTCTCATAAAAAGGGTTTCATCGATGGTAGCAGTAGCTGGTATTGGGTAAAATTTTAATAAATATAAAGCATTTTAGATACAAGCGGTAAAGGGCCATTTTCTTTTCTCAGGTAAAAAATATATCTTGTGCAAAATTTAAAGGTTATCAAATTTTCACTGACCATACCGCATTTTCTCAGCAACAATCTTGATCTGCTGAACCACTAAGTCAACAATTGATTTACCGCCTGCTGTACAGGCGGATATTGACGCATATTTTTTATCATTCGGTTTTTATTTTTCAGTTTTAAAATTTACGATCATGCAATCAACTATTGCTTTAACAGCTAATACACAACAATACATTGACTTAGAAGAAAAATACGGTGCTCACAATTATCATCCATTGCCAGTGGTACTAAATCGTGGTGAAGGTGTATTTGTATGGGACGTGGATGGAAAACGTTACTACGATTTTTTAAGTGGCTACTCTGCTGTAAACCAGGGGCATTGTCACCCTGCAATCATTGCTGCTTTAACCGAGCAAGCTCAAAAACTAACGTTAACCAGCAGGGCTTTTCACAGCAACCTGTTGGGTGAATATGAAAAATATGTGACTGACTATTTTGGTTACGATAAAGTGTTACCCATGAACACTGGTGTGGAAGCTGTGGAAACAGCACTGAAGCTGGGCCGCAAATGGGGCTATGAAGTGAAGAAGGTAAAAGAAGACAATGCGGTGATTGTTATCTGCGAAGGAAATTTTCATGGCCGCACTACCGGCGTTATTTCTTTCAGCAGCGACCCTTCTGCTAAAAATAATTTCGGGCCTTTTACTCCGGGCTACGTTGCCGTGCCGCATAATGACCTGGCAGCTTTAGAAAAAGCTTTCCAGGATAAAAATGTGGTGGCTTTTATGTTTGAACCCATACAGGGCGAAGCTGGTGTAGTAGTACCTGATGATGGATATTTTACAGGCGTAAGAAATCTGTGTACAGAGTA
Source organism: Chitinophagaceae bacterium (assembly GCA_043788995.1). GTDB lineage: Bacteria > Bacteroidota > Bacteroidia > Chitinophagales > Chitinophagaceae > Ferruginibacter. The sequence continues at coordinate 40,070 of JAYWII010000052.1, read as the reverse complement.
CAATGTGCTGATGATTGCAGATGAGATACAAACAGGGCTGGCACGTACCGGCAAGATGCTGGCCTGTGATCATGAAAATGTTCGTCCGGATGTTTTGATACTGGGCAAAGCATTAAGCGGTGGTGTATTACCCGTGAGTGCTGTGCTGGCAGATGATGCAATCATGCTGACGATCAAGCCAGGCGAACATGGCAGCACTTATGGTGGTAATCCACTGGCATGTGCTGTAGCTATTGCAGCATTGAAAGTTTTAAAAGATGAAAGGCTTGCTGACAATGCTGAAGCCATGGGACAATTATTGAGGAGTGAAATTGAAAAACTGAATTCTCCATTTATATCACTGGTAAGAGGCAAAGGTTTGCTAAATGCTATTGTAATAAAACACCTCAACCCGGAAGCTGCATGGGAGTTATGCTTGGCATTAAAAGAAAATGGTTTGCTGGCTAAACCGACGCATGGCGATAAAATTCGTTTTGCACCGCCATTGGTTATCACTAAAGAACAGGTGATGGAATGTGTTGCGATAATAGATAAAAGTTTGAAAACACTGGCTTAATTTTTTATGGGTGGGTCACCTCAAAAAAGGTGGCTCACCCTGTGAATGGAATACTATAAATTATACTGAGGCATTTGAATACAGCACAATAAATTAATTTAAAAAAATGGTTGGTGTGAAAGCCAACCATTTTAACTTAGCAAATAAATAAGCCTCAAATACAATGGATACCCACCTGCACCACGACCACAAAGAAGCACACCTGAAAAGCTCCGACATGCTGAGAGATATTGTGATTGGCATGAGTGATGGCCTTACCGTTCCATTTGCACTGGCTGCCGGGCTAAGCGGCGCCGTTAGCAGCAGCAACATCATTGTAATTGCAGGCATTGCAGAAATTTGTGCAGGCAGTATTGCAATGGGGCTGGGTGGCTACCTGGCTGGTAAAACAGAGCAGGATCATTATTCCAGCGAAGTGAAAAGGGAATATGAGGAAGTGGAAAATTTAAGGCACCGGGAAATAGAAGAGACAAAAGAATTCTTTGCTAATATAGGTCTGAGCCCTGCTTTACAGGAGCAGGCTACAGCAGAGATTTCCCGGGATAAAGACCGCTGGGTAGATTTTATGATGAAGTACGAACTAGGACTTGAAAAACCAGATCCCAAAAGAGCCACCAAAAGTGCTTTGAACATTGGGCTATCTTACATTGCCGGTGGCATCATTCCATTAAGCCCTTATTTTTTTATTGATGATTCTGTAGAAGCCTTAAAAATATCAGTAGTAGCCACACTTGCCTGCCTGTTTATATTTGGCTATTTTAAAAGTAAGATGACGGGTGTCAATCCCTGGCTGGGTGCTGTAAGGGTAATGATGATCGGTGCGTTGGCTGCAGCAGCTGCATTTGGTGTGGCTAAATTAATTGAAGGATAAAATCGCTTCATCAGTATTTTATACCATTCACACTTTTTAGCATTCTACTCTTTTTTAAAATTCTATTTTTAAAAAGCTTTAAGTAAATGAAATTTTCAACCAATAAATAATATCGCTGCACTGCCACGCTATGCTTTCTATTACCAACTTCATCAAAAAATACCCAGGCTGTGCATCGCCGGTTTTATCAATCAGTGAATTTAAATTAGCGAAAGGCATCTACTGGATCAAGGGTGAGAATGGTTCCGGTAAAACATCATTAATGAAATCTGTTGCAGGCATTATTCCTTTTGAAGGTAATATTGCTGTAAATGATTTACACATTCACAAAGACAGGATGAATTACAGCAGGGTGGTAAATTATGCAGAAGCAGAACCAATATACCCACCCTTCCTCAGCGGGAAAGAACTGGTTGATTTTTACAAAGCAACAAAGGGTGGTGATTTCCCGGAAGCATTAATGAATGGTTTAGGAGTAGCACATTTCATGCATCAAAAAACAGCCACCTATTCCAGTGGTATGTTAAAAAAACTATCGCTGGTGCTGGGTTTTATTGGCAGCCCGAAATTAATCCTGTTGGATGAGCCGCTGATTGCTTTGGATGTGGCGGCTATAGAAGTTTTACAAAATACGATCATGGATTACAGCAGTAACGGCGTTTCATTCCTAATCACTTCCCATCAGTCATTGGATAAACAGTTGGTAACAGGTACCACTACCCTCTTAATAAAAGACAACACCCTGCAAAAAGAACCTGCATGAAAACAACTGCCAACTTCTTATTGAAAGTACTGGTGAAACAATTCTACATTATCAATGCTGGATTTTTCCTGTTTGGATTTTTTTTCTTTTTTGGTATTGTAAAAGGGGAGCTGCTTATCCCTTACCATAAATCATTATTGCTGTCTATTATCAGTTCTCCTTTATTTACCGGTATCATTAGCATCGCATGGCTATTGTATAATATTAAATGCATACAGTTTTGCAGCAATACCATAAAAGCTGTTGACAGCAGCTATATCTTCATATTAAAAGCTTTACCTGTTTCAAAACAATGGTGGTTATACTTACTGGTGAGCTTACTGCAATACCTGCCGGTATTTATTTATTCCTGCTTTGTAGTTTATATGGCTTTTGCAAAATTAATGCAGGTTACTGGCTTGCTCATTGCATTGTATCAAATACTGATGATCAGTTTGGGTGCCGTGATTTTATCGAGGAGCATCAATAAAAACAACCAAGTTCATCCTTTAGATCAACTTGTTTCAAAATTTACTTCTCTTTTCAGGATCCGAATCGGCTATGCCGCCTTTTTGCTGGGACATCTTTTTCATGAAAAGAAAATGGCTTTTGTGGTGGTAAAAGTATTTTCGCTGTTGCTGTTGTCCGTTTCCTTTGTAAGAAATGGTAATGATTTTGATAACGACCTGTTCAATATTTTTTTCCAGGTTATCCTAACGGCTCATGCATTGTTGGTATTTTATTTTGTTCATTTTTCAGAGTCACAATTACAATTCAGCCGGAGCCTGCCAATACCTTTATTTAAAATTGCAGGCACCTACCTTTTTACTTTTTCTATTTTACTGCTGCCGGAAGTTTTGTTTATGCTGGTAAACAATCATGGGAATTTACCGGTAAGCAATATTTTACTACAATACTTTACTGCGGTGGCTACCCTGTTTTTATATACCGGAATTTTATATGGCTGTGGTCTGGATATGGAAAGCTATATGTTATTTGTGTTTATTGCTTTTATTATGCTCTTCTTTTTACAGAAAACGAACCAGCAACTTTTGAGCATGCTGGCAGTTATATTTATTGCTGCTGCAGTTTTTAAAAGTCATTATTATTCCTTTGAGAAAGCATAAATTTAGGCTATTAAAATCTCTGCAGGTATTTTTAAATTTTTATTTAAGCTTTTTATTATCGAAAGCGTAAGCCCTCTCTTATTATTTAAGATTTCACTTGCCCTGTTCTCCCCTCCTACAAACCTGGCAAGATCTTTTTGTTTAAGCCCCATCTGCTCCATCCTGAATTTTATGGCTTCTACAGGGTCTGCTTTAGGCATAGGAAAGTGCTTTTTTTCATATTCAGATGCAAGTATGGTAACTGCTTCCAAAATTTTTTCTTCCTCAGAGTTTTCCCTGCAACCCAGTAATTCCTCAATCATTTTGTTTGCTGCAGCAAATTCCTTTTTATTTGTAATTGGCTTTATAACAAATTGCTTTTTCATGCTGATATTTTTAAATGTTTTCAATGTCTTTTATTTTATCATATTCTCTGTGTGTGCCAATAAACCTTACATAAACTGTATGGAAGCGATACCTGAATAAAGCCACTATCCGGTATTTATTGTGGCAGATATTAAACACCACCCTTCCATTCTTTACAATATCAGCCATTGGATAATTCGCAATGATATCATTAGGTCCTGAAAAATTGCTATTCTCCATTTCTTCATACCATGCCTCCAGTTGTCCCCTTGCGTCAGGATACTTTCCCCAAAACTTTCTAAGTGTTGTGTATGAGTAGATACGCATATTGGTAAATATACAAAACTTCCCTGAATGGGAAGTTTCAATATGCTATATTTTAAAAAAAGATATACTTCGTTTAAACTACTAAAGGGTAGCTGATTATTCTTTTACCAGTTTCACAAATAGTTCAGCCCCTTTTCTTGGAGCGATGGAATTATAACATTCCTTCATTATTGCAATATTAAATTGCTGCTGAAACAATTCACAGTATTCCTTTTCACTTCCTCCAAATGGCGGACCTCCTTCAAATGAGCGGTTGAATAAAACACCCACTAATTTTCCTCCCGGCTTGAGTAACTGGTGCATTTTATCAAGATAGGCCCTCCTTAAAGTTGGATCTAATGCACAGAAGAAAGTTTGTTCGATGATGAGATCATACTGGCCCTGCAGTTCAAAAAAATCGGCACAGATAATTTTTAATCCGGAGGATAAGTATGGTTGTAGTTTTTGTTCTAAGTTGTTGCAAAGTACAGCCGAAATATCTATCAGGGTAATGTTGGAGAATCCTTTTTGCAGCAGGTATTCCGCTTCGTAACTGTTGCCACAGCCAGGAATAAGGATCGCAATATTTTTATCCTGCAACTGATCGATGTATTCTTTTAGCGGCGTACTAACCGCTCCAATATCCCATCCCGTTGTATGATTGCTGTAGCGGCCACTCCAGTATGCTTCATCCAATTCCATTATAACTGATGTTTGATATTGGTAGATACATTTTCCACGGTCCATTCTATCTTTTTATCAAATGGATGCTTACGCACTTTACAATCTTCTTTAGTACATACCGCACAGCTAAAATCAAGACAGCCATCTGTATGCACAAATAATTCCATCGATTCCCCGAAGTCTTTTTTCACCAATGCAGACAAAGCATCTATTTCAGTGTGAGCTTCATGTATATTCAGGTACCAGGGTACAGTGAGATGACAGTCTAAATGCAAAGTGCCGCCATACTTGATGATACGCAGGTTGTGCAGGTCTATCCAGTTGGCTCTCCTGTTTGCATTTAGCGACTCCACTAATTTAGCAATGATGGCATCATCTGCTTCATCCATAATACCGGAGATGGAGGTCCGCACAATTTTATAACCGGTGAACATGATGATGAAAGCAAAAAGAATGGCAACTGCACTATCGATCCACCAAATTTTTGTAAAATAAATAAGTGCCAGCCCAGCAATGATCCCAACAGTAGAATAGGTATCTGTCTGCAAATGTTTACCGCTGGATATTAATGCCAGTGAATTATTTTTTTTACCTGTATTTACACAAATGGCACCGGCAATATAATTGACAATGGCTGTACCAGCCACCAATAAAATACCGTAATCCAGTTGTTTGATATCATGCGGATGAACGAGGTTGTTGATGGCTTCATAAATAATCACAAAACCAGCCACGGTGATCAGCGTTCCTTCCACAGCCGCAGAAATAAATTCCGCTTTACCATGACCGTAAGGATGATCCTGGTCACGTGGCTTGGCACTTACATACAAGCTGTATACGCCTATCAAACCGGCAATTACATTTACGGTACTTTCCAATGCGTCTGTTAAGATGGCTACTGAACCGGTGAGGTACCAGGCAAACACTTTTGCCAGAAAGAGAATAATACCAATACCTGTAATGATCTTTTGTAGTCGGAGATTTTGTTTGGCTGTTTGCAATGGAATTGTTTGAGGCGGCAAATATAAAAGCAATTTTTAATGAAGTACTGATTGTTTTTTACGCTGACTTTCAGTTAGGTAAAGATGTAAACAATGCCGGAAATGCCTTTTAAAATGCATTGGCAATTCGTACATTTGCAGCCGATTTTAAAATGTAAATTGCTGCCTGACGGTATAATGTACAAGAGTGCGACGCCACTGAAGCTCCACAAAGTATTGCTGCCGGGTACATAAAATAAAAATTCCGGGTTAAACGGAGCATGGGAATATGGAACTGAGCAAAAATTATTTACCCACCGAGGTAGAAGCAAAATGGTACCAGCACTGGCTGGATAAAGGATATTTTAACAGCACTCCTGATGAGCGGGTGCCTTATACGATTGTGATACCTCCGCCCAATGTTACCGGTGTGCTACACATGGGACATTGCCTCAACAACACCATACAGGATATTTTGATCCGCCGTGCAAGGATGCAGGGTAAGAATGCCTGCTGGGTTCCTGGTACCGATCATGCATCGATTGCTACAGAAGCAAAAGTAGTGGGCATGCTGAGGGAAAGAGGTATTGCCAAATCTTCTTTAACAAGGGATGAATTTTTGGGCTATGCCTGGGAGTGGAAAGAAAAATATGGTGGCATTATTTTACAGCAGCTAAAAAAATTAGGCTGTAGTTTGGACTGGAACCGCACCTCTTTTACCATGGACGATGATTACTATAAAAGTGTGATCAAAGTTTTTATTGACCTGTATAATAAAGGCCTTATTTACCGTGGGAAAAGAATGGTGAACTGGGATCCAGCCAGCCAAACCGCATTGAGTGATGAGGAAGTGATCTTTAAAGATGTTGATTCCAAACTGTACTATGTTACCTACAAATTTGTGGATGCTGCTAACACTCCTTTAGGGCCCGCCCGTGCCGGAACGGACGGGGATGTGGGCAAGGGCATTACCGTTGCCACCACACGGCCCGAAACGATTTTGGGAGATGTTGCCATTTTTGTAAATCCGGAAGATGAACGATACAAAAGCTTCGTTGGTAAAGAAGTATTTGTTCCCATTATTAATAGAAAAATACCCATAATTGCTGATGAATATGTAACCACTGAATTTGGCACCGGTGCATTGAAAGTTACACCAGCACATGATAAAAATGATAACATGCTGGGCATTAAACATGGGTTGAAAGCAATTGACACATTAGATGCTACAGGCAAATTCACTACAGTTGAATTAATGGATGACAATCCTTCAGAACAGGTATTGGCGTACAATGGCATCGACCGTTTTGAATTAAGAAAGATAATTGCGGCAGATATTTCAACGCTTGGGCAAATAGAAAAGGTAGAAGATTACAAGGGACAGGTTGGAACCAGTGAAAGAACAGGAGCAGTAATCGAAAGTAAATTATCATTGCAGTGGTTTATCGACATGCAAAAATTCATGGAGAAAAATCCGGAAGCATTGCAGGCGGTAATGAATGACACGATACAATTCCATCCTGCCAAATTAAAAAACACTTACAGCCACTGGCTGGGTAATATTAAAGACTGGTGCATCAGCCGCCAGCTTTGGTGGGGCCAACAGATACCGGCATGGTATGATGGCGAAGGAAATTATATAGTAGCAGCTACGCTTGAAGAAGCTTTTGAACAATTCAAAACTCAAAATTCAAAACTTAAAATTGAAGAAATAAAGCAGGACGAAGATGTTCTAGACACCTGGTTCTCCTCCTGGCTTTGGCCAATGGAAGTTTTTAAAGGGATCAGTCATCCGGGCAATGATGACGCAAAATATTATTATCCTTCTACTACCCTGGTAACCGGCCAGGATATTATTTTCTTTTGGGTGGCAAGGATGATCATGGCTGGTTATGAGTATGCTGGCGAAGCTCCTTTTAAGGATGTTTATTTTACCGGCATGGTAAGAGATAAACTGGGAAGAAAGATGAGTAAACAACTGGGCAACTCACCAGACTTACTGGCGTTGATAGATAACTACGGTGCAGATGCGGTAAGGTTTGGCATCATGGTTTCCTCTCCTGCAGGGAATGATTTAATGTTTGATGAAAGTGCACTGGAGCAGGGAAGGAATTTTAATAATAAATTATGGAATGCGCTGAAATTGCTGAAGATGTGGGAAGGAAGACAGGCGACGGACAACAGACAACAGACGACCGATGGGTTTGCACTCAGCTGGTTTGAGAACAGGCTGGAGCAAGTGAAGACTGAAGTAGATGCATTAATGAAACAGTTCCGCCTGAGTGAAGCATTGAAAACAATTTATTCTTTGATCTGGGATGATTTCTGTAGTTGGTATTTGGAATGGATCAAGCCGGGATTTGAGCAACCTATTGATGCAGCTGTTTACAATAAAACAGTTGACTTCTTTGAAGAATTGATGCAACTGCTGCATCCGTTCATGCCATTTATTTCAGAAGAAATTTATCAATTGCTGAAACCTCAAACCGCTGATCTTTGTGTTGCTCAATATGACACCGTTAAGGCTGCAGATGCTGCTATTTTGAACCAGGGTGAATTGTTGAAACAGGTGATCTCTGCGTTAAGAGATGCCAGGAATAAGAACCAGATCAAACCAAAAGATCCAATACAGCTGCACATACAAACTGACAATGCCGCTGCTTATTCAGCCATTGATAAGATCATATCGAAACAGGTAAATGCGGCTTCCATCAGCTTCTCCGATTCGCCGGTAGCCAATACCATTGTAGTGGCTGTGGAGAAAGATAAATTTTACATAGAATCTGAGCAGCAGTTAGACAGTGCCACGCTGAAAATCGACCTGTTAAAAGACCTGGAACACCAGCAAAACTTCCTCCAATCTGTAATGAAAAAGCTTGGTAACGAACGCTTTGTTCAAAATGCCAAGCCTGAGGTAATAGCGCTGGAGGAAAAGAAAAAGGCGGATGCAGAGGCAAGGATCAAAACCATTGAGGAGAGTTTGGCATCGCTGAATTAACTTTTACGATACTAATTATAGCGTAAATTCGTTGTACCTTAAAGATTAAACAATGGCACTATTATACTCAAGATTTTTCATGTTATTTCTATTGTCTGCAATGGTTTCCTTTGCAGGCATCGCACAGACTGCAAAAAAGCCTGTTAGTACCTTTGCTAAGTTTAAACCGCCGGTAGTTAAAAGTTACCTCGGAAAATATACCGGTACTGCCAACTGTTCGCCGGAAGAAGGCAAACAGATCATACAGCAAGCATTAAAAATTGCCGATGACAAAAATGCTGTTTTCAAAATTTCTTCTTATCAATTTGCATACAAAAGACTGGGGGTAACAGAAGATGAAACTACCGGTGCAGTAAGTCCGGCAAAAGATATGGTATCGCAACGTTTTACAGAAACACCATTGCCGGAAATATGGAAATCTAATATTACAGAACAGCTGCATAAAGGCGAAGAATTGTATTTTTTTGATATTATTGTATATGATAAACAGGGGCGCTTATTTTTTGCTCCCGAATTAAAGATCACGATACAATAAAATCAATCAATGATTGAAATAAAAAAAGTTGGTACTGAGTCCATATCAATCATCCTAAATTTAGCCAACATTACCTGGCCCGTTGCGTATGGCAACATCATAAGTCCGCAGCAATTGGATTACATGATGGAGCTGATCTACAGCAAATCATCCCTGCAAAAGCAAATACAAAAAGGACAGCAGTTTATTTTGGCTTATGATGGTGGACAACATGTAGCATTTGCATCATATTCAGCCAAAGAAAATCATCCTGATATCATCAAACTACACAAGATTTATATCCTCCCGAACCAGCAGGGCAAAGGCATTGGAAAAGCCCTCATCAATTACATCATTGCAAACATTGCCCCCTCCACCACTCTTCAGCTGAATGTTAACCGCTACAACAAGGCACTTCATTTCTACGAAAAATTAGGCTTTAAAATCATTGGCGAAGAAAATATTGATATCGGTGATAATTTTTACATGAATGATTATGTGATGCAGTTGCAATGGTGAGATAATAGTGTTAAAAAAAATGGTCCTTAAAAATAATGGCACGCTATCAAAAAAGGCACTGCTTCAACTCTCAACTTTCAACTAAAACACCACCTGGTGCGTCTGCTTAATAATCCCGATCACAAACACACTCTGTACATGTCCCATGTTTTCAATATTGCTCAGTTTGTTCACATGAAAATCATAGTAGGCATTCATGTCTTCACAAAGCACCTTCAGCATAAAATCAAATTCACCGGATATATTATAGCACTCCACCACTTCCTGCATGGACTGTATTGCTTTGATAAACTTAACACCGGCAGGTTTGTTATGTTCTTTTAACGACACGTAACAAATAACCATCAGCCCTTTTTTCACCTTGGTATGATCCACCAGTGTGGCATATTGTTTTATCACAGCACTGGCTTCCATTCGTTTGATGCGTTCATGAACCGGCGTGGTGCTCAGGTGAATTTTCTCCGCAATTTCTTTCACCGTCATCCGGGCATTTTGCTGCAGCAATGCCAATATGGAAAGGTCCTTTGCATCCAGTGTAATGGAGGCAGCAGGTGATTGTTCTGTTTGAATAGCTTTAGCCATGGTGTAAAAGTGTTTTGTCCTGCCAAATGAATTTAAACAGGAGATTATCCCAAAGTTATCAAAAGTTATAGAATATTATCCTGTGATTGTACATTTGTGTCCTAAACAAAAACAATATGTCAACAATAACAAATTCCTCCATCGATTTCAGCCTGAAATATAAAGTGGCTGACATGAGCCTCGCCGCCTGGGGCCGTAAAGAAATTAGATTGGCCGAAGCAGAAATGCCGGGCTTAATGAGCATCCGTGAAGAGTTTGGTGCAAGCCAGCCATTGAAAGGTGCAAGAATTGCAGGTTGCCTGCACATGACCATTCAAACGGCTGTGTTAATTGAAACATTGATCGCTTTAGGTGCTGAAGTAAAATGGAGCTCTTGTAATATATTTAGTACACAGGACCAGGCCGCTGCTGCTATTGCTGCTGAAGGTATTGGTGTGTATGCATGGAAAGGCCAGAGCCAGGAAGAAGCTGACTGGTGTATTGAACAAACCCTGTTCTTTGGTGGTGCTGATAAGCCTTTGAATATGATCCTGGATGATGGTGGTGATCTGACCAACATCGTGTTTGATAAATATCCAGAACTGATCGCTAACATCCGTGGTTTATCAGAAGAAACAACAACCGGTGTTCACCGCTTGTATGAAAGAATGGCTGGCGGTACTTTACCAGTTCCAGCATTCAATGTAAATGACTCTGTTACCAAATCTAAATTTGATAACAAGTATGGTTGTAAAGAATCTTTGGTAGATTCTATCCGCCGTGCTACAGATGTAATGATGGCTGGTAAAGTTGCTGTGGTGGGTTCTTATGGTGATGTGGGTAAAGGTTCTGCTGCTTCACTGAAAGGTGCAGGTTGTCGTGTAATCGTTACCGAGATCGACCCTATTTGTGCATTGCAGGCTGCAATGGATGGCTTTGAAGTAAAGCCAATGATCAAAGCAGTACAGGAAGCTGACATCATTGTTACTGCTTCTGGTTGCCGTGACCTGATCACTGAAAAACATTTCCGTTTAATGAAAGACAAAGCGATCGTTTGTAACATCGGTCACTTTGATATAGAAATTGACATGGCATGGTTAAATAAAAACTATGGCCATACAAAAGATACCATCAAACCACAGGTGGATATTTACAACATTGAAGGTAAAGATGTGATCGTATTAGCAGAAGGCCGTTTGGTAAACTTAGGTTGTGCCACAGGCCACCCAAGTTTTGTAATGAGTAACTCTTTCAGCAACCAGACACTGGCTCAAATTGAACTGTGGACAAACCATGGCAAATACGAGAACAAAGTGTATGTGTTACCAAAACACCTGGATGAAAAAGTTGCCCGTTTACACCTTGCAAAAATTGGTGTTGAATTAGATGAGTTAACTACTGAACAGGCTGCTTACTTAGGCATACCACAGAGTGGTCCGTTTAAGGCTGAGCATTACCGTTATTAATTTTTTGATGAAGAAATATACAGACCCACTTCGAAGGAAGTGGGTTTTTTATTTTATGTTATCAACGATAGTGACATTATTGAAGTTCAGTGGCGTCGCACTCTTTTATATTATATTTTTATTGAGCTTTTATAACAGCGGAGATTATGCGTCATTAGTATGCTGGAATAAAATTATAATATTTACACAGATTGTATTTGCGCTACTGCTATCGGGTAGCGTATTTTTTGATAATGCTCTAAAAAGGAGTGATTTAAAAAATGTTTTTGGAAAGAAGTAGCGTAAATTAGCATAGATACAAATTTTAGACGCAATAAAACAGCGTACAATAAAAGCAAGATATCAATGGACACTAAATATTACTGTAGAAATTGTAAAGGGCTTCGGCATCACACAATAATTGCCGAGAAAAAAACACGAGGAGCAGAAGACTATGATTATTTTCAATGGAGTGACGACTATTTTATTATAGAATGCAAAGGTTGCGAAACAATTTCATTTCTTAGAATATATGGCAATACTGAAATGGTTGAACATGATGATGAAGGAAACATTGATTATGTTAATAAAATTACTCTTTATCCAAATTACATTGAAAACGGCAGGGAAGTTGACAACTTTTATTACTTACCTCGTGAAATAAATACAATCTATGAGGAAACACTTTCCGCCTTTAAAGCTGATGCTTTCATATTGACAGCTGGCGGATTTAGGGCTATTATTGAAGCCACTTGTAATCATTTGAAAATAAGAAAAGATGATTTATCAAAACGTATTGATTTATTACATGGAAAAGGCTATTTATCTTTAAATGAATCTAAAAGGCTTCATTCAATTCGATTTTTAGGTAACGATGCTCTACATGAAATGGAAACTCCTAAAAAAGAGCAACTTCTTATTCTGCTCGAAATAGTCAATCATCTTCTAGAAAATCTTTTTATTCATGATAGAAAAATTGCTAATAAAATAGATACGCTAATTGACAGTTATGAGGATTTTTCAAAATTATTAAGAAACAAAATCTCTAAAGAATTATTAGGAAAAGAATTCAATCTATTTGAAATGTTGGGGAAATCTAAAAGGTTAATGAAAGCGAATGATGTGAAAGAATTCGAATCTCAACTAATAACAGATATCGAGAATGAAAAGATTCAATTTTTAGCTGTGATAAAAAATGACACTGAAACGATTTACAAAGTCGTTAAAGCACCCGACTTCATTTTCGATTTCTAGAAATACTGCGTCTAAAATTAGGCTTGATGCTATTGGGGCTTAATTCCACTCTTTTGCCGCTGTTGTCGCCATTTAAAAAGCTAGCTATCCCGGTGAACCGCCGTTGAGTGCTTTCACCAACGTCCGAAGTCTTAACCAGTATTAAGCATATCAACTTATCAGTTACAATAAATAATTTAATTCCGCTCTAACTCTCACCCGATAAAAGTTATCAGCAGGATGCATACATCAAACTAGTTTAACAGAGAATTTCTTTCAACAGTTAATCCTATAAAAATAATTATCTTAATTAACGCAAACCCAATCCAAGAAAATATTGGAGTGTATTAAAAACAAGGTTAAAAGCAGAGGTAAGTCAGTTAGCTACAAATTATAGTCAACTGAAAATGCAATTGGCAGGCATTTAAAATATGACAGCAAAATACAAGCAGGCACCATTGAAAGTTAGAATATCCCATTCATATATTATACACAAACATTAATATATTTATTCAGATATTCACCATCGTTATACTAAAAATAAAACAGCAATGGTAACTAGTAAAACTGAAACCTCGCCACAAGTGTATGCCCGGATAGGCGGACTGGCATATTTAATTATTATTGTTGCCGGTGCTTTCGGTGAGCTGTTTATCCGGAATAAAATCATGGTATCAGGCGATGCTGCGGCTACGGCCCACAACATTGCAACGTCTCCATTGCTGTGGCGTATTGGTATTGCCGGCGATCTTGTAATGCATGTGTGTGATCTTTTTTTAGCAATCGTTTATTATTTACTGCTCAGGAGGGTAAACAAAAATCTGGTGATACTGTCGGTTCTTTTCGGTTTAATTCAAACGGCTGTTTTGGTTGCCAATAAATTGAACCTGGTGATGCCGTTGTTATTTTTGGGAAATGAAGATTACCTGAAGGCATTTGATCCACAGCAGCTGCAGGTGTTGTCGTACATCGCTATAAAGGCGCATGGATATGGCTTTGGCATTGGCCTTATATTTTTTGGCTTTGAATGTCTTATCGATGGGTACCTGATTTTTAAATCGGGCTTTTTGCCCAGGTTTTTAGGCGTGCTGATACTCATTGCAGGTTTATGCTATCTCGTAAACAGCTTTGCGTTGATTCTTTTCCCGGCAGTGTCTGATGCAATATTCCAGGTAGTGATGGCCCCCATCTTTCTTTCAGAATTATCCATGTGCCTGTGGCTGCTTATAAAGGGGGTGAACGTTAACAAATGGAAAGCGCTGGAAACATGATACTGGTTTAAATTAATGATATAACACAATTAACAGGGCAATATGGGAGACCCCGCCACCAACCAATTCCACGTCCAACAGGCAGGTACCTTTTCTTCAATTCTTGCAATGTTTTTAATTCCATTAACACTTCCCTTATAATATAGCCTGCACCAATGATGGCCTGTTAAAAAACATCTTGCAAATGATTTTTTATTAGCGTATTTTCCTGCCACATAATATTTCATTTTTTTATTGTGGAGGATGCTTTGGATCAAAGACCAGGATAATTATTTTTACCAGTTGGCAATTCAATGTCATTTACTTTAGCTTTAGTTAGTCCCTGATAAACCGCCGACGGGGCTGATAGCCGCCGTCGGGGTTAGCCTAACCCCGTCAGCGGTTACAAACCCTGACGGCGGTTATTCTCAAAGTAAACGACATTGAATTGGCAATTGCATAAAATTGTATCCGCTTTCACCAATGCTAAAACAGCAACAAGATTTGATAAAACCGGCAGTATGAAAAAAATCGTTTCAGCTTTGTTGTTTACATTTTTAATAACCGCTGTTGCCACGGGGCAATCTCAGCTTATTGACAAGAATTTATTTTTTACAGATGAAACTATTTTACCGGTAACACTTGTTACTTCAATGAGTAAAATCCGTGGTTATTCAAATCCCAAAAAGCAGAATATTTATCCTGCCCGGCTTACCTGCCAGTTGCCAGACAGTGTAACGGTTAGCGGGCAGGTTCAGGTAGAAATAAGGGGGCACTATAGAAGAGAGAATTGTCATATACCACCGCTAAGGGTCATTTTTACGAAAGAAGATTCTGTTCCTTCGCCATTTTCATCATTAAAAAAATTGAAGCTGGTCAATAGCTGCATACAGAATAGTGTCTATAACCAGTATGTGCTGATGGAATTTCTTACTTACAAGATCTATAACCTGCTTACAGAAAAAAGTTTTCGTGTACGGCTTTCAGAAGTAACTTATATGGACAGCAACGCAAAGAAAAAACCTTTCAAAACCTATGCTTTCTTTATTGAAGATGTAAAAGAAATGGCAAAAAGAAATCAGTGCAGGGAATATACAGCTGGCAAACCAAAAGCAGAAATGACCAACCGGAAACAAATGACACTGGTGGCTTTGTTTGAATATATGATTGGCAATACAGATTGGTCGGTAACAGGAAAACACAATATTAAAACAATTATATCCAGGGAAGATTCCACGGAAAAACCTTGTGCTGTTCCTTATGATTTCGATTATTCAGGTCTTGTAAATACTGCTTACGCAATACCAGATCCGCAATTGGAAATAAAGTCGGTAACAGAAAGAGTGTACAGGGGTTTTCCAAGAACAATGGAAGAATTAAATGAATCGCTTGCTGTATTTAATAAACAAAAGGACAGCATTTTTTCCCTCATCAATAATTTTGAATTGTTGAGTAAAAAAAATAAAGAATATATGATTGATTACCTGGATGATTTTTACGCCAGGATAAAAGATCCGGAAGATGTGAAATATATTTTTATTAATGGTGCAAGAACCGAATGACAACTAAAAATTAGAGACATAAACTGTTGTAATGTTTACTTCCATTAAATAAGGTTTGCATGTGCCACAGGAATGAAAAATATATTTCACGAATTTTGTATCTTTTAGTTTTAAAATATGCTGTCATGTAGAAAATTTATTAAGGAAAGTAATCTCATGATAATGGGCAGTTACCTGCTGCCATTTATTCCAGCTGCCAGTGATCATGAAGGAATGATCATGACTGTTAATGGCGTTATTGCTCCGGCAGATTTAAAATTTACATTAACTCATGAACACGTAATGGTGGATTTTATTGGTGCATCCAGTATAACAAAAGGCCGGTATGATGCAGCAACAGTGATGAAAACAGCATTGCCTTTTTTACAGTCCATAAAAGAAAAAGGCTGCAATAGTTTTGTGGATTGCACACCTGCTTACATTGGGAGAGATGCAGGTTTGCTGCAGCAATTATCAATAGCCACCGGATTAAACATCATTACCAATACAGGCTATTATGGCGCTGCCAATGAAAAATATTTACCTGCACATGTGTTTACAGAAACAGCCCAGCAACTTGCTCAACGCTGGATCAGTGAATACAGGAATGGAATTGAAGGCACGGGTATAAAACCCGGCTTCATCAAAACAGGTGTTGACAATGCTCCGCTGAGTGCTGCACAGGTTAAGATCATTACCGCTGCTGCCCTTACACATTTGCAAACAGGATTAACCATTGCTGTTCACACAGGTAATGGAGAAGCTGCCAAACAACAACTGGACATTTTACAGCAAAATGGAGTGGCGCCTGCTGCCCGGATTTGGGTGCATGCACAAAATGAAAACGACACCACTTATCATGTGGCAGCGGCAAAAAAAGGAAGCTGGATCTCTTTTGATGGCGTGAATGCAGGATCAGTGGATACCAATATTAATTTCCTCCAGGTAATGCAGCAGGAAGGATTGCTGGACCAGGTATTGTTATCCCAGGATTCAGGCTGGTATCACGTGGGGGAACCAAATGGAGGAACGTTTAACAGTTATCAATATATATTTACCGACTTTATTCCTGCACTGAAAAAAAATGGATTTACGCAGGCAGCAATTGACAAAATTTTTATCACCAATCCTGCAAAAGCACTCACGATAAAAGTCAGGAAAATGGCTTGAAGCAAACACCCCATAAGGCGCTAAATTTTTAAATCACTATACTTCCCACCAATGTTGAAAAGACATAAAATAAGTTAACTGGTTCGGTATCATATAATATGAGAAAATAGTATCAAAATTAACATTCAAATTCCGTTACCAACTACATTTGTCACTTGCATTTTAGTTTAATAAAGAGTAGATTTAGGTTCAACTAAAAATTATGAAAAAGAATCTGGCACTCACTGGCTTCTTCACCCTTACCATTGGGTTTTGCTTTTCACAGGGTGGTATAAAAGGTTTTACATTTCATGGTGGCGCTGCAATAACAAAATCAGAAGCAGATATAAAAGCTTTTGAGAATATACACCCGGTACCACCGGATTTTGTTCCCACTTTAAGGCCCGAATTAAAAGCTCCTGATCCAAAGACGCAACATCCTGATTCCAGACCAGTATCAAAATTCGGCACCCTGGTAACTGAGACGCCTGTCATCACCCCCCTGGTGTCAACCACACAAAAAGTATGGAGTAATTTCCTTGCCATCTGGGGTAATTATGGTACTGCAATTCCCGGTCGTGAATCTCCTTATACCCCACCCGATAACTGCGGAGACGTGGGCTTTACACAAGTAATTGCCACCGCAAACACCCGGTTGAAAGTTTTTAATAAACCTTCAGTTACCAGTACAGCTGTCACCACTGCCACAGGCACTTCTACCACTACCTTAACAGCAGTAGTCAACATTGAGTTGAATGCATTTTTTGCTAATTCCGCTTTGGGTATTACTGGCATCAGTGATCCGCATGTTCGTTTCGACAGGTTGTCGGGAAGATGGTTTGTAGTGGCAATAGATGTTAATCATAGTACCAATAATTATTGCTGCGTGGCAGTTAGTACTGGATCGACCGTTACCAGTGCGGCAAGTTTCAGAATTTTCTATTTTAATGTTTCGCAAACAGGCGGTTCTTTCCGTGATTTTTTTGATTATCCTACTTTAGGAGTAGACAAGAATTACGTATATATCGGAGGCAATATGTTCAGATCGGGCACGTCCTTTTCTGGATGTAATATGTGGGTGATTGACAAGGCTAAATTGATTGCAGGTTCTTTGACTGTTACCGGTTTTCCGCAAACACTTACCGGCACTAATATGTATACACCGCAGGGTGTTCATAATGATGACGCAGCTCCGTCCAATGGATATTTTATCGGATCCTCACAAACTGTTTATTCAAAGCTCGTGATCAGGAGAGTAAATTATGGTACCACGCCTACTTTATCTGGTGATCTGAACCTTATCACCTCCACTGTTTATTCTCCAAAGAAGGTACCCACCCTTGGAGGTATTTCTATTGATGGCGGAGACTGGCGTCTTTATGCAGCGATGATCAAAAGAATTAAAATTAATGGTGCTGTTTCGCTGTGGGTTGCACAAGGTACACGGCTTAGTAAATCAGGAATCGGCGGTTCTACCGGAGACCGGGATGGCGCTCTCTGGTTACAGATCGGGAACTTAAGTGGTACACCCACCATTTTACAATCTGCCAATTTATTTGATGCCGTTAATGCCACCTCCACAGCAGTTAATTATATTTATCCAACCATTGCCACCAATGGCCAGGGGCACAGCCTGATGGGCTTTACTTCTGCAGGACCGTCCAAGCGTTGCCAGGCAGCAGTTGCCGGGAGATACCGCACGGATGCTGTCGCCACGTTTGCTGCGCCGGTTGATTTTACGGCTACAGGCTCTGCCTATAATGCCGGTGCCGACAGATGGGGAGATTACACACAAACGGTAGTAGATCCTTCAGATAATATGACGATGTGGACATTCACCCAATATGTACCCACTTCAAATGCATGGGGTGTAAGAGCGGGACAATTCAGAGCACCGGCTCCTGCAACTCCTGCTCTTGCTGCGATACCTCCATGTGGTATTTCTACAGCTACCATTAATGGAACGAGTATAAATAATTCAGAATTTTTTGACCCCGGCACCGGGTACAGCAAGCGTTTAAGGGTTACCGTAAAAGGGCCTTCAGCTATCGCAGTTTCTAATGTAATTTTTGTAAGTCCCACAAAAATTACTGCCACCTTTAACAGAACGGGTGTAGGTACAGGCCCTGATACTTTAACCGTTATTAATCCCGACGGGCAAACCCGTACTGCTTTTTTTACACTCACATCCGGTTGTCCGCTAACGGCTGCTAAATCTTTGTCAACAAATGAAATAAATAATACAGCCATTAAAAGTTCACTCCGCAGAGTTTATCCTAATCCCACTGCTTTGGTTTTAAATTATGAAATAGAATCAAACAGTGAACAAAGAGTTATCGTTGAATTGTATGATATGGCCGGCCAAAAAGTAGTAAGCCAGGCACAGCAGGTGGTGAAAGGAATCAACACCAAACAACTATCAACAGAACGTCTTAGTAAAGCAGCTTATTATTTACAGGTAACAGATGCCCAAAATAATGTGATCGGAAAAGTTAAAGTGGTGAAAGAATAGCAATAGTTTCAAGAAATAATAAACCGGCTGTTTCATCATGATGGAACAGCCGGTTTGCTTTAACTACTACAGCTCCTGGTACCTCCCATATTTTGGGTATTGCAAACGGCGGGATTACAACATAATTTTAAATCATCATTTTCTGTCCCCCTGAAAATTTACCCACCCTGATTTTTTAAACTGTAAAACTTTTTTTTATGCTAAAATCAATTGATGTTCCATCACTGCAACAATGGAAAGCTAATTATGCAGCTCCCCAAAATAAAGCCATGGATACTATGACAGAATCAGCTGTAGTAAGCCTTGAATTACTGGAGCGGTTTTTAAATGAAGCCAAAACAAATTCTCCCGGTTTTAATGGAGTAAGGATTTATTTTATCCGGTACGACAAACCTAATGACAAATTAACACCAAATAATGCCTATGGAAATGGCAATGAAATGTATAAATATGTAAGTGAAATAGGTAACAGCGGCTTGTCGCAGCTTTCACTGGCTTTTGTACCGGTAAAAGATTTTGATCCCGTAACGCTGGCCGGGAAAGATTTTGTACAGCCAGCCAATAACAAAATACATACCCTCGCTATTTGTCATCCTGCCGACTGGCCAACAGGTTTAATAGAAGAAGGCGTGTTGCAAACTGGTACAACACAGGAACAAACGGGTGCATGGTACACGGGAACACAAACAACTGCAGTGCCGATGGATGCGATGGAAATGGAGACAATAGAAAGAGGCACAGGTCTTTGTCCGCCTAAGTGCAAAGGCTGACAAAATGTTTAAGAATGACACACCGGTATTTTATACAATGCCGGTTTTTTATTTTATCTTGTTTGTATGGCGATGCTGGATTTTTTTAAAATGTTTTATACCATTTTTTTTGTCTGGCTTGCAGGTATTACTGCGGCCTTTAGTCTGTGTAAACCTGTCCCTTTTTCTTACCGGTTTTTTGCCTGGCTAATTATTTTTATTGCCGTTATGGAAACCATTGCCAATATCATGGCTTTTAATGGTATCCGTAATCACTTTCTTTTTAACATCTTTGAGCCAGTAAACTTTTTTACGGTAGCTTTTTTTTATTATTACCAATTGCATCATTCATTTATAAAAAAAATCATCCTTCTTTATCTATGGATTTTCCCCTTGTTTGTTATCATCAACATGATCTTCATCCAAAGTTTTTTCACATTAAATACCAACAGCTATGTGTTTGGTGGAAGTTTCATTCTGCTGCTTTCTGTTGCCTACCTTTGGCAATTATACAGCAGCGACGAAACACAAAGTATCTTTCGTGATCCTGTCTTCTGGGTCAGCCTGGCTTACCTTTTTTACTGTGCAATATCTGTCCCCTATCTCGGCATGCTTAACTATTTATATGAGCAATATCCTGATTTTACAAGGGAATATTATATTGTATATGATGGTGCGATTATTATCCACAACATCTTACTAACAGCAGGATTTTTATGCATACTATTTCCAATGAAGCGCAACTTATACTCATTGCCAGTACAGCACTGATATTGTTACTGGGAATGGTGGTGGTAGCTGCTCTACTGATACAGCAGAAGCGTAAATTCCATCACAGGCAGCAGCTTGCCGATATGAAGAGTGTTTATGAAAAAACGCTCCTGCAGACAGAACTTAAAATACAGGAAGATACTTTCAAAGCTATCTCTCAAAATTTGCATGATAATATCGGCTCCAACATTTCAACTGCCATGCTGCTTTTGTATAAAGATGAAGCCATGACAGCATCAGAAACAGAGATCAACCGTAAGGAAGCCATCACAATACTGGATAAGATAGTGGATGACCTTAAGTATATTGCCCGTAGCCTGAATTTAGATTACCTGAATGAAATTGGTTTGGGCGAAGCTATCCGTCAGCGGCTGCAGCAACTGGAAAAAACAAAAAAATATGAAATAGCATTTTCAGTAAATGGAGAACCACGAAAGCCTGACTTAAAAAAACAAGTGATACTGTTTTATATTTTCCAGGAAGCTGTGAATAACATCAACTCCCATGCACATGCAAAGAAAATAACAGTGAGTATACACTATCAGCAGGAAAGTTTAACACTTTACATTAAAGATGATGGAATTGGCATTGCAGAAAATCACTCCGGTGCAAAACAAAATGAGAAGGGCTCCGGTTTATTGAACATGAAAAATCATGCGGCAATGATTGACGGACTGCTGACCATCAATAGTAAAAATGGTAAGGGTACGGAAATTATATTGAATGTTCCACACCCCTACCACTAAAGTGGTAACCAATATTGGGGGTAGGAAAATAAGTACAAAAAAAATAATTTTATTGCCATGATACGCCTTGCTATAATTGAAGATAATTCAGATTACCGCACCACGCTGTCTAAAATATTACAGCGTAATACAGAAATACAGGTTATCCACGAACTTGGAACCTGCACAGAAATGATCGCTCATTTTGAAAACGATTTGCCCGATGTGGTAATCATGGATATAGACCTGCCTGAAATAAGCGGTATTGAAGGTGTATGGCAGCTTAAACAAAAATGGCCTGACATAAGAGTATTAATGCTGACTGTTTTTGAAGAGGCCAATAAAATATTCGGCGCTATTAAAGCAGGTGCTAATGGCTACCTGCTAAAAAAAGATTCACCAGATAAAATTCTCAATGCGCTTTTCAGTTTGAAAGATGGAGAAGCTATCATGAACGGTATTATTGCTGCCAAGGTAATTGACTATTTTAAAAAACAGGCAGACGCAGCGCCCAACATGAATGAATACCATCTTACAGAAAAAGAAAAAGAAATTCTGAATAAGCTTGTGCAGGGATTGGGATATAAACAAATTGCCAGCGACTGTTCCATAGCAAGAGAAACACTCAACACCCACATGAAAAGTATCTACCGGAAATTGGATGTACACTCCCGTGCTGAAGTTGCTGCCCGTTTTGGCAGCCACCTGAAAAATATCACTGATTAATTATTCATTCACATTTCCTGTACTCTCTTTCCTGCCGCCTCCCATAAATTAGTTAACCAGCATTGGGGATTGACAAGCCCTTTCCTGCAGTATAGATTTGTACCAGATAGTGTTTAACATTATTCGCTTTAAAGAATGTTGAAAACAAATCTTCAAATTATTAAAAACTTAAAATTTACTAAAATGAAAAAGCAATTAATCACTTCAATGCTGGCGGTATTTATGGGTACAATACAGCTTTCCGCCCAGGAAAAAAATGCAATGACAACTTTGCCAACTGTTACGGTTACATCCGAAACAATAGTGAACAAAGAGATTGACAAAGCTTTTAAAAAAGCATTTCCGGATGTTAAACTGCTTGACTGGTACGAAATAAATAAAATGTACCTGATCAAGTTTATCCAAAATGATATGAAGCATCATGCATTGTTCACAAAAAAAGGATACCTGCAGTATGATGTGAGTTTTGGAAAGGAAAAAGACCTTACTGAAAGAATACGCCGTGAAATCCAGAATGCATATGATGAATATAATATATCCACTGTAACAAACGTAAAGGAAGCCGGCCGTGATATATGGGTGGTAAACCTGGAAAACCTGAAACATTTAATATTGGTACGTTATGAAAATAACGAGCTGGAAGAAACATACAGGTATGACAAACAGCAAAATATCCATTAATTGTTCACCCCTGCCCCCCCTTGCAATGCTCGTTTCACCAGAAAGCAAAAAGCATTACAATCCCTCCAATAAAAATAGCCGGTAATCACACCGGCTATTTTTTATTAATTGATTTTTATTAACGGCAATGTTTTACAGAGGGGCCGTTGCTTCCAGCTTTTCTTTTGAATGCAACTGGTACTTACGCTGAAACTTTTCTTTTTGTTCCGTAATATTCAGATCATAGGTTTCCTTTTTCCCGTTCTTAAGCCAGACAGTTGCTTTATTATTATCCACATCAAGCCGCTTTACATTTCCTGGTAACGCCGGTGGCGGAGGAGGTGGTGGCGGCATTGGCGGCAAGGGCGCTTCCGGTGCCAGGGTTTCTGCTGGTGGCAAAGGAGGTAAGGGTGCAGTTGGCGGCAAAGCATGTGTTGGTGCCGCCGGAGCTGGTGGTGGCGGAGGAGGCGGAGGTGGTGGTGGAATTTCACCATACAAGCCTTCATAATATTTTCCCTTTTTGTTCCAATCCGTCAATAAGAGCCGTTTCACTTCTTTATGAGCTTTATCTTTTACCACTACTGTGCAGTTACCTTTATTGTCAATGATCTCAATAAAATAACCTTTACTGTTGGCCTCCACTCCTTCAGGAACAATAACAGTATCAACAGGCACGCTGCTGATTTTCTGTTCAGGCATTTGATTGAACTGCTTGTATCCATCCACTTCAACACTGGCACCAGTAAGTGATTGCCGGGCAGCAACAGCTGCCACCGACCCGGCAATACTTGCTTTTTGCTTACTATCTGCTGCGGAGGCTGGTTGCTTCCATTCATTTCTGAATGCAAGCAGCAGCACTGCCACCAGCGGCAGTAAAAACAGGAATTTAACTAAGTGCAGTCTGGCACTTTTCATTTTGTTCATCATGGCTATTCTTTTTTTAAGTGAAGAAAAATTAAACTGATTGGCTATACTAAATTGATTGTTGCCGGTAACTTTCAGCAACAGGTATTGATATTCTTTTTTAGGGAGGCCATTCTGCAGCACTTTATCATCTGCAATAAATTCCAGGTTTTGCCGGATGGCTTTTTTAATAAGCCATGCAAATGGATTGTACCAGTTGATAACACAGAGTAATTCACTCCAGATTATGTCGATGCTGTGTTGTTGTTTTACATGTACAAACTCGTGGCGGATGATATCCTGCAGTTCTGCCTGGCTGTGCAGTTGCGGATTAATGAAAATGGAATCACCAAAGGAGAAAGGAATAATATTGGCATCCACCTGGTACAATTTCATTTCAGCATTGTACACAGGCTTTGCTTTCTTTTTTATCTGCCGGAAAGAGATGAACTGCATACACAAGCGGCCAAGCGCCACCAGCATACCCGCCGCCAACAACAACATGATGATATTATTAGCTGACAGCCAGGCTGATGCTGTTTTGTTAAGGTATCGATAATCTCCCATTGCCGGAACCCATTGCAGCAGCTTTACTGTTTGCAGGTTGCTTTGCTGCAGCATACCTGATATATCAATGAATGGAATGTAAAAAGAAGCCAGTGTGTAAATAAAAAGATAGTAACGGTTCCAGTTATAAAACGTAAGCTTCTGCAGGATGAAATAATAAAACAAATAAACCACTGCCAGGCAGATGGATAATTTGACGAGGTATAAAAAAATAAAAGGCATACAAATGGTTTGTGGCAGTTAAATTATTTATTTCCCTTTTCAATCATTCCGATGATCTCTTTGAGTTCTTTGGCAGATAATTTTTTCTGCTCCACAAAAAAGTTTACCAGCTCTTTATAAGAATTATCAAAATATTCCTTCACCACTTTCCCCATAAATTTTTTCTTGTAATCATCTTCACTTACCAATGGTTTGTACAGGTAAGTATTGCCAGCCAGCCTGCTGCTGAGGTAACCCTTTCGTTCCAGGTTTTTAACAGTAGATGCCACGGTGGTATATGGCAGGGCCTCATCCAGGTGTTCCATAAATGCTTTTACATTGGACTCTCCGGTACGCCATACTGCCTGCATGGTCTCTTCTTCTGCGTGGGTTAATTTATCCATCTCTACGAATTTTTCGTAAATCTACGAACATTTCGTAATTAAGCAAACTTATTTTTTAAGAGGAAATGTTAAAAGATGTTTTGATAGATTAAGTAATACAAAGTCTGTCACATTAAATGCGGTTAATCTTATTTACCCTGCACTTCATGCAATAGTTCCATCCCTGTAGAGGACCGTGGCTTAAATCCTGTCCATGGTTTATCATTTGACTTTTCCTGCACCTGCAAATATTTGCCATAATCTTTATGCTGCAAATGAATGCCAAGAAAAGCGGTAACAAAATGCTGGTTGATATTATTGATCCGCTTTTCATTCCAAGAGGGCTCTGAATAATGTTCATAATCTCTTGCAAAAGCCCCGGGTGGTATGGTGGCAGCTGGTGGTGCATTGGGAGCGATATTATGTCTTGCATTTAAATAAGTAAGCAGGTAGCGGTCAGCATTAACCGTTCCTTTATACATGGCTTTAATACCATCTTCATAACCGGAAATATCATCCAGGTTACCGGCAACAAAAAATACCGGCAGCTTCACTCCTTTTAATCCTTCCGTATCCCATACTCCCCTTGCCATGCCCCATGGTGCAAAAGCCACCACTGCTTTTATCCGCTGATCCATGGATGCTGTGTACTCTGCATTACTGGTAGTACGTACTGCAATAGCTTTACTGCCAGCCGTCATCGAAGAAAAGAAACCGGCTAATTTATCGCTGTACCCGGCACCTGCCACATTCATCACACCATAGCCACCCATGGAATATCCAATGAGTGCGGTGTTATTGGCATCCACCAATCCGGATAAAAAACTATTGCTGGCAGACTGGCCAGCCGCTGCCATTTGGTTCAGTATAAATAAAATATCTTTTGACCTGTTTAATAAAGTACTGGCAAAACCCTGTTGATCACCGTGAGTGGATTCGGTATGATCAATGGCCACCACAACATATCCTTTAGACGCTAAATTTTCATTGAGGTAAGACAGCAGCACCCTGGAACCGGTATAACCATGTGATACAATTACCAACGGAAATGCAGCAGCCCTTTTATCCGGAGTAGCATCTCTTAATGCCCTGCCTGGAAAGTTGAAAGGAACTACGGGCCTGGTAGAATCCGATACAGTTCCAAAATGATCTGTATAGGTAGTTAACTCTATTTTACCAGCAGGCAATATTGCCGGGTACCAAACCTCCACTTTCAGCGGACGGTCATACAGCGGATCGATACCCTCTTTTGATTTCAATACATTTATTTGGCCTTTGTTTACAAAATCTAATGTACGTACACCTACTTTATATTCGCCACGATGAGCCAGCTCAGGTGCATCGGGCAGTGTATCACCATTGATAAAAGGTTGAGGGCTTGCTGGTAAATTTTTATTACCGGCACAACCCTGAAATAAAATAACGCTGATAACAAGCAGCAAAAAATTAGGGGTAAAATATTTCATAATGGCAAATGAAGAAAGTGGTTTTAAACTTTCGGTTATCAAATATATTGGATTATTTGAGGCTGAGAGAAAGTACATTTTATCAATTTTTATATTTCATCAAAAAAAATGAACTGATCCTAGTGAGCTGTTCACCTTGTTTAATTTCCTGCATCATTTCATCAACACTCAACCATTTAAAAAAGAAATTGCAATTAAATATTAATTTTTTATAAATTCAGTACTTCTTTCTTTCACCTTAAACCAATCAGCATGCAATTAACCATCTCCAATCTTACTAAAACATATCCCAATGGCGTGCAAGCCTTAAAAGGAATTGACCTTGTAATAGAACAAGGCATGTTCGGATTGCTGGGTCCCAATGGGGCAGGTAAATCATCCCTGATGCGTACCATTGCCACTTTACAGGAAGCTGATAGTGGCAGTATTTTTTTAGATGATATGGATGTGCTGAAAGAAAAAGCTGCAGTACGCAGGCTATTGGGATACCTGCCGCAGGAGTTTGGCGTGTACCCCAAGATCAGCCCGGAGCTGATGCTGGATCATATCGCAAGATTGAAAGGCATTGATAATGGAAAGGAAAGAAAACAGGTGGTTGGTGCATTGCTAAACAGGGTTAACTTATATGCCGACCGCAAGAAAAACCTGGGTACATTTTCCGGCGGTATGAAGCAACGCTTCGGCATTGCACAGGCGTTGATGGGTAATCCAAAATTGATCATTGTAGATGAACCTACAGCCGGTCTTGACCCTGCCGAAAGAAACCGCTTTTATAATCTTCTGAGCGAACTGGGAGAAAATACGATTGTAATATTATCCACCCATATAGTGGAAGATGTAAGAACGCTGTGCAGTGATTTTGCCATCATCTGCCAGGGTGAAATGTTGCACCGTGGCAAACCGGATGATGCCGTGAGCAACCTTGAAGGAACCATCTACAGTAAAGCCATCAGCAAAGCAGCTATTGAAGAATACCGAAACGATTACAAGGTGATATCTGTACAGATGAAGGGAGGCAATCTCACCATCCGCATTTATGCAGACAGTGATCCGGGCAACGGCTTTGTACCGCAACCCGCCGTGCTGGAAGATGTGTATTTCCACCAGATATCCGGAAGGATGAATGTGATCACACTTTAATTATTACCATCCTTAAACAAGCAACTATGTTTTGGCAAATCTTTTTATTTGAGCTGAAGTACCGTATCAAGCGGCCAGCCACCTGGATATACTTTTTTATATTTTTCCTGATTGGATTTTTATCTGTAGCCACCGGCTCCACTCCTGCCAGTGAAAAAGTATTTCACAATTCACCATGGGTAATGGCCAGTGGAAATATATTGTTCAGTATGGTGGGTATGCTTATTTGCTCCGCCATCATGGGAGTACCGCTTTACAGGGATATTGAGCACCAGACACGTAATTATTTTTATGCTTACCCCATCACTAAGGGTGGATATTTCTGGGGCAGGTTTTGGGGATCATTTTTATTTGTATTACTCATTGGCACAGGCTTTAGCTGGGGCAGTGTTGCAGGCGGCTTGGTGGGTCCGGCGCTGGGCTGGGTAGTGCCTGAGCGGATCGGGCATTATGGCTTATGGAATTATTTTCAGCCTTATGTTGTGTTCAGCATTGGAAACCTGTTACTGGCTTCCACTATTTTCTTTGCACTGGTATCGCTAACCCGAAATGTAAAAGTGATCTATACTGCCAGTATCTTATTACTGATCGGTTACCTGCTGGCTAATTTCCTGGTGGCCGACCTGGAGAAAAGAGAACTGGTAAAATTATTAGATCCTTTCGCATTGAATACGTTTGAGCTGGAAACAAGGTTTTTTACGCCAGTAGAAAAAAACACCATGCTTACACCCATTACCAGGGTGATCATTCTTAACCGTATTATCTGGCTGGGTATCGCTTTTGTTATCATCGGGTTTGCTTACTGGCGCTTTAGTTTCCAAAAATTTCTACAGCCTGAACAAATAAGTAAACGTAAATTAAAAAAGGCAACACAAGAACCGGCTGCACCTGAACTCATTAAAAATGTACAGCAGGATTTTGGCAGTGGTCACACCAAAAAAGTATGGTGGACATTGGTAAAAATTGAATTCCTCAATATTATAAAGGACAATTATTTCAGAGCAATACTGGGCGGTGGCGTCATCTTTTTAATCATTGATTTCTGGATTGGCAATACAATGTACAGTGTAGGAAACAGGCCACTGACGGTATTCCTGATGGATTATAAAAACTATAATTACTCTCTTTTCATTTTTATCATCCTGCTTTTTTATACAGGTGAAACCGTACACCGGGAAAGAACCACCCGTTTCAATATATTGAATGATGCGTTCCCTGTTTCCAATACCGTTTTCTTTCTTTCTAAATTATCTGCCTTGTTTGGCATTGCTTTTTTGTTGTGCAATATTCCCATCATCACCGGCGTACTGGTGCAAACGCTGAAAGGATATACCAACTATAATTTTGGCGTGTATTTTACTGAGATGTATTTGCTCACCTTTCCTTCTTACCTGCAGATGGTATTGCTGTGCTTTGCCGTACATGCTGTAATGAACAATAAGTTTGGAGGCTATGGTATGGCGATGCTTATCTGGGTGGTGATGTTCCTGCTGAGATCTTTTGCCCGGATGGATTATAACCTGTTCTTCTATTTCTACACACCCAATTATATGTGGACGGACATGAATGGCATCGGTCATTTTTTAAAGCCGCAAAACTGGTTTAATTTCTACTGGCTCATGCTGGGGTCGCTGCTGGCAACCTTGTCCTTTCTTTTTTATCAGCGTGGTGTTACAGGTGGATTTAAAGAACGCTGGCAGGTTGCGATGCAGCGCTTCAACGGATGGCCCCGGGTACTTACCACGGTATTTTTTATTGCATGGCTGGGTAGTGGCGCTTTTATCTATTACAATGTAAGCTACCTGAATAATTATTACACTGGCAACGAAACCAGGAACCGTACTGCACAATATGAAAAGACACTCAAAAAATATCAAAACCTGCCACAACCAAAAGTGACCACGGTATTGCTAAAGG
Source organism: Chitinophagaceae bacterium (assembly GCA_043788995.1). Taxonomy (GTDB): domain Bacteria; phylum Bacteroidota; class Bacteroidia; order Chitinophagales; family Chitinophagaceae; genus Ferruginibacter. The sequence goes on along the minus strand of JAYWII010000052.1, from coordinate 10,529 downwards.
CTGATATTTTTCCGGATGAAAGAAGGATTCAGATTGCGGCAAAATTATTTTTGAAAAATAAATCCGGTGAACCAATTAATGAATTTCATTTATTAGCAGATCAAAATGTAGCCTACAGTATTTTGTACAATGGAAAGTCACTGGGCTATACCAGCCCGTTAGCTTCTCCATATTCTGTGTTTACCTTTTTCAAGAAAGGAAAAGATACGCTCAACTACCGGATATATAAATTACCTGCAACCATGCAGCCCGGAGATACTGGATTGCTGGAAGTAAATTCTTCTATTGCTAACCAGGGATTTTTAAACAGTGGCTTTAGCAGGGAAATTCTCCACAACGGTACCTTTTACAGTGGCGGTATTCCTGCGTTTGGTTACGACCAGCAGCGTGAGCTGGAAAGTGATGAATACCGGAAAAAGAATGGCCTGTCTCCCAAAGAAGATGATCTGCCTGCCTATACGGATACAAAAGGAAGGAATACGATCTTGTTCAATGATGATGCCGACCTGATTCATTTTGAAGCAGTAGTTAGTACCACGGCAGACCAGGTTGCTATTGCACCGGGTTATTTACAAAAGACATGGGAAGAAAAAGGACGTAAATATTTTTCTTACATACAGGATTCGCCGATCGATTATTTCTTCAGCGTGGTATCAGCTAAATATGAAGTATTAAGAGATGCCATTACTATCAGCGATGGACGCAAGATCAATATTGAAATCTATTACGACAAACAACATCCCTTTAACCTGGACCGCTTTGTTGCAGCGTATAAAGACGGGCTTGAATATTTTTCCAAAGCATATGGCCCTTTCCAGTTCAGGCAGATGCGGCTGTTAGAATTTCCAAGGTATGCAGGCTTTGCACAAAGCTTTCCAAACACTGTTCCATTCAGTGAGAGTTTTGCATGGGTGGCCGATTTTAAAAACCCGGATGATTTTGATTACCTCTATTTTGTAACAGCTCATGAACTGGCGCACCAGTGGTGGGGACACCAGGTAACGCCAAACTATACACGGGGTGCCAACCTAATTTCCGAAGCATTGGCTGAATACACTGCCTTACTGCTGACGGAACGTAAGTATGGTAAGGATAACATGAAACGTTTTTTGAAAGATGAACTGGACAGGTACCTTTCCGGCAGGGCCAACGAGGCTAAAAAAGAAAATGTATTTATCAATTGTAACCGGCCTTATCAATGGTATAACAAGGGCAGCCTGGTAATTTATGGCCTGAGGGATATGATCGGGGACAGTACACTTAACAAGGCGCTGCATGAGTTCAGGGATAGTTTTGCCCTGAAGGAAAATCCGCCTTTTGCCGGCAGTCATGACCTGTATGCATTTCTTAAAAAACATACGCCTGATTCTTTTCACTACTACCTTACAGACACCTGGGAAAAGATAACACTCTACGATAACAGGCTGATAAAAGCAACCGCCAAAGCAAATGGCAAGGAGGAGTATGATGTAACGCTGGAGTTCAGTAACAAAAAATTCTATGCAGACAGTACCAGTAAAGAAGCAGTAACCCCGATGAATGATTATATTGATGTTGCCATCTTTGGAGCTGAAACAAGAGACAAGGAAGGCAGAAAAAAAATCAACCCACTTTTTATTCAAAAATTCAAATTGCAGGAAGGGGTGAAGAAAATGACTTTTCATGTAAAAGGGAAGCCTGTTAAAGCAGGCATTGATCCTTACAATAAATTGATCGACCGCATACCGGATGATAATTTGGGAGAGGTTGATCTGGAGTAACAGCAGGATATTAAAATTGAAAGCTTATCACCACCACGCTTTCAATTTTTCAAATGCTGAATTGGTAATTTCAACAATACTTCCATGACGGATGCCTTTGGGTAAGGATATGTTAGCAGATACATCTGTCCAGTTTTTCAGGTCGATGGATTCAACGGCTCCATATTGATGATCCATATACTTATCAAAATAAGCGATCCACTTATTACCCATCTTTAAAGTGGTAGGGCCTTCTGACCAATAGTTACCAGTGATGGGTGCAGATGGATCAGAATATCCATGATACAGGTTTTCACTCACTGCTATTTTAATATTCTTCTGTGGCGGCTGTCTTGTTTCATCTTTTAAAAACATGAGGTAGTTATTTCCATCTGCAACAATGGTTGCATCAATTACATTAAAGCCTTTATCGTACAGCGTTGGTTACAAAAGTAAACGAATGCAGTGAAATCCTGCCACATAAATGATCAGTCCTGCGATAACCCCGTGTGCAAAAAAAGTGCTTGCAACTGCTAAAACCCTTTTATAATTTTATTCCCCGTTTTTCAAATATTCACCAGTATTTGTACACGGTGTCGGTAACAATTTTTTTAACTTAAATCTTGTTTTATGTACGCTCTTGTTCATCACCAGATCAGCAAACCAGCCGAATTCCTGGGCATTGTACAGGCAGGGGAAAAATTCCCCGAAGGATATGAAGTGCTTGCTTTTTTACCTGAAGTTTCTCATACTGCAGCCACCTGCATTTGGGAAGCTCCGGATACCACTTCACTTAAAAATTTGCTGGACCCCATTTTAGGCAACACCTCCATCAACACTTACCAGGTTATTGATGAGGCGCTTGCCCAGGGTTTGTCGAAATTAAAGGAAGCTGAAATGCATGCTTAGCAAACACAAAGGCAACCACGGATGGTTGCTTTTGCGTTATTATAGAACAAAATTTTTAACACTTGTATATAATTAAATTAAATAAGCTAAAGCCGTAAAACCACGCCACCAGGTACCTCATGTAGTTTTAATATATTTACCCATTACAATTTTGCTAACGGCTTTATATATGCGTATTTGCTTAACATTTTATTGTAGTCTTTTATTCTTAACAACTGCTGGGCAGGATGTTTCTTTAATGCAATACATACAAAAGAATGCAAAGGAGATAAACGCAGGCATTGATGATTTTAAAGGATTGGAATTCTTAGACACTTTATTAATCAATAAAAGAATTGTACTACTTGGAGAAAGCAGTCATGGTACAGAAGAATATAGCCAAACAAAATTGCGGTTAATAAAATACCTCCATCAAAAACTGGGATTCAAGGTAGTTTTATTTGAAAGCCCGATGATACCCGGAACTTATTTTAATTTGGCAAAAGATACCAGCACTGCTGATACACTCATCCGCAATACGATTCAATCGATCTGGCATACGGAAACTGTTTTAAAGTTGTTTGACTACCTGAAAGAAAATAAATTATTCTTCGGAGGCATCGATCCCCAGTTTATTCACTCCTCCTACCCTGCTCTTTTATTTTTATATGCTTTTGATAATTATCCTGAAATAAAAAAAGACCTGCTTCAACTCGAAGACCGGGTTGCAGAAACATTTAAAAACAAAACACAAAGCACAAGACTACAAGATAGTTTTTCAATGGCATATACCGGCCTGGCAATGAGATTGGAAAGACTGCCACTGACTTCTTTGCAGCAATGGATCAGCCATATGATCACCATCAACTCCAGTTATTATGCCCACATTAATAATGGCAATGAGAGAGATTCCTGCATGGCCAAAAACTTAATATGGTTAGCTGAGCTCCTGTATCCAAAAGAAAAAATTATTGTGTGGGCACATAACTCTCACATTGACAAAAATTCCACCAGTACTGCAAGGTTTATGGGTAAAATGGCAGCGGAACATTTTGGTGAACAGTTGTATGCAGTTGGTTTGTACATGATAAATGGAACCACTGCTTTAAACAACCGCAACATTATACCCATAAAAAAACCTTCCGAAAATTCATTGGAAGGTTTATTATCAGCCACAGGTTTTAAAACTGTTTTTATTAGTACAGCGAATAAAAGTTTTAACCGGTCCATCACCACCTATCATTGGGGTAAAGACAAACAAAAACTAAATTTATCTAAAAGCTACGATGCAGTGATCTTAATCAATGGTGCTTCGCCGCCGGTGTATTTGAAGGAATAAATTAATACGCCGTTTTCACTCCCATATTATAAAACATAAAACTCCACTTATCAGTTTCTTCCAAAATAGTTTGCTGGGTGCTGCGGCCGGCGCCGTGGCCTGCTTTTGTTTCTATGCGTATAAGTACCGGGTTAGTGCCTGTTTGATTCTCCTGTAGCGTAGCAGCAAACTTGAATGAGTGGGCAGGCACCACACGGTCATCATGGTCTGCGGTGGTGACCATGGTGGCAGGATAAGCAGCAGGCTTTATGTTGTGTACCGGTGAATAATGATAGAGGTAGTCAAACATTTCCTTGCTGTCTTCTGACGTGCCATAATCATAAGCCCAGCCAGCACCGGCAGTAAATTTATGATACCGCAGCATGTCCATAACGCCCACTGCAGGAAACGCAACTTTACACATTTCCGGGTGCTGCGTCATACAGGCACCTATGAGCAGGCCACCATTGCTGCCGCCCTCAATGGCCAGCATATCACGGGAAGTGTATTTATTATCCACCAGGTATTGTGCCGCCGCAATAAAATCATCAAACACATTTTGCTTTTTTGTTTTGATGCCCTGCTGGTGCCAGGCTTCTCCATACTCGCCACCACCACGGATATTGGGCACGGCATAGATGCCGCCGTTCTCCAGCAGGATAATATTGGAAGTGCTGAAGTAAGGCGTTATACTTACATTAAAACCACCATAGGCATACAGCAGGCAGGGATTTTTTCCATTCAGTTCAATGCCTTTTTTATAGGTGATGATCATGGGAATTTTGGTTCCGTCTTTGGAAGTATAAAACACCTGTTTCGATTCAAAGTCTTCCGGCTTAAACTGCACTTTTGATTGCTTGTACAACTCCGCTTTTCCTGAAGCAATATCTATTTTATAAATTGTTTCAGGGCTTATGTAAGAGGTGAAAACATAGTAAGTTTCCTTCTCGTTTTTTTTTGCATTAAAACCATAAGCAGTTCCTAAACCCGGCAACTGCACCTCACGGAGCTGTTTGCCGGTTTTATCATACTGGTACACTTTGTTCACCGCATCTTTCAGGTAAGAACAGTAAATGCTGCCGCCTGCTGTGGAAGTACTCAGTACTTCCGGTTTGGCATCAATGATCGTTTTCCAGTTGCCAGGTTTGGGATCATTTAACGGAGCCGTCACCAGTTTGTTGGTGGGTGCTGCCGCATCTGTTTGGATATAAAAATAGTTGTCATCGGCATCTATTATATAAGTGCTGTTCTTCATATCCGTTACCACCGGAACCACAGGGCTGGCGGGTTTGCTAATGTCTTGTACATACAAAGCATTGCCATAGGTTTCGTTGGCAGTGGTAATGATCAGCCATTTTTCATCTTCCGTAACACCGCCGCCCATATACCGTACCGGGCTGGCATCATTGCCATACACCAGTTGATCTGTAGACTGTGCTGTACCTACTTTATGATAGAACAATTTGTGATTCTCATTTTTAGCAGACAATACATTGCCCTGCTTTGGCCTTCCATAATTACTGTAATAAAAACCTTCGTTGCCTTTCCAGCTGGCGCCGCTGAATTTTATTTCTAATGTATCACCGGTTTGTTTTTTATTGGCAGCATCCATCACTACCAGCTTTTGCCAATCGCTGCCACCTTCTGAAATATTATAGGCTGCCATGCTGCCGTCTTTGGAAAAGTTGATACCGGCCAGTGAAGTAGTACCATCTTTTGAAAAAGTATTGGGATCTAAAAAAACTTCTGCCGCCGCAGTTCCTTCCGCTTCCCGGTACAGTACACTCTGGTTTTGCAAACCGGTATTCTTATAATAGTAGGTAAACTTTCCCTGCTTAAAAGGCGCAGAATATTTTTCATAATTGTACAATGCTTCATAGCGCTTTTTGATGGCATCCCGGAATGGGATTTGGCTAAGATATCCCTGTGTTACTTTATTCTCTGATTGAACCCAGGCTGCAGTTTCTGCGCTGGTATCATTTTCCAGCCAGCGGTAAGGATCTGTAACTACGGTTCCAAAATAAGTGTCCTTTACAGTGGTATCTTTTTTTGTAACGGGGTATTTTACTGCAATGGTTTTGTTGCTGGTTTCGGTGGATTGATTGCTGTTACAAGATATGAGCAATGAGATGCAGGCGGCGATAATGAATAGTTTTTGCATGAAAAAAGGTTTATGTGGTAAGATAAGATTATTTTATTTTTTTGATGGGGAGATATTTGATGGGATCCGTACAAAAGTACACGGACGACAGCGTTTGATAAAAATAACACTGAGCAATAAATTAAAACTAAATGAAGGTCTGTCATAGCTGCAGGCAAAAAACCTTGCATCAAATTGCAGTAACCAGCTAAATAAAGAGGCTGCCCTTTTGAGGCAGCCTCTTGTGATGAATCACAATTTTTAATTACTGTTTAATCTGTATCAGTTTGCCTGTAACCTGTTTTTCACCCATGGTGAATTTGTAAACCAGGTTAGATTGTCTTTGATTGGGCAAATTCAATTCAAAGTTATTAACGCCTGCAGGAACAACTCCCTGGTAAACGGTTTTAACTTTTTGTCCAAGCATATTGAATACTTCCAATGTTCCAGTTCCGCTTTTAGTAGCAGTTACCACAAATTTCACTTTATCGCTGAATGGATTTGGATAAGCTCTCACAGTGGTTTGCTTTTCTGTAATATTAGTAGTTTTAACTGTTGGCTTCACAGTTGTGGCAGTGTTACTACCTGACTTGCCAGCAGGTGGTGCAGAGCAATCAGCTGCGTCGCAATCTGATGGATCTGAAACACACCCGAAAGCGCTCTTAACTGTAATAGCAGGATTAGAGCCAGCAGCCAGGTTGTTGAAGGTAACACCCGGTTGGAAATTTTGTCCATCGATGCTGTATTCATAATCTCCCAATGGACTTAGTACGGTAAGACTACCTGTGGCCGGTCCACACAATTTTGGTTGTGTGAAACATACGGTTGGTTTAACAGGATTTGCGTTTGGTGCCGATGCGCCTGAACCTGCAAGGCTGGTACAACCAGCTGCATTTGTTTGAGTAACAGTATAAGTGGCCGCATTGGTTACATGGATACTTGCTGTAGTGGCTCCAGTACTCCATAACAAAGTTCCAGTATAATTATTAGCGGTTAAATCAGAACTGCCATCGCAGTTGTTCACTACACTTACACCGGGAGCTGATGGACCTGGCGTAAGAGTTAGTTCTACGTCATTTGTTGCTACACACCCGCCAGTTGTTGTAACGGTTAAGCGCAATGTGGCTGGTGAGGTAGTTACAGTTACAGTGGGTGTCAATGTATTACCGTTTGCTATTGTTGCAGCACCTCCAACAACGCTCCATACTGTTGAGATTACACTAGAACCGGGGGCAGGAGTAGCAGTTCCACTGAGAGAGAAAGATGTTCCGCACTGACTTTGATCAACTCCTGCATCTGCTGCACCCAGGGCAAGCACAGCCTGCAAAGGATTAATAAAATCAACAATCGTTGATGAATTGGAAGCTGATACTTTTGTCTTGATCAGAATTGTCTTGATCCCAACAGAAAGACAAGGGTCAAAATTCTGCAATAAGGCAGTTAAATCCACAGCTGCTTCTACAAATGTGTTTTTATTATAGGTAGCATTTCCAAATGCTCCAAATGACACCGGAGTTCCATTGGCTGGGTTAACAGCAGCAAAGGTAGCGCCAGCGGGAAGAGACGAAGTTGCATCAAAGTAATCAAAATCTGTTGTACCTGCTACTGGCCTCCAACGGTTAACAAGAAAGCCTGCTGTTGATCCTCCTTGTGTAAGCTTGAGGGTAAGAGCAAAATCATTGACGGTACGGCCACTGTCTGGACCGGCAGAAGAAAAACCGCCGCTTGTAGCACCATTAACCGTTAAGGTGTTTTGCAAAAATTCAAAATCAATGTATGCATCCCCATTATCACTTTTCCTGTCCGCTGCAATTATAATCCATTTATGGCCGTTTGCATCGATAGCAAAATGTATCAATGCATTATTCATATCTACTTTTGCACCAACTGGATTACTTACCCATGTCCAGGTATTTGGATCATCATTAAACTTTTTACCTCCTGCAAAATTATTATCGCTGTTGCTTGAATAGAGGTCAGTTAAATGATAGGTAATGAGTGGGTTTACCACAGTACCGTTAGCATTTAAAACATTCCCCCCCGAACCAGCACCACCGGGCAGCCAATCGCCAACACCGGCAGGCGTGGGGACATTTGCCTGCAGGTTTCCATCAATGGCAAAATTTCCAGTTGGAGGAGTAACCAGTGCTTTGCCGGGTCCAATTTGTGAATACGCAGTTTTCGATGTGAAAAACAAAACGCTGAGTAAAAAAAGAATTAAAAATGTTTGTGCTGGTTTCAAAAAAAATGAACCTATCGGTTTACAGCCGAAATTGTAAAATAACTTTTCCATAAATGTGCTGTTTTAAGGTGAATTAATAAATCTTTTAAGGTGAATTAATAAATCTTATTAGGTAGTTTACCAAGGAAACGGAGTGGTTATATTTAACAGGAAGCTGGAAGTTTATTATTACAAAAAACATGATTTGATTTAATCCAGGCTACTACAAGAAATTAACAAATTTGACAGCGAATGGAAATCTGCTAAGCCTGTATATTGGAACATCCATCTTAATCGATTAACGTACTGATTAAATGTATCCAAAAAAAACTCAACTGATTTTAAGAATTAACCAAAAAATTACCGAGGTGGATTTAGATAAGGATATTGGTATCGTAGTAGAAAAATAGAAAAATTGAAATGGCAGTTTAGATAGGATAACGATAAGCAACACAATGCTATGACTATTTTTTAGAATATACAAATATTTTAATGCTTTTTTTGCAATCTCTAAAAAGATGAGAATAAGCATCAGAGTAACTTTCAGGTAAATAAAAGCACCCAAATCGCTGAATTTGCATTATCATGCAAAGATTATTTCTTCCCCGCTATTTCACTTATTGCTTTCACAAATTTATCTAGGTCTTGCAGCCGGGTATAAACATGTGGCGTAACACGAACACAACTTACGTTTTCCCAAACAATACCCACGGTATGAATTTTATAATCATTAAACAATGCAGTATCTAATTCACCCGGTGTCATTCCATCAATACTCACACCACAAATGGCGCAGGAATATTTTGATTGCAAAGAGGTATTGATCTTTACTTTTGGAATGGTTTTTACTTTTTCTGCCCAGTAATTTTTTAAATAGCGGATGCGTTCTTCTTTTCTTTTACTGCCGATGGCAGTATGAAAATTGATGGCTTCACCTATACCCTGCTCAATGGGAAAGCTCCTGGTGCCAATGGTTTCAAATTTCCTTATGTCTGCACTTCTCGGTTTATCATTGCATACCAATGGCCAGATTTTTTCAATCTTATCTTTTTTGATCCACAACATTCCGCTGCCAATGGGAGCGCTTAAAAATTTGTGCAGCGAAGTACCAAAGTAATCGCATCTCAAATCAGGGATGGCAAAATCTAATAAACCAAATGAATGGGCTCCATCACAAATAACTTCCAGTCCATGTTTGTGTGCCATATCACAAATTTTTCTCACTGGCATAATTTGCCCTACCCAGTTAACAACATGTGTTACATGAATAATTTTTGTTTTGGCAGTAATGGCTTTTTCATAAGTATCTACAATCATTTCATCGTTCTCAACAGGGAAATTAAAGCTGAGCTGTTTGTAAACAATGCCTTCTCTTTCTGCCCGCTGTTTCCATGCATTCATCATGTTGGGATAATCCTGTACGCTGCCGATCACTTCATCTCCTGCTTTCAGATCCAATCCAAATATGATGGTGTTCAACGCTTCGGTTGCATTCCGGTTGATGGCTATTTCACCTGGCTCACATCCGCCAAGGCTGGCTAACTTTTCCCGGAGCGGTTCCCTGCCCTGGTCCAGTATGCGCCACATAAAATAACTGGGTCCTTCGTTGGTCATTTTATTGTACCGCTCCACTGCTTCCTGCACCACTCTTGGCGATGGGCTAACTCCTCCATTGTTTAGATTGATGATGGCAGGGCTTACGGTGTATGCCTGCTGAATTACACTCCAGTAGTCTTCATCTGTGGCTGCATCTGTGGGAGAAAGATGTTGTATTTTTTTGTTGGCTGCATTTATTTCCGCAGCATGTAACTGGTTGAATAAACTGCTAGCAGAAAAAGCGCCTGCCATCAATCCTAACTGTTGTAAAAATTGTTTGCGACCTGGCATAGTGGTAAGTTGAATAAGAAAGGTAAAGAAATTTTAGAAAAGAAAAACCTATAAGGTCTGCCGCCCGGCAATGCAGCGCTGCAGACCTTATAGGTTTATTGCTTAATGTGCAAAGCCCATCTTAAAATTTCCTTTAATCCTTTGACCCCATCAGGCGCAGGTTGTGCCGTGAATCGAGTACCGGCAGATATGAAGGTATAAGAATGTTGTACGAAAGATGGTAGCAGGTCTACCACGGTCGCTGTGCAAGCAGAGGCTGTAAACCACCTCTCGGTGCTTGTTTAGTAATAAACAGGTGTTGAACAGAAAGAGGAAAAGGCTGCTTAAAGTGGTCAG
>JAYWII010000051.1:0-52096 GCA_043788995.1 Chitinophagaceae bacterium | reverse complement strand
TCTCTTTGAATGGTATGATTAACCAATATCTTTTATGTCACCCCTTCGGGGTTCAATCATTTTTTTGAATTGATGATGCTATAATAATGTTATCCCTTCGGGATTTATATTTCAAAAAAAGAACAGTGTTATTAAATTGTAATAACCAGCATCCTGCACTTCAAATTATTAATTAGCCCAATCACCGCAGCAAAATAAGTTTGCTTATTTTTGGCGCATGTCAAAACCTGTAATTTGTATCGGCGCCGCATTGGTAGATGATCTCTTTCATGCCCATGAACCCATGCTGATGCACACCACCAATGAAGTAACCCAAACCCGTACTGCCGGAGGCGTGGCAAGAAATATTGCTCATCAGCTAACCCTCTTAGGTGTACCGGTACAGCTCATCAGTGTTTTTGGAAAAGATGCTGACGGAGAATGGCTGCAGCAGGTTTGCCTGCAGGCAGACATCAAACTGGATGCCTCAATAACAGATGCGCCTGTTACAGGTAAATACACAGCGCTTATTAATAAAGATGGCTCCATGTTTACGGCCTTGCTTACCAATGCAGCCCTTCAGTTAATTACACCAGAATACCTGCAGGAAAAAGAAACACTGCTGAGCACTGCGGCTTTTATATTAGTAGATGCCAACATCAGTGTAGCTTCTATTAATTGGCTGATTCATTTTACCAACGTTCATAAAATAAGAATGATCATTGAACCGGTATCGGTTCCCCCGGCTAAAAAAATTGCTGCAGTTAATTTTAATGGGTTGTATTTAATTACTCCCAACGAAGATGAACTGCCTGCATTGTGCAGTGATGCCTCCACCACCATTGATGAGCAGATAAAAGAATTACTGGATAAAGGCATACAATACATTTGGCTGCACAAAGGTATTGATGGCTCAGCTTTATACAAGAAAACAGAAACGCTTCAACTAAATGCTCCCAATGCTAACGTGGTGGATTGCACTGGCGCAGGCGATGGATCTGTAAGCGGATTTATTTTATCAAAATATTTTGGGAAAGACAATCTGAACAGCCTGCGTACTGCCCATACCTTGTCAGCTGAAATATTACAGGTACATGGCGCTATTGCCACCCATTTAAACCAGGAAAAATTACTGAACCTGGTATCAAAATATTACGAAGAATAATGAGCCATCCTTTATTAAATATATTACCCGAAGTACAGCAGGCGCTAAAAGAAGGCAAACCCGTTGTTGCCCTGGAATCAACGATCATCTCTCACGGCATGCCCTACCCCAAAAATGTAGCAACTGCTTTAGCGGTGGAAGCAGCTGTAAGAGCTAATGGTGCCATACCCGCCACCATCGCTATTATGAATGGTAAGTGTTATGTTGGATTATCAGCAGCGCAAATTGAGTTTTTTGGAAAAGCAAAGGATGTATGGAAGGTGAGCCTGAGAGATATTCCCTATGTGATCAGTAAAAAATTATATGGTGCCACCACCGTTGCAGCCACCATGCGGATTGCATCCATAGCAGGTATCAAAGTTTTTGTAACCGGCGGCATTGGTGGTGTACACCGTGGTGCAGCAAGCAGTATGGATATTTCTGCAGATCTTACTGAGATGGCACAGACTTCTGTTGCAGTAGTGTCTGCTGGAGTAAAATCCATTTTAGATATTGAATTGACACTGGAATATTTAGAAACCAAGGGCATTCCTGTTGTTACGATTGGGCAGGATGAGTTCCCCAGTTTTTATTCTTCTAAAAGCGGCTACAGTTCGCCGTTACGTTTAGACACTGCTGAAGAAATTGCCCAATTATTGCATACCAAATGGAGCCTTGGCCTGGATGGTGCTGTATTAATAGCCAACCCGGTTCCTGCGGAATTTGAAGTACCCGGAGATGAAATAGAAAAGCATATACAGTTGGCATTACAAGCTGCCTCAGATAAAAAAATAAAAGGTAAAGAAGTAACCCCTTTCTTATTACAATATATCGCCAATCATACAAACGGAGAAAGTTTGGAAACCAATATTGCGTTGATTCTGCACAATGCTAAAGTTGGGGCAGGGATTGCTGTTAGTTTTCATCATTTATAGGTGACAGCATGGTCTTTCATCCCAAATAATTCCTGGCCTTGCGTATAAATCAGCTTTTTCCTGTACTTTCATATTGAAATCTTTAACCACGCTTTCATGAAACTAACTGCCCTGATTCTTTCCGTACTGTTTTGTAATATATGTTTTGCCCAGGTAAATTGTGATAAATGGGTTAACCTTCAAAATAGGTTCGCAGCAATCACTGTCGGAGACCTGGATGTAACAGGGAATCAAATTACCGTTGAAGCCTCTTTTAATATGACGGGTCCTTCGGTTAATATTGTTTCCAAGCATTTGGGAGGAGGTGATGCCAATTATCTCCTGCGGCCTGTAAGAGCAGAAATCGTTACAGATGTGAGTGGATTTGTGACTACGGACCAGGGAGCTTCTCCCTGTAATGATGTACTTGAATTTAATAAAACTTATCATGTAGCATTGGTGTATGATGGCAGTACGCTTAAGTTTTACCGGAATGGGGCATTGATCAGCGAGGTACCTGCAACAGGCAATCTTGTCACCAATAACTGGAACACTGCTATAGGTGAGCATGCCCCTGTCGTCACTCCAATTCTTAATGGCGTGCCCAACCCGGATTATCATAACCAGGATCAGGGACAAGGTTATTACGATGAATCTTTCCGTGGGTTTATTAATGAAGTTCGTATATGGAATGTGGCACGGACACAGGAAGAAATCAAGGCTTATACGAATACCTCGCTGCCAAATCCACCAATGCAAAACGGTTTGCTCGGATATTGGGTTTTCAACAGCCTACAGAATTTACAGGGAAATACTTTATTCAATGGCACGATTGAAGGACTGGCAAATATTAATCAAACCAATACCAGTTGCAATTTTATTCCTGACAGTTGTGGGGTGCCATTGAGTACGCCTTGCAGCAATTGGTTAAATACGCCTTCCAGTCCCTCCTATACCGAAGTTGGCCAGGTAAATATCACGGGTAATAAAATTACAGTTGAAGCAGTATTTAATAGAACTTCTTCCTACTCAGGTGGAGAATTATACGCAGGAGATTTAGTTTCAAAACATAACACAACGACAGATGTAAATTATTTGTTGCGGCCAAACAGTGCAGAAATAACTACAACTAATGGATATTTCAGGACACCAGATATTTGTGAGATAGAACTAAACAAAACTTACCATGTTTCTATGGTATATAATGGTGCTACCTTAAAATTTTATCGAAATGGGTTTCTAATGAGCCAGGTAGCCGCTACTGGAAATTTGGTTCAAAACTCCTGGAAGACAAGAATTGGTTTTTATGAACCGCAGGCAGCCAATACAAATTTTATTGGTTTTATTAATGAAGTAAGAATTTGGAATGTAGAAAAATCACAGACAGAAATACAAAGCTACATGAACACATCATTACCAAACCCTGCTACTCAACCAGGCCTTGTAGCTTATTATATTTTTGATGATTTATTAAACAAACAAGGGAATGCACTTTACAATGGTGTGCTTGAAGGAAGTGCATCTATTAATGCCTATAATCCTGTTTGCAGCCTAATTGTTGATTCCTGTAAAATACTTTCCCAACCACAAACCTGCAATGGCTCACTTGGCGCTCCGGTTGTAAATATAACTTTTGGAAATGGAGCTAATAATCCAGGACCAGAACTTTCAACAACTGTTCCTGGAGCAACTACTAATTACAATTATGCCAATTATGCAACCGGAACTCCACCAAGTGTAGTTTTTGACGGAGATTATGCACTGGTAAACCAGGTTCCTTTAAATGGTGCATGGTACTATGGTTCTCCAGATCACACAGGTGATCCTAATGGGTATATGGCTTTTTTTAATGCGGCACCTAATCCCGGGGAATTTTATAAACAAACCGTATTAAATCTTTGTTCCGGTACTACGTATGAATTTGCTGCATGGGTTACCAATGTTGTTAACCCTGCCCAGTTGCCTAACGGTGTTCCCCCCAACATAACATTTAACATCCTTGATGCAAACACACAGGCTGTTTTGGCAACCTACAATACCGGTGATATTGCTGCAACCAACTTTTTCACCTGGAAGCAATACAGTCTCTTATTTACATTACCTCCAGGTATCAGTTCTGTTACACTCGTTTTAAATAATAATAATATTGGCGGAACTGTTCAAATTGGAAATGATCTTGCAATAGACGACATCACATTTAAGCCTTGTGGTCCACTAACCAATGCCTCATTTTCAAATACGGTGATACTCGACTCAACAGGGACGACTAATTGCAATACTATAAATTTATTTGGCAAGATTACAGGCAGCTTTAACAGCCCTTCCTACCAATGGCAGGTAAGCAAAGATGGTGGCAATACTTACAGTAATATAACTGGAGCTACTGCCTTAAGTGCCACTTATAGTAATCTTGTTAATGGCGAATATATATTTCGGATTTTGTCCGCAGAAGCCGGAAATATCAATAGTGTTAATTGCCGTTTTATTTCAAACCTGATTAAGTTGAGTGTTATCGGATGTAATACACAAGGTACAATCAGCAAAATAATCAATGATTATACACCAGTAATTGCACTTAACCCATGCACTAATAAATTAACTGTAGAAGATGCCAGCAAATACAATGCAGGAGATACGGTATTAATAATTCAAATGAAAGGAGCTGTAATTGATTCAAGCAATACCGCATCTTTTGGTACTGTTACTAATTATAAAAACGCCGGTAACAATGAATTTAATTATGTAAAAAGCAAAGCAGGGAATATTATTGAGTTAAAGAATATTTTGACAAGACAATATGATGTACCCAATGGAAAAGTACAGTTGATACGGGTACCTTATTTTAAAACTACGATTGTGTCGGATACACTTACCTGCCTTGCATGGGATGGTAAAAAAGGCGGTGTTTTGGTACTGAATGTAAAAGATACTTTGTTACTCAATAATAGTATAGATGTAAGCGGCAAAGGGTTTAGAAAGGGAATTATGCATAACTCTTTGATCAATTCTTTTACTTGTGGTTTGACTGATTACTTTTATCCGATAAATACTATTTACGCTGCTGGTAAAGGAGAAAGCATTGCTGATGTGGACAGTACTAAAAATGCAGGATGGGGTGCAAAAGCAAGCGGCGGCGGTGGCGGTATGGATCCTAATACCGGTGGCGGTGGCGGTGGCAATGGCGGTATAGGAGGTATCGGAGGATTTGGATATGGGTTATGTGCAAATTATACAACCATTGGAGGTTGGGGATTAGGAGGAAATGGCCTTACATACAATAGTGTTTCAAATAAGTTTTTTTTAGGTGGTGCCGGTGGTGCCGGTCATTGCAATAATGGATTTGATGATCTGCTTACCAATACTGATTTTGATGGTGGAAATGGCGGTGGCATGGTACTTATTTCAGCTCCTGTGATATCAGGAAATGGCAACTCAATTATTTCCAATGGCGATAAAGCCTATGAGCTAACAGCACCGGGCTATCTTGCACATGACGGTATGGGCGGCGGCGGCGCTGGTGGCACCATATTAATAAAAGCAAATTCATTTATTACAGGCTTGGAAATAAAAGTAAATGGAGGAAAAGGAGGCGATATGTCATCTTCTATTTCAGGAGGAAAAGTAGGCCCAGGTGGTGGAGGTGCCGGAGGCGTTGCCTGGTTTAGTCAAAATACATTACCGCCAAATGTTACTGTTCAAAAAAATGGCGGTTTAAATGGAGTGATCTTAGATGATTCAAACAATCCTTATGGCGCAACTGCCGGATCTGATGGTATAAACGTATTCAATCTCTCCTTCTCCACTGCTACGGTTCCTTTCAAAATAAATATTGATTCTGTCCGTATCAATACATCTTCCAATGGTTGTAATAGTTTTAACCTGAACGGAATTGCGTTTGTAAATACTGCTGCCATCAACAAATGGGAATGGTTTTTTGATGATGGTACAACAGCATCTCAACAGAGTACAAACCATTCATACAATACAACAGGTAGTCACCCGGTTAAGTTAGTTGTTACAGATATTAACGGCTGCTCAGACAGTGTGACGACGGACATTATTGCGGATGCTTTACCGGCCAACCCAACTTATGTTATTACGCAACCTACCTGCGCCAACTCTTTTGGATCAATTAACATCTCAAATCCTACAGGTGCAAATTTTCAGTATAGCATAGACGGAACCAATTACCAGGTTTCACCCTTATTTTCAAACCTGCCGGTGAGGTCATATAATCTTACTGTAAAAAATATAATTGCAAATTGTATTTCGCTGCCAATAAATTTAAGTATCAACGCTGCAAGCTTACCTGCTGCTGCCACCAATACCGTCATTCAACCTTCCTGCACCAATCCTTCAGGAACAATAAATGTAACTGCACCGCTTGCCCCAGATCTGCAGTATAGTATTGACGGTACTAACTATCAAACTTCAACCACTTTTACAAATGTAGCTGCCGGTTTATATAATTTAACGGTGAAAAACACCACCAGTACTTGTGTTTCACTTCCAACAAACGTTACTATTGATCCACCGTTAACTGCGCCAGCTACTCCGTCCAGTACTATTACTCAACCGGTTTGTAGCAATCAAGATGTGGCAATTACTGTTACGGCACCTTTGGGTGTTAATCTGCAATACAGCATTGATGATATCAATTACCAGGCGGCAACTAATTTCAATAATGTTGTTCCAGGAATCTATCGACTCAGTGTAAAAAATACAACTACCAACTGTATTTCTTTACCGGCATCTATATCCATCATTACAGGTACAGGAACACCTGCTTCTCCAACTGCGGTGGTTAGTATTCAGCCAGATTGTATTGTTACAACCGGCACCGCTACTGTCAGCACACCATTGGGGAATAATTATCAATACAGTTTTGATGGTAGTACATTCCAGGCGGGAACAACTTTCACTAACCTGGCACCAGGTAGTTATAATGTAATTGTGAAAGATATTGTCAACGGTTGTATCTCAACCGCTACTCCACTTACTGTAAATGCTATTCCACTTCCTCCCGCTGCACCTTTAGTTAATACACTTCAACCAACCTGTGCCATTACCACGGGCAGCATCATTATAACATCTCCCACCGGGAACGATATTGAATATAGTATCAACGGTACTGCTTACCAGGCAGGTGTTTCTTTTACCGGTTTAGCTCCTGCCTCGTATAGTTTTACTGCAAAAAATGTAACAACACAATGTATTTCATCAGCAACCATTGCTGTTGTTGATATAGTGCCTTCACCGCCACAGGCACCCACCATTGGGGATATCATCCAACCCTCCTGTACCTCATTAAAGGGAACCATCAACATTAGTGCGCCTGTCGGTTCAAATCTTGAATACAGCATCAATGGCAGCGGCTATCAATCCGGAACATCTTTTACAAATCTTGGTTCGGGCACCTATAATTTTGCTGTGAGGAATACTGCCACCAGTTGCATTTCTTCAGCAACAGCAGCCACTATTGATCCGTTGCCTGTATTACCTCCCGTACCTGTGGCAAGCGTAACAGTTCAGCCTTCCTGTATTATTTCAGCTGGCACCATTGTTATCTCGTCTCCTGCCGGCAGCAACTACCTGTACAGTATTGATGATTTGCAATATCAATCCGATATGAGCTATACCGGATTAGCACCTAAAACATATAATGTTACAGTGAAGGATGAGTCAACAGGTTGTATCTCATCGCCTTCAGTTTTAACGGTACGTGCAGATATCAATGCGCCTGGCAGGTATTTAATTCCAACTGCTTTTTCACCCAACCGTGATGGCATTAATGAATGCTTTGGTATTAAATACTGGGGAGTGGTTACAGAATTTCAACTCATTATTTATAACCGCTGGGGACAAACTGTTTTCAGTACCAGCAATGTAAATGATTGTTGGGATGGTGTATACAAAGGGGTTACAGCTTCACAAGGAAATTATGTTTATTATATAAAGGCAAAAACGCTTTGTGGACCTGTTGAAAAAAGAGGAAATGTATTACTGATAAGGTAAGCTGTGATCCCGGGGTACTAGGGATCTGCCCGGCTGTGTTAATAAAGCCAAACACATGTACAACTGTTGAACAGATTCCTCGTTCCTCGGAATGACAGCCACTGTTACATCACTGGCTTGGAATATAGTTTTTTAAAAAATAAAAATGCGGCCCTTGTAATTTTGCTACTGTCTATCAATTTTGCAATTCTAACAGATGCTATGTTTTCAGGATGATATATTTTTTCAATCCCTAATTTTTTTGCCAGCAGCTTTGTCCGATCAATAAAAGTATTCACAGTAATTCCATCTCTTTTTTCAGTTGCTGTTCGCAATAATCTATGACAAAATCCTTTACAATAAAATGATAATAATTCATTGGCATGCTTTAATATCAGTGCTTCTTTTTCTTTATCAGTATTTTTTAATACTGCTAAAAAATCAACATACAATTCTAACGCCTTGTGCAATTTATAATCTTGTGAAGTACCGGTGGTACTTTGATGTACCCTGAATGCAAAGCTGGTATTGGCATCAACGGCCATCCCTCCTTTCTGCGTTAGCGAAAACCATAATTCAAAATCAGCAAATAAAAGATTGGGATACTTTACTGGTATTCCACCCATCGCATCATAATCTTTAGCCCTCATTACATATCCTGTTCCCATGGAATCCACAGATTGAGTTAAAAAGCCTTTAAGCAAATCATTGGATGTAAGCAATGAATTCATTGGTTTACTTTTCCTGATCACTTTACCAGCTGCATCTATAAAATTAAAATGGGTGTGGTATAAGCTGGCATCCGGATATTGTTCAATGAGATGATTGATATTTTCAAGGAAATCCGGGTACAGTAAATCATCATGACCAATGAGCGTAATGAATTCATTTTTTGAGGCATCTTTTATCCTGCCCCAGTTTTCTTCAATACTTAATGGCTTATGAGCAGGAATAATAATGATCTTTTCATGTTGTAAAGAAGCAAGCCATTCACCGGTGCCATCAGTGCTGCAATTATCCAATACCAGCACATTAAAATCCTGAAGCGATTGCGACAGAATACTGTTAATACAGGCTTTAACGTATTCGCCTCCGTTGCGGACCGGTAGTATGACGGAGTACTTCATGACGTAGTTTTTATTTCAATAATCCTAATTGTATCAAGACTGACTTTATTTTAAATATTGTAAGTTTTAAGAAATATCTGTTTCTTACTTGTTGCATAAAAGGTAATGCCAGTGCTTTTTTAGCATCAGCATTTATACTTTTAATTTTTTGTTCATCCGGAGATGTATGAGTATAATATTTTCTTAAAGCAAATGAATAAGTAATGAACCAACGTTCCAAATGTTTTAAAAGAGCATTTTCTCCATTTTTAATATAAGCCTTTTGATCAAATGAAGATGTTATCAGCTTATAAAATTCCTGGCAGGCTATATAATATAAATCGATATTATTTTTTGAAAAATTATTATCATGTTCAGTTAACTGGCTATACATTTGATTAATCATTACGCCTCCATTTACCCCTCCACAAAACGCAAGCATAACATGATCTGCAAGATGAGGGCTGCCGTAATTTGGCATGCCACCTGTATCTTTTAAAACCTGTGCATCTAATAAACAACTAGACCAAAGTAAATTTTTTGTATGCAAGGGATGAAGTAATTGAAAAACAAAATCATGACCATCAAATTTATCTATTTTACCACTCTCAATACCACCTCTCTCACATCCACAATAAATACCAAAACCGGGGTTTTCATTTATTATTTTGTAAAATTTTTCTAACATCTCTGGCAACACAGGATCATCATCTGTAATCATAACAACATATCTTCCTCTGGACCGTTCGATACTTTTATTAAAGCTTTTGATCATCCCCAGATTCTCAACATTAGAAAAATATTGAAGCCTTTTATCCTGAAAACCAGACACAGTCTCTTTTGCACTGCAATCAGGATCATTATCTGAAATCACCACCTCAAAATTGGAGAAAGTCTGCTGCAAAATACTGGAAAGTTGAGTTTTTAATAACCCAGGTCTTTTGTAAGTTGACATACAAAAACTAACCCATGGTATTTTAAGTTCTCCTGTTTGCATTAATTAACTCATTCTTTTAAGATACCCATCAGGAGCAACACTAATCAAAAGTTTATTATTGATTGCAGTATCAATTTCAAATTGAGGGTTTTCTTTTATAAAAGCTTTTACCGCAGTCATAGGATTATCGCCAATACCCCATGGCCTGATATGGCCTGGCATATAATTATCCGGAAGCTTTTCAACAATGGTATCAAAAGCCACAATGTAAGAGCCTGTGCTAACAAAAGGAGAATACATTTCCAGTTCTGCTAAAACATGTTCGTGAGTGTGATTAGAATCCAGCACTACCAAAACAGTTTTCTTTCCTACGGTATGCTCCTTAACTTTCAATACCACTTCCGGATCTATAGCCGAACCCTGTATCATTGAAATTCTTTTATACATGGGATGTTTTTCTATAGCCTCCCTGTTATGTTGACGTATATCAATATCAATACCCAGCACTTCCCCTTTTCCAATCAATTCCAGTAAAGACGCATAGTAAATTAATGAGCCTCCATGAGCAATACCTGTTTCAATAATAAGGTCGGGCTGGATGCTCCAAATAATTTCCTGCATCGCAATCATATCCTGGGGATACTGAATGATTGGCCTTCCCATCCAGGAGAAATTATAAGAGTATTTTGATTTGTTTGATGCCACATTAAAAGCAGTAGCCGCAGCCTGAATCTCAGAATTGGTTTCATAAGAATTTATACGTTCAGCGCATTCCTGCTCAAACTCCCTGATTGGATTACTCATTATATCTTATTTTATAGTTTTTATTTTTTTTACATCTCCCCAAAACCGCATCGCCTCATAATCAGCATAAGGATAATAGCCAAGATTTAACTGAATACTTTTATGCTGTGCTGCCAGGTATTTCAAAACAAATTCTTTTACCGTAACAGGCTTTCCGCTGCAACAATTAATAATACCAGCCACTTCCTTTTGTGCAGCTATTGCAACAATAAAGTCAGCCACTTCTTCTACTGGTAAAAAATCCCTTACCTGCTCTCCCCCGCTCATATTAAATACCGCATCCCCGTTTTCAATTGCCTGATCGAGTTGCGAAATTAAGGATTTTGAGCTTTGACCCTTTCCATACATATAAAACAACCTGATCCATTTAAAGCTGCAATGATATTCAACAGTCAATTGCTCTAGTGCAAGCCGCAATGCATTTTTTGCAATGGCATAAGCATTGGTGGGTTCACATTCCATATCTTCAGATAAACAACCTTCTTTCATCCCGTATTCAAAACAGGTACCCGTTACAGTAATATCCTTTAGCCCATGCTCAATAAGATTTTGTAAAAAAGCTTTTTGCAGTGGTAAATTTTTAGTGAGATGAAAATCTGCTTTGTAATTTGGCAACCCCTCCCAGGCAAGGTGAATCAACATATCCGGCTGATCAAAATAAGAGAAATAGTTTACGCTGTTATCAAAATCATTTAAATTAAAAGGAACATATACCACCTTGTGATACCAGTTAGCAGTAGCCGCTTTTGTTTTAGTAGCAGATGTGGCAACTACATTATACCCCTGCTGCAACAAGGCTTCTACCACATAGTTCCCGATAAAGCCCGTGGCACCTGTTACCAATACTTTCTTTTCCATACTAAAAAATTTCCACCACCGGGATGGGTACCACAAATTTTGCTCCCCACTCCCGGATATAAGATAACTGTTGCGTAATTTCTTCTTTTAAATTCCATGGAAGAATGATCACATAATCAGGCTTTGCAGCTTTCAGGTAATCTTCATTCATTACCGGTATATGGCTGGCTGGTAAAAATTTATTTTGTTTATGCGGATTGGCATCTACCACAAAATCGATTAAGTCTCCTTTAACACCGCAATAGTTTAGTAAAGTATTGCCCTTTGCTGCAGCACCATAAGCTGCCACTTTTTTGCCTGCACTTTTTTGTTCAATTAAAAATGAAATCAGATCCGATTTTACTTTGAATGCTTTTTCCTGGAAACCGTTGTAATAGTCAAGCCCATTCATTCCTTTGGATGCTTCCAATGCCAACACTGCTTTTACATTGGCACTTATTTCTTTACTGGCATCTTCCTTGTGTTTGGCATAGATACGGAGTGATCCTCCATGCGTTGGAACCTGGTCCACATCAAATAGCTCAAGCCCTTGCGACTCGAAAATTTGTTTCACAGCAGTAAAAGACAAATAAGAAAAGTGTTCATGATAGATGGTATCAAACTGGTTATTGTCCACCAACTGCATCAGGTGCGGAAACTCCATGGTAACCACCCCATTTTCTTTTAAAATAATTTTCATTCCACCCACAAAATCTACAATATCCGGAACATGGGCCAGCACATTATTTCCCAATAATAAATCTGCTTTTATATTTCTTGCAACCAATTCTGTGGCTAACCTTACCCCAAAAAAATCCACTACTGAATGTACCCCTTTTGTTTTAGCAACTTCAGCAGTGTTGGCGGTAGGCTCTATTCCTAACACCGGTATATTATTTTCATTAAAATACTGTAACAGGTATCCATCATTAGATGCCACTTCAATTACCAGTGAATCCTGGTTATAACCAAAACGTTTGGTCATCATTTCGGTGTATTGCTTTGCATGCTTCAGCCAACTGCTGCTGTAAGAAGAAAAATATACATAGTTACTGTCGAAGATGGCATCTGATTTTTTGTATTCATCCACCTGTACTAAAAAACATTTATGGCAGGTATATACTTTTAAAGGATAGAAAGTTTCCGGTTCATTCAACTGTTGTGTAGTTAAAAAAGAATTAGACGCCGGAGAATTGAACAGGTCGATGAACACATGAGTCAATTCGGTTTTACAAAATCTGCATTGCATAATTAAATTCCTTTAAAATTGTTATCCAGCAAAGGATGATTTGTATCTCTTTCTGAAATATTTTGTACTGGTAATGGCCATTGAATATTCAGCATCGGATCATTGTATAACAATCCGCCTTCAACACCTGGCTGGTAAAATTCGGTATGATGATAAATTAATTCTGAATCGCTTTCCAGTGTTTGAAACCCGTGAGCAAATCCTTCCGGGATATAGATCATTTGTTTGTTGGCTGCTGATAAATTCACACTGATATGCTGTAAAAATGTGGGTGAACCTTTACGTAAATCAACAATCACATCCAGCACTGCACCTGCAATACATCGTACCATTTTTATTTCGCTAAATGGTGGATGCTGAAAATGCATTCCCCGGATAGTTCCTTTATCAGCGGTAAATGAATGGTTGAGCTGTACCCATTCTTTATCATGACCAATTGCAGCAAATGCTTGTTTGCAATAGGTACGGGCAAACCAGCCTCTTTCATCTGAATAAGGTTCCAGCGAAATGATAAAACTTCCCTTTAAAGCAGTTTCCGTAAAGATCATTTTTGCTGATAATTTTTAATTTGCGCTATCGTGTAATCAAATAAAGTTTCAGAAGTTTGTTTGTACCAGTCGATGGTCCATTGTATGGCTTCCTTACTCTTTAGTTTTGGTATCCATTGCAATACCTGGATTGCTTTATCAATAGAAAGTTTTAACAAGCCTGCTTCATGTGGCTGATTTACATCACTGCCATCGGTCCATTCTCCACTTCCCCAGCAATCAATGGCTGTTTCCACCAATTCTTTCACCGGTAAATGATCATCTGCCTGTGGGCCAAAATTATAAGCTCCCGAAAAAGCTGCCGGATTTATATCTGCCTCCATTCCACAAAGCAGGTATCCGCTGAGCGGTTCTAATACATGTTGCCAGGGCCTTACTGCATGGGGGTTTCTAACCATGATTGGTTCCTTTGCCTTCAATGCCCTTACTATGTCAGGAATAATACGGTCTTTGCTCCAGTCTCCACCACCAATTACATTACCAGCTCTTGCACTGATGATCACTTTTTGATGCAACGCATATTTATCAATATTGAAAAAAGAATTACGGAAAGAACTGATCACAATTTCGGCAGCAGCTTTGCTGGCACTGTAAGGATCATAACCACCTAATACATCATCTTCTTTATAGAGGTAATTGATCTCTTTATTTTCATATACCTTATCAGTAGTTACCACCACAACAGTACATTTGCCAGGCAGCTTATTTACCGCTTCCAACAGGTTGGCAGTACCAATGGTATTTACTTCAAATGTTTCAGATGGAATTTGATAAGAACGCCTTACCAGGGCCTGTGCTGCCAGGTGAAAAATAAAATCTGGCTGAAAATTGAGTATCTCTTTTTCTAACAATGTTTTGTTACGGATATCACCCATTACATGCTGAAAAGTAAATTGATCTTTTATAATATTGAAGAGACCATGTTCATCTTCCGGTGCCAGTGCATATCCTTTTACCTGCGCCCCCACCAGGTGCAGCCAGGTAATAAACCAGGCACCTTTAAAACCAGTGTGCCCTGTTACAAAAACTTTTTTGCCTTTATAATAATTATGAAGATGCTCTTTCATTACCAGGTTTTCCATGTTGCTTTTCCACTTTGCCAAAGTTGTTCCAGTTCTATTTTATCTCTCAGTGCATCCATTGGTTTCCAAAAACCAGTATGGCGGTAAGCAGCCAACTGATCATCTGCAGTTAGCTTTTCTAATGGTTCCTCTTCCCACATCATATTATTCATATCGCCTTCCAGGTATTTGAACACGCCGGGTTTTAAAACAAAAAAGCCACCGTTGATCCATTTGCTTTCGTCCTTTGCTTTTTCACGGAAAGAAGAAACGGTTCCATCTTCCGTTAAGTCCATCCCTCCAAACCTTGCTGCCAGTTGAACAGCTGTTACGGTTGCTGTTCTGTTACTTTTTTTGTGATGATCTATTAATGCTTTGATATCAATATCTCCGACACCATCTCCATAAGTGAGCATAAAGTCCTCATCCCCGATATACTTTTCCACCTGTTTTAAGCGGCCGGCGGTTTTGGTGTTTAAACCCGTTTCCACCAATGTTACTTTAAATGCTTCTGAATTAGAACCGTGCAGTTCCATTTTATTGGTAGACAGATCAACCGTAATATCAGCGTTGTGCAAAAAATAATTCATAAAGTATTCCTTAATCACATATCCCTTGTAACCAAGACATACAATAAAATCATTAAAGCCATAGTGGCTGTAGATTTTCATGATGTGCCACAGCACCGGCTTACCTCCTATTTCAACCATGGGTTTGGGCCGGGTTTCTGTTTCTTCAGAAATCCTGGTACCAAGCCCCCCTGCAAAAATTACGACTTTCATCTGTTCTGATTATTTAAATATCTGCTTATTAATACCTGTAAAAGTTGGGTGCAAAAGTAACTGATTTTAATAAAAGCCAATATGTTTAATTGTTTCTTACGGATCAACCATAAATAAAAAAGAGCCGTAACCACGGCTCTTCAACAATAAGAAAATTGATCTGGTGTTTTGTTAATTGTAAAGTAACGGTTTGATTGGTGAAAAGTAAATCGTCAATCAATGCCATTTAGTTAAGTATAACCGCCGTCAGGGTTTGCAACCGCTGACGGGGTTGGGGTAACCCCGATGGCGGCTATTAGCCCCGTCGGCGGGTGGTCAGAGACTAACTAAAGCTTAACTAAACGGCATTGAATCGTCAATCGTCAATTGACCGTTCAAAATTGACTATTCACGCTTAACTTAACACTAGTTCTTTTTTGCCAATGCATTTGTTATTAACACTACCACAGCACCAGCAATTGCTGTAATTACAGTAGCAGCAATTACATCTGCCAGTATGCTGTGTTTACTGAAAACATAAGTTGTTCCATACATGCTAAGATCAACAGAACTGCTGATTAAAAAGCCAAGGATTGCTCCGGTTAAAAATCCTCCCATCAATGAACTTACATTCGCCCTTACTAACACATAGGCCAATAAAATTCCCTGCAACATAGAGCCTGCAAGAATATAAATCATTTGCATATCCGCATCACCCCGATTTACGTTGCCTTTTAGACCGGCATGTTGATTCATATAATCCATTAAAAGGATACCGTATACCAACCAGCCCAGTAAAAAGAAAAGGATACCACCTACGATACCCCCAATGAGAATTTTTTTGTTCATAATAATTGTTTTAAGGTTTAAAGCTGAATATCAAACAAGATAATATTTTGTTTTTCATTTCGCAAGTACTCAATCAGCAGTAGCTTAAGTTGAGCATATGTTAGAATGCAACCTTAATTAAAACAAAAATGCACCTCTGTAGAAGTGCATTTCATAAAAATATGTATAAAGTTTACTTATTACTTTTTATCGTAACTGTTTTATCTGACAGTCTTCTTTTAGCAATCCAAAATGCAAATATTAAACCTGCAGCTAAAAATACAAGATTCATATTATTATCAAAAGGTACATCTGGATTACCACCTGGGTCAGGTCTCTGTGCAGCAGTTGGCCTGCCGCCAGGGCGGTTTGCTGAACCTGCGGATGAACCACTGTTGGTATTAACATCAGTTGTTCCAACAGCAGAACCAGCACTATTTTGCCATGGGCCTTCACCTACTACCGGAGCTGTTCTTTCGCTTTGTTGCCCCTGTGAGTTACTTCCAGAATTAATCAACTCTTCCTCCTGACCCGCTGATTGTTCATCCTGGCTAAAAGCAATAACAGGAGTAAACATAATAAAGGCAACTATTAAGCTAAATGAGCAAAGCCTTAAAAACTGTTGAGCGCTCAATGAAATTTTCATTGGTAATATTTAATTTAATGGTTTAAATTATTCAAATCAAAATAAGCTTTAGTAACTGCTTAGTTTTCCGTGGCTTAAACATTTTATTTGATACAAACCACGTATTGGCGACGAAGATAAGCTAAAACTTTGAAAACAAATACTTCGAACATCCTTTATTCTTTTTTTATATAATTCAAATAAGCAGCTATAAATCAATTTAATGATCCCTTGTAAATAGTTGTCAAATGTACAAGGGGGCAAAGCCATATATATAATGAAGTAGAATATGGCGATTCCGAAAAACAACGCTGGAAATACCATCATATAATAACATAAAATTCATGCCACAATTACTAATCTATGTAATATAAAACTGCTTCCCTTCTTTTTTAACCTCTTTAATTCTTACTTTGTACCCCACTAAAATAACAGTTATTGTAAGTAGCACTGCCTATAAACTTCATCGGATCCTTGAGACCATAATACCTGAAAATGCAATTATTAAAAGCCACTTTCTCGTTATTGCTATATAAGAGTGTTTGCCTGCCAATTACAGATGGCACCTCAAAATGAAAGGTGCAATTGCTAATACTCGTGGGTATTTGTGTGAGGATGCTCCCGATACTTCCGATACTTTCTGCAAACAAATTAGAAATATTAGTGGCATACCAGCCAGCCTGGGAAATATCGAATAATCGGATACACCTGCCGGCAATATTTCCCCCGTCAATGGCATAGCTGCCAGCCTGAGCTTTACCCAACCTGCCCGCTGAATACAACGTATGAATACTGCCCCAGGAATAAATACCCCTGATCACATTACCTTTTTCCTGTGCCTGGCCGTTGGCAAAACCGATACGGGCATCTCCACAATGGATGTTTTCAAAAATCAAAATATCCGCATTAAAAGTGACACCGTTGGGACTTATCAAAAAATCGATACTGAAGTTTCCAACATTTACATCGTGTATTTTAATGCCTGTACTTCCACTGCTGTTGATGCTGCCATCATAATCCACCACAATACCTGCATACATCTTACCGCATTTACCATTGGCATCTATATATTTTTCCAAAGGAAGGTTGTAATAAACAGAGTCTGGAGGCGTGGGAGATTTAAACTGACCGGTAATGATAAGGTTGTTGATCTCCGTTCCTTTATTTACCTGCAGCCCAAGTGCAAAACTATCTGTACCAGTATATTTTAAAGTACTGCCAGTACAGCAATCCCAGAAAGAAGACTCTCCAAAAATATGAATAGTGGCACCCACGTAGTTGCCTTTGTATATGCGTTTCACCAGTAGTGGACTACTAAATTCATATTGGCCAAAAGGAATAAAAAAATCCTTCAACGCAGTATGGTTGTCCAAAATAGTGTTAATTCCTTTTTGCAAAGCTGCGCTGTTATCTTTTACCCTTCCGGCTCCAAACCATTTAGCACTAAACACTTTTCCATAAGTTCCTTCAGGATATAGTGTAAGACTGGTGTCAAATATCCATTGCCCCAATGCAGCATCAATAATACCTCCCCTGATGGTGCCACGGCCACTGATATGTCCCTTACTGCCAAATTTTAAAATGGTACCGGATGGAATGTTCCAGGTTTTGTTGATCACCGTGTCTTTATTAATTAAAATATCCTGCGCCTGTGTGTTACAAAAAGCTGTGATAAATAAAATAAGGGTAAAGCAATAAAATATTTTTGTCATACTTATCTGGTGTTTTATAAATGCCATTCAACAGGCTATTTAAGTTTTTCAAATTTAAGGCCAAAGAAGGCGATTGGATGATAGAGTATGAATTTTTAATGTTATTTATTTCAATACCGTTTAGTTAAGGGATTGGTGGGGACACCAACCCCGGCGGTCAGCCGTGGCGGGTGTCCCCCACCCGCCACTTGAAGTCTGTTAACTAAACGGCATTGATTATTATTTATTAAATATTCTGATACGGCAGGTACAGGATACAATGAAATATACCGTTCAGAAAAAAGATCGGCATCTACCTGATAAAAAAGATGAGCGGTAATGGATATTCATTTCTTAAAAATATATTTACGTAAAATATTAGATAATTGATCTTAGATGATGGACTTAAAAACATAGCAGTGTACTTCGGGCAGTGCTGTCTTGTAAGAATTATTATTTAAAAAGAAATTGCCATGAAACATTCTGATATCAAAAACGCTGTTCTTTTGTTTTTATTTATTATGCTGGCAAATCCTATCGTTGCACAGCAATATGACTGCACTTTTAAGCCCCCCATTCTTAAAATTGATTTTGGAAATGCTTCCAGCACTTCTGCCATTAATATGAGTAATTTGGATGACTACAATGAAGATGATGGCACTTGCCCTGATGATGGTTATTATGCTATTATTTCTCATACCAGCAATTGCTTTTTTGGCAACTGGATTACCCTGGCCGAAGATCATACACCTGGAGATGCAGATGGAAAGATGATGATCGTAAATGCATCCAGGAAACCCGGAACTTTTTTTAGTTATCCCATTAATAACGTAAATGCCAATACCACTTACGATATATCCGTATGGATCATCAATGTCTGCACGGGCAACAATGGATGCTACCCCACTCCACCCAATTTGAATTTTAATTTGCTTATCAGTACCGGCATACCTATCATTGTAATCAGCACTGGAGATATCAGTCCATCAACAGGTGGCCGTTGGCTAAGGTACCATGCACAGTTTACCACACCGAAAAACACCACCAGTATTGTATTAAAAATGAATGATGCAACCCAGGGTGGATGTGGCAATGATTTTGCCATAGATGATATAGAATTGAGGGAATGCATAATGAAAATGCCCGAAAAACCTGTAACAATTGCAGCAAAGCCAATCATCAAAGAAACCAAACCTGTACTGAAAGAAACAAAGCCCACCACAAAACCTGTAGTACAGCAACAGGCACCTCCTGCTACAGAAACATTGAAAAGAACTGCCACCATTAGTTATGAGACGGTAAAGCAAAAGCCGGCAAATACAAAACCGGTTATTAAAGACGTACCTGTAAAAGTTCCTGTACCAGAGGTATTACTCACCCGTGGTAATACCCTTGTAAAAACAATTGAAACACCTGAAGCTGAAATGCTGATTGAATTATATGATAATGGCGAAATAGATGGCGACACCGTAACTGTATATCACAATAACAGCCTGCTGGTATCCAATGCTGGTCTTTCTGCAAAGCCAGTAAGATTTAAAATAAAAATCAACAAAGAACATCCTCATCATGACCTGGTAATGGTAGCAAATAACCTTGGTTCCATACCTCCAAATACCTCACTCATGATCATTACAGCTAATGATCAACGATATGAAATATTCATATCTTCCAGCGAACAAAAAAATGCCAGGGTGGTGATAGAGTTAAAAGAATAAATAATGAGCAAAAAAACTAAATAAACCCTTTACAGTTTTTTGCTCCGCATTTGCAGGGCAATTTCCCTTCATGATGTGTGAGCCCATAGTTGCAGGTTAACTCCTCGCCTTCGCCGATATTTTTTAATGCGTAAAACTCAACATGATAGTTGAAAACCCTCATGTAGGTATTGGGGTCGCAGCAGTGGTTGATGTATCTCAATTCATTGCTGTTAATAGTGGCATCAATCGCTTTGCCATTCCATAACTCCACAATGGCAATACTTTCATGCAGCTTGCTCCGCCTGTCGGCTTCTTTTTTTGAAATCACTTCACCAGCCAGTGATCCAATTTTTTTTTAGCAGGAATCTGTTCGTTGGCATAAGTACCCATGCCATGAATTTTACTTTTTTTATTGATTACATAAAAAAATACTTTAAAAAGAGGTGCACCAGGGTTATTCATAAACAAAATCACTATTTTTCTGTAAATGTAAACACAAGATTATGCTATAACTGAAAAGGTTTACCATTAATAACTAAGCTAACTGCTTCTTAAGATGTTTATAATTATAATAAATAACAAAATGATTAATGGTTTTAAAAAAAAATTTTTTACTTTCGGCCTTCGAAAATTTAAGTTATTGAACTACAATTATATTAGTACTGCTTACATCACTTATCGTAAATTTTGTACAACAATTATATATCATCACTCACTTTACAACTTCAACAAAACAAAAGTTGTGTTTTTTATTACCTAAAACTTTCAAACATGAAACGGAACATTATTTTTTCCTTGATGCTGCTTATTTCTTTGGGATCTTTTGCCCAGGAGAATAGTGGCCGTTATTCAATTTCAGGCGGATTGCTGGGTGCGATGAATTTTGCACATTTTAAGGTAAGCGGCAATAATCCACTTGGGCTTAAATATGGTACCAAAACCAGTTTTGGTGGTGGCGTATGGGTTAATTTCCCATTATCCAGGGTAGTTTCTTTAGAAACACAGGCTATGTTCCAAACTTACAGATATGAGCCTGATTTTATATTTGGAACTGATTTTAAAGGAAGTATGGATTATGCATCCATTCCTTTATTCTTAAAATTTCATTTGGCAAGCCCATTTGCATTAACTGCTGGTGCACAATTTGATATCCTTACCTCCGCAAGGGACGTAAACAACTTTTCTAATAAAAGCGATTACATGAAATTCAGCACTTCACTAACAGCTGGATTTGAATTATTTCCACGTGGCAGATTTACCTTCTTCGGCAGATATATCCATGGATTAACCGATATGGAGAACAGGGGCAATCCAAGCAGGCCAACTTTATATAACAGAAACCTCCAGGTAGGTTTAAAGCTTAAACTTTTTGGTGGATATACAGCTCCTCCTGTTGTGGCAATACCTATTCCTGCTGTAGTTGCACCTGTGGATACAGATGGCGATGGCATAGTGGATGCGGATGATAAATGTCCGAACCAGGCTGGCCTGGCTAAATACGGTGGTTGCCCAATTCCTGATACAGATGCTGATGGCATCAATGATGAAGCCGATAAATGCCCAACTCAGAAAGGACTGGCCAAATATGCCGGCTGCCCTATTCCTGATACGGATGGTGATGGTATTAATGATGAAGAAGATAAATGTCCTAACCAGTCTGGTGTGGCAAGATATGGCGGTTGCCCTATTCCTGATACAGATGCCGATGGTATCAATGATGAAGAAGATGGTTGTCCAAAAGTAGCAGGACCGTCTACTAACAAAGGATGCCCCGTTATTGGTATTGATGCTTATAAAGTAGTATTTAAAAGCGGAAGTGCAGTGTTATTGCCTGCAGGTAAAACAGAACTTGATAAAGCAGTAATTTACCTTAAAGCTCACGAAGGTTTTGATGTAATGATTGAAGGTCACACGGATAACAGTGGTACAGATAAAATAAACGTTCCATTGTCTAAAAAACGTGCTGAAGCCGTGAAAGCTTATTTTGTTAAAAATGGCATTCCTGCGGAACGTTTATATACAGAAGGATTTGGCTCAAGCATGCCAATTGAAGACAACAAAACGCCGGCCGGCCGTAAGCTTAACCGCCGCATTGAAGTTAAACTGAAACAATAATTTTTTTGATTCATAAAAAAGAGGCTGCCTAACAATTGGGCAGCCTCTTTTTTATTGCCGGGTACTTCACAGTAAAACAGACATAATCAGAGTAATTGCTTTTTTCTTGATCATTTTCGGATACGTTAAAAATTGACACTCCCTTTTTTCAGAAGTACTTGAAAAAACTAAATAACCTACTTTCGTGGCCGGTTATTCAAAGTATAACACACAAACCTGCAGCATTGAAAAAGAGACAAGACTATATTTCGTGGGATGAATATTTTATGGGAGTAGCGTTACTGAGTGCCCGCCGCAGCAAAGATCCCAATACACAAGTAGGTGCCTGTATTGTAAATGACAAGAATAAAATTGTAGGAGCCGGTTACAACGGACTTCCAATTGGCTGTCATGATGATGAATTTCCGTGGGGAAAACAAGGCGATTTCCTGGAAACGAAATATCCCTATATCTGCCATGCAGAACTCAATGCTATTTTGAATAACATTGGTATGGACCTGAAGGGCTGCAAAATTTACACCGCACTGTTTCCCTGCAATGAATGTACAAAAGCCATCATACAATCTGGTATCTCAGAAGTGATATACCTCTCTGATAAATATGCAGGAACAGATACAGCCAAAGCATCCCGGCGGATGCTGGACACTGCAGGTGTAACTTACAGAAAAGTACATGCAACTATTGACAAACTGGTATTGTCATTTAATGAAGCTGATGTATAAGGTGATGACATTAACAAACTCACTGCACAAGTTGCCTGGCAGGACGCAAACAAAAAAGAATAACCTGCTGTTATCAAATTACGTATGAACTGGAAATATTTTTTAACAACCTGCAGTATTTTATTTCTTTTATCTGCTGATTGCTTTTCACAAAATGACTGGGCATTAAAGCTGGATAAACAAGGCATAAAAGTATACACAAGAAACCTTAATAACACTCCCTTTAAAGTAGTAAAAACTGTTTGTACCATTGATGCTTCACTCACCAGGCTCACTGCTGTATTACTGGATATCAACAGTTGTACAGATTGGGTATATGCTACCAAATCATGCAGGCTGTTAAAACAACCTTCTCCATCAGAATTATTTTATTATTCAGAAGTTACAGTGCCATGGCCGGTTAACAACCGTGATTTTATCGTACGCCTGAAAGTAACACAGGATGCAAAAACCAAAGTGGTTACGGTAGAAGGTGAAAACAAACCAACCTATCTTCCTGAGAAGAATAATATTGTACGCATTCAGCAGTCTTATTCCAAATGGATAATAGTACCCCAGCCAAACGGGCAGGTAAAAATTGAATATGTACTGCAGGTGGATCCGGGAGGACTGGTACCAGCATGGCTCATTAATTTATTTGCAACAAGGGGGCCATTTGAATCATTTGAAAAACTTCGTGTGCAGGTAAAAAAGTCTGCTTACAACCAGGTTAATTTACCTTTTATCAAAGACTGATTAATACAAAAAAATAAATTGCCATTCATCTTAGTAAAGATAAATGGCAATAAAAATATTACGCATCCATAAAATTCAGTTACACTTTGGGAAGCTGGTAACCATTGTGGTATTCTTTCATTAAATATTCTTTATTCACCGCTTCATCAGTGAAGGCTGCTTTGGATTTATCCCACAATAATTTTTTACCGCTGCGATAAGAAATATTTCCCATTTGTGCCACTGTGGCCACATGTGCTCCCGCCTGGATAGAGCAGTGAAGGTCTTCCATCTTTCTTGATTTAACTACATCCACAAAATTCACGAAATGCTTTTCAAGTCCGTTATCAGAAGATTTTTGATAAGGCATGATGATCTTGTTTTTGCTTTGCCTTTCTTCAATTACTTCCCAGCCACCGCGGTTTAATATCAGTGTCCCATTATTACCGATGTAAGCAATACCATGATCCCGACTGTAAGAACCATTGTCAATACCCATGGCAGAATCCCATACCAAATTAAATTTATCAAACTCATACAAAGTAGTGAGTGTGTCCGGTGTTTCTTCATAGAGATCAGGATACGCAAATCTTCCTCCCAAACCTACTATACTAATAGGCAGACTGGCTTTCATTCCCAGCAATCCATAGTCTAATAAATGTACGCCCCAGTCTGTCATTAACCCACCTGCATAATCCCAAAACCAACGGAAGTTAAAATGAAAACGGCTGGAGTTAAATGGCCTTGTACTGGCAGGGCCTAACCATTGTTTGTAATCCACGCCGGCAGGTGGTACTGAATCAGGCACTACTGGCCCGGGTTTCATCCAGCCCTGGTAGCACCATACTTTTACTGTGCGGATATTTCCCAGCTGGCCACTCTGTACAAAATCAACCGCATCTTTAAAATGCTGCTGACTGCGTTGCCACTGGCCTGCCTGCACTACTTTGTTATATCGTTGCTGTGCAGCTACCATCCGGCTGCATTCTTCAATAGAATTACCTACAGGCTTTTCTACGTACACATCTTTACCAGCTTCGCAGGCATGTATCATTATTAACGCATGCCAGTGATCCGGCGTACCAATGATAACCGCATCAATATCTTTTTCTGCCAGCATTTTCCGGTAGTCATCATAGGTCTTCACTTTAGCAGCATCCACATTTAAGGCCGCCAACTCTCCCAATCTTTTATCAATAGCATTCCTGTCTACATCACAAATACCTATTAAGTTTACACCGGGAACTTTTATGGCAGCTTTTACATTGGACCACCCCATTCCACTCACACCAATCACTCCAATATTAAGTTGATCGCTTGGTGCGATGCGGTTGTTGAAAATAGCAAAAGCTTTATTATCAAATGCAGACATCAATGCGCCTGCCCCAATAAATAATGATGACTGGTGTAAAAATTTTCTACGTGATGACATAATCGTTTTTTTTCAGGATTTAATAATTGTTCAAATGACATTATTCAGGCAGGTGCTGACAATTTATAAACTTAGGACTTTTTTTACTCAAAATACATTTTCGTTTTATTTTACTTTAAGTCTCCTCTCTTTTAGCTCCTTCCAGGTGGTAAGTATAATCCCTGCATCTTTCAATGCCTTTTTAAAAGCAGGGTCATTCATGGCCAGCATGTCTCCTTTACGGGTGGGTCCGGAATCAGTTATCTCTTTAAATATTGCTGAAGGATTGGTGCAATGCATGATCATCATGGTTACACCCGGTTTTAACAAATGAATAGCTTCAATATATTTTGCAGTTTTAAAAGCCTGCAATTTTTTATCATCATTTGCAATGCTGTCTGCTATTGGCCATTCATAACTGTAATTATGCAAATCATCCAGCACAGGCAGTCCGCCTGTCCACAACACATTACCCAGCATACGCAATCCACTGATCATTTCCGGAGATGCATTCATTTGTTGCTGGATCAATACATCATGACCGCCGGGCAACATAACAGGAATTTGATTTTCTATTCCTACGGTTACATATCTTTTAAGAAATTCTGGTGTTGCAAACAAAGTGCCCATGTGTGAGTCCAAATGCGTAGGTTCAAAGCCCATCGTTCTTGCTTTTTCCAATTGTGCCCTTATTTCTTTTTCCACTTCATCTGCCGAAGCATGCGCCACCACTTCTTCTACAGAGGGCCATAAATTCCCTTCCTTATCCGTAAGCCCTTGTGTAACAGTCTTTCCTGTTACAGAGCCCCAGCGGTATCCATCCCATTCAGAAGTTAACGTAAGATGAAGGCCGGCATCAATACCCGGATGTTGTTTTAAATAATGTACAAATGCAGGAACCCACGGGCAGGGCATCATCACACTGCAGGAATTGGCAGCGCCGTTGGTGATGGCATCAATCGTTCCCTGGTTAGAATCATAACTCATGCCTGCATCATCCACATGTATGATCAACACTTTGGCTCCTTTTGGATAACCTAATTTTTCAGCATAGGTTAATTCTGTTATTTGTGAATAACAGCAATTGATTACTGCTGCCAGTAATATTGATAACAAAAATTGTTTTTTGACAAGCATATATTGAGATTTAAAAAACTTTCCGGGCAGAACGGTTCAGTACTGTATTAAGATAACACAATATTAGTTTACCGCATGTAATAAACCGCTGAATAATAAATTCACTTTAGGATCAAGCGTTATCAATTCAGGCTTTGCATTATAGTTAATTGACACAGTAGTTACCCTGCCTTTTACACTGACTGTTTTATAAATATTTTTATCGATCATCAATTCCAAAGGAAAGCTAAAAAGATTTTCCTGCTGCTGGGTAATAGTAAGGCTGATTGCTTTTTTATTTTTATTGTAATTCCATTTTATATCCAGTACCGGTTGCCCTGCTGTATAAACCCATTGGTCAAAAAATGTATCCAGGTTTTGATGACTTACTTTTTCAAATACTTTTTTCAAATCATCACTGTTGGCATTACTGCCGGCATAAGTACGGTAATAATTACGGATGCCTTTCCAAAAAAAACTATCACCAATTTTCCTGCGAAGCATGTGCAGCACCCAGCTGCCTTTTTCATAACTGTTGATATTGATTAGCTGCATCAGGTCATCCGATGCAGAACTATCCGAAAGCGGGGTAAAGCGCTGTTCCGCAAATGCAATAATTTTTTCCCTGTCATTTTTCAACCGGCTGTTCATACTGTCCACACCATACTTTTCTTCATGATACAGCTGACACATGTAAGTCGCAAATCCTTCACTCAGCCATAAATGACTCCAGTCTTTTTCTGAAGCTGAATTACCAAACCACTGGTGTGCTATTTCATGTACTATCAGGCCTTCCAGTCCTTCATTAATAATAGAGCTTTCAGAATAAAAAATGGCACTGGCGTTTTCCATACCACCAAATTTGGTTTTGGATTGAACATTGACAAGCTTTTGATATGGGTAGTTTCCTATGTGCTTAATGAACCATGGTAAAATATTCCTGGCAGCAGCATAGGCTGCAAATCCTTTGTCCCTGTCTTCAGGATATACCCAGCTGTGTACCGGTATGCAATCCACAATACCTGCATTGCCCACTGCAAAATCTGCAGCGCCTATCACCATTACCTTGGTGGGCAGCAGTACGTCTTCTTTGAAATGAGTACGCTTTAAGCGGCCTGGCAAATTGGTTTCTTCAATTTGCAAACCATTTGAAATAATTTGGTAATGTTCCGGTGCTGTTACAATAAATTCTACCGATGCTTTATCTGATGGATGATCATTGCAGGGTATCCAGTGATGGGCATAGTTGGGCCAGTTATCTCCAAAAAAAGTACGGTGTCCGTATTTATTGGTACTGATAATAAGTCCATCTGCAGGAATACCTACGTAATAAATGGTGTAAATATTTTCAGTTGCAGCAGTTCCTGCATCTTCAATTATTACATGCTGTGCATCCTGCGAAAAATTAACAGGTTGATTGTTTTTTGTTACCGCCGTAACCGTCATTCCTTTACCGTCAGGTTGTTTTTGCACCAGGTCTAAAAAAACTTTATTTAGTGACTTAGTAAACTTAACTGTAATGGTGGCTTCACCTTTAATGATATTGTTATCATCGCTTAGCTGTAATTCAAAACGGTAATGCTGCACATCCAAACCATTGGTGGGGATTTGTGCAGTTAAAGAAAAAAAAATTAACAAGGATACAAACGTTACAAATAGTCTGATCATAATTGATGTAGGGTTGTTATTAATTTATTATTCATTAATAAATATAGTTCTTCCTTCTTTGTCACTTTTAAAAATTGCTTCTGTCACTATCATATTATTCACAGCATCCTGCAGATCAGCAGGCACAGCGCTGTTGTCAATGATCGCTTTAGAAAAAAGATCTCCCTGTAGTGTGTACTGATCAACTGCATCAAAAATAATCTCTTCGGTTCCAGTCTCTGTATGCAGCCATATTTTGGTGGGCAGCAAAGGCGGGGCATTAAAAGGTATTTCAATTTCTATTCTGCCTGCTGTACCAAAAATATTTACCCGCTGATAAGATACCAACTGGGTGGAGCAGGTAAAACTGGCTGTACCATTTTTAAAATTCATTATTGCAGATGCCATTCGGTCTGTTTGTAAAACAGGATCAAACTCCAGTACACCAACAACACTGACAGGCTCTTGATCAAAAATAAATCGTGACAGCGATATGCCATAGCATCCGATATCCATCAGGCCACCACCACCAATATCTTTCTGGTTGCGGATATTATCAGCATCATTATTATAATAAGAAAAAAAAGACTGGATGGTTTTCAACTGGCCGATGGAACCATTGTTTACTAATTTTTTTGCTTGCTGCCACTGCGGATGAAAGCGATACATAAATGCTTCCATTATTTTTAATTGCGGCTTTTGCAATGCTGCCAGTTGCAGTTGCTTTGCTTCCCCAACTGAAAGCCCGATTGGTTTTTCACATAATACATGTTTGTTGGCTTCTAATGCTTTTATTGCCCACGGCACATGCAGGTGATTGGGCAAAGGAATATATACTGCATCAATATTTTCATCATTCAGTAATGCTTCATACGAACCATATGCTTTCGGAATACCGAGTGAAGCTGCAACAGCTGTTGCCTGTTCTAAATTCCTGGAAGCGATGGCATCAACAGAACAGTAACTACCCTTCTGCATAGCAGTAATTGCTTTTTCCCGGCCAATCTTTGCTGTACTTAAAATACCCCACCTGATTTTATTCATAAACAAATAATTGTAATGCTGAAAATTGATGCTGCAATTTATAAAGATATCATCACTATCAAAATCACGATAACAAAAAAGGTTCGTAAGTACGAACCTGAAAAAAATAAGAACTAGTGGTATTATTATCAATTACCAGGCAATAGCTTCACCATAATATTTTTAAAATAAACCTTACTCGCCGGGTCATGCCCCTGCAAAGCAAAGGTGCCGCTGGATAAAAGTCTTCCTTTCATATCATTAGGTCTTTGTACGTCTGCCGGTTCTGTATAATCCACCACAGTTTTATCATTGATCTTAATGATCACCCTTTTACCCTCTACCTTAATATATTCTGTGTACCATACATTATCCGCCACCAGCTTTTCTTTTACATCTTCTATAGCATACAGGCTTCCTGTTCGGCGCCAGTCTCCCTGGGAATTATTTACCTGTACTTCGTATCCTTTTGCTGGCCACCCACCCTGCTGAAAAGCAGTGTGAAAATAAATACCCGAATTGGAATTGGGCCTTGTCATCACCTCCGCCTTGAATTCAAAGTTTTTAAAATCATGATTGCCCACCGGGCCATCATAAAATAAATGTGCCACATTACCATTCACGATGATCATACCGCTGTCTGCTTTAAAAGAACCGGCATTATCCCCCACTTTCCATCCATTTAATGTACCATCAAATATAGATACCCAGTTGGCTTCCTGTGCACAAACGGATGCAGTGATTAATAAACCTGGCAGTAATATTGCTGCCACTATTTTTTTATAGAATAAATTACGCATGAGTTTTGATTTAGCTTTAAAAGTATTTATTAATTCTGGTATTGCAAGCTTTCAACACATGATTGTTAGTAATATACAAGCGGCTAAAAAAAGAATCAGCTAACTCCATTATTTTTACAAAAATTTTCAACCACAATTTATGCAAGCAAAATCTTTTTATTTCATTTCAGCTATTGTAATAGCAATGTCTGTTACCGGCTGCTCAGGTAACAGTGATAACAGTACAAAGAAGGCAGACAGTGCCACCAAAAAAGCACCTGGTACGCCCAACACCGATTACAAACCTGCCTTTGAAGGACAAACAAAAATTGGCAGGGTAAAAACCTCCACCGCTTATAAAGTTGAGAAGATTGCTGACAATTTAGGAATTCCCTGGGCCATTATCAGCCTGCCCGACGGACGCCTGCTGATAACAGAAAAAACAGGCTACATGCAAATTTTAAGTGCTGAAGGTGCATTGATAAAGAAGCTCACTGGTTTTCCAAAAGTTAATAAAGGTGGTCAGGGTGGACTGCTGGATGTTGCACTGGATCCTGCATTTGTTACCAATAAAACCATTTACTGGTCTTTCTCAGAAAACTACGGCGACAGTAATTTGATGGCAGTTGCAAAAGGTCAATTGAGTGAAGCAGATGGTAGTGTTAAAAATCCCGTTGTTATTTTCAGGGCTACGCCTGCACTCAAAAGCGAACTGCATTATGGCTCCCGCCTGCTGTTTGATAAAGATGGTAACCTGTTTGTAAGTTCAGGTGAAAGATCAATCCTTGACGGAAGAAAACAAGCACAGTGGCTCAACTCCGGCCTTGGCAAAATATTAAAAATTACCAAAGAAGGAAAACCAGCTCCTGGTAATCCATTTATTAACCAAGCCGATGCTATGCCTGAAATTTATTCTTATGGCCACCGCAATCCGCAGAGCCTGGATATTAACCCGGTAACCGGCGATTTGTGGGAAGCAGAATTTGGTCCACGTGGCGGAGATGAAGTGAACCTGGTAAAACCCGGGAAAAATTATGGCTGGCCCATTATCACTTATGGTATTGAATATTCTGGCGAAAAGTTGGGTGATAGTATGCAGCAAAAAGACGGAATGGAACAACCGGTGTATTACTGGGATCCTGTTGCTTCACCCAGCGGTATGATCTTTTATACCAGCGATTCTATTCCTGAGTGGAAGAACAATTTATTTATCGCCTGCCTGAGCAGTACACAGGTGGTTAGGTTGGTAATTGAAAACAATAAAGTAGTGGGTGAAGAAAGTTTGCTTTCAGATAAAAAAGAAAGACTCCGGGACATCACACAACTGAATGGTAAATTATATGTAGTTACAGATGCAGGTGTGCTCTACAGGATCAGCAAAAGTTAAACTGAAAAAGATATAGATGCAGATAAAAATGGCTCGTTATTCACGAGCCATTTTTTATTACCTTGTTTTAATAAAGAAAAAACTAAATACTGTTAAGCAAAATAACCTGTATAGATTCCCATTTTAATCTTGTTTCTTAACCCTGCAGCGGTGGAAATTTTATTTGCATCAACTGCTTGATGAAGATCATTACATTCATTGATGGCCATCAATAGAATTACTAACGGGCAAAAGTACCTTCATACAATAGTATTACTGTATGAAAAATTGCTACTGGTTCGCTTTACTAATTCTGTCAGCAATTTTATTCATTCATCATTCAATGTTGTTTATTTAAAGAGTAACCGCCGTCAGGATTAAGCTAACCCCGACGGCGGCTATCAGCCCCGTCGGCGGTTGATCAGGGATTAACAAAGCTTAAGTAAACGACATTGATTCATCATTTACCAATATGGGGAATATCTTCAACAAAACACGAAAACGGGATTTGAGAATAGTAATCAACGAATCAAAAATTTTAATTAATAAGATTTTATAACAACAGAAAGTATTTTAAAGTAACCTGTTCTGCAAAATGAATACAGTAGTGGAATTCAGAACCTGTTTTAATAAATATTTTTAAATAATATCAGAGCAGGCAGGCATTACGGAAAATTCAATGCCCTCTTATAACAGACCGGGCTTGCTTTTTGAGCAGCAGCTTATAAATTCTGTAATATTTTATTATAGTTTAACAACCAATCTAAATACGCTGACAATGAGAACAAAACTTTACCTGCCACTATGCATTGCCATTTTATCAACTTTGCAAACCACCCGGGCACAAGTAGCCAACGGTTATCTTTCAAATCTTAAACCTGTTACGGGTATTAATTCAAACCTGTTACCACAGGCCAATAATAAACTAAACCTTGGCAGCACTACTTTTAAATGGAAAAATGTGTACCTGTACAATTTGATCTTCCCCAATGGCAGCGTTCAAACAACTGCTTTTTCGCCTTACACAGCAAGTACCGGTATTAGTATCAGTGGCAACAGTATCAGCAATACAGCT
Source organism: Chitinophagaceae bacterium (assembly GCA_043788995.1). GTDB lineage: Bacteria > Bacteroidota > Bacteroidia > Chitinophagales > Chitinophagaceae > Ferruginibacter. The sequence continues at coordinate 19,950 of JAYWII010000051.1, read as the reverse complement.
CCTGATAAATTAGTTACCCTAACACCCGGCAAAGGAATCGCCATTACAGGCAGCTACCCCAATTTTAATATATCAGCTACTTCCGCTGCATCGCAATGGATAACCAATGGCACATCCCTTTATTGCAACAGCCAAAATGTTGGTATTGGCACCAGCAATGCTACCGCTAAACTGGAAGTAAGTGGTGGTGATGCCAAAATAAATGGTATAACAATCGGTATCGGCGGTGGTGGACTCAATTCAAATATTGCTGTTGGCCTGCAGGCATTTTACAATAATATCAGTGGATATTCCAACACCGTTTATGGCACCAATTCAATGTACTCCAATATGGCAGGATACGATAACAGTGCTGTTGGAGAAAATGCATTGTTCTCCAATATAGATGGTATTCAAAATACAGCTATGGGAAATGGAACATTGTACTATAATGTGAGTGGATATGGCAATACAGCAGTGGGCAATGGTGCATTGCTCAACAACGGCGCTGTACCAAATCCTTATGTTGGTCCTGAAGCCAGTTACAATGCTGCAAATGGTTTTTTCACTTTGTTTAATAATACAACAGGTTCTTACAATAGTGCATTGGGTACTTCAGCACTTTATATCAATACCGCAGGCTCATATAATACCGCCATTGGTGCATTCAGCGATGCTGCTTTTGAAGACTTGAAAAATGCCACTGCTATTGGTGCCAACAGTATCGTTAACAGCAGTAATAAAATTCGCCTGGGTGATGTAAATGTTACCATCGTAGAATCGGCTGCAGGTTCCTGGACAACCTCTGACGGACGTTTTAAAACAAACATTAAAGAAAATGTGGCAGGCCTGTCTTTCATCAAACTGCTGAGGCCGGTGGTATATAATTTTGATGTGAATAAATTTGATGCATTTTTGAGTAAGCAAATGCCAGACAGTGTAAAAGCAAAAAGAAAAGCTGCGTTAAAAAAAATAAGCTCAAAGGCCAGTGGCATTGTTCAAACAGGATTTATTGCACAGGAAGTTGCTGAGGCAGCTAAGCTATCCGGTTATAATTTCAATGGTGTGCATGTACCGGAAAACGATGCTGACAACTACAGTTTATCTTATGAAAAAATGGTGGTTCCTTTAGTAAAAGCAGTACAGGAACTGGCACAACAAAATGAGGAAATGAAAAAAGAAATTGAGTTACTCAAAGCAAGTCTTTTATCAGAAACAAATAACAATCAATATATCAATTTAAGTTCTGCATTGCTTAACCAAAATGTACCCAATCCTTTTATCAGCAATACCAGTATCAGTTATCATTTACCAGCTGCAGTAAAGTCTGCCGAAATAGTGATTACTGATAAGCAGGGTAAAAATTTAAAACGCGTACAACTAAATGGAACAGGCAATGGCAAGGTTGAAATAAACACCGCTGCATTATCACCGGGCACTTACCAGTATACGCTGTATTTAAATGGCAAAATGGTGGACAGCAAACAAATGGTTGTTTCAAAATAAACCAATAGTACCTCTTTGCTGATTAGCCTGGAGTACCTGATTAAAAAATAAAATACTCCAGGCATTGTTGCTTTTACGTCATTCCTGATTGAAAAAAATGAATGAATAGAAAGCTCAATATTAACCTCCGTTTTTATTTATAACTATCTGTTACCTGTATCCCTTGTTTGATTTGTGCATTGATAAAATAATACGGATAAATAAAAAAATAATAGCAATCAATTTTCTTATTTCATTTTTTTTAGAAATATTTATTGGTGGATATGGCATAAGTATAGCCCGTTGGTGGAGCTATTTTAAAATGTGCTAATAAAAGACCCGGCGGGCAATGTTATTAAGTTAAGGATTCACTGTTCCATCGAAACGTGTTGTTTAAAATTTTCTTCCGGCCATTTTTTACAGTATAAAATATAGCTTGAGTTAGCAATTAATAAAAGCAGCAACGCTAATTCTTCATCCTCACATATTTCTCAATATTCAACCGGTTTACCCCTGCACTCTCCACTTTCTCAATCCCCGTTTGTACCAATGTATCATTTTTTATGGTAACGGTAAATGAGAAGTCATTTCCCTCCCATTGCCGGTCATTACAGTATTCCAGGTGCTCTGTATATAAACTGTCTTTAAGCGTATAGCTTCCGCCACCTGCACCAAAAGAAGCTGTGGCAGAATCTTTTCCTTTGTTCATATCGTGGTTTAAAAAAGCAAAATGACTGGCGTTGATGATTTTAATAAAAGATAATTTCTGGGTATAATCTGTAACCGTGGTATCGCCTTTTTCAATCAGCGTTCCGGAAAGTAATTTCCAGGTGCCTTCAATTGGTAAGCCGGCTTTTGTTGCTGTTGTTGTTTGTTTTTCAGATCCGCAGGAAATGATGACTAAGGCTGTTAACACAAATACAATTGTTTGTTTCATTTGTTGGTTTTAATGATTGATAAAATACAAACACATCAAATATAATAAAAGACAAACCGGATGAAAGAAAGATTTTCATTTTTCATATAGTCGAAATGGTCATTGTGCCTGCCAAAACTTTTAATTGAGTAGAATTTATAAAGCTGATGTCCTAAACCTTAGTAGATAAATCAATTAAATTCCGTGACCTTATTCCCTTATTTTAATTAAGATTTCCTGGATGGCTCCAAGGTCTTTTGATAAAATTTAATAAATTCCTCATACTCTTCTGCGAAACTTACTTTACGATGATGTTCCGGTTGATTCAATATGTATTTACATACCTTGTCAACATCTGACTTGGATACAGAAAACGCAGAAGCTGATTCCTGCCAGGCAAAATTGCCATTACATAATTTGTTTTGGTTGATGAATTTTTGAGAACTCGCAGCAACAATGTTTGCAAGTGTTTCTTCTGATAATTTTACAGAACGGGATACGAGAAAATGAACATGTTCAGGATTGGCGTATATCGCATACAAATGTGAATCATTATTATTCACAATGCCGGTAATATATTTCTCTACCCTTTCCCTGTGCTTCTCAGAGATTACCGGTAAACGATGCAGTGTGGTAAATATAAAATGGGTGTATAAATTGTTGTACTCTATTTTCATATTGCTTGCTAATAAGGTAATAAGGTCTATCAGATTATATCTTTTTGTACCAAGGTTTAATAAAGCAGTGTTAGCCTTTTATTGGAACCAAATTCTTTCAACAGGTATAATAAAATTAATATTTTCTTCAGAACCTTAGAGAAATAGTTTGCAACGTTACTACCATGGATTCGATTAGCCAGTTTTATATTTTTAATAAACAATCCACCGTAATTTTTATTTAACTTTAAACCAGAATCAAAACATTCTCCAATGCCAACCTTCACACTTCAAATAAACAAAAAAGAATACAAGGCTGATGTTGCAGCCGATACGCCGCTGTTATGGATACTCAGGGATCACCTTAGTTTGGTAGGCGCCAAGTTCGGTTGCGGCATTGCTGAATGCGGAGCCTGCACTGTGCTGCTGGATGGCAAGGCCATCAGGGCTTGTGTGTACCCGGTTTCAAAAATAAAGCCGGGGCAAAAGATCACCAGCATCGAAGGCCTGTCAGAAAATGGCGACCATCCTTTGCAGCTGGCATGGGATGAAGTGGATGTGCCCCAGTGTGGCTATTGCCAGTCGGGACAGATCATGACAGCAGCTTCCTTATTCAACAGCAACCCTAAACCCACCGATGAGGAAATTGACGAAGCCATGCATGATAATATTTGCCGCTGCGGTGCTTACCACCGCATCAGGGAAGCAGTACAATTAGCCAGAACAAAAATCTAACATATGGACACTTTAAATAAAACCAGCAGGCGGGATTTTATAAAAATATCATCCATCACCGGCGGTGGTTTGTTGCTGGGCTTTAGCTGGTTTAATGCAGAAGCAGCAACTCCTGAAATTATCAACACGGCAAACTTTGCAGGTGAGCTGTCTTTCAATAGTTATTTGTCCATCGCTGCAGATGGTACTATTACCATCTTCTCTCCCAACCCGGAACTGGGGCAAAACATCATGACCTCTTTCCCCATGATAGTGGCAGAAGAACTGGATGCCGACTGGACAAAAGTAAAAGCCGTGCAGGCTCCATTAGATAAAAAATACGACCGCCAGTTAACCGGTGGCAGCGGAGCCATACCACACTCCTGGAAAAGATTGCGGACTGCAGGTGCTACTGCCCGGTATTTATTGATAGCCGCTGCTGCCAAACGCTGGAACGTAGATGCGGCTGAATGTACCACCATCAACAGTATGGTGATGCATTCCAAATCAGGCAAACAACTTGGCTATGGTGAGCTGGCAGAAGAAGCTTCTAAAATAGCCATGCCAGCAGATGTTCCATTCAAGAACCGTAAAGATTTTAAGCTCATCGGAAAGCCTGTTAAGAATGTAGAGAATAAAAAGATCGTTACAGGCAAAGGCATGTTTGGGCTGGATTTTTACAGAGAAGGAATGGTGATGGCCATGATACAGCGGCCACCGGCATTTGGAACAAAGATCAAATCGGTAGATGCTGCTGACGCCAAAGCAATGCCCGGTATTATTGATGTGGTCACTTTCAAAAACAATGTAGCTATTGTGGGCAAGAGTACCTGGGAGATAATGAAAGCAAGAACAGCAGTAAAAGTGGAATACGAGAAAGATGGTAATATTGAAAGCACAGAAGATCATAATAAAATATTTGCCGACCTGTTGAACAGCGATAAGGCAACCGTTCGCAGGAAAGACGGTGATGTGGAAACTGCCTTTAAAAATGCAGCTAAGATTGTAACAAGCGAATACCAGTGTCCTTTTGTTCCGCACAATCCAATGGAGCCGATGAACTTCTTTGCACATGTCCGTCCGGATGGAGTGGAACTGGTGGGTCCCACACAAACACCCGGCAGTGCCCGTACCGCAGTATCTAAATTGCTGAATGTTCCTGAAGAAAAGATCACCTTGGAAATTACCAGGCTTGGTGGCGGTTTTGGAAGAAGGCTCAAGTTTGATTACGTGGTGGAAGCGGCAGAATTATCCAGCATTATTCAAAAGCCTGTGAAAGTTATCTGGACAAGGGAAGATGATATGATGGGTGGCAGTTACCGCCCTGCGGCACGTTACCGTTTTGAAGCAGCGCTGGATGCACAGGGCAACCTTATCGGTTATAAACTAAGAGGGGCAGGTATCAACCTTGGCAATGCAACCAGGGAAGATAATTTTCCTTCCGGTGCAGTAGATAATTTACTGATCGATTCTGTTGAACATATCTCTCCTGTTACCACCGGCGCATGGCGGGCTCCTGTCACTAACTTTTTAGGATTTGCAGAACAAAGTTTTATAGATGAAGTGGCGCTGGCTGCAGGAAAAGACCCGGTACAATTCCGGTTAGAACTATTACAAAAAGCAAGAACAAAACCCACGGGTGCCATCAAGTATAGTATTGACAGAATGGAAACCCTGATAAAAGAGGCAGCAGAAAAATCAGGCTGGGGAAAAAAGAGCGGCGTTGCACAAGGCTTCAGTATTTACTTCTCCCATGCCAGTTATGTGGCACAGGTTTGCGAAGTGGTAATGAATGGCAAAGTACCCGTGGTGAAGAAAATAATTGCGGTATCTGATTGCGGGGAAGTAGTAAACAAAAGCGGAGCACTGCAGCAGGTAATGGGCGGCATAGTGGATGGCTACGGCACGGCCATGTATGGTAAACTAACGTTTAAAGATGGCGTACCGGAACAAAATAATTTTGACCAGTACCGCCTCATCCGTATGAAAGAGATCCCGGAAATAGAAGCCCACTTTGTAGATAACGGCATCGACCCAACAGGCCTGGGAGAACCCGCCCTGCCACCCACCGGTGGCGCTGTGGCCAATGCTATTTTTAAAGCTACCGGCATCCGTTTAAAGAATCAGCCATTTGTGGATGATGCGGCTTTTTCTAAACTACTGAAGGGGTATTGAGTTTTCTTTTAAAAGAATCATTTTAAAAATATGGGCTGTCAATTGATAGCCCTTTTTCTTGCTTACGCACCGGCTATACACTCCCGCTGTTTGGCGCAAAGTAACACCGCCTTGTGCAAACTTCACCGTTTTGGGCAAGTCTGCAGCAGTGCAAATACAATAACTAATAATACCATGAAGGTTCAATTGTATGATAAAAATGGGAAACCTTCAACCTACCACCACCCCTTCCCATTGCTTCAAAATATCCCTTACACTATTGGGCGGCAGCAGCAGGCGGTCTTCGGCAAAAAGTATAAAAAGAAAACGGTCCAGCAGTTTCTGTGTTTTTTTAAACAGTTCCAGTTTGTTGTACTGCGGATTTTTTCGGCGATACTGGCAAACAATTGTTTTTTAAACCTGCTATAATCGGCATAGAGTTTTTTGGTAATGTTTTCTTCGGCAGCTACCGATTGTTGTTTCATCTTTAAAGGCACATGGTGGTGCAGGGCCTGTTGCTGCAGGCAGCAATACAAAACGGCAAACCGGTCTTTGGTTAGCCGAAACAAATCAAACTCCTCAAAGTCGATGGCATCGCTGATGTAAAGGCGCAGCTTTTCAAAATTGGCGGTTATTACATACACACAATCTTTATGCTGGTGTTTGTAACCAAATGCCTGTTTGGCCACTTTATCCATGTCGGTGGTATTGGTATCTTTTAATTCGATAACCCCGGTAACATGGCCGGCAGCCGATAGGATGGCGCCATCGCTTTTAGTGGAATCGCTGGTGCTTTTTTGCTCCATCACCAGGTTGTAACCGGGCTGTGGCTTTAAGGTATAACCCAGCACATTTACAAACAGGTCTCTTACAAAACCTTCTTGGTATTCTTCTTCCTTTGCATTAAGAATATTGTGTTGTATGGCAGCATTGTGAAAATGCAATTGAAACAATAACCAGGCGCTGTGCAGGTTTTCTTTGTTAAGATCGTTGATGTATTTCTTTAAAACAGATTGTTGAAATAAGGCCATAGTGTAAGGGAGATGAGTAGTGAAAATAAGGAAAAAGATTGATGGTTGGGAAGAAGGGGTTGATAAGCCTGTTCCATTTTTAGCAATTTTTTTTAGCACGGTATGGCACTGCATTACAGCTAAACAGGCTAAATATTAAACAAGTTTTTTTACAGAAGCAGCAATGTTTTGTTCTGTAATGTTTTTTTTAATTTTATAAAAGCAGGTCGGCTGATGATCCCACATTCTTCAGCAATGGCTTTCAGGGGTCAGGCTTTTTCAAACTTCCATTATCAAAATGTAAGTTCTTAAATTCCTGCCTGCAGGGTGGTAACATTTGTTATAAAAAAAACTGTACCTTAATCATCAATTTTAAAAATATGAATACCGCAAAAAAGCAGCATTGGGAAAAGGTGTACGAAACGAACAATCCCGACCAGGTAAGCTGGACACAGGAAGTACCCAAAACTTCCCTGGATTTCATCCACTCTTTTGGCTTACCAAAAACCGCCAGGATCATAGACATTGGCGGTGGTGACAGTAAACTGGCGGACTATTTATTAGAAGAAGGTTTTGAAAATATTACTGTGCTTGACATTTCAGCCAAAGCGCTGGATAAGGCCAAACAACGGCTTGGAGACAAAGCACAAAAAATAGACTGGGTGGTAAGCGACATCACCACCTATAAACCCACCACCCATTTTGATGTATGGCACGACAGAGCAACTTTTCATTTTCTTACCACAAAAGACCAAGTGGCAAAATATATTGATACTGCAAGAAAAGCAGTGGATGGATATTTAACTATTGGAACCTTTTCACACAACGGACCAGGCAAATGCAGCGGCCTTAACGTAAAGCAGTACAACGAAGAAACGCTGACAAAAGAATTAAAAAAAGGCTTCGATAAAATACGCTGCATTACAGAAGATCATACCACACCATTTGATACCCGGCAGAATTTTTTGTTTTGCAGTTTCAAACGACATCCTGAATTATCAAATTAAATACACTATGAAGAAGCTGCTTTTTTTTCTTTTGATATTCCCCTGCATACTGGTTGCACAGCCAACAAAAAAGGACAGTACCTGGCTACCATTAAAACCCTTTATTGGAACCTGGACAGGTAACGGAGAAGGTGAGCCGGGAAAAGGAAAATATGAAAGAACCTATCAATTTACTTCAGGAAAAAATTTTATTGAGATCCGGAATAAATCTACCTACCCGCCATCTGCTGCTAACGGCAACAAAGCAGAAGTACACGAAGACATTGGATATTTCAGTTATGATAAAAGCAGGAAAAAATTTAAACTGCGCCAGTTTCACACAGAAGGATTTGTAAATGAATATGTGCTCGACAGTATTGCGCCTGATAAAAAAACAATTGTTTTTATTACAGAAGCAATTGAAAATATTCCTGCAGGCTGGCGGGCAAAGGAAACTTACCGCATACTGAATGAAAATGAAATAGAAGAAACCTTTGAACTGGCAGAACCCAACAAACCCTTTGCAGTATATACCAAAGTAAAATTGGTGAGACAGCAATAGCGAAGGGCAAAGGACTTAAGTAATACCCCCCTTTAGCAGGAGCGTTTTTTTTAATGAATTTCAAAGCTGCCATCAACGATTTTACAAGACTATTTTATTCCGCAGGTTAGTTGCAAAAATTGATAAAGCAGAAAACTGCTTACAGTCATCGCCTGTTACCCAAACTCCCCTGTTCATCACAAATAGTTTACTCTTGAATAAAACGCTTAAGTTGCAGTTTCTTGTAACCTGGCAGTTTATTTCAAAGTCCGCATTTCACTAACCGCATTAAAACAATATCTATGATGACAGACCTGCAATTAGAATCTCTTATTGACAGTTTAAATAATAATACTGCCGAAGAACTTATTTTTTTAACACCGCTGTCTCCCATGGTGGAATATGGAAAAGTGTGGACCATGAAACCTTACCCAACTTTGGCCAGCTATGAACCTCAAAAAATTTACTGTATTAAAAACAATGAAGGAATATATGTAGCTGCAGTATTGGATGCAGGGGGCGATCTGTACTGGCTGGTATCAAAACATTACCGCAGGCAGGGGCATTTACCAAAAGCACTGCAGCAAATTATTCTGCCACATATTTTTCAATACCGGAGAGAACAGCGAATTACGATCAATCAACAATTTTTAGATAAAGGATTTTTTACAGCCTCTGTAAAAATTGCTGTTAAAGCAGGTTTTGTAAAAGTAACAGCCGATGATGGGGTATCAACCTACCTGGCACATAATACAGGCAGGGCAATTGATAAAAATTTTAAAGAACCGGGGAATACAGTAATTCCAAAAGAAAGAATCATTGCATTGAAAAAGCAATTGAATTTTATCTCCCAATCCCTTTTACTGGTACAAACAGAAATTGAAATAAAAAGAGGTGTATCCAAATATTCAGAAAAACTGAAAGAGCTCTGCAATGATATCTACAGAAATATGGACAGGCTGGATAGTGTATGTTGTAATGCTAACAGTAACTGAACAGGAGCAATGCAGCAGCTGCACCGATAAAAAGGACCGGATGAAATCCAGTCCCTTCTCTTGTAATGTTCCGTATTGTTTGAGATAACTTGCAGTGAATATAACTTTCTTATTTTACATAATAACACACTTGCTATGACATTGAAGAACACCCTGTATACCTATGTATTGCTTTGACAGAAAATTAATTGCTGTAAAAAAGTAAAAAAAGGGAAGGCTTCAATATGGCTAAAGAAAAAAATCACTCCACTAAACCGGGTCAATTATTTATTAAAAGTAGTTGTGCAACCGAAACCAACGCTGGCTGCAGTTATTTTATGTACTCTTTTACAAACAGCTCTAAATTACTTTGAACTCCTGAATGCGTTATAAGGAAGCTGGAATATTTGTTTTTCACATTAAGCTTTCCAATGATACTTATCAGGTCTAAAAGTTCTTCTTTTGATAAACTGGAAAACCAGTTATAGATTGTATACCTCTTAAAATCGGCAAAATTTACATTTAGTTTTCTTGCCCTTGTTTGATCAAATGTCCACTTATTGATTTTAGCTGCATTGTCTATTTGACGATCACAAAATTGAATAAAATATTCGTCGTATTTTGAAACACTCATTAAAGAGTCAATTAAGATTTTGTTTGCATTTTCTGGCTCAGCAGCAGATGGTGCATTTTGAGATTTTACTTCAAAAGAGAAGATTAATAAAAAAGTAATTAATGATATTGTCTTCATGAATTTACGTTAAATAACTTGTAACGAAATTTTTGTATTGCTGCGTACTAATTGCATTTCCACTAAAATAAGTTACTCCAATCTTAAAACATTTTTTATCCAACCTGTTTGAAAGCATTTTTAAAAAAAACGATTAACATTCGGCAGCCCAACAACAATTAATTCGCTGCAACATCTCTTTATTGGTTTTGTGTGGTAAACTGTCGCCAACCTTATGAGTAAGAACTATGTTCCAAAACACATTCTAACCCAGCAACTGCGGCTTCGATTGATAAACCTCCCACAGTAACTCTCCAAAAATAGTATTGGCCCAGGCAAACCATTTACGGGTAAATTTAGCAGCATCATCTTTATGGAAAGATTCATGCATAAAGCCGGTATCGCCATGTGTTTTCTGCAACATCGCAATACACTTTTTTATTTCTACATCATTATTACTGGTTAATCCTCTCATAATGATACTCAGCGGCCAGATCATATCCATACCTGCATGTGGCCCGCCAATACCTTCTGCATCTTTTCCTTTAAAGAAGAATGGATTGTTGCCAGATAATAACAGCTTACGGGTATTGATATAAACCGGATCGGTATTTTTTACTGCATTCAGGTAAGGCAGTGATAATAAACTGGGCACATTGGCATCATCCATTAAATGATAGCTGCCAAAACCATTTACTTCGTAAGCATATATTTTTCCGTACTGCGGATGATTGATAACAGCATGCTGTTGTAATGCTTTGTTTACTTCATTTGCCAGGGCTGTTAATTCGCCAGCTAATGCATCTTCCTTTAAAATTTGCTTTACCATCGTGGCTGCCTGCTGCAAACTAACCACTGCAAAAAAGTTAGACGGAATTAAGAAAGGAAAAACAGTTGCATCATCACTGGGGCGAAACATAGAGCAGATGAGGCCCACTGGTTTTACAGGGTAGCCATAACCACCTAAGGGAACTCCATCCGTGGCCCATGCTGTGGTCCGCTGAAACGAATAAGGTCCGTTGCCGTCTTTGCGCTGCTGTTCCCTGAAAGTTTGTAAGGTTGCTTTAATGGCATCCTTCCATTGCTGATCAAATGGTGTGGTATCATTGGTGAGTTTCCAGTAATTATATGCCAGCCGGATGGGATAACACAATGAATCAATTTCCCACTTGCGTTCATGAATGCCGGGTTGCATTTTAGTGAGGTCACTCTTCCATTCGCTTACCTGGTTTTCATCTTTATAAAAAGCATTGGCATAGGGATCTTTCAATATACATTTTGTTTGCCGGTTGATAACACCTGCAATGAGTTGCTGCAGTTCAGCATCTTTTTTTATCAGCAACAGGTAGGGCCAAACCTGCGCTGTACTATCCCTTAACCACATCGCATCAATATCTCCCGTGATAACATAGGTATCGGGTTTATTATTGATTATGGTAAAATCAACGGTAGTATCCAGTGTATTGGGGAAACAGTTTTCAAAAAGCCAGCTCAGTTCTTTGTTCTTCACTTTTAACTGAAATTCAGTGATGGCGGCTTCTACCGCTTTGCTTTGAAATTTTCGCTGATCCATTGGCACCCGTACGGTTGGAAAGGCTGCAGGCGACTGGGCAAAGGCCAGGTCTTTCAACAATAATCCGGCACTTAACAAGCCGGCATTCTTAATAAATTCATTACGGTTCATGCAAATTATTTTATTGATCCGAAGATAAGGCTAGTAAGATTATTCCAGCAAGTTCTTGTTGGGCATAGGCTTTCATTCGAGAACTTTTTTGTAAAAAAATATCTTTAATGACCATTTTAAACTGAATTTATGAAAGCCTAAATATTTCATTTGTTTTAGTCCTTCTTCTATTTCTTCTATGTTTGAATAAATTCGTCCCGACATCTTATTTACAGGTTTATTTTCTCTAGCAAGGTAAAATACCCGAAAGTCGCCACGTGGACTTTTCATAAATGTGTCAATGTAGCCTTCAAATTCACTAAATGAGTAAATCTTCTTCTGTCTTGTAAAATAGTTTTTGAAAGAAATAGTCTTATTCAAAGTATCTATATAAATAATGTTACTGTTTATTTTTACTTGTGCGAATGCGATAGATATTATGAGTAGATACACAAATAGAAAAATTATTGATTCAGTATTAGTTAAATTATTTTCTACCAATTCAATTTCAAAAAAATGCAAGAATATTCCGAAGGTTAGATACGAAATAAATAAACCTGCTAAACTTAGATACCACAGGCAAAAAATCCCTATGAAAGAAAATTTAGATTTGATCATAAAGTGTAATCGTTTAGCCCAAGCCTAATTTCAATATTAAAAAAATCTATCAGCCGATAAGCCGGATTCTGTCTATCCATTCGCCTTTCGACAATGAAAGAGGCTATCATTTATCTGGCCGCAACATTACTGTTACGATCTTGCTGCCTACCCTCCAACGCCCCCGAAACTTCGGGGTCAAACGGGCCGCTTTCAGGCGCTGGTGTACATGGCATTGCAGCACACAAGGTTTGCCCATCCCGGTAGTTACCAACCGGGACCGTGAGCTCTTACCTCACATTTTCACCCTGGCCGCCCTTTATCATGCTTCGACAAGCTCAGCATGACAAGGGGCGGTGGTTATTTTCTGTGGCACTATCTTCCCGATCAAAACCGGGACCGGCGCTTAACCGGTGTGTTACCCTTTGCTGTCCGGACTTTCCTCCCCTATTACTAAGAGCGATAGCCTGGCTGATAGAAAACCAAAGTTACTGGTAAATAATGTGTATAAAGCTGGCGAACAGCTTTTAATGAAGCGGTGTAAAAAACTTAATTTTGAAGTTTCATGGATAAGAGCCTCAATAAATACATCAGTGAAACTGGTTTCTGCTCCCGCAGGGAAGCAGATAATTATATTGACCAGGGAAGAGTTACCATCAATGATAATGTAGCCATCAAAGGCAACCGGGTAAACCCCGGCGATGTGGTGGAAATAGATGGCGAGCCCATTAAGAAAAAAGATAAAATTGTTTACATCGCTTTTAATAAACCTGTTGGCATCACCTGTACCACAGACCTGAAAGACAAATCCAACATCATTTCCTTTATCAATTATAAAACGAGAATATTTCCCATCGGCAGGCTGGATAAACCTTCTGAAGGACTGATCTTTTTAACCAATGATGGTGATATCGTCAATAAGATCCTGAGAGCGGGAAACAATCATGAGAAAGAGTATGTGGTTACCGTGGACAAACCTGTTACCGGTGATTTTATACACAAAATGAGCAATGGCGTAAAGATCCTTGATACGGTTACAAAAAAATGTTTTGTGAAACAGGAAGGTAAGAACCGCTTCCGGATCATCCTTACCCAGGGCCTCAACAGGCAGATCAGGCGGATGTGTGCGGCACTGGGATACGAGGTGGATACATTACGCAGAACCAGAATCATGCACATCACTTTAAGCAGCTTACCAACCGGCAAATGGCGCTATTTTACCCCGGACGAAATAAAATTGATGGAAATTTCGTTGGCCCAGTCAATAAAAACTGCAGGTTCATCGTTATCAAATGAAACTAATTGGAATGAGTAGGCTTGAAGAATAAGCAGGTAATTACAGCCGGTATTAAATAAGCGATTTTACTAATAACTGCAGTAATGTTAAAATAACATATCAGGCCTATTTTTATCCCTTTAATCCCTCCCCCGATTGAACACTATACCAGCAATAGCTGCTGACTGATTTTAATGTAGCCCCCAAAGAACGTTGCATACAAATCGCACTCAGCAGGTATTATTAAAATTAAATTTATTGCGATTCCAATATTATGCAAAAATTACTGCTGCTAACCAGTTTTATATTTTCTGTTTATTGTATACAAGCTCAAACATTTGTGGGCAATGTTGGCGCCATACCCGGCACCAGTACCACCCAGACCTGTTTTACCAATAATGTCAGCGGTATTGGCAACATCAGCCCCACTGCCATTGGACTGGCAAGTGTTTGCATTAATATTACCCATCCCAATACGGACGAACTGGAAATTTTGCTATCAGCACCAGACGGAACCGTGGTTCCGCTTTCTATACAAAATGGCGGCAGCGGTAACAATTATATCAACACTTGTTTTACTGCCACTGCCAGCAGTTCTGTAAAATTTGCCAATGCGCCTTTTAATGGTAATTTTTTACCCGAAGGATATTTAGGTTCCGTAAACAATGGACAAAATGCCGATGGCACCTGGAGTCTTTGTATACAAGACAGGAGGACCGGTGCAAATGCCGGTTCACTCACTTCCTGGAGTTTATTATTTAATAATACACCTGCTCCTTTACCGCCTGCTATACCTGCTTGTTCTACCACGCTGCCGGGTACTTCTTCCTGTTCCAACGCCACAGCGGTATGTGATTTTAACGGGCTTTGTGGAAACACTACCGGTAATACAGTACAGGACTGGCCTGGATCCGGACTGGATGGTTGCTTTGGTTTGCAAAACAATTCGTTTATTAAATTTGAAGCAGCTGCCTCCACAGTATCTTTCACAGTATGGGTACCTACCAGTTCAGCCGGGCCTGGTGGAGGTATTCAAATGATATTCTTTAGCGGAACCTGTGGTTCAGGTGCCGTAACTTCCTATGGTTGTTATCCGCATATTTTCCCTTACCAGTCTGCCGCTAATCCATTACCTACAATAGTTTCTGCCACTGGTTTAACACCGGGCAATATTTATTATTTAATGATAGATGGCTTTAATAACGATAAATGTACTTTCAGTATCGCAGCCAATACCGGCATTAATGTGTTGGATATAACCCCATCCGCACCTGCTATCTGTGAAGGTAAAAGTGTAAACCTTGTTGGATCAGGCGGTAACGGCAGTTATTCCTGGAGTCCCGCTACCGGGTTAAACAGTACTAATACTGCTACTGTTACAGCATCGCCAGTAAGCAACACCACGTACACACTTACCAGCACCAATTCTCTGGGCTGCTCATTAACAAAGGACGTGACAGTAACGGTGAACCCGGCACCCGTGATAACAACTCACCCAACCAGCACCATACAAAATATTTGTCAGAATGCTCCAATACCAGCGCTAAGTGTTGCTGCCACAGCCGGCAGCGGTACTATCAGCAGCTATCAATGGTATATCAGTACCACACCTTCTAATACAGCAGGGTTTGCATTGCCTTTTGCAAATTCGAGTACTTTCACTCCTTCATCAGCCGGTACCGGAACCTTATATTTCTATTGCAAAATCACTAATTCAGGTGGATGCACCACTACCAGTAATATATCAGGAGCTATTATCATCAGCCCGAAAGTAAATGCACCAGTTGCATCAGCCACTGTACAACCAACCTGCCTGGCTCCAACAGGCACCATTATAGTAACATCACCATTCGGCGTCAATTTTGAATACAGCATTGGGGGTACTTATCAATCAAGTGCAACATTTACAGGACTTACATCTGCTGTTTATAATGTAACTGCCAAAAATATTGTTACAGGTTGTATCTCTGTGGCCACACCTGTTACGTTGAATACATTGCCAGCCGGCCCGGCAACCCCGGCTGGATCAGTAACAGTACAACCATCTTGTGCAATTGCAACAGGCACTATTGTAATAACATTTCCTTCAGGAGCTAATATTGAATACAGCGTTGGCGGTATTTATCAATCCAGCGGTACTTTTTCAGGATTAACCAATGGAACCGTTTACAGCGTTACTGCAACAGATATCAGCACTGGTTGTATTTCTACTCCCTTATTATTAACTGTAAATACCATACCCGGAGCTCCTGCTGCACCCTCTGCCAGTGTTACTACCCAACCTGATTGCAATACAGCAAACGGCACTATCACCATCACTGCCCCGGTTGGTGTTAGTCTAGAATACAGTATTGGTGGCGCTTACCAGGCAAGTGGAATATTTTCAGGACTAACACCTGGAACTAATTATGCTGTTACTGCAAAAGATATTTTATCCGGCTGTGTATCTCCACCAACTAATTTATCTGTAAATACAATTACAGCAACTTCGCCTCCGGCAGTTACCAGTCCAGTGGGTTATTGTCAAAATGCTACAGCACCAGCATTAACAGCCATTGGTACCAGCCTGCTCTGGTATACTGCTGCAACCGGGGGTACAGGAACTGCAACAGCACCCACACCTTCCACAGCAACAGCTGTATCAATCATTTATTATGTTAGTCAAACAACGGGCACATGTGAAAGCCCGAGAGCTGCTATTACGGTAACAATATCAGCACAACCTGCAGCTCCTGTTATTACTACCCCCGTTCCTTATTGTGAGAATGAAGCAACGACTCCACTAGCAGCAACTGGTGCCAGCTTATTGTGGTATACCACTGCAACGGGTGGTACAGGAAGTGCAACGGCACCAACACCTTCATCAACCAACACCGGCAACACTATTTATTATGTAAGCCAAACAGTAAGCGGATGCGAAAGTCCAAGAGCTGCAATAACTGTTACGGTTAACCCAATTCCTGCAGCACCTGCTGTTACTACTCCAGTTGTTAATTGTCAAAACATTACCGCAGCTGCTCTATCTGCCACTGGCACCAGTCTGCTTTGGTACACCAACGCAACAGGTGATACAGGTTCTGCAATTGCACCTGTGCCATCAACCACCACTACAGGTAATAAAGATTATTATGTAAGCCAAACGATCAGTGGATGTGAAAGCCCGAGAGCTGTAATAACTGTAATAGTTAATTCTATTGCTGCAACACCTGCTGCTACAACTCCGGTTGCTTATTGTGAAAATAACGTGGCTGCTGCTTTAACCGCAACAGGCACTAACCTGCTGTGGTATACAACAGCAACGGGAGGCAGTGGCAATGCAACAGCACCAACACCTTCAACCACCGGACAAGGCTCAACACTGTATTATGTAAGTCAAACAATCAATGGATGTGAGAGCCCCCGGGCATCGATAACAGTAACGGTTAACCCAAATCCTGCGGCACCGGTTATAGCCACACCGGTTGTATATTGTGAGAATGAAACAACCTTTGTATTATCTGCAACAGGTACCGGGTTACTATGGTACAGCTCTGCAACAGGTGGGACAGGAAGTGCAACTGCTCCAACACCATCATCTGCCAATGCCGGCAATATTATTTATTACGTTAGTCAAACTATAAACGGATGCGAAAGCCCGAGAGCTGCAATAACAGTAACGGTTAACCCAACTCCGGCATTACCTTCCGTTATCTCCCCGGTTGTATATTGTCAAAATTTAGTATCAACAGTTTTAACTGCTGCAGGAAGTAACCTGCTATGGTATACTGCTGCAACTGGTGGAACCGGTACTGCAATAGCTCCGCTTCCGTCAACCAGCTCTCCCGGCAACAGGATTTATTATGTTAGTCAAACCATCAACGGATGTGAAAGCCAAAGAGCCGTAATAACTGTAACGGTTAACCCAACTCCGGCATTACCTTCCGTTATCACCCCGGTTGTTTATTGTCAAAATTTAGTATCAACAGTTTTAACTGCTGCAGGAAGTAACCTGCTATGGTATACTGCTGCAACTGGTGGAACCGGCGCTGCTGTGGCACCAGTTCCATCCACAGCTATCCCTGGCAATACCAATTATTACACTACCCAAACATTGCTTGGTTGTGAAAGCCCGAGAGCTGTAATTACTGTAACGGTGAATGCTACACCTGCAACACCAGTTGTTGTTAGCCCGGTTACTTATTGTCAATATAATACCGCATCCGCAGTAACAGCTACCGGCAGTAATTTACTCTGGTACAATGCTGCAACTGGTGGCACTGATGCAGCTACTGCCCCCACTCCTGCCACCACTACACCCGGAAATACTTTTTATTATGTAAGCCAAACAATTCTTGGCTGTGAAGGACCAAGATCAGCAATTACAGTAACTATTAATAAAGACAGTACTGCCGTTACTGCATTTACTTACAGCCCTGATACAGTTTGTATCAATGGCATCAATCCAGGGCCTGCATACACATTAGGCTTTACTACTGGCGGTACTTTTTCCTCCACCAGCGGCTTATCTGTAAATGCTGTAAATGGCAGTATCAATTTAACCAGCAGTACACCGGGAAGTTACCTGGTAAAATATAATTTCAATACAACTGGCTGCATACAGGGAGCCATTACAACTATCAGGATCACCATTAATCCTGCTGTACCCACCCTCACACTTTTTTCTTATAGCTCTCCCGTTTGTAAAAACGATGCTAATCCATTACCAGCCACCATTGCTGGCTTTACTACCGGCGGAACCTTCAGTTCCAGCCCGGGAATTGTTGTAAAACCTTTAACCGGAGAAATTGATCTTGCGGCCAGCATACCAGGCTCTTACCTGGTCACTTACAGTTTACCTGTTTTAGGCTGCAGGCTGGCCAGCAATAATTTTGCATTCCTCAACATTGTGGATACCACCAGGCCGGTAACAAAATTTAGTTATACTCCGGGTATTACCTGCATTACAGCAGGTAGTAATCCAACGTTAGTTAAAGCCTCTGGATTTGCAATTGGAGGTACTTTTTCTGCAACTCCTGCCGGGCTAAATATTAATTCAACAACAGGCGCCATCAGCATCGGGCTGAGTACACCGGGCACTTATAAAATAAAATATTCTGTACCTAAATTCTTATGCCGGCTTGCGGATTCGGACAGTACCATTTTAACCATTAATTCATATGGCGATCCGATTACCGATTTTTCTTATTTTAGCCCGGTATGCCAGGGCGATACCAGTGCAACAGTTGTATCTGAAACAGGGTTTACAATGGGAGGTGTTTTTTCTTCCACAGCAGGTCTGATGATCAATCCTAATACCGGCATGGTGGATCTAACCTTAAGTACTCCCGGAAATTATATAATTAACTATTCAGTAGCAGCGGGAGAATGTAATGCTGCCGGCAGTTCAACAGCTACATTAAATATCCTTAACCAACCAGAGCCTCCTAATGTTACACCATTGTCAGTTTGCGGACCTGGCGATGTGTTACTAAGTGCTTCAAGTACCGGCACCATTAAATGGTATACAGAGCAGGAATTGATCAACCAGGTAAATGTAGGTAATACACTCAACACCTATTTGGAAAACAACACCCGGTATTATCTTACCAATACGGTAGGAACATGTGATAGTAAACCAGCTACCTTAGCAGCTATCGTTAATCCTTTACCAGGCAAACCTTTTATTGGTAATGATACTGCCATCTGCACTACTGATAAACTGATATTAAATCCAGGATTGTACAATAATTATTTATGGCAGGATGGATCAACACAGCAAATATTCACCGCAAACACTGCCGGAAATTACAAAGTAGTGGTTAGCACCGGTGAAGGTTGCACAGACAGTGCCAGCCTCAATATTACAATACTGGATAACTGTGATGATGTTTATTTCCCATCTGCATTTTCACCTGATGGGAATGGGTTAAATGATAAATTTGGTCCGCTGGGAAACCTGTTTATCATCAGCGATTATTCCTTGAGAATATTTAATCGTTTTGGAGAAATTGTTTTCAGTACCCGTAATCCTTATGAAAAATGGGATGGTACAAATAAGGGAAAAATGCTGGGCACTGCCAGCTTTGTATATGCAGCCAGTTACACTTACAAAAACAGGGTTACAAAAACAAGAAAGGGAAGCGTTATGATTGTGAAATAAAGCGGCTTTATACCAATTAGACTTTAAATTGATACCTATTTGTTGTATATTTGTGTATGCTACAACCCAAACAAGTTATCGTTAAAGAATCTGTTTCAGAATTACGTTTATATCAAAAACGTTTTCCTTC